>DATLGL010000015.1:0-201571 GCA_035540495.1 Acidimicrobiales bacterium
GCCGTTGACACCTCCGGCGGTACGGTCTCGGGCGGCGGCGCGACCACGGGCGGCACCGGGGGCACCGGCGCCACGGCGACCGGCGGCGCGACCGGCACGTCCAGAACGGGCGGGTCGACGTCGCCGTCAGGTGGACAGACCACTACGGCTGGCGGCGACCGCAGCCACTGCAAGGGCGACCGCCAGCACGACATCATCTACAACGCGCCTCCGTGCGTGCCGAAGTGGCCGGCCGGAGCCGACAACGGCGGTGCCACCTACCCGGGCGTCACGAAGGACTCCATCAGCTTCGTGATGTTCCAGTGCCAGTCGAACGAGCAGGTCGACGCCATCCTCGCGTCCCAGGGTCTGGCGGCCTCGGACGCCGAGACCGACGCCATGCTCGACGCCTGGGCCAAGGTCATCAACAAGCACTACGAGACCTACGGGCGGACGTTCAAGTGGGAGCGGATCCGCGGTGACTGCCCCACCTCGCCGCCCGACCCCGCCAAAGCCCGCCAAGCCGCGGCCGAGGTCGCGAAGAAGAAGCCGATGTTCGTGCACGTGGCCGGCGGCGGCTCTGCCGCAGCCGACGTGTTCGCCCAGAACGGCATCCTGTCTGTGGGCGTCCAGTGGAACATCCAGCAGTTCTACGCCGGACGCCGCCCGTTCCGGTGGGACATCTTCCCGTCGGCGAATGAGACCGCAGACTGGATGGCCGAGTACTACTGCAAGAAGATGGCGAAGAAGCCCGCCTCGAACGCGGGGCAGGTCATCCATCCGACGATTGGTGGCCGCAGCACCATCCGCAAGCTGGCCATCGTCGTTCCTGACGACGGCACCGGCACGATCGTTCCGGCGGCTCAGCAGGTGTCGAAGCTGGTGACGGAGTGCAGCGGCGTCGAGACCCCGATCTTCACCTACCAGTCCGACATCAACCGGGCGACGGAGCAGACCCGGGCCACCGTCGCCGGCCTGATCGAGAAGAAGATCACGACGGTCACCTGCATGTGCGACCCGATCGCGCCCGTCTTCTTGACGCAGGGCATGACCCAGAACAACTACTACCCAGAGCACATGCTCGCCGGCATGGGCCTGCTCGACTACGACGTGCTGGGCCGCCTCTACGACCCGGCACAGTGGGCCCACGCGTTCGGCCCGAGCCAGCTCGCCGAACCCGTTCCGTTCGACCAGTCGGACGCGACGCGTATCTGGCGGGCCGCTGGCAACTCGGGTCAGCCGTGCGCGGCGTGCAACCTCCTGAGCGGCTACATGAGCCTCGTCGCCTCGATGATCAACGTCGCCGGGCCCAACCTGAACCCGGGCACGATCGAGGCGGCGCTCGTCGGCCGGAACTACAAGCGGGGCGGCTGGGGCGAGACCGGCGGCAAGGCCGACGTCTACCTCATCAAGTTCGGACAGGGCGACTACAACGCCATCTCCGACTTCCGCGAGGCGTACTGGGACGCTGCGGCGACGTCGACGATCGACGGCAGAGCGGGCGCGTACGTCTCGCTGAACAAGGGCCGCCGCTACGCCGGTGGCGAGCTCGACGGTTCGTTCACGGTCGCTCCGAAGCCGCAATAGCGCCATGACCGCCACCATCACGGAGTCGCCCGCGGTGCGGGGGCTGCGAGACGCGCTCTCGAAGGCGTTCGGCCACCGCGTCCTCGGGCTGCCACTCAAGCTCGTCGTCGCCTACGTCTTCTTCATCGAGATCCTGGTGCAACTCGTGTTCGGACAGCTGCGCCTGCTAGGCCTCGACATCGGCTTCCAGCAGTCGCCGATCCCGCGCGCCATCTTCTTGAACGGGGCATCCGTCGGGATGCTCTATGCGTTGCTCGGCATGGGCCTGATCCTGGTGTTCCGGGCGAACCGGATCATCAACTTCGCTCAGGCCCAGCTGGGCTCGGTTCCCGCAGTGACCGCTCTGCTGCTCAACCTCCGGAAGGACGTCAACTACTTCCTCGTCCTCCCGATCGTGATCATCGGCGCGATGATCCTCGGCGCCGCGGTCGATGTGTTCCTCCGGCGGTTCCGCGCCGCGCCTCGCCTCATCGTCACCGTCGCGACGATCGGTGTGTCGATCTTCCTGATCGTGATCGAGGTGCAGGTCCAGAAGTGGATCAAGGGCGACCTGGTGTCGAGCGACCAGTTCACGACGCCGTGGACGCGCTTCGGCACCTACATCGGCCCCCTCCGCTTCAGCGGCGACTTCGTCATGGCTGCCGTCGTGACGATCCTCATCTGCATCGCGCTCGGTGCGTTCTTCCGCTTCACCGACATGGGCATCGCCGTGCGGGCATCGGCGGAGAACGGCGAACGTGCGTCGCTGCTCGGCATCCCGATCACCCGCGTTTCGACGGTCGTGTGGGTGATCGCTGCGGTGATGTCGGCCCTCGCGGTGTTCCTGCGGGCGCCGGTCAGCGGGCTGACGCTCGGATCGTCGATCGGCCCGTCGGTGCTGCTCTACGGCCTCGCGGCAGCGGTGATCGCCCGCATGGAGAGCCTCCCGATGTGCGTGATCGCCGGCATGGGGATCGGCATCGTCGACCAGTCGGCGTTGTTCGGCACCCGCCGCTCCAGCCTCGCCATCGCCACGATGCTCGTGGTGATCCTGGTCGCGCTGCTGGCCCAGCGGGGCCGAATGGCTCGCGCCCTCGACGCCGGTGTCGCGACGTGGCAGGCCGCCAAGGAGTACCGCCCGATCCCGCTCGAACTGCGCAGCACCAGCGAGGTCATCGCAGCGAAGGGCGTGCTCGCGGGCCTCGCCGTCTTCGTCGCCGTGGTGCTCCCGCTGATCCTCGACGAGAAGTACGCGGGCCGTTTCACGATCGTGATCATCACGGCGATCGTCGGCGTGTCACTCGTGATCCTCACCGGCTGGGCCGGGCAGATCTCGCTCGGCCAGTTCGGGTTCGCCGGCCTCGGCGCTGCGGTCGCCGGAGGCCTCGGTGTGCGAGACGTTGACTTCTTCGTCTGCCTGGTGCTGGCGGGTCTGGCCGGCGCGCTGGCCGCGGTGCTCATCGGGCTCCCGGCGTTGCGGATCCAGGGACCGTTCCTCGCGGTGACGACGCTCGCCTTTGCGTTCACGGTGCAGTACTTCTTCCTCAACCCGTCGTATTTCGGTGAGGGCGGGCAGATCGCCGACCTCCTCCCCCACAACGGCGACTTCGTCAACCGACCGAAGCTCTACGGATTCTTCAGCACGACGTCCGACGTCCGCTACTACTTCGTCTGCCTGACCGTGCTGCTGCTGTCGATCTACCTCGCCCGCAACCTGCGCAAGAACCGCATGGGCCGCGTGCTCATCGGCGTACGCGACAACGGGCGCGGCGTGCAGGCCTACGGCGTCAACCTTGCGGCGACGAAGCTCGCGGCCTTCGCGGTGTCGGGCTTCATCGCGGCGCTCGCGGGCGGGCTCTTCGCCTTCTACCTGCAGAGCGTCGATGCGCAGGCGTTCACGGCCGAGCGCTCGATCAGCGTCTTCACGATCGCGGTGATCGGGGGGCTGACGTCGCTTCCCGGTGCTGTGGCAGGTGCATTGGTGATCGAGGGCATCCCGTTCCTGCTCGACGGCGACCAGGTTGTCCGGCTGCTGACGTCGAGCCTCGGTCTCCTGCTGCTGCTGAACTTCGTGCCCGGCGGTCTCTCCGAGGTCGGCTTCCGTGCCCGTGACTCGTTCCTCCGGTGGATCGCGAAGCGGAACTCGATCCACGTGCCGAGCCTCGTTGCCGACTCGCTGGTGACCAAGGACGACCAGCCCGACGACGTGATCGAGCAGGCGGAGCACAAGATCGAGGTCGGCATCGAGCACCTCGACGACGAGCCGTTGGTGCGTTGCCCCGCGTGCGACGCCGCCGTTCCGATGAGCGCCGTGCGTGAGCACGAGCACTTCCAGCTGGAGGCTTCGACCCGATGAACGCTCTCCAGAAGCGGTTGCAGGAGATCACCGGCGGCGCGACCACCGCGCCGCTTCTCCTCCTATTCGTCCTGAACCTCGTCGACGAGTTCGACCAGGTGGCGTTCGGCGTCCTCGCGCCGCCGATCCGAGACACCTTCGGCATCTCCGACGCCACCTTCACCCGGATCACGACGGTGCCAGGCGCCCTGCTGATCATGCTGATCGTGCCGGTCGGCGTGCTCGCCGACCGCTACACCCGAACCCGGCTCGTCGCGGCGGCTGCGGCGATCTGGGGGACGATGACGATCCTCACGGGTCTGTCCGGCTTCATCGGCGGCGGCGTGCTCGCGCTGCTCATCCTCGCGCGGTTCGGCTCGGGCATCGGCCGGCTGATGAACGAGCCGGTCCACGCGAGCCTCCTGGCCGACTACTACGAACCGGCGGTGCACGGGCGCATCTACGCCTTCCACCGGCTCGCCAACCCGATCGGCGGCTTCCTCATCCTGTTTGGCGGCCTGCTCGGCGATGTCTTCGGATGGCGGATCGCCTTCATGATGCTGTCGATCCCGACGTTCATCTCCGTGCTGTTCATCACCCGCCTCCAAGAGCCGGTGCGCGGGGCGTCGATCAACATGAGCCTCGCGAAGCAGGCCGAGGCCGCCGGCGAGAAGATCCCATTCTGGGAAGGCGTCCGGCGCCTGTCCGCGATCCGCACCTTCAAGCGCTTCTGGGTCGCGGCGTTCTTCCTCGGTGGTCCGGTGCTGGCGATCGTGTCGTTCTTCGCCTTCTTCTTCGAGAAGGTCTACGGCGTCGAGAACGCGGGCCCCTGGGGTCGAGGCGGCATCACCGCCCTGTACTCGCTCGGCGTCGCGATCGGTACCGTCTTCTGGGGTCGTCTGGCCGACAAGACGATCGCCCAGTTCAAGATCCCCCAGCTAGCGCGCCTTGGCGGTCTGGCCCTCGGCTGCTCGTCGGCCGCGCTGATCCTCACCGCGATCGCTCCGGTGATCTGGCTGTCGATCTTCTTCGTGTTCCTCGTGGGTGTGGCGAGCGCCGGCTTCCTCGCCTTCCACCTCCCGATGACCGCGGTGGTCGCACCGCCGCGCCTGCGCTCGCTCGGCTTCGCCCTCTTCGGGTTCTGGTTCGGGATCGGCGCGATCATCGTGTCGGGCTTCGTCGCCTCCATTGGCGAGAACCAGGGCTACCGCTGGGGCATCGCCGTGCTGTCGATGATCGTCGCCCTCGCCGGCATCATCTACGCCAGCGCGACGAAGTTCGTGGAGCGCGACGTCCAGCAGGCGATGAACTCGCTGAGCGCGGAGGCCGAGCTGCGGGCCGCGCTCGAGTCGACCGGCGAGCGTGCCCTGCTCACCTGCCGCGGCGTCGAGGTCGCCTACGACCAGGTGCAGGTGCTGTTCGGCGTCGACATGGAGGTGCGGCCGGGTGAGATCGTCGCCCTGCTCGGCACCAACGGCGCCGGCAAGTCGACGCTCCTCAAGGCCATCAGCGGCTCCGTCGACCCGATCGGCGGCGCGATCTTCTTCGACGGCCGCGACGTGACCCACGCGGACGCGGTGCAGACGGTCAAGCTCGGCATCGTCCAGGTGCCGGGCGGCAAGGCGGTCTTCCCGACGTTGACCGTGGCCGAGCACCTGCGGGCCGGTGGGTGGCTCTACCGCTCCGACCCGGAGTACCTCAAGGCGGCGACCGAAGAGGTGCTCGAGATCTTCCCGCGTCTCCGCGAGCGCATCGACCAGATGGCGGGCAACCTCTCCGGCGGCGAGCAGCAGATGCTGGCCTTGGGCATGGCGTTCATCGCCAAGCCGAAGCTCCTGATGATTGACGAGCTCTCGCTCGGCCTTGCGCCGACGATCGTCGAGCAGCTCCTCGGCATCGTCCGCAAGATCCGGGACAACGGCACCGCGATCATCCTCGTGGAGCAGTCGATCAACGTCGCTCTCACCGTCGCGGAGCGGGCGTACTTCCTCGAGAAGGGCGAGGTCCGCTTCGAGGGCCCGACGGCCGAGCTCATCGAGCGCGACGACATCGTCCGCTCCGTGTTCCTCCAGGGCGCCGCGTCGGTCGACGACAAGAAGGGCTCCGTGCCGGCCACCGCCAAGGCACACGCACCGGTGCTCGACCGCCTGCCGATCGGCGACGAGATCCTCGAGGTCCGCAACGTCACCAAACGCTTCGGTGGCATCCGGGCGGTGAACGACGCGACGATCACGCTGAAGCGCAACGAGATCGTCGGCCTCATCGGCCCGAACGGTGCCGGCAAGACGACGATCTTCGACCTCATCTCGGGCTTCCTGATCCCCGATGACGGAAAGATCATCCTCGACGGCGAGGACATCACGAACCTGCGGCCCGACCGCCGCGCGTGGCTCGGCCTCGGCCGCTCGTTCCAGGACGCGCGTCTCGTGCCGTCGCTGACCGTCGCCGAGAACATCGCCATCTCGCTCGAGCGTCACCTCACGGTGCGCGATCCGGTCGCCTCCCTGCTCGGCCTGCCCGGCGTGGTGCAGCTGGAGGACGACGTGTCGTGGTCGGTGCACGACCTCGTCGAGCTGATGAACCTCGGCGCGTATCGCGACAAGTTCGTCCGCGAGCTCTCGACCGGTACCCGCCGGATCGTCGACCTGGCGATGTGCATAGCGCACGATCCGAAGGTGCTGCTCCTCGACGAGCCCTCGTCCGGCATCGCGCAGCGGGAGACCGAAGCTCTGGGGCCGCTGCTGCAGCGGATCCAGCGTGAAGCGGAGTGCGCCCTGCTCGTGATCGAGCACGACATGCCGTTGATCACGAGCATCTCCGACCGCATGTACGCGCTCGAGCTCGGGCACCAGATCGTCGAGGGCACCCCGCAGGAGGTGACGTCCGACCCGCAGGTCGTGTCGTCGTACCTCGGTGGCGACCTCGCGACGATCAACCGGTCCGGCGCGGCGAAGAAGAAGCCGGCCGGAGATGCCGACGGGGGCTCTGGGTCGAACGGCACGACCCGTCGCCGGACGCGCCGGCGGGCGGAGTCGACGACCGGCTCCGGGAGCAGCGACTCGTGAGCACGCGACGTCGCCGGCTTCGCCTCGCAGGTGCGGCTCTCGCTCTCGCCGGCACGGCGTTGCTGCTCGTGCCCATGCCCGCACAGGCCGCCGCGGCGACCAAGAGCGGATGGTGGTACCGGCCGAAGACGGCGACGCCGACGGCGGAGTCGCCCCAGCCGCTCCCGGGCGGCAACCCGGTGCTGCCCACCGTCCCGGCCGGCCCGCCGACGGTGCCGGCCGACCACCTCCACGTCGAGGGCACACCGGCTGGTGCGACCTCGATCGCCGCGTTCACCTACTCGCTCAACGCCGGCGAGTCGCTCCCGGTGCTGACGTTGAAGACCGCGGCCGGGTCGAACGTCCCCCCGACGTCGATCATCCTCGCCTGCCGCGCCGCGGTCGAGTGGGCCGCGCCGGCCGCACCTCCCGGAGCGTGGGAGGAGAAGCCGCTCGTCGACTGCTCGTCGTCGGTGCAGGCGCAGATCAACGACACGGGAGACACGCTCGTGTTCCCGCTGCAGCCGCTGGTCAGCGGCCGCACCCTCGACGTCGTGGTCGTGCCGGGCCGGGTGGCGGAGCTGCCGGCGGAGGCGAACGGGTCGACGTTCGCGCTCACGTTCCCGAAGCCGACGGCGGAGTCGCTCACCACGACCACCGCTGCGCCGGTCGAGGAGTTCTCGCCCGCGACCGACTTCAGCCACGACTTCGACTTCGAGCCGGCGGCGCCCTCGACCGGCGAGACGTCGTTCGAGTCCCCGTCGTTCACCCCGACCTTCGACGGGTCGATCGTGACCACGCCCGCACCCGTCGTGTCGCCGGCGCTCGAGCCCCAAGACCAGGCGCCGTCGGTGCCGCGCGCGTTCTCGCCGGCGGTCTCGGCCGAGGACGTCGGCGATGCCGCGAAGAAGCTCGGGCTCGTGCTGATCGCCCTCGGGGTGATCGCCGCCTACATGGCGTCCGCCGAACGCCCGGCCACGGAGATGGGTCTGGGGCGGTTCCGCCGAGTTCGCCCGGCCGCCGAGGCAGCGCTCGACGGTCCGACCTCCGAAGGTGGCATCGGCCGCCTGCGCCGGCCACGCGCCGGCGCCGCTCCCCGCTTGTAGCCTGGCTTCGGACTACCAGCTGAAGCCGGCCGGGGCGTCTCCCCGGTGCCATTCGTCGAGACGGCGGCGCGTGCCGGGCGAGACCTCGTCGGGCAGCGTGGCGGGGTCGAAGAACCGAGCGGAGTCGATCTCGGCCGAGTCGGCCTCCGCACCTCGCCACTGGCGCACGACGAACACGGTGATGTGGTCGCTCTTGCCCTCGGTCATGTTCGAGAACACGCCGTGCAGCTCCGGCCGTCCGGTGACCGTGACGCCGACCTCTTCCCGCAGTTCTCGTCCGAGCGCCTCGAGGAGGCTCTCTCGGCGCTTCACCCCGCCGCCCGGCAGGTGCCAGGTGGGGGGTCCGTAGCTGTGGCGGACGAGCAGAACGTGGCCGCGCTCGTCGACGACGATCCCCCGGATCCCGATGGTGCGTGGGCCGTACACCCGCCACACGATGCGGCGGAGGCGATCGGCCACCCGTAGCAGCTGGGGCGGTATGGAGCTCACGATGCGTCTCCGTCTCCGCCTGCGTCGACGGTGAGCCCACCCGGCGCTCGGATCACGCGGTGCAGCCGTTCGCCGGCCGCGACCACCGCGCCTGGCCACACGACGCTGTCGACGATCTCTGCTCCTCCACCGACGACGGCGTCCGGGGCGATCACGCTGCGACCGCCGCTCGCATGGAGGTTCGCGGCGAGGTAGCTCTGCGGCGTGCCGCAGTCGAACCACGCGCCGTCGTGCACGACCAGCTCGAGCTCGCCCTCCGCCGCGTCCCGCCAGAGCACCTCGTAGAGCCCGGTGGGCTCCGGGCTGAGCTTCTCGACCCGGTCCCACGGCAACAGGCACACACCGGCGTACAGGTGCTCGCCGAAGTCCGCCTGCGGCGGCCTCGGGACGACGAGGAGGCGCATCGTCTTCCGATCCCACCCGTCTACGACGGTGGCTGCGACATCCGCGTCGTGCCAGGCGTCGGCGTTGTGCACGAGCACGTCTCGACCGTCGATCCACGACGTGAGGTTGCCGAGCGCGCCCGCGGTGCCGAGCGCCTCCGGTCGCTCGACCTCGACGTGGAGGTCGCGGCGGTCGCTGTACCGCTCGACGATCTGGTCGGCCTGCGCGTGCGCGTTGATGGCGATCGACGTCGTGACGGTGCGGCACGCGCCGATGGCGCGATCGGCGAGCGGCTCGTTGTTCACCGGACAGAGCGCCTTCGGGACGAGGTTCGTGAGAGGCCGCAGGCGCGTCCCGAAGCCCGCTGCGAGCACCACCGCGGCCAGGTCGCGGGTCATGTCAGCTCTTGAAGAGGAACTCGCGTTCCTCCGCGTCGACGAGCTCCTCGACCTCTTCCCGCAGCAGCGGCATGGTCCGGAGGAACGGGTCGGCGTCGATCATCTCGAACGCCACGTCTCTCGCCAGCCGAACGAGCTCCTTGTCACGGCGGAGCGACGCGAGCTTGAGGTCGCTGCGTCCCTTCTGGCGGGTGCCGAGGATGGTGCCCTCGCCTCGCAGCTCGAGGTCGACCTCGGCCAGCTCGAACCCGTCGGTCGTGCGTTCGAGCGCCGACAGGCGGGCCTCGCCGTCGGGGGTGTTCCCTGCGCCGAGCAGGAAGCAGTAGCTGATCGCCGCGCCTCGACCCACTCGCCCGCGCAGCTGGTGGAGCTGGGCGATCCCGAACCGGTCGGCGTCCTCGATCACCATCACCGTCGCGTTCGGCACGTCGACGCCGACTTCGATGACGGTGGTCGCGACGAGCACGTCGAGCTCGCCGTTGCGGAAGGCAGTCATCACCGCCTCCTTCTCCTTCGCCGGCACCCGGCCGTGGAGCAGGCCGAGGCGCAGCCCCTTCAGCTCGGAGGCTGCCAGGCGTTCGTACTCGTCTTCGGCGGATCTCGCCTCGATCTTCTCCGACTCCTCGATGAGCGGGCAGACGACGTAGGCCTGGTGGCCGGCCTCGACCTCGCCGCGGACGCGATCCCACGCCGCCGACTCCTCGAGCGGCCCGCGCGCCCACGTCGTCGTGATCGGCGTGCGGCCGGGTGGCAACTCGTCGAGGACGGTGACATCAAGGTCGCCGTAGACGGTCATCGCCGCGGTGCGTGGGATCGGCGTGGCGGTCATGACGAGGACGTCCGGGTCGCTTCCCTTGCCTCGGAGCGCGGCTCGCTGCTCGACGCCGAACCTGTGCTGCTCGTCGATGACGATGACGCCGAGGTCGTGGAACTCCACCGCCTCGGTGAGCAGCGCGTGGGTGCCGATGAGGATGTCGACCTCGCCCTGTTGCAGCGCCGCGTGGAGACGCGAGCGCTCCGACGCCGTCGTGCGGTTGGTGAGGAGCTCGACCCGCAGCGGGCGCTCCCCGAAGAGGCTGTCGCCGCGGTCAGGTACGTCGAGGCCGTCGAGGAGCGCCCGGATGCCCAGGTGGTGCTGCTCGGCCAGCACCTCGGTCGGGGCCATGAGGGCACCCTGGTGCCCGCCCTGCACCGCCATCAGGAGCGCGGTGACGGCGACGAGCGTCTTGCCCGCGCCGACGTCGCCCTGGAGCAGCCGGTGCATGGGATGCGGACCGGAGAGGTCGTCGGCGATCTCGCGGATCGCCCGCTGCTGGGCACCCGTGAGCGGGAACGGGAGCCGGCCGTGGAAGCGCCGGACGAGCTCACCCTCGACCTCGTGACGGATGCCCTTGGCCTCGCGCTCGATCGCCCGCTTGCGCATCACCAACGTGAGCTGGAGGCGGAGCAGCTCGTCGAGGGCCAGCCGCTTCCGCGCCTCGTTCTTGTCGGCCATCGACTCGGGGTTGTGGATGTGGTGCAGCGCGCGGTCGCGGTCGATCACCGACAGCCGGTCGCGCCAGATGTCGGCGAGCGAGTCGGCGATCGGCGTCGACCGACGCAGCGCTTCCTCGATCCAGTCAGCCAGCTCCCAGGTGTTGATCTGCGCCTTCTCCGACTGGGGGTAGATCGGCACGATGCGACCCGTCTTGTCGCCGACGAGGTCGACGACGGGATTCGTCATCTGACGTGACCCCCGGAACACCTCGAGCTTCCCGAAGAAGACCGCTTCGGTACCCGCGGCGAGCTGCTTGGCCCTCCACGGCTGGTTGAAGAACGTGCACTTCAGGTAGCTCGCACCGTCGAACACGTCGACCTCGGTGAGCGACCGGCCCTGCCGGGTGCGGCGGCTCTGGACCCGCTTCACCTTGGCCAGCACCATCGCCTCCTCCCCCACCTGGAGGTCGCGGATGGGCTTCTGGTTGGTCCGGTCGAGGTAGCGGCGCGGGTAGTGGGTGACGAGATCGAAGACCGTCTCGATCGGCGGCTCGAGCAACTGCAACGCCTCGGCCTTCTTCGGCCCGATCCCGCTGATCCGGGTGACGTCGACGTCTTTGAGCGACGACAACGTCCGAGCGCTCATTCGACGCTGAAGAGGTACGGATAGAGCGGCTGGCCGCCGTGGTGGACCTCGGCCGCGATGTCCGGGTGGTTCTCGGCCAGCCACTCGGTGATGCGGCGGGTGATCGCGGGGGACGCCCCCTCGCCTTCGATGATCGTGACGATCTCGTGGTCGTCGGTGACCATCACCGACAGGAGGCCGACCGCAGCGCCGTCGAGCGCCTTGTCGACGACCTTGATGCCATCGCGGGAGATGCCGAGGAAGTCGCCCTCCTCGATCGGCCCTGCGTCGCTCGTCGACGCCCGGACCGCTCGCGTCAGCTCGCCGCTGACGATGCGCGACGCGGCCTGGGTCATCGACGCGAGGTTCTCGTCGGCGTCGTCCTGCGGGTCGTACTCGAGCAGCGCCCCGAAACCCTCGGCCACACTCGTGGTCTTGACGACGCGCACCGTCTTCGACGTGTGGGCGTCGACCTGCTCGGCGACGGCGATGATGTTCTTGTTGTTCGGGAGGACGACGACGTGGTCGGCCGGTGCGGCCTCCACGGCCTCCAGGATCTGCGCGGTCGAGGGGTTCATCGACTGCCCGCCGGCGACGATCTGCTGGACGCCCAGCGAGCGGAAGATCCGGCGGATGCCGGCGCCTGTCGCGACCGCCACCACCGCGCAGGGCACGGGATCGTGTTCGGCGTCGTCGTCGCCGTCGTCGGCATCGGTCGTCGACGCCGCGCCCTCGCGCACCCACCGCTCTTCCTCGACCTGCTCCATGAGGTCGGTGACGCGGATCTTCTTCGGGCGCCCGCAATCGAGCGCCGCTTCGATCGCGGCGCCGATGTCGTCGGTGTGGATGTGGCAGTTGTAGAGGCCGTCGCCGCCGACGACGACGATCGAATCGCCCACCGACATCCACACGTCCTTGAATCGCGGGATCGTCTCGTCGGGCGCTTCGAGGAAGAACATCACCTCGTAGCGCAGGTCGGCGACGCCACCCTCGCCGTGCGCCGCGTCGACCTCGGAGGTGATCGCCGCCGGAACGGCACCGCCCGCGCCCTCGATGCCGCTCGGTGTCGGTGGCGCCGGGATCGGGCGGCCGGCGGCCACGTGGAGGAAGACGTCGAGGAGGAGGACGAACCCGGCGCCGCCGGCGTCGACGACGCCGGCCTGCTTGAGCACCGGCAGCATCTCGGGCGTCTGCGCGAGCGCCTCCGCTCCGGCCTTCTTCGCCGCGTCGAGGAGGTCGACGATCGACGTGCCCTCGTACCCGAAGGCCGCTTCGCCGGCAGCCCGAGCGACGGTGAGGATGGTGCCTTCCACCGGCCGCATCACCGCCTTGTAGGCGGCGTCTGCCGCGCCCCGGAAGGCGTCGGCGAGCTCGGTGCACCCGGCGGACTCGACGTGCTCGAAGGCGCTCGCGATGCCCCGGAGGATCTGGCTGAGGATGACGCCGGAGTTGCCGCGTGCGCCCATCAGCGACCCGTGACTGATCGCCTTGCACACCTCGGGCATGGCGTGCGCGTCGCCGATCTCGGCAACGACCGACTCGAGCGTGAGCGCCATGTTCGTTCCGGTGTCGCCGTCGGGGACCGGGTAGACGTTGAGGCGGTTCAGGGCATCCTGATGAGCACGAAGAGCGTCGCGATATCCGCTCACCACCTGCCGCAGGTGGGCCGCGGACAGCCCCTCCAATGTCTCAGTCATGAGGGGCCGATGCTAACCTCGTCCGGTTCCCCATTTGAGTTCGTAGAGGTGCGCGTCATGGCATCCGTCTGCGAGGTGTGCGGGAAGCACCCCTCCTTCGGTTACAGCATCAGCCACAGCCACCGCCGCACCAAGCGGCGTTGGAACCCCAACATCCAGCGCGTGCGCGCGCTCGTCAACGGCGCCCCGAAGCGGGTCAACGTCTGCACGAGCTGCATCCGCGCCGGGAAGATCACCAAGCGCGTCGGCTGAGCGACTCGCCCGACGGATCGCCGAGGCGGCCCTCCGGGGTCGCCTCGTTTCGCGCCCGGAGGAGGAGCGACTCGTCGTGGCGGCCCACGTCGGAGGCGCGCTGCGCGAGATCGCGCCGGACGTCGCGCACCTGCGGCGGTTCGCCCCACGCATCACTGAGTCGAAGGCGGTACCGCCCGACGATCGCGGCGTCGGCCGGGCGGTAGATCGCCAGCGCGTCCAGGTGGGCCAGCAGCGTCGCCCGATCGTCATCCGGAACACCGGCGCCTGATCGGTCGAGGTCGACGACGCCCGTCACCGCACCGTCTTCGACCAGGACGTTCGCGTCGTTGAGGTCGCCGTGCACCAGCCCTGCGACCCACAGCGGCGCGAGCGCGTCGTCCAGATGCGACGCCGTCGGAACGGGGTCACCCGCCAGAAGCGAGCGCCGGAGCGTCTTCCCCGGTACCCGGTGGAAGACCACCACCCCGAGATCGACGTCGACGAGGTCGATGCGAGGGACCGTCGCGAGGTGCGCCACCCGCTCGTAGCGATCGACCAGGTCCGCCACCTTCCGCGGCCGGACCACCTTCACGAACATGCCGCACGACGTCGCGACCACGGCGCGTCGCCCCGGCCGGTGGACCACCACTCTCCCGAGGCTCGCGGCCCATGGCAGCCCCGGCAGCGCGGGGTCGTGGGGAAGCGCCGGCCTGACGGGCCCGTCAGCGCGCAGCTTGTCGCTCCCAGCCGGGGTTGACGGGTCCGACCCCCGCGCCGAGCTCGACGCCTGCCGCGATGGCTCGTTCGACGAACCGCTTGCCGGCGACGCAGGCGTCAGCAGGTTCCATCCCCTTCGCCAGCTCCGCGGCGATCGCGGCCGACAGCACGCACCCTGTGCCATGGGTGTGGCGCCCGGGGATGCGCGACCCCTCGAGCCACACCGGCTCGTCGGCACCTGCGACCCACACGCAGTCGGGCGATTGCTCGCCCTCGAGGTGGCCGCCCTTCACCATCGCGACGTCGACGCCGAGGCCGACGAGGTCCCTTGCCGCGTCCGCCATCGCGTCGCGGGTCGTGATGCGACCGTCGACGAGGCGTTCGGCCTCGGGGAGGTTGGGGGTGACGACGCTGGCCAGCGGCAGCAGCCGGGTGCGGAGAGCGTCGACCGCATCGTCTGCCAGGAGGGTGTCGCCGTGCTTCGAGACGAAGACGGGGTCGACGACGAGGCGACGGATGCCGGCCGCTTCGACGGCCTCCGCGACGGTCGTGACGAGCGCCGCGGATGCCAGCATCCCGGTCTTGGCCGCGTCGACACCGATGTCGGACGCCACCGACTCGACCTGCCTCGCGACGAGATCCGGCGGCAGCGTCTCGAACGCCTGCACGCCGAGGGTGTTCTGGGCCGTGACCGCGACGATGGCCGTCGTGCCCCACACACCGTGGGCCTCGAAGGTCTTGAGATCAGCGACGATGCCGGCCCCTCCCCCGCTGTCGGAACCGGCGATGGTCAACGCGACGGGCGGTTTCGGCTGGGTGGAGCTCACGAGAACCGATGCTGCCAGCCGCCGGCCGCCTCCGGGCGCGCGCCGATGTCTTCGACGACGGTGCCGATGCGGAGGCAGCCGGGGGCGTCGACACCGTCGGGAAGCGTGAACAGGAGTTCATAGTCGTCACCGCCGTTGAGTGCCTGCTCCTCGGTCGCACCCGCCGCGACCGGCACGGCCTCGAGCACCACGCCCACGCCGGAGGCGTCGCAGATGTGACCGAGGTCCTGGGCCAGCCCGTCGGAGACGTCGATCATCGACGTGGCGCCGAGAGCTGCGAGCAGCGGGCCGAGATCGGCGCGGGCATGCGGCCGCGCCGTGTATCCCGATGCCGCCGCGCCGCCGAGCGGGCCGCTCACCCACAACCAGTCGCCGGGGCTGGCACCGGAACGCAGCACCGGGTCGACGCCGGCATCGCACCGGCCGAGCGCGGTGACGGACACGACCAGCTCGCGTCCGTTCGACAGGTCGCCGCCGACGACCTCGCACCCGTACGCGGCGCATGCCTCGTCGATGCCCGCGTACAAGCCGCCAAGGTCGGTCTCGGGGGGACCGATCACGGCGACGAGCAGCGACCTCGTCCGCCCACCCATCGCGGCGATGTCACTGACGTTCACCGTGACCGCACGCCACCCGATCTCCGGCCTCGGGGCGTCGCGGAGGAAGTCGATCCCTTCGACGATCGCATCGGTCGCGGCAAGGAGCCCATCGTCGAGGACCGCGGCGTCGTCGCCGACTCTGGGGTAGCGCTCGGCGAAGCGGCGGATGGCGTCGAACTCGCTCACCCGGGTACGTTCGCCGCCATGCAGGGCGTCATCAAGTCCTACGACCCCGGAAGCCGTGAGGGCACGGTCGTGCGAGACACCGACCGTGAAGAGATCCTCCTCGCCTCCGACGCGCTCGTCGGATCGGTGTTCCGCATGCTGCGCCAGGGCCAGCGGGTCGTGTTCGACCTCGACACCGCGGGCAAGGCGACCCGGCTGCGGCTCGGCAGCGAGGCCGACATGGCGTCCCCCGAGACGCCTCCCGAAGCGACGCCGATCGACGACAACCGCTCGGAGTATTAGCCCTCGCTCCCTCGCTTCGCTCGTTCCGCTCGAGTCGCCGGTCGTCGCGAGCGCTTCCCTCCCGTCCGGGCTTCTGCGGAACCAGGAACGAGCCATCGGCCCGCCGTTGGTCACCGTCGGATTGGGCGAACGACCGCTTCCTTTGCTGGACTTACGGGTACTTAGTGGGCAGTAGCCCTTACGGCGACACCTCGCTGCCTACCGACCGTCAAAGGAGACGCGCGCGTACATGGCCGACGCCCCGACCAAGAACCAGAAGCTCCTCTCGTGGGTCGAGGAGATCGCCGCGCTGACCCAGCCCGATCGCATCGAGTGGTGCGACGGGTCGGCCGAGGAGTACGACCGCCTCGCGCAGCTGCTCGTCGACAACGGCACGTTCCGGAAGCTGTCGGACGCGAAGCGGCCGAACAGCTATCTGGCTCTCTCGGATCCTGGTGACGTCGCTCGCGTGGAAGACCGCACCTTCATCTGCTCCGAGAAGGAGGAGGACGCCGGGCCGACCAACAACTGGCGGCCGCCGGCCGAGATGAAGGCCGAGCTCAGCGAGCTCTTCCGGGGGTCGATGAAGGGCCGCACGATGTACGTCGTGCCCTTCTCGATGGGGCCGCTCGGCTCCGACAAGAGCCACATCGGCGTGCAGTGCACCGACTCGCCGTACGTCGCCGTGAACATGCGGATCATGACCCGCATGGGCCAGGGCGCCCTCGACGTGCTGGGCGACGACGGGGAGTTCGTCCCCTGCCTCCACTCGGTCGGGTACCCGCTGGGCGACGGCAAGCAGGACGTGCCGTGGCCGTGCGACGCGGAGAACAAGTACATCGTCCACTTCCCCGAGACCCGCGAGATCTGGTCGTACGGCTCCGGCTACGGCGGCAACGCCCTCCTCGGCAAGAAGTGCTTCGCCCTTCGCATCGCGTCGGTGATGGCCCGCGATGCAGGTTGGCTCGCCGAGCACATGCTCATCCTCAAGCTGACCTCGCCCGAGGGTGAGACCCGCTACATGACCGGCGCGTTCCCGTCGGCATGCGGCAAGACGAACCTCGCCATGCTCGTCCCGACGCTGCCGGGGTGGAAGGTCGAGACGGTCGGCGACGACATCTGCTGGATGAAGTTCGGCGACGACGGGCGCCTCTGGGCGATCAACCCCGAGGCCGGCTTCTTCGGCGTCGCTCCGGGCACGTCGATGAAGACGAACCCGAACGCGATGCTGACCCTCGACGGGAACTGCATCTTCACCAATTGCGCGCTCACCGACGACGGCGACGTCTGGTGGGAGGGCATGACCGATGAGAAGCCCGCGCATCTGATCGACTGGAAGGGCAACGACTGGACGCCGAACTCCGGCACCCCGGCCGCCCATCCGAACGCCCGCTTCACCGCTCCGGCGTCGCAGGACCCGGCGATCGCCGAGGAGTGGCAGGACCCGAAGGGCGTGCCGATCTCGGCGATCCTCTTCGGCGGCCGGCGCTCGTCGGTGATCCCGCTCGTCACCGAGGCCTTCTCGTGGGACCACGGCGTGTTCCTCGGGTCGATCATGGCGTCGGAGACCACCGCTGCTCAGGCGGGCGCGATCGGCAACCTGCGCCGCGACCCGTTCGCGATGCTGCCCTTCGCCGGCTACCACATGGCCGACTACCTCAAGCACTGGCTGTCGATCGGCGAGAAGTCCGACGCCGAGAAGCTGCCCAAGATGTTCTACGTGAACTGGTTCCTGAAGGACGGGAACGGCAAGTTCATCTGGCCCGGCTTCGGTGAGAACAGTCGCGTGCTCGAGTGGATCTTCGCCCGCTGCAAGGGCGAGGGCGACGCCGTCGAGACGCCGATCGGGTACCTCCCCGCTCCTGGTGCGATCCCGATGGACGGGCTCGGGCTCCACGACGAGGACGTCAAGGTGCTCCTCGACGTCGACGTCGAGGCCTGGCGGGCCGAGACCCACTCGATCAAGGAGCACTACGAGGAGCTCGAGCGCATCCCTCAGCAGCTGTGGGACGAGCTCGCGGCGCTCGAGAAGCGCCTCTCGAACTCCTAGCCAGGCACCACGGTCTGGCGTTCGGCGGGTTGGACGGCTTCGCGCCAGCCAACCCGCCGAAGCGCGTGTAGAGACGGCGCGTCAGGCAACCTCGGGCGGAGCCGGCCCAGCGCGGTCGGTCGTCTGGTGGCGGGGATGCCTCGGATCATCTGGCGGGACGAGTGGTCGTTTGCCGCTTCCTTCGACGAGGGCCCAGCCGTGGAGGGTCTTGAGGTCGTGGCAGTGGTCGCAGACGCGGTCGAGCCAGTCGATCAGGGTGACCTTCGACTGAGCCCAGTCGACGCGGTGGTCGCGCTCGAGCCGCCCCACCTGCGGACAGCCTTCGGTGGTGCAGACCGGGTCTTTCCACTCCAACGCCGACTGCTGGAGCGCGGTTGGTGCACGTCCGAGATGGGCGACGCCGACGACCTTCTTGCCCTTGGTGAGGATCGCGGCGAGGAACGCGTTGCCGGTGGCAAGGATGTCTCGGACCGCTGACACGGCGATGGGGCCGACACCGGCGATCTCCGTGACCTCACCGTTGATGGGATAGCCGCGCAACAACGCATCGAAGTCGACTCGCACGAGCACCTTGGCTTGGGCGCCGCCCCCTCGACTCGATGTCTTGCCCTTCTCGGTCACCGTCGCTACGAGCGCGTCCGCGTCGAGCGCCTCAGAGCGCTCGCGCCGGCCGTCACGTCTGGCGGCGTCGAAGAGCTCCTGGCGCTTCGGCTGGATGGCAGCCATCACGGCGGCGATGCGCTCGGGGTTGTCCCGCAGCGTGATCGACGATGACCCATCCGTGTGGCTGGAGCGTCGCAGGAACCGTTCGTCGTGGATCCGCTTCCGCCGTTCCTCCGCACCGCGGTCGGCTTCGGCCTTCAACCGGTCACACTCCGAGCGCAGCTCGCTGTGCGACAGCCGCTTCGCCTTGTCGACGAGCGCGCCCGCGTCGGCCGCAGGGTTCACCGACAGGGCACCAGCTATCAGCGTCGTCTGCTGCGACGACAGCTCCCCCCGCGCCGCGGCCTCGGCAACTTCGGGCAGCGAGTCGAGCTGGTCCGCCGCCGAAAGCTCCGCCGCGGCCTGACCCACCGGCACGCCTGAGAGCTTCGCCAGCTCGTGGGCCGGCGACTTCTCTCCCCGTGAACGGAACGTGCCCGTCTCGGCCAACCGAGCGGCAGCACGCGTGCGCATCGACGCCGCGATCTTCTCGAGCCTCGCCGCGTGCTGGACCGCGGCGCGAGCAGACGCGGCGTCGAGCAGACGAGGGTCGAAACCGACCGCCACCCTCTCCGCTTCGCTCGTCAGCTCCCGCAACGTCAGCACAAAAGGGACGATACGACGGGGGTGAGACAAGAACTCGTTCTACGCGATTGACGGTGGAGTCCCCTCCGCGAGGAGGGGGCCTTCCTGGTTCTGGCTTGTCGAGAACCGAACCGGAGGAAGGCCCCCATGGCCGAAGTTATCGACGTCCCATTAGGACTCCGCGACTTTGATGTCGCCGCGAGCGAGCTCGTCGACGACGTGCTCGAGGTGACGGTCGTGTCGACGTTCCCGTCGGCGTGCCGGCACTGCGGGTCGACGGCCGTGAGAGGTCATGGATGGCACGACCGCCGGATCCGCGACGTCGCTGTCGGTCGGCCGACGGTGTTGATGTGGCGCCAAGGTCGGCTGCGCTGCGACGACTGTGGTCGCACCAGCCGCGAGCGCCACCCGGAGGTTCCGGAACGGCGGCGGATCACGCGCCGGTTCGAGCGTCACCTCTTCGAGCGGGCCCGCAAGCAGCCCTTCGCCGAGGTCGCTGCGCACGAGCGGGTGTCGCACTGGCGGGTCGTCGACGTCGGTCTTCGCACGGTTCCCCGAGGTCGGCGTCGCCTGGTGGATGAAGGAGGCGTTCTCAGCGATCTACGAAGCCCCAGTCGCGCCGAAGGCCAACAACGACTGGAGGTGTGGGAACACAATCTCAAGGCCGCCGGCCTCACCGAACTGACGAACGCGTGGCGGAACCTCAACGGCTGGCGCGACGAAATCCTCGCTTACTTCGACGACCGTGAGACCAACGCATTCGCCGAAGGGACCACCAAGATCAAGGTCATGAAATAGCGCCTACGGCTTCCGCAACCACGACCGCTACCGTCGCAAGATCATCCACTGCTGACAGCCGCCCCGGGTCCACCACCGTGGATCGCGATGAGCCCACGAACTCAGAGCGACTCGATCCAGTCGTCGATCTCGCGATGTGAGCGGAGGCGGACCCAACGAGGATCCGCATTCGCGGCGTCTGCGTACTCGCGCTGGCGCCGTTCGTAGGTCGACCACGCCCACCGGATCGGGTGGTCGGCCCGCACCCACTCTCGGAAGTGCTCCTTGTTGCCGTTCCACATCGGCTTCTTGGTGAGCGCGCGCGAGAGCGATCGCCAGAACACCTGGCGCATCACGACCGGCTTCGGAAGGTCGGGCCAGACGATGTGCGTCGCCCGCTCCCAGAGCACGGGCCGGACGACCGAGTAGTTCCCGTCGACGACCCATGACTCCCCCGCCGCGACCTCACGAGCCGCGGCGACGAACTCGTCGTCGGGCAGCTCGGTCCAGTTTGCCTGGTGGCGGATCGCGTCCAGCTCGGTGTGGGGCAGCCCGAGCCGGTCCGCCACCCGCCGCGCCAGGGTGGTCTTCCCCGACCCGCTCGTCCCGACGACGTGGATCCGCATCGGCGTACGCTCCCCCACCGATGGCGACAGAGGCCGACGTTCGGAAGATCGCTCTGGCACTGCCGGAGACTACGGAGAAGCCGTGGTTCGGCACACCGGGATTTCGGGTGAAGGACAAGGGCTTCCTCCGCATCCGCACGGAGGCCGAGGGTGCCCTCGTGGTGTTCGTCGGTGACCTGGCGGAGAAGGAAGCTCTGCTGGCCAGCGACCCGAAGAAGTTCTTCACGACACCCCACTACGACGGCTACCCGACCGTGCTCGTGAACCTGAAGGCGGTCGGCGTGCGCGAGCTTCGGGAGCTGATCACCGACTCGTGGTTGAACAAGGCCCCCGCTCGGGTGCGGAAGGCGTACGAGGAGTCGCTAGCGGCCAAACGCCCGTAGGGGCTGGGGCTCGGCGAGCACGGGCGCCCACAGGTCGCCCACGTCGTCCACGCGGCGCAGCACGTCGTCCGGCCCGAGCAGCAGAGGGCGCGCATCGCGAACGGCGACCGCCTCCTCCACCTCGCCCCACGTCACGGGAGCCGACACGAGCGGCGGCGTCGTCGCCCGTATCGAATACGCCACGACTGTCGACTTGCCGGGGTCGTTCTGGCTCCAGTCGATGAAGACCTTTCCCGCCCGCAGCGACTTGGTCATCTTGTCGACGACCCGGTCCGGGAACTCGCGTGCGAGCAGGCCGGCGATCGCACGCGCGAAGGCCTTCGTCTCGTCGTAGGTCGCGCTCGTGACGGGGACGTAGACGTGCATGCCACCGCCGCCGGAGGTCTTGGCGTAGCTCGCCAGCCCCACCGACCTGCACAGGTCGCGGACGAGAAGCGCCACGGCGCACGCCTCGTGAAGCCCGGCCGGTGGCCCCGCGTCGAGGTCGAAGACGACCGCCGCCGGATGGTCGAGGTCGCCGACCACCCCCAGGTACGGATGGAGCTCGATCGTCGAGAGGTTCACCGCCCACAGCAACCCTGCGAGATCGTCGACGACGGCGACGTCGAAGACCTTCCCGGTGCGCGGCATGCGGAAGGTGACCGCCTCCACCCACTCGGGCCGCGGCGGCACCCGCGTCTGGAAGAAGTGGGGGCCGGTGACCCCCTCGGGGAAGCGGTGGAGCGTGATCGGGTGCCGGCGGAGGTGCGGCAAGAGCACCGGCGCGATCCGGACGTAGTAGTCGGCGAGCCACGCCTTCGTGAGCCCGAGCCCGGGCCAGAGCACCCGTTCGAGCGACGACATGCGGACGTCGCGCCCCTCGACGGTGATCACGCGCTCGGCCACGGCACCGGTTCGCTCGCGAGGTCGAACTGGTCGAAGGTGCACGAAGCCGGATCGCGGTCGGGTCGCCACCGCAGGAACTTCGACGGGTGCCGAAAGCGCGTGCCCTCCATCTGGTCGTACGCGACCTCGCACACCAGCTCCGGGCGCAGGGGCACCCAGTCGAGGCCCATCTCCGGCACCCACCGCCCGGCGGTTCCCTTCAGCCGTCCGAGCCGGCCCCCCTCCTCGCCGAAGCCACGCTCCCACGGGTGCCCGTCGAGCGGCCCGGCGTACGGTCGCAGCTCCTCGACCAGCTCGGCGCGACGGGCCGCCGTGAACGACGAAGCGACGCCGACGTGGTGCAGACGGCCGTTCGCACCGTGGACGCCCAGCAGCAGCGAGCTGACGACGGGCTTGGCGGCGAGGAACCGGAATCCGGCGACGACGCAGTCGGCGGTGCGTTGCGTCTTCACCTTGAGCATCGATCGTTTGCCCGCCTCGTAGCGGAGGTCGTCCGCTTTGGCCACGACGCCGTCGAGGCCGCCGCCCCGGAACTCGTCGAGCCACCGCGTCGCCACCGCCGGATCTCGCGAGATCGGCGTGACATGGAGCGGCGGCTCCGCATCGGAGAAGAGCTCCTCCAGGCATCGCCGGCGGTCGACGAACGGGATCTCGCGGAGATCCCGGTCGGCGAAGGCGATGACGTCGAAGGCGACGAACGTGGCGGGCGTCTCGGCGGCATGGCGTTCGACCCACGTCCTCGACGGGTGCAACCGCGTCATCAGGGCGTCGAAGTCGAACCGTCCGTCGCGGAGCACCATGAGCTCGCCGTCCGCCACGAACCGGTCGCAGGCGATGGAGCGGCGCAGCGCCTCCGCTATCTCGGGGAAGTAGCGGGAGAACGGGCGCTCGTTGCGGCTCCGTAGGTCGACGTCGTCGCCGTCCCGGAAGGCGAGGCACCGGAACCCGTCCCACTTGGGCTCGAACGTCCATGCGTCGCCGGACGGCAGCTCACGCACCAGCTTCGCCAGCATCGGTGCGAGCGGCGGACGGACGGGCAGGGCCACGGACGCGGTCTACCCCGATCACGCCCGTGCTCGAGCCGGCGGCGCTCGCCGCTGCTTCGAATCGGTGCAGCTCGAGGCGTTACAGTCCCGACCCACCATCGACCGTCGATCGCCCGAGGAGCGTGACCTGTGGCCGTCAGCGCATACGTGCTCATCCAGACCGAGGTCGGCAAGGCCGCCCAGGTCGCCGAAGAGGTCTCCCGCATCGACGGTGTGGTGTCCGCCGAAGACGTGACCGGCCCTTACGACGTGATCGTGCGTGCGGAGGCGAGCTCGGTCGACGAGCTCGGCAAGATGGTCGTGAGCCGGGTGCAGCTGATCGACGGGATCACCCGGACGCTCACCTGCCCGGTCGTGCACCTGTAGCGGTAGCGAGCCCGATCATCTCGTCGATGGCCGCGGCTGCGACGGGCTTGCTGAACCAGTAGCCCTGCGCGAGCTCGCACCCGAGCCGGCGCACGACGTCGGTCTGCGCCTCCGTCTCGACGCCCTCGGCCACGACCTCGAGGCCGAGCTCCTGGCACATGCGAACGAGGGCCTGCAGGATCGCGGCCTGCCGCGGGTCGCTGTCGACCTGGCTGATCAACGAGCGGTCGATCTTCAGCGTGTCGAACGGACCGTGCTGCAACCGTCCGAGCACGGAGCTGCCGACGCCGAAGTCGTCGACCGCAAGTCGCACGCCGATGGAGGCGAGGTCGTCGAGGGTCGGCCGCAGGTCCTCCTCGCCGAGCGCGACGCGATCGGTGATCTCGATCTCCACGAGCCTGCGCTCGACGCCGGCTGCGTCGATGGCGCACGCCAGCTCGTCCGGTAGCTCCGGGCGGCGCAGGTCGGCGGTCGACATGTTGAGCGCGAGCCGCAACGGGATCCCAGCGTCGGCCCACTGACGCGCCTGGGCCAGCGCATGCTGTCGAACCCACTGGTCGATGCGGGCCACGACCCCCGACTCCTCCGCGAGGTGCAGGAAGCGGTCGGGGGTGAGCCTCCCCAGGTCCGGGTGGTCCCACCGCACGAGCGCCTCCACCGACACGACGCGGTCCGTCGCCAGATCGACCTGCGGCTGGTAGAGCACGCACAGCTCGTCCTGCTGGATGGCCGTGTGCAGACGGTTCTCCAGGTCGAGGAGCTCCCGCCGCCTCGTCGTCGGCTCTGAGTGCACGGCGTAGGTGTTGCGGCCCCGCGCCTTGGCTTCGTACATGGCCGCGTCGGCGTGGAGCAGCAGATGCTCGTAGTCGCTGCCGTGGTAGGGCCACAGCGCGATCCCGATGCTGCAGGAGATGTACAGCTGGCGGCCGCCGACCTCGAACGGGTCGCGGAAGGCCTGCACGATCTTGTCCGCCACCCGAGACGCCGCTTCCTCGTCGGCCCGGGGGAGCAACAGGACGAACTCGTCGCCGCCCATGCGCGCGAGCGTGTCCTCGGCCCGCACGGCACCGAGGAGCCGGCTCGCCGCCTTCCTGATGAGGTCGTCGCCGGCGCGGTGGCCGAGGGTGTCGTTGACGTTCTTGAACCGGTCGAGGTCGATGAACATCAGCGACAGCGTCGTGTCGCTTCGCCGCGCCTGGCGGATCGCCTGGTGGACCCGGTCTTCGATGAGCGGACGGTTGGGCAGGCCGGTCAGCGAGTCGTGCAGCGACTCGTGACGCATCCGCTCGACCAGCAGCGCGTTGTCGAGCGCCGTGGCGGCGAGGTCAGCGAGCCCGTGGAGGCGCTTCGTGAAGTCTTCGTCGGCCCCTCGCCTGGTCTCGAACCCGGCGGCGATGAGCCCGAGGAACGTGCCGCGGGCCGACACGGGAGCGACGGCAGCTTGGACGATGCCGGCCCTGCGCATGTCGTCGGCGAGCTTCGGCGCTCGCACGGTGTCGAGGTCGATGAGCACCTGCGTTCGACCCTCGTCGAGGCCGTCGAGACCGTTGACCTCCGCTTCGGTGAGCCTCGTGTGCTCGATCTCGCCGCCGACGTGTGCCGCGAGGTCGAGCACCCGACGCCGGGCGTCCCAGCGCCAGACGCTCGCGTAGCTGCACTCGAGCATCCCAGGCGCAGCCTCGACGACGCGGCTGCACACGTCCGACGGCGTCGTCACCGCGGCGAGTCGTTGCGCCAGCTCGAGGAGCCCGCGGCTGATGGCGTCGTTGCGCTCCGCGAGCTGGCGCGCGACGACGGCGTCGAGCACCGCGCTGGCGTGGCCGGCATACGCCGACAGGAGGCGCTCGTCGATCCACCCGGGGCGCGCATCTTCCGGCAGCAGAGCAGCAAGCAGCCCGTACTCACCGTGCTTCGCCACCAGCGGCGCGATGACCGCAGACCCGAACGTGGTGTCGGTCGGGTCCGCGAACAGCGCTTGCGCGCACTCCAGCGCCTCGAGCGGGCGCAGACCACGACCGGCGGCGACGATGCGTCCGTCGTCGACCCGCACCGCGGCGACGAATCGCGGCGCCACCAGCGCGCGATCGGCCGCGGCGACGATCCGGTCGAGCACGTCGTCGAGTGAGTCGGCCTGAGCCAGCTCCGTCGCCGTCCGCTGCAGTCGCTCGAACGCGCCGATGAGCGCCTCCGCCGACTGCTGCTCCTCGAGGATCTCCGCCTCCGGCGTCTCGACCGCGCCGATCCACCGGATCCGGTAGACGCACGCAGGATCACCTCGCCGGCAGCACTCCGTCTCGACGACCGTGCCCGCTGCGCCGAACAGCGCGGGCACCTGCGACCAGAAGCCGGGCCCGAAGCCACAGAAGAACGGGTGCGGCCCGAGGCCGACGTACCGCCCGGTCACGACGACCTCGTCGTCGCTCACCTTGCTGAACGCGAGGGGCCGGCCCTCGGCCATCTTCGTGCCGAAGCGGATCGCCGACTCGAGCGCGTCGGCCGGGGATCCTGCTGCCACGAGGAAGCTGACGACGCCCGACGCCTGGGTCGTACGCATCAACTCCTCACCGGCCCGACGTCCGACGTCACAGTCGCCGGTGACCTGCGACGCCGCGTCCGCGAGCCGTACCACCTCCTCGCGCGAGTACCACCGCGCCTCGTCGACGAGGTCCTTGGCCCGAAGCGGTAGGCCGGCCAAAGCGATCGTCCGCTCCGCGCCCTCGTCACCGGCAGCGCGACGGACGTACTTCATCAGCGAGGAGACGACGTTCCCTGCGACGTCGCGGTGCCCCACCGCGTCGGTCACGTCTGCGCCCGGGCCGCCGCCGTCCTCATGGTCACCATGATCGACCACGGAGAGCGAAACGGCAGGGGCCATTTCGCTGTTGCTCAAATCGGGCTAGTCAGCCTCGTCCGACGAGGAGCGCTCGGATGCCGAGACCCATGATGAACAACCCGCCGAGGCCGTAGAGCAGGTAGAGGCGATGCCGCATCTGGAAGCGGTAGCTGTAGAGGATCCCGACCGCGATGATCGCGACGAAGCCGTAGAACATGTGGAACTGCGGCGCTTCGATCTTCTGGCCCGCGACGAGCCCGACGCCGAAGCCGACCTGCACGAAGACGGTCAGCTCGGCGAGCACGGTGAACCACCAGAGCGCTCGCGTGCGCAGCGCCGGCAGCCAGTTGGCGCCGAGAGCCCACAGCCCGGCGAGGCCGTTCGACAGGATCATCACCCACGCCCACCCGGTGTGGAGGTCGAGGAGCGCGGCGACGAGCGGGACAGGGTTGACGTCGAGCAGTTCCAAAGCGCGCCGAGGCTACCCGGCCCCTCAGACCGGGTCGGCGAGCGAGTCTTCCATCAGCTGCGTCTGCGGCGTCCAGTCGAGTTGCCCCGACGTGGCGAGCTCGTGCACCGCGGCGACCGGGTCGGGATCGGCGAACAGTCGGGTATCGCCGTAGTCGGCGGTCCGGCCGGTGGCGTCGATCGCCCACCACGATGCCTCCGGGGCGATGCCGTTCGGGTCGTTGAAGTAGATCGATCTCACGAACCCGTGGTCGACGACGTCGGTGACGCCGCAGCCGGCGGCCTTCAGCCGCGCTTGGAGGTCGACGAGCGCCTGCTCGTCCGGCAGGTTGAACGACAGGTGGTCGAACTGGGCCTTGCGAAGGCGGTCGGGGATGCCCGCCGGCGCCATGAACGTCTCCGCGTCCTTCACCTCGAAGAAGGCCAGCGTGTTCTCCGGCCCGATCTCGAAGAAGTAGTGGCGCATCGGCCCCGCCATGACGCTGGCCACCAGCCTCATGCCGAGGACGCCGTGGTAGAAGCGCACCGTCGCGTCCATGTCGCTGGTGACCAGCGCGAGGTGGTTCACGCCGCGCCAGCGGGGCGGATCGGTCATGCTCTCTCGCCGACCTGCTCGACGGTGTACTGCCAGAGCTCGCTGTGCGTGGCGACCGGCTGACTCGACCCCTCCGGGCGAGCGTGGCCGTGGCCGAAGGCGGGTGAGCTCACCCAGGCGTTGAACGCCTCCTGGTCGCGCCACCGGGTCATGACGAGCCAGGTGCTGCGGTCGTCGACGGGGCGCAGCAGCTCGAATCCCTCGAAGCCCTCCTGCTGGTCGACGGCTCCGGCACGGGCGGCGAAGCGCCGCGCGAGCTCGTCGCCGCCTCCCTCGGGGACGGTGATCGCGTTGATGGCGAGAAACGACATGCCAGAAGGCTACGCCGCCGTGCCGCCGACCTCACGTGGCTCGACGACGATGCGCAGGCTGCCGTCGTCGACGTCGTACACCCCGCCCCACACCGTCGATCCCGGCGGAAGCGCATCGCAGGAGGCGATGGTGTCGACGTCGGCTCGAACGCTGTCGTCGATGTCGCCGAAGGCGAGGTAGGGGATGTCGGGCGCGTCGTGACCGAGCGCATCAGCTATCCGCCCGGCGACGTCGGCGTCCGTCGTGTCGCCCAGGCCGCAGTTGGTGTGGTGGATCACCCCGAACTCGCGGGTCCCGAGGAGGTTCGACGAGACGACCAGCGAACGGATGGCGTCGTCGGACGCGCGCCCACCCGCGTTGCGCAGGATGTGCGCGTGGCCCACCTCGAGACCGAGTGCTCGGAACAGGTCGAGGCGCGCGTCCATGCACGTGAGGATGACGAGCTGTCGCGCCGGGCGCGGGGTGCGGTCGGCGACCGCGAACCCTCGGCTCTGGTACGCGCGGTTCGCATCGAGGATCGTGGGCAGTTCCATGGCGGCCCGAAGCGTAGGAAGACGGCGGCGATGGGGCAGAATCGGCCTGGATGTCTCGCCTCGACACCTTCTCGGTCGACGACCTGGTCGCGCTCAGCGCCGACGTGCGCGAGGCAGGGGGCGACGCACGGACGATGGAGGAGGCAGGAGCCGCCGTCGTCGAGGTCCTGCATCGCTGCCTCACCGACTCGACCGGCGGCCCTGCCTGCGCCCTCGTCCGGCTGTACAAGACCCACCAGTTCGAGAAGCTGCCCGCGGATCTCCAGCAGTTCGCAGCCGCGGCCGGAGGTGGCGACGTCCGTCCCGACACGAGGTGCCTCACCCTCGTCGCCACCACGGGGACGGAGCCTGCCTGGCGCGACCGTCGTTCGTCGGCGGGCCACCAGGCGATCCCGCTCACGAGCGAGTCGGCCGTCGCGGCGCTGCCCATGGTCGCCCGCCTCATCAGCGAGCTCGGGCTCGACGTCGCGCACGTGGTGCGCCCGCCCCAGTCCGACCTCGCGCTCCAGCTTCATCACCAGAGCTTCAACGTGTTCCACGTCCCCGACGCGGTCGGGAGCCAGTGGATCCCGGCCCAGGACTTCGTCGAGCG
The DNA here is from genome assembly GCA_035540495.1 of Acidimicrobiales bacterium. GTDB lineage: Bacteria > Actinomycetota > Acidimicrobiia > Acidimicrobiales > CADCTF01 > DASVEG01. Next base: position 28,677 of record DATLGL010000015.1, read on the forward strand.
CTACGGCATCCGGTCGGCGTTGGGCTTCGGCGGGATGCTGCCGACCGGTGACATGTTCGCGGTGATCATGTTCACGACGGTGCCCGTCGACGAGCGTGTGGCCGACCTGTTCCGCTCGGTCGCGCCCGCCGCGAAGGCGGCGATCGTCCGCCACTCGTTCCGCGTCTTCGCCTCCTAGTCAGAACGCGGCTTCGAGGATCTCCCGAGCGTCGTCCTCGCGAACCGGGCGCGGGTTCGCACGCACGTTCGCGTTGCCTTCCGCCATGCGCGCCACCGCCTCGATGTCGTCGTCGGTCACGCCGCACTCCGACAATGTCGCGGGGAGCCCGAGCCGCGCGCGCAGCGCGTCGATGGCACCCGCCGGATCGGAAGGGTCGCCCGCGGCGGCGCCGATCCGGTCAGCCTGGCCACCGATCGCCTCAGCGTTGAAGCGGACCACGTGCGCGAGGAGCAGCGCGTTGGCGAGCCCGTGCGGGATGCCCGTGCGCCCGCCCAGCAACTGGGCCAGTCCGTGATGGGCACCCATCGACGCGTTCTGCAGGCAGCGCCCGCCGAGCACCGCCCCCTCGAACATCGCCGTGCGCGCGTCGAGGTCGTGAGGATCGTCGACGACCGCTGGCAGCGCCGCGACGATGCGTTGGATGCAACCGAGCGCGACGGCCTCGGCCTCCGGGGTCCGGTTGGGCGAGTAGGCGCACTCGACGCCATGGGCGAGCGCGTTCATCCCGGTCTGGGCCGACACGTCTGCGGGCGTGTCGATCGTGAGGGTCGGGTCGTACACGGCCGCGAGCGGCGCCACCGTCGGGCCACCTGCGCCCGACTTCCGGCGCGTGTTCTCGTCGGTCATCCCGAAGAACGGCGTGAGCTCCGCGCCCGAATAGGTGGTGGGGATCGACACGTGCGGGAGGGTCGGCCGGTCGACGTACGACGCGCCCGGGGTGCCGGCCTCCTGCTCGACGAAGAAGCACACCGCCTTGCCGAGGTCAGCGCACGACCCGCCGCCGAACGACACGAGGGCGTCGATCGGACGGTCTCGGGCGATGCCGAGGGCGGCCTGCACCGTCGACGTCGGCACGTGCGAGCGGGTGCCGTCGTAGGTCGCCGCGAGCGAGCGCCCGATCAGCCGCACGACCCGCTGCCCGGCGTCCGACTCGAGCCGTCCCTTCGTGGTGACGAGCAACACCTGACGCGCGCCGATCTCGCGCAGCACGCTCGGCAGCGAGTCGACGACCCCTGCGCCGAAGTGGATCCGCTGGGCGTACCCGGTGTGCGACCAGGATGCTGTCACTCGATCTCCCTCTACGGACACTGCCGCAGCTCGTTCTTCAAGATCTTGCCCGAGCCACCCTTGGGGAGGTCGTCGACGACGTCGATCCGCTTCGGCACCTTGAACTTCGCGAGGCGCCCGCTCGCCCACGTCCTCAGCGTCTCGCCACCGCCGTCGATCGCTGCGCCGGGACGGAGGACGACGAAGGCGCGGGGCACCTCACCCCACCGCTCGTCCGGCATCCCGACGACCGCGGCTTCGAGCACCGCCGGGTGCTCGCAGAGCGCCTTCTCGACCTCGACCGAGGAGATGTTCTCTCCGCCGCTGATGATCAGGTCCTTCTTGCGGTCGACGATCGTCACGTAGCCCTCGGCGTCGACCGTCGCGACATCACCGGTGCGGAGCCACCCGCCGCGCAGCACCTCGTCGGTCGCCTGCGGCTTGTTCCAGTAGCCGGCCATCACGTGGTTCGACCGCACGCAGATCTCGCCCGGAGTCGCGCCGTCCCACGGCACCTCGGCGTCGTCGTCGTCGAGCACCCGGAGGTCGACGCCGATGTTCGGCAGTCCGGTCGTCGCACGCCGCGCTCGCACCTCCTGCTCCGGTAGGAGGTCGTGCGAACGCTTCGGCAACGCCTTCGTGAGCTGCGGTGCAGCCTCCGTCATCCCGTAGCCGCAGATCACCTCGCAGCCGAACAGACGTTCGAGCTCTGCGAGCAGGACCGGCCCCGGCGGCGCCCCGCCGACGGTCACCTGCACGAGCGACGAGGTGTCGTACGACGCTCGTTCGTCCGACACGATCAGCATCGACGCCATCGTCGGAACGAGGTGCAGGCGGGTGACTCGCTCCCGCTCGATGAGGGCGAACACGTCGCTCGGCACGAACTTCTCGAGCATGACGTGGCGTCCGCCGAGCAGGGTGACCCAGTGCGGCGTCCCCCACCCGTTGACGTGGAACAGCGGGATCGTGTGCAGAACGACGTCGCGGTGGGTGCACGCCATCGTCAACGCGCTGTCGATCGCGTGCGTCGCCAGGTTGCGGTGGGTGAGCATGGCCCCCTTGGGGAGCCCCGTGGTGCCGCTCGTGTAGAAGAGCTCGCAGACGTCGTCCTCGTCGTCGGCCTCGACGATGCGATCGACGAACGCGCCGTCGTGCTCCGTGAGCATCGTCTCGTAGACACCGCCGATGTCGACGCGCTCGGGGCCGTCGAGCTGGTCGGCCACATCGGCCAGCGTCGGGTGGACCACGAGGATCCGCGGCTCGCAGTCGTCGACGATCGCCTGCAGCTCGGCGGCGGCGAGCCGGATGTTCAGCGGCACGAGGATGCAGCCGGCCAGGAGGACGCCGTAGTACGCCTCGAGCAGCTCGACCGTGTTCGGGCAGAGGTAGGCGACGCGGTCGCTGGGACGGCAGCCCCGGGCTTCGAGCGAAGCGGCGAGCGCATGCGCGCGACCCGCGAGCTCGGCGTAGGTGAAGCGGCGGTCGCCATCGACCACCGCCTCGAGCTCGCGGTAGATGCGTCGCGCCCGCTCGAGGAAGTCGAGCGGGGTCAGGGCGACCCTCACCTCACCTCACCTCACTGCACCAGCGTGCGGGCCTGGCCCCCGAGCTCGACGACCTCGATCCGCCCGCCGTCGACCTTCACCTCCGTGCGTGAGCAGTTGTCCGGAGCGAACGAGATCACACGCGGATCGCCCGTCGCGTGGCTGACGACGGCGTTGATCGCCACGAAGTGGGAGACGATCACTGCGTCGCCCTCGTCGCCGATCCGGCGGATGGCCTCCACCACTCGGTCGCGCCAGTCGAGCAGCGGCTGGGGCTGGTCGTCCCACGTCTGCTGCATGAAGGCGCGCAGCCACGTGCCGCGCTCGGCGAGGTCGTTCGTCGGCGACTCGACCTCTCCGACGTGGGGGTCGATGACCGGCTCGACGCCCCACCGCGCCCCGAGCGCCTGTGCGGTCTCCACGCACCGGCGCAGCGGGCTCGAGTACAGCGGGAGCGGGCCGAAGAGCACGAGGGAGCTCGCCATCTGCTCCGCTTGGCGCTGCCCTGCCTCGTCGAGCCCGGGATCGGCGTCGGCGTCCCACGCCGCCGCCGCGCGCCCGTGACGCACCAGCACGACGTGTCCCATCAGAGGCTGTTCACCAGCGAGTCTTCAGCGGTTCCGTCCGGCGCGCCGCGCCGGATGAAGTCCTCCGTGCCCCACCACTTCACGAACGCGTCGTCCGGCATGTCGAGGAAGAACGACGTCTCGCTGATCTGACTCGCGTGGGCTGCCATCGCACGCCGCTTCTGCTCGAGGAACCCCGTGACGTCGACGCGCGTGGTGATCGCCTCAGCAGGAGACCCGAAGGTCTGGTCGTTGACGCCCTCGGTGTCCGGAACGTCGCCGACATCGGCGTTCGACGCGGCATCGGTGGTGAGCGCACGGAAGCGGTCACGGTCGAACGTCGCTTCGTACACGCGGCGGGTGCCGGCGAGCTCCGCGGCCCGGACGCCGACGCGGTGGACCTGGATGTGGTCCGGATGGCCGTAGTTGCCGTGATCGTCGTAGACGACGAGGACGTCGACGTCCTCCTCCTCGAGGATCACCGCCAGCCGCGCCGCCGCCTCGTCGACGTCGGCCTGCCAGAAGCAGTCGGCGCGGTTGTTGCCCTCCCGGCCCATCATGTCGCTGTCGTGGTAGCCGAGGAACTCCGCCCGAGCGACCCCGAGGATCCGGCACGCTTCCGCGACCTCGGCCGCGCGGCGGTCGCCCAGCAGCTCGCCATCGGCGAGGAACCCGTCCTCCACCTCGCCGAGCTCCCCGCGGGTCGCGTGCACGCAGATCACCCGATGCCCGCTCGCCGCGAGCTTGGCCATCGTGCCGCCGGTGGCGATGGCCTCGTCGTCGGGATGAGCGTGGAAGAAGAGGACCGTCGCCACTACTTCACGGCGCCGGTGTCGCGCAGCTTCGCGATCTCGTCGGCCGCGAAGCCCCAGTCGGCGAGCGCTTCTTCGGTGTGCTGCCCGGGATGGGCCGCCGGACGAGCGATGGCACCCGGCGTGCGGCTGAAGCGGGGTGCCGGCGCAGCCTGGGTGATGCCGGCGACCTCGACGAACGTGCCGCGGGCGACGTTGTGCGGGTGGTTCGGCGCCTCGGCGATCGAGAGCACCGGGGCGTAGCAGACGTCGCTGCCCTCCATGATCTCGTTCCACTCGTCCCGGGTCTTCGACTTGAAGACCTCGGCCAGTCGCTCCTTGAGCGACTGCCAGTTGTTCCGGTTGTGCTGCGCGGCGAACTCGGGATCGTCCGCGAGGCCGGTCTTCTGCAGCAGCTCGGCGTAGAACTGCGGCTCGATCGACCCGATCGAGACGTACTTGCCGTCGCCGGTCTCGTACACGTCGTAGAAGTGGGCGCCGGTGTCGAGCAGGTTCGAGCCGCGTTCGTCGGTCCACATGCCCATGGCTCGGAAGCCGTGGAACATCGACATGAGCACGGCGGCCCCGTCGACCATCGCGGCATCGACGACCTGACCCTGGCCCGACCGCGACGCCTCGAGCAGCGCGCATGCGACACCGAACGCCAGGAACATGCCGCCGCCGCCGAAGTCGCCGACCAGGTTGAGCGGCGGCGTCGGCGGCTGCCCGGCCCGACCGATGGGCTCGAGGGCGCCGGCGAGGGCGATGTAGTTGATGTCGTGCCCGGCCGCGCTGGCCATCGGCCCGTCCTGGCCCCATCCGGTCATCCGCCCGTAGACCAGCTTCGGGTTGCGCGCGAGGCAGTCGTCCGGGCCGATCCCGAGCCGCTCGGCGACCCCCGGGCGGAACCCTTCGATCAGCGCGTCGGCCTTCTCGACCAGCTTCAGCACCGTCTCGACGCCGTCGGGGTTCTTCAGGTCGACGCCGATCGATCGGCGGCCGCGGTTCAAGACGTCGGTCGGCGGACGCTCGGGATCTCCCCCTCGCACGGCCTGCGCGCGGTCGACACGCAGCACGTCGGCGCCCATGTCGGCCAGCAGCATCGCGGCGAAGGGGCCAGGGCCGATGCCGGCGACTTCGATGATCCGAACGCCGTCGAGCGGTCCGGGCATTGGAACTACCTCCTGTAGGTCGTGGTCAGGCGACGGCCACCCGAGCGACGAGCCGCTCGAAGGCGTCGAGGATGCGGTCGGTCGCACGTCGGTCGACGACGTGGCCCATCCCGCGGATGATCATCAGCTCGGCGTCCGGAATGGCGGCCGCCGTGGCTTCCCCGCCGCTCACGTGCACGAGGCCGTCGTTGTCGCCGTGGATCACGAGCGTCGGCACCCGGAGCTGGCGAAGCGCCGTCGTGCGGTCGCCGGTGGCTCGCATCGCGAGCGCCTGCCGGATGCGCCCCTCGGGGTAGAGGCAGCGGTCTTCGCTCACCTCGGCCCGCCAGCGGGCGAGCTCCTCGTCGAACGGGAACTCCTCGCTGTCGCCCCAGTTCACGCGGCACGAGTCGATTGACGACTGCACCCGCTCCTCGCGGGTCGCGGGCGCGGGAAGCGCGAGCCGAGCCTTCGCTTCGTCGCTGGCGCCGCCGACGTCGCGAGCACCGGTCGTCGACATGATCGACGTGAGGCTGAGGACGCGGTTCGGGTGTCGAATGGCGATGACCTGGGCGATCATCCCGCCCATCGACGCACCCATGACGTGGGCCTTGTCGACGCCGAGAGCGTCCATCAGACCGACGGTGTCGTCGGCCATGTCTTCGAGGGCGTAGGTCGAGCCGTCATCCCGCTCAGACGGCCGCTCGGGCCGGGCGTCGATCTTCGACGACAGCCCGACGTCGCGGTTGTCGAACCGGATGGCGCGGAAGCCTCGACGCACGAGCTCGTCACAGAACGAGTCGTGCCAGCTGATGAGCTGCGAGCCCCACCCCGAGATCAGGAACACGGCGGGCGCGCCGTCGTCTCCGAACGCCTCGTACTCCAGCTCGATCCCGTTGGCTTCGGCCCTCGGCATGCCGGGATCGTAGGCGCCTGCGTTACCGTCCGGAGATGGCGCCTGCGGCATCGGTCGACGAGCGTGTCGACGAGCGTCGGCTGCTCGGCATCGTGCCGCTGCTCGCCGTTCCGAACTTCGTCGGCGCGGTGCTGGTGTTCGTCTTCCAGAACTTCCTGGTGCTCGCTCCGGGCGAGGCCGCCGGGCAGGACATGGATCGCGTGGTGACGACCTTCGTCGTCTACATGGCCGTCGCGTTCCCGGCGGCGGGTGTGATCGCGCTCGCCATGGTGACGCCCGTGCGCCGATGGCTGGCGGAGGGCCGCGCGCCGACGGAGGAGGAGCGGCTCGCGACGCTCACGCTCCCCCGCCGCCTCGGGACGCTGGGCTTCGCGTTCTGGATCGTGGCGCTCCTGGTCTTCGGAACGCTCGCGGCGATCGAGGGCGGCACGATGCGTCAGATCGTTCGGGACGGGATGTCGACGATCCTCGGCGGGCTGACCTCAGCGGTCTTCACGTTCCTCGTCGTGGAGAGCTGGCTGCGGCCGGTCGTCGCGCACGCTCTCGCAGGCCAGGCCCCGCGATCGCCCCGCAGCGCGGGCATCGCACCCCGGATCCTGCTGTCGTGGGCTCTCGGGTCGGGCGTCCCGCTCCTCGCTCTCACCGTGGGGTACCTCGGCCTCGGCGACTTCGTCCCGCGACCGCGCCCAGGAGCGACCCTCTTCCTCGCCACCCTCGGGCTCGGCGTCGGCGCGCTGATGCTCGCGCTCGCCGCCCGATCGGTGTCCGCGCCCATCGCTGCAGTGCGCGAAGCGCTGCGGCGGGTGCAGAACGGCGACGTCGACGTCGAGGTTCCGGTCGACGACGGCGGCCAGATCGGCCAGCTCCAGGCGGGCGTGAACCAGATGGTCGAGGGACTACGGGAACGACGCCGCCTCGAGGACCTGTTCGGCCGGTACGTCGGTGCCGAGGTCGCGGCCGATGCGCTCGCGCGGGGCGCCGGTCTGGGCGGCGAGAACCGCGACGTGTCCGCGCTTTTCGTCGACATCATCGCGTCGACGGAGTTCGCCCACGAGCGCGACCCCGCAGAGGTCGTCGCCACGTTGAACGAGTTCTTCGGAGCCGTCGTCGGCGTCGTCACCGACGAGGGCGGCTGGGTGAACAAGTTCGAGGGCGACGGCGCCCTCTGCGTGTTCGGGGCCCCCGGCGACCAGCCCGACCATCCGACACGGGCGCTGCGGGCAGCCCGCCTCCTCCACGAACGGCTCGCCGCGCTGCGCGACCGACGTCCCGCGCTGGCGGCCGGCATCGGCGTCTCGACCGGCACCGTCGTCGCGGGCCACGTCGGCGCGGTGGAGCGCTTCGAGTACACGGTCATCGGCGACGCGGTCAACGAGGCGGCACGACTCACCGAGGCGGCCAAGGACCACCCGACGTGCGTGCTCGCGAGCGGGGCGTCGGTGCGGCGGGCCGACCCCGAGGAGCAGGCGCACTGGAGCTGCGTGTCAGCGGTGACCCTCCGCGGCCGTGCGGTGACGACCGAGGCGTGGGCTCCGGCCACAACACGAACGGGATCGCCGGCGCCTGCGTCGTAGTGTCGGCGCCATGACGATCTTCGGCGTCCACACCGGCCTGCAGAACACGACGGTCGAGGAGCTCGTGAACCTGTGGCGCCGGATCGAAGACCTCGGCTTCGGGTGGATCAGCGTCTGGGACCACTTCTACGCCGCCGACGGCACGGGAGAGCCGGAGTGCCTGGAGGCGGTCTCGATGCATGCGGCCCTCGCGTGCAACACGACACGAGTCCGCTGCGGGTGCCTCGTCTACTCCGTCGGCTACCGCCATCCGGCGGTGCTGGCGAACGCCATCGCCACGATCGACCACCTCTCCGGCGGCCGGGCCGACATCGGCGTCGGCGGTGGCTGGAGCCAGGTCGAGTACGACGCGTACGGCATCCCGTTCCCACCCGTCGGGGTCCGCCTTCGCCAGCTCGAGGAAGGCGCTGCGTGCGTCCGCGGTCTCCTCCGGAACGACCGCACGACGTTCGAGGGCGAGTACTTCCAGCTGCGCGACGCCCAGTGCGAGCCCCGCCCGGTGCAGGCCGAGCTGCCGATCTGGATCGGTGGTGGCGGCGAGAAGAAGACGCTGCGCGTCGCCGCCAGGTACGCCGACGGCTGGAACGTGCCGTTCATCGCTCCGGACGCGTACCGGCACAAGGTCGGCGTGCTGCACCAGCACTGCGACGACGTGGGGCGCGATCCCTCGGAGATCCGCCTGTCGATCAACGTCGGCATGGCGTCGTCCGAGGACGACCTCCGGGCCCAGTTCGGCAACATCGCCAACTTCGTCCGCCCAGGGGTGCTGATGGGCAGCGACCAGGAGATCCTCGACAAGGTCGGCGCGTACGAGGAGGCCGGCGCGCAGCAGATCAACATCGCGATGCGTGCGCCCTGGGACGTCGACGGCCTCGAGCGGCTCGCGGCCGCCCTGCCCCTCGGCTGACGTAGATCGTGCAGGTCGGCGTCGCGACGGCAGGGTTCCAGATCGAGGGCGGTTACAACGGCCCCGGCCAGCCGGCGAACAACTGGGCGACGTGGGAACGGACAGGACGGGTCGAGCGATCGGGCGTCGCGATCCGCTTCTGGGACGAACCGGAGGCCCTGCTCGATCGCGCTGCGGCCCTCGGCTGCACGTCGTTCCGGCTCTCGATGGAATGGGCGAGGTGCGAGCCGGCTGAAGGGCGCGTCGACGACGCCGCGATCGAGCGCTACCGCTCGATCCTCGCCATGTGCCACGACCGCGGTCTGACGCCGCTCGTCAGCCTCCACCACTTCACCCACCCGGCGTGGCTCGGCGACGACTTCTGGCTCGATCTCCGGGCCCCTGAGCGCTTTGCCGGGTGGGTGGCTCGGGCGATCGACGCCGTCGGCGACCTGTGCGGCGACTGGGTGACGATCAACGAACCGAACGTCCTCGCCCTCCACAGCTACGTCACCGGCATGTTCCCGCCGGGCCGGCGGCTCGCCACGGGCCACGCCATCCGTTCGCTCGACCACCTCGTCGCCGCGCACGCGCTCGCGTACGCCGCGATCAAGGAGCGCCAGCCGGCGTCGAAGGTTGCGACCAACACCTACGCCTTCACCGCGTACGAGCTCGACCGGCTGATCGTCGACCTCCTCCTCCACCGGTCGCGTGGCGTCACCCGCCGGCAACTTCGGGGGTTCCTGGAGGAGCGCAGGCGTGAGTGGTACCGGACGTTCCCAGCGCTGCATGCGCGTGAGCGCATCGTGCGTCACTACACGAGGTCGGCGTTGCCTCTGGAGCAGGTCTTCCCCCGCGCGCTGGCCGCGATCGAGGCGGGCGTCGAGCGGCCGCTCGATGCGATCCAGGTCGACTACTACGACCCGATCACGTCGAATCACCTGCGCCTGCCGGGCCACCGCACCGCAGGCGGGCGGAACTGGCTTCCCGGGCGGATGCTCTGGGACGACCCGCCCGATCCGAGCGGCCTCACCCGTTACTGCAGAGCCGCAGCCGAGCCCGGGCTGCCGATGCAGATCGTCGAGAACGGGTTGTGCAACCGGGTCACGGCGGAGAGGAGCCACCAGCGCTCCGACGGCTGGACGCGACCGCGTTACCTCGCGGAGCACGTGGCGGCTCTGCGGAACGCGGAGACGACCGGGGTACCGATCACGGGTTATTGGCACTGGACGTTGGCCGACAACTACGAGTGGGGGTCGTATGAGCCGCGGTTCGGGATCTTCGGCGTCGACAGGAGCGATCCGCAACGGCCGCGACTGCTCGAGACCGACGCGATGGGCGACGACGCGGCAGCCGCCTTCCGCTCGGTGCTCGCAGAGGTGGCGCGATGACTGACCTCCGGATCGAGGTGATCAGCGACGGCGCGGTCGAGGTCGCGGTTACCACCGACGGGTCGCGTGTCGACATCGAGATACGCAACGCGGGGCGAGACACCGTTCGACTCGAACGAGCGGAGATCGAGACGCCGCTGCGTCCGGCACGTGTGCTCGAGCACGGACACCAGAGCTGGTCGGCCGTGAGGCGCACGACCGCGCACGACGTCCGGCCCGAGCGCCGAGACCTTCCCGATTGGGCCCAGGGCACCCACCTGAGCGCCCCCGATCGAGCCGGCCTCGTCGTGACCGGCGACCAGTTCCTCGTCACCGACGCCGGCGTCTGCGGCTTCCTCGACGCGCGGTCGCATCTCGGGACGATCGAGGCTCGGGCCGACGGCTCGGTCGTCGCGGTGGCGCTGCTCGACGACGTGCCACTCGAGCCGGGAGCCGAGCGTCGCCTCGACCCGCTCTGGATCACCGCGGGCCGGCCCGGTCCGCTCTACTCCGCGTTCGCCGACGCGTGGGGTGCGACCGCGGGAGCACGAGTTCCCGATCGCAACCTCTTCGGTTGGTGCAGCTGGTACCAGTACTTCGCCGAGGTGCTCCCGGAGAACATCCGGACGAACCTCGAGCTCGCAGCCGTCCACGGTGTGGACGTGGTGCAGATCGACGACGGCTACCAGGCCGCGATCGGCGACTGGCTCATCCCGCGCGGCACCTGGGCCGAAGGGACGCAGCCGCTGGCCGCGGAGATCCGAGCTCGCGGTGTGCAGGCCGGCATCTGGACCGCGCCGTTCCTCGTCGGCGAGGACAGCACGGTGCTCGCCGAGCATCCCGACTGGGTGCCGCGTCACAAGTCGGGGCACGGCGCCCGGGCCATGTACAACCCGTGGTCGTGGGGCGGCTGGGCGCTCGTGCTCGACACGACACGACCCGACGTCCTCGACCACCTCCGCACGACGTACGCCGCGCTCGTCGAGCAGGGCTTCGACTACCACAAGATCGACTTCTGCTACTCCGCCGCGCTCCCGGCGGCCCGGTTCGACCCGACGAAGACCCGCGCGGAGTCACTCCGCCTGGGCCTCGACGCGGTGCGAGAAGGCATCGGCGCCGACTCGTTCCTCCTCGGGTGCGGCTGCCCGTTCGGCCCTGCCGTGGGCGTCGTCGACGCGATGAGGGTTTCGGCCGACGTGGCACCGACGTGGGAGCCCGCGAACAGCTGGCCGGGCCTGGAGGAGACCGCGCCCGCTGCAATGAACGCGATCATCGCCAGCGTTCTGCGGGCGCCGCTCCACCGGCGGGTCTTCCTCAACGATCCCGACTGCCTGCTCATCCGACCCACCGGCACCTCGCTCGACGCCAATCAGCGTGAGGTGCTCACCAACGCCATCGCCGGCACCGGCGCCTTCCTGCTCCTGTCGGACGACCTGTCGACCTACACCGATCGTGAGTGGGACGTCGTCGAGCGGCTGCGGGCGCGCCAGCCGGAGCTCGACACGACGCTCGACATCGACGATCCGTTCGCCGACGCGGTCGTCGTCCGCTCGTCGAAAGGCACCACGCTCACCATCGACTGGACCGCGCCGTTCGCCACGCTCGAGCCACCGCTGTGACGCCGAAGGTCCTCGCGCGGGCACCGGGGCGCGTCAACCTCATCGGCGACCACACCGACTACACCGGCGGGCTGGTCTTCCCCATGGCCATCGACCGCCACACCGAGATCGAGCTCGACCGGGGGGTGCCGTGGATCGAGCTCGTGTCGGCCGACGAGCCAGAAGCGGCGATCGTCTTCCTCGACGAACCGGTCGACCCGTCGACGATCCAACCGCCGTGGGCTCGCTACGTCGCCGGCGTCGCCCACGTGCTGCAGGCGGAGACGGGCGGACGAGGGTTCGTGCGCACCACCATCCCGATCGGCGCAGGCCTGTCGTCGAGCGCCGCGCTCGAGGTCGCCACCGCGCTCGCGCTGGGCTTCGAGGGTTCAGCGCTCGATCTCGCGCTCGCATGTCAACGAGCGGAGCAGGTCGCGTCAGGCGTCCCCTGCGGGATCATGGACCAGCTGGCGTCGGCCGCGGCCGTCGAGGGACACGCCCTCCTGATCGATTGCCGGACGCTCGACCACGAGCCCGTGCGCCTGCCCGACGACGTGCAGGTCGTGGTCGTCGACTCCGGGCAGCGCCGCTCGCTGACGACGAGCTTCTACGGCGTCCGCCGGGCGCAATGCGAGGAGGCGGAGGTGCTCGTGGGGCCGTTGCGCGACGCGACCCTCGACGACGTGGAGGGCATCGCCCACGACGACCTGCGGCGGCGAGCGCGCCACGTGGTGACGGAGAACCAGCGGGTGCGCGACTTCGCCGACGCCGTGCGGGCCGGTGACCTGCGGAGCGCGGGCGAGCTCATGGTCGCGAGCCACCAGAGCCTTCGCGACGACTTCGAGGTGTCGACGTCGGTGCTCGACGAGCTGGTGGAGGAGTTGGTTGCCGTTCCGGGCGTGCACGGCGCTCGCGTGACGGGTGCGGGGTTCGGTGGCTGCTGCGTGGCGCTGGCCGAGCGCGGCGTCGAGATCGAGCTCGGCGCGGACGCGTGGGTCGTCGAGGCGTCCGCGGGCGCGGCGGTTCAGACGCTGAGCTGACGGGCCAGGCGATCGAGCGCCGTCTGCGTTCGCACGCCCCACCAGAACAGGTCCTGGCCGTCGACGAAGATCACCGGCGCCACCGCCTCGAGCTCCGGACGCTGTCGCTCGGAGAACGGATACGGCTCCGACGGAGCGAGCACCACGTCGGGATCGCGCGCCATCGCCTCCACCAGCTCGATCGTCGGGTAGCGGACGGTCTCGGTGCCGAACACGTTCTCCACCCCGAGGTGCTCGAGCATCGACGAGCCGTAGGTCGAACGGTTCATCGTCATGTACGGGTTGCGCCAGATCGGGACGAACGCGCGAGCGGTGATCGGTCGCCGGTCGACGCGGATCGCCGTCGTCGCTTCGACGCCGACGCGGGCGCCGAGTGCAGCGAGCGTCGGAGCGACATCGCCGACGGAACGTACCGCAGTCGTGAAGACGTGGAGGCCGGCGTCGGCGAGCGCCTCCGCGTCCTCCCACCGGTTCTCCTCCTCGTCCATCACGACGAGGTCGGGTTCGAGAGCGACGATCGCAGCGAGATCGGGATCCTTCGTTCCGCCGACGTGGACGAGGTCGGACTGCTCGCAGAAACGGGTGCAGGCGACGGGCTCGACACCCCACGCCAGCAGCGTCTCGGTGACGGATGGCAGGAGGCTGACGACGCGCACGCCCGCGGTGGCCCGGTTCACATGCGGTCGAGCAGCTGGGCCTTCTTGGCGTCGAACTCGGCCTGGCTGATGACACCGCGCTGGCGCAGTTCGTCGAGCTTCTCGATCTGCTCGGGGATCGAGGCCTCGCGGCGCCCCGCCATGCGGTCGGCGTCACGCGCCGCTGCCGCTTCCATCTGGCGGTAGATCTCGTTCTGCACCTGCGCGGGCCGGCGGATGTTGTCGAAGTGCTGCTGGCCGAGCTCGCCCGCCGACTGGATCATCAGGTCGCCGCTGCCGAGCAGCCGCTCGCGCACGCTCTGACTGAAGGTCATGTCGTTGATCCGCTCGAGGGGGATCTCCTTGCCCTTCTTCGCGATGACGCCCTCGCGGGCGATGAGCCGCTCGGTCGTGATGACGAACTGCGTGGTCGACCACTTCGCGAGGCGGGCGAGGAACCAGAGGACCATCAGCGCGGTCGCGCCGAGTGCCGCGTACCACGTCGCGTCAGGGAGGTCGAACACCGCCACCACGACCGCCGCCGCGATCGCGACCGACAACCAGAACGCCGGGCCGACGAAGAACCACCAGTGCGGACGAAGGTCGAGCACGACCTCTTCACCGTCGTTCAGGAGCTTCGGTGGGAACGCCACGGATCAAGCGTACGAGACGGCGATCGCCGCGCCGGGGCTCTCCGGCCATCGCTCGCGCGTCATCACCCACACCATCGTCCGGTTCGTGGTGGCAGGTGCCGTGCGGGGCTCGTCGAGGGTGTCGACGTGGACGAAGCCGAGGCGCGCGGGCACCGCTGCGCTGCGGACGTTCGCCTCGTCGCACGTGATGCGGACCTGTGTCGCCCCGTGATGCTCGAACGCCACGTGCGCGAGCGCGGCTGCCGCCGTCGTGACGATGCCGCGGCTGCCGTGCTCGGCAGCGATCCAGTAGCCGATGTCGAGCGTTCCCTCGCCGGCACGACGGTGGAGCCCGCACCCGCCGACCACTCTCCCACCGACGAGGATCGTGTAGCTGCCGTCGGCACCGGTCTCGGCATGCTCGAGTCCTGTGGCGAGACGCATGGCCTGTTCCTGCGCGTTCGTGGCGCGCTGGGCCCACACCATCCACGGGCCGAGGTGGTCGAGGTTCGCGTTGATGACGCCGGCCACCTCCTCGGCGGCGTCAGGACCGAGCACGGCGAGCACGACGTCGCCCGCCTCGATCCGCATCGGGGTGGCAGGGCGGTCGTTCATCCCCAGCCGAGCTCGTCGAGGCGGTCGTCGTCGATCCCGAAGTGGTGCGCGACCTCGTGGATCACCGTCACCCGTACATGGTTCCGCACCTCGTCCTCCGAGGAGCACGCGGCGCAGATCGTCTGGCGGTAGATGGTGATCCGGTCGGGCATCACGACGCCGATGCCGTAGTTGTCGCGGTTGGTGAGCGGGATGCCCTCGTAGAGGCCGAACAGGCTTCCCGGCGGCGACCGGTCGTCGACGAACACGCCGACGTTGTCCATCATCCGCCCGAGCTCCTCGGGGATCTCGTCGAGCGCCTCGGTGACGAGCTCCGCGAACCGCTCGGGTCCGAGGTCGATCACCCCAGCTTCGAGGCGATCGACGCGGACGACCGGAGGATCGAGCCGTCGGCCCCTTCGGTCGAGTACGCCGCTCCGGGACCCGCCATGGCCTCCGCGATCATGTCGCCGAGCAGCGTGGGGAACGGTATCTGCGGGTCGACCCACAGGTGCTTGGTGAGCGAGCCCGGGATCGTGTTGATCTCGTTGACGAACAGCTCGTCGCCGATCAACAAGAAGTCGAGCCGTGCGAGGCCGCGCACGACGGCCAGGTGGGCGACCGCTCGTGCCGCGTCGCGCGCCACGCTGGCGATGTTCGCTGGTAGCTGCGCGGGCGTCTCGCGGTTCGAGCTCGTCATTCCCTCGCCGGGGACGTACTTGTTCCGGTAGTCGAAGATCGCACCACCCTTCTCGGGCTTCGACAGCGCCGACAGCTGAAGCTCGGGATGACGGCGAATCGCGATCTCGATGTCTTGCGCGCCGTCGCGGAACGGCTCGACGACGATGCCCCGCCGGAGGTTCGGGTTCGGCATGCGAACGAAGGCGCTCACGTCGTCCCACGACGCGAACGTCTCGATGCCGATCGACGAGCCACCGAAGCGCGGCTTCACGATGTACGGACCGTCGAACGGCGCCGCGCCGGGATCGTTCGGATCGACCGCAACCGTCGGCAGGTGGGGCAGCCCGGCGGATGTGCAGACCGCGGCGAACGCGAGCTTGTCCATGCCCAGCGACGCGCCGGCGACCGACGGGCCGGTGTAGCGGAGGCCGGCGAGGTCGAGGAGGCCCTGGAGCGTGCCGTCCTCCCCCGGTCCGCCGTGGCAGCAGTTGACGACGACATCGGCTTCGAGCTGGCGGGCCTTGCGACCGAAACCTCCACCCTTGGTCGTGAAGCCGGCGCCGACGTGGAACTGCAGTTCGGTCGCGCCCGCCGGCACGCCCTGCACGAACGCGTCGGGGTTCAGCCCCGGATCGACGGCATAGAAGTCGCCCCGCTTCGACCAGTAGATCGCCTCGACGTCGTGGCCGGCGCCGGCGAGGGCCTGCGCGGCGAGGAGTCCGGTGATGATGCTGACGTCGTGCTCGGGCGAGATGCCGCCGAAGAGCACTGCGGGGCGGGGGGACATGGGGAGCAGTCTCTCCTACGGGAAGTGGTCGGGCAGATCGTTCTCGAAGAGCACGACGTCCCCCTCCGCCGTGTTCTCACGCACCCATGCCGTAGCCGACGGGCGATCGTCGACCAGCGTGACTCGAGCACGTCCCTGATGCGCGCCCTCCTGCAGCGCCTTCCGGTTCGTCGAGCCGATGATCACGACGTCGGTGCAGATCTCGGACGCCGCCGCGGCGAACCGTGCGTTCTCCTCGTGCTGACGCGGCCCGAGCTCGACCATCCCCGGCGTGACGAGGATGATGCGGTTGGCGTTCTTCTCCTTCGCCAGCCGATCGAGCGTCTCGAGCGCAGCGTGGGCGCCGGTCGGGTTCGAGTTGTAGGTGTCGTCGATGAACGTCGCGCCGGTGCTGCCGGTCGCCAGGCTGCGGCGGTTGGGCGACGACGGAAGGCTCGGGAGCCGCTTCGCGATCGCCTCGTCCGGCACACCCGCCGCGCCCGCGAGCGCGATCGCGATCGCGACGTTGCCCGGCGGCTGGTCGCCGTCCGGGAAGGTCGCGATCTCGACACCGTGGCGCCGCGCGACGAGCTGGTTCCCGGTGCGGACGACGGAGACGTCGGCTCCGGTGTCGCGCGACGAGCAACGGATGACAGTCTTCCCCTCTGCTGCGCACCGGTCGGCGATCGCAGCGAGGCGGTGATCGTCGACGTTCAGCGCGACGGTCGACGCGCTCAGGAGGATCTCGCTCTTCGCTTCGGCGATCGCGTCCTCGGTCTTCATCCGCTCGAGGTGGACGGGCCCGATGGCCGTGATCGCCGAGGCCGCCGGCTGCGTCCACTCGACCATCGCGGCGATCTCGCCCTTCGCGTACATGCCCATCTCGGCGACGAACACCTCGGTGCCAGGAGTGAGGTTCTCGTTGATCGACCGTGCGAGCCCGAGCGTGTTGTTGAAGCTGGCGGGCGTCGCCACGACGGCGCGGCTGCCCTGGATGAGGTGGCCGACGTATCCCTTCGTGCTCGTCTTGCCGTACGACCCGGTGATGCCGATCACCATCGGGTTGACCGAACGGAGCCGCTCCTTGGCCTGGTCGACCCACTTCTCGCCGAGGCGCTCCTCGATCGGCTTCGTGATCGAGAGCGCGAGGTCGATCACGAGCGGCACGGCCACGGCTGCGAGGTAGGCGCCGAGGTGGACGAGGCCCGCGATCGCGCCGATCGCCACCAGGACGAGCGAGAGCAAGGCCCACACCGCGGCGAGCGTGCGGAGGCGCCTCGTCCACTTCACCGGTCCGGGCGCGTGCCCCCGGAGCTTGAGGCCGAACGGCCCGACGGCGATCGCCGCCGCGCCGAGGATGGCGAAGAACGGGCTCACGGCAGCCAGGACGAGGTCGATCGCGATCCCTATCGCGAGCAGGCGGTTGAACCCGAGGCCCCACCACCACCGGACGGCGAAGCGGGAGACCGATCCCGGGATGTAGTGCTCCCGCTGGGCGACACGCAGCCACCGGAGCCCGGCGAGCGCGGTCGCGACGAGACACGCGGCGACGGCGACGAGCGTCATACGTTCGTGAGCTGGCGTTCGATCGCCTCGATCAGCGCCGACGACGCCTCGATCGGCACCTGGTGACCGACGCCGGGAAGCACCGTGAGGTGCGCACGCTCGCCGAGGATCGTCGTGGCCTCACGAGCCACCGACACCGGCGCAGCGTCGTCGTTCTCACCCCACACCAGCTCGACAGGACAGCGGATCGCGCGGAGCTGCTCCTCGTACGTCTCGTTCGTGACCTTGACGAGCACGTCACGCATGATCCCGTCGGCGTTGCGGTAGTCGGCGCTGCCGTACTTCTTGCGCATCGCCTCCATCCGTTCGTCGGGAAGCACGCCTCGCTTGTTCAGCCACTTGGCGGCGCGGAAGGCTGCGGGCGCCTTCGCGGGTGGCCGGTCGGTGCGCCTGAGGAGAGGCACCCCGGCGAGGACGAGTGCGGCGACCGCATCCGGACGACGCTCTGCGAGGTGCGCCGCGACCCGCCCGCCGAACGAATGCCCCACCACGACGACGGACCCTTCGAGGTCGTCGAAGAGGGGCTCCAGCCACGAGGCGTACTCAGCCGCGCCCCAGGCCGCCGGCGGCTCGGGGTTGACACCGCCGAAGCCGGGCAGGTCGACCGCGATGCTCCCGACCGGCAGCGCCGCGAGCGTCGGGTCGAAGTCGGTCGCGGTGTGCATCCACCCAGGCAGCGCGACGACCCGCCACGGCGCCGAGCCGTGGGTGGTCGCGAAGAGGCTGCCTGCAGCGAAGGCTTTGCGCATGGGCGGCCGGAACATACCCAAACTGCGATAACCACACGTCCCCCTTGACGGTCGGCAGGAACAGGCGCACGCTTCGAGGTGAGAAGGTCGCGACGACCGGAAGCTTCGACCGAGAGCCTCAGGCCACCGGCAGCCGACGGAACGGCGCACCGACTCAGCGAATCGGCCCCGAGGAGCACGGCGACCGCCGGGTTACTCGGGGCCCTTCCGCGATGCTCGATGCCTTCCTCGCGTCGAGCGCTCGAACCGCTCCGTAAGAGGCGTGTTGGCCACGGAGCGTGAGGTGAACGCGACCATCCGCGTTCTTGTCTCACCCCGTTCCTACAGTCGCCGACGTGTCCGGAGCACTGCTCGACGACCTGAACGAGGCCCAGCGGGAGGCTGTCACCACGACGGCGTCGCCGTTGTGCATCCTCGCCGGTGCGGGCTCCGGGAAGACCCGAGTGCTCACCCGGCGCATCGCCTCCCGCGTGCTGTCCGGTGACGCCGACGCGTCGCACGTCCTCGCGCTCACCTTCACCCGCAAGGCCGCGGGCGAGCTCCGCCAGCGGCTCGCTGCCCTCGGCGTGCGCGACCAGGTGGTCGCCGGCACCTTCCACGCGGTCGCCTACGCCCAACTCCGCCGCCGCTGGGCCGACCGGGGCGAGCGCGCTCCGGCCCTGCTCGAGCGCAAGGTTCGTCTCATCGGGCCGCTCCTCGGCCCCCGCAATCGCTCCGGGAGCGCGGTGGTCCAGCCCGCTGACGTCGCGAGCGAGATCGAATGGGCCAAGGCTCGCCTGATTCCCGCCGCGCAGTACGAGCGTGAGGCCGAGATCACCGGCCGCACGCCACCCCTGCCTCCGCACGTGATCGCCTCCATCTACGAGCGCTACGAGGCCGAGAAGCGCCGGCGCGGCCTCGTCGACTTCGACGACATGCTCACGCTGATGGCGCGGGCGCTCGACAACGACGAGGAGTTCGCCGCCTCCCAGCGTTGGCGGTTCCGGCACCTCTTCGTCGACGAGTTCCAAGACGTCAACCCCGTGCAGTTCCAGCTGCTCAAGGGGTGGCTCGGCGATCGCCCCGACCTGTGCGTCGTGGGCGATCCGAACCAGGCGATCTACTCGTGGAACGGCGCCGACCCGAGGCTGATCAACAACTTCGAGCGCCTGTTCCCGGGTGCCGCCGTCGTGCGGCTCGACGACAACTACCGGTCGACACCGCAGATCCTCGCCGCCGGCGGTGCCGTCCTCGCCGGGCGATCGAACCTGCGGGCGCACCGGCCCGACGGCGCGCTTCCCACCATCCGGTCGTACGCGTCGGAAGTCGCCGAAGCTCGTGGCATCGCGGCCCGGATCCGGCGCGAGCACGGGCCGACGCGCCCGTGGTCGCACATGGCGATCCTCACTCGCACGAACGCCCAGGCGCTGGTGTTCGAGGAGGCGCTGCGGTCGGCGAAGATCCCGTTCCGCCTTCGGGGGGCCGGCAAGCTGCTCGACCAGCCCGAGATCGTCGACGCCATGCGCTCGCTCGACGCGGCGCCGGCGCGGGTGCCTTTCGCCGAGCGGATCACCGACCTCGAGGCGATGACCCACATCGAGGCAGGCACCGACGAACGCCGGGCCAACCTCGAGAACCTCGTCCGGCTCGCCCGCGAGTACTCCTCGATCGATCAAGCGCCGTCGCTTCCCGGCTTCAAGGCCTGGTTGAACGCGACCGTGCGGGGCGACGAGCCGGATTCGGGAGGCGACGCGGTCGAGGTCGTCACGTTCCACCGGGCCAAAGGCCTCGAGTGGCCGATCGTCTACGTCGCCGGGCTCGAGCGCGGCCTCGTCCCGATCGGCCGGGCCGAATCCGACGAGGCGCAGGCCGAGGAGCGCCGGCTGCTCTACGTCGCGGTGACCAGGGCCCAGGAGGAGTTGCACTGCTCCTGGTCGGAGCGACGCACGTTCGGCGAGGCCACCGTCTCCCGTAGCCCGTCGCCGTGGCTCGAGCTGATCGAAGACGCCATCGCGCGCATGGCCGGCGGCGGTGCCGCGCCGTCGAGCAACATCCGGACGCTGCTCGACCGAGAGCGGGCCAAGCTCCGCCAGTCGCCCGGCGGGCGAAGCGGACGCAGCGGGCGCGGCCGCCAGGCGAACGGCGGACGAGGGACGGGCCCTAGCGGCCTCGGCGCGAACCCCGACCCCGAGGTGTTCACCGCCCTCAAGGAGTGGCGCTCGCAGGCGGCACGAGCCGCGAACGTGCCCGCGTACGTGATCTTCCACGACACGACCCTCGCCGCTGTCGCCGAGGCTCGACCTTCGAGCCGCGACGCGCTGCTGGCGATCCCCGGCCTCGGCCCGGTGAAGGCCGAGCGGTACGGCGAAGCCCTCCTCCGGGTCGTCGCCGACTCCGGCCGTTCGGCCTGATCCCGTCCGAGCCGCCGTCGACCCCGCTCCTAAGGTGCGGGCGTGCGCTTCCGCATCGAGCAGCGATTCCGCGGCGCCCTGCCTGACGTCGAGGCTGCGCTCTTCGACCCGGCGTTCCTGACCCGCCTGGCGACGCTGCCGAAGCTCGGCGCGCCGGAGCTGCTCGACCAAGAGTCGGATGACACGTCGATCCGCCAGCGGGTGCGCTACCAGTTCACGGGCGACGTCAGCTCCGCGGTGCGCCGGGTCGTCGACCCCCGCCGGCTCACGTGGGTCGAGGAGTCGACCCACGACCTGACGACCCACGTCACCACGTGGCGGATCGTCCCGGACCACTACGGGTCGATGATCCGCTGCGGCGGGACCTTCACCCTCGTTCCCGAAGGCGAGGGCACCACCACCCGCCGGATCGCGGAGGGCGACATCAAGGTGAACGTGCCGCTGGTCGGCGGGAAGGTCGAGCGGGCGATCGTCTCCGGCCTCGAGGAGCACGCCGACGCGGAGGTCGACGTCCTCGACCGCTGGCTCGCCGAATCGTAAGACGAACGACCCTTGACCCGCTCGAGCGCGGGCGCGAGAACTGATCCATGCGTACGTTCCTCTGGCCTGCAGAAGACGGGTGGCCCTACCCGGACGGCGAGGGGGATCTGGTCGATGTGGCGGGCGAGACCGACGACGATCTCCTCTCGATCACCACCGATCGTCACCTGTTCGACGATCTCGACCCGCTCGAACGCCGCGTGATCTCCGCGTCGTTCGGACTCGGCGGGGTCGACGAACGGAGCATCGCCGAGCTCCACGACGAGCTCGGCATCGACGACCTCGACCTCGTTCACGCGAGGGACACGGGGCTCGAGAAGCTGCGCGCGCACCTGCGCGCGTGACGGCCCCCGGGAGGGGGTTGACGCCATGCGTACGCTGGTACTGACGTGACTGCTTCCATCTGGTTCTCGATCGAGGTCTTCGACGGCGCCTTCGGCGCGTCGTCGTGGGCAGACGCGCACGGTGACGCGCTCGTCGAGCAGGCGCTGCTCTCAGGCGCAGCCGATTGGGAGTGGCACACGACCCGGTGGGGCGTCGTGTTCGAGGTCGCCTTCACCGACGAAGAGGCGTGGGAGCGGTTCCGCACCACCCCCGGCGTCACCGCAGCGTTGGATGCCGTCCCCGACCCGGTGTCCGGCCTGATCATCTACAAAGGCCGCGGGGGCAGCTCCGGCAAGCGCGATCCGCGCAAGCCCCGCCCGCTGATCGGCTCGGGCGCGGCGTCGCTGCCCCTCCCCGACTTCGACGACTGGTTGTCGGGGCCCGATCTCACCCTGCCGCTCGAGCGGCGGGTGCTCGTCGCCGGCTAGCCCCTCGGTCCCTGCTCCCTCGCGAGCTGGGCCATCTTCGCGAAGTCGACGGTGATGAAGATCGCCTCCGCCTCGGCCGTCACGTCGTCGCCGTGGAGCAGGCGGCCCGTCGTGAAGATCTTGCGCCCTTCCACGCGATCGAGGGTGGCCTCGAACCGCAGGTCGGCGTGCAACGGGGTCGGACGGCGGTAGCGGATCGTCAACGTGCCGGTCATCCCCGGGCGACCACCGAGCGACTGCGCCATGCCGAGCACCTCGTCGAACGCCGCCGCGATGAACCCGCCGTGCACACAGCCGGGCGGCCCCTCGTAGGCGCTGCCGAACCGGGCTGCCCCGATGACCTGGCCGTCGACCGTCTGCAGTTGCAACGGGGGGGCCAGCGGGTTCGCCAGACCGATGAGCGGGCTGTGATCGAAGAACGCGTGGGTGTTCCCGCTGTTGGCCGACTCCGCGAACGATCCGTCACCGAATCCCTCGAAGCTGTGGCCCCGGTCGTAGCCCGCGAGCGACCCCGCGATCGCCTCCAGCTGCGCGGCGGCGTCCTCCAGGACATCGGCGGGCGCTTTCGTCGCGACGAGGCGCTCGATGACGTCACGCATCGCCGTCGCGAGACGGCGAGCCTGCGCCCGCTGAGGCGTCACCTCGCTCGGTTCGGGGCTCATCAGGTTTCCTCCAGGTCGACGTCGACGATCAGCGGCGCGTGGTCCGACGGCTGCTTGCCCTTCCGGGCGTTGCGGTCGATGAGCGCGAACGTCACCCGCTCGGCGAGCGGGCGGCTCACGAGGACGAGGTCGATGCGCATGCCGCGATGGTTGTGGAAGTCGCCCGCGCGGTAGTCCCACCAGCTGAACAGCCCGGGCTCGGGATGCTGCTGGCGGAACGCATCCACGAGCCCCCACTCCTCGAGCCGGCGCACGGCCTCGCGCTCCGGCTCGCTGACGTGCGTGCCGCCGTGGGCGCGTCGCGGGTCCCACACGTCGCGGTCATCGGGTGCGACGTTGAAGTCACCGCAGACGACGACGTTGCCGGTCGGGTCGCACGTCGACTCCACGTGACGGCGCAGCGCGTCGAGCCACGCCAGCTTCGCCTCGTAGTGCTCGCTGCCGACGCTGCGGCCGTTCGGCACGTACACGCTCGACACCCGGACGCCGCCGCACGTCGCGGAGATCAGCCGGCTCTCGACATCCTCCGACTCCGCCTCGGACGAGAAGCCGGCGATCACGTCGACCAGCCCGACGCGGCTGAGGATCGCCACGCCGTTCCAGCGCCCGTCGCCGTGGTGGGCCCACTCGTAGCCGAGCGCGTCGAAGGCCATCCCGGGGAAGGCCGCATCGGCCAGCTTCGTCTCCTGCAGGCACAGCACGTCGGGCTGCGCGTAGGTGATCCACTCCTCCACCCTGGGCAGGCGCGCCTTGAGCGAGTTCACGTTCCAGGTGGCGATGCGCACGGCGGCCCATACTCGCGTAGTGGAAGCGATCGTCTGGTCGGACTACCTCTGCCCGTGGTGCTACGCCGGGCTCGACCGTACGGCGCGCCTGGAGGACATGGGCGTGCGGGTGACGGTGCAGCCGTACGAGCTCCATCCGGACATCCCGGCCGCCGGCTGGCCGGCGCGCGAGGGGCGAGGGCGCCGCCTCTACGAGCGCATCGCTGCGGAGTGCGAACAGGCGGGCATGCCCTTCAAGCGGCCTGAGCGCATCCCGAACTCCAGGCGGGCGCTGGCGACGTCGGAGTGGGTGCGGCGCAACGCGCCTGCGTCGCACCGCGCCCTGCACCACTCGATCTTCGAGGCGCTGTTCGTCGACGGTCGAGCCATCGACGACGCCGACGTCCTCGACGAACTCGTCTCGGCGGCCGGCGCCGACGCTGCGGCGTGCAGGGCCGCGGTCGAGGCCGGCGAGATGGACGCGGTGCTGGCCGCGTCGAGGGAAGCCGCCATCGACGCCGGCGCCACCGGTGCACCGTCGTGGTTGATCGACGACCGGGCCCTCGTCCCCGGGTTGCAGACCCCCGAGTTCTACGAGCGCGTCGTCACCCGTCTCCGCGACCGACCCCGCCCGCCGTCGTAGCCGCGGCGGGCCGGTTCTTGGAACGCCTGCGCCGAGACATCGGCGAGAGCGTTCCCAGAACCGTCAGGACTTCTTGGCCGCCTTCTTCGCTGGCGCGGCCGCCTTCTTGACCGCAGCCTTCCTAATGGCGGCGGCTTTCTTCGCCGGTGCGGCCGCCTTCTTCGCCGTCGCCTTCTTGGCGGTCGCCTTCTTCGCCGGCTCGGCCGCCTTCTTCGCCGTCACCTTCGTCGCCGGCTCGGCCGCCTTCTTCGCGATCGCCTTCTTCGCCGTCGCCTTCTTGACGGTCGCCTTCTTCACCGGCGCCTTCGTCGCGGCCGCCTTCGTCGCCGGCTCGGCCGCCTTCTTCGCGATCGCCTTCTTGGCCGTCGCCTTCTTCGCCGGCTCCGCGGCCTTCTTCACCGGCTCGGCCGCCTTCTTCACCGCGGCCTTCTTCGCGGTCGTCTTCTTCGCACCCGCCTTCTTGGCCGCGGCCGGCTGTCCGCGCTCGCCGTCGCCCGCCGGCCCGAGGGGCAGCTCGGCCTGCTCCGGCTGCGCGGCGCCGTCGACGGCTGCCTCTGCCGACGCGGCCGCCTTCTTCGCAGCGCGCTTCTTCTTCGGCCCGGAGGCCTTCTTCGCCGGCCCGTGGTGCACAGGCTCCGGCGCCTCGGCGATCTCGGCTTCGACCGTCTCCTCGGTGGGCGCGCCGGCGACCTTGACGAAGCCAGGCAAGGACAGCTCGATGCCGCGGCGGGCGGCGTCGAGAGCCTGCACCACGAACTCGCGCGACTCGCCCTTCGTCAGCACCTCGCGGGCCGAACGCGGCGGCGGGTCCCCCATCGACGACAACGGGACGTAGCAGCGGGCGTCGCCCACGAGGACGAAGGCACCGTGGGAAGCGAACGACTCGACCTCGGCCGTCACGGTCGTCCCGAGCTTGTGCTCCGCGATGAACTCGATGAACGTCAGCGGCTCGTTGAGCGTGGGCAGCTGCACGTCGCCCCCGCCGCCACCGCCCGCGCCCCGACCGCTGCGACGCTTCCGGCGCTTGCGCTTCTTCTTCCCGCCCTCGTCGCCGCTGTCGCCGTCGTCGGGCGCTCCGACGTTCACGGCCTCCTCGGTCGCCGCGGCGATGGCATCGGCCGCCGCGCCGCCCGCAGCTCCGCCCGGGCCGGCCGCCGCTGACTTCTTGCCGCCCTTCTTGCGGCCGGGTCCGGGCGGTGGCGCCTTCGGAACCGGCATCGGCTGCGAAGCGTCCTTCGACCCGATCCGGGCGCGGGTGCGCTTCGCCTCCTTCACCGCCTCCCGCGACTTCGGGCCGCGCACTGGCGTGCGAGCGACGAAGATCCAACCGACTCCCGGCACGGGAGTTCCTCCGATGAGGCGGCCCTTGTCGAAGAGCCAGTCGTGCTCGCCATGGAACTCCTGGAACGAGTCGTTCGACAGCACGACCGCTCCGGTCTTCTCCGCGATCCGGAGGAGGAAGGCGTCGCCCCGCCCGATCGCACCCGCGGGCGGGTACACGAGCTCGTTGTGGGCGGCCGCTTCCTCGAACATGGGCCGCTCGTCCTCCGGGATCCGGTGGGCGAACGTGGCGTCGACGACGACGATCATCTCGTCGTCGGGATGCTCTTCGCGGTAGGCGCGCACGGCCTCGTCGAGCTGCAACAGGCTCGGCATCTGCCGCCCTTCGGTGGCGATGTTCGAGCCGTCTACGACGACGGTACGTGGTGACATTTGGACGCAAGTCAACCAGAGCCACGCCTACAGTCGGTCGATGCAGATCCGGGCAACGTTGTGGGACTTCGGCGGGGTCCTCCTGTCGAGCCCGTTCGAGGCGTTCAACCGCTACGAGGAGCGGACGGGCCTGCCCCGCGACTTCATCCGCGGCCTCAACGCCACGAACCCGGACACGAACGCGTGGGCGAAGTTCGAGCGCAACGAGGTCGGGTTCGACGAGTTCTGCGACCTGTTCGAGGCGGAGGCCGAGGCGGCCGGACACCGCCTCGTCGCCCGCGAGGTGATGCCGCTGCTCGCCGGTGAGCTGAGGCCCCGGATGGTCGAGGCGGTGCGCCGGTGCAAGGCGGCCGGGTTCAAGACGGCGATGCTCACCAACAACGTCGTCGGCTTCTCCAACAACGAGGCGCCACGTCACGGCGGCGTGCTCGACCTGTTCGACGCGATCGTCGAGTCGTCGAAGGTGGGCGTGCGGAAGCCCGACCCCCGGTTCTACGAGCTCGCGTGCGAGCAGCTCGGCATCGAACCGAGGGAAGCCGTGTTCCTCGACGACCTGGGCGTCAACCTCAAGCCGGCGAAGGCGCTCGGCATGACCACGATCAAGGTCGTCGACCCAGACGTCGCGATCAAGGAGCTCGAAGCGGTCGTCGGCGTCCCGCTGATCGACTGAGCCATGGGTGACGAGTACGGCCCGTGGGTCCCCCTCGACCCGGTGGAGGTGCGCCGCATCATGCGCGACTTCCCGCACCCGTGGTGGATCGCCGGCGGCTGGGCCCTCGACATGTTCCTCGGCCGGAAGACCCGCGAACACGAGGACATCGACGTCGGTCTCTTCCAGCGCGACGCGGTTGCCGTGCGGTCGCACCTGCGCGAGTGGGACGTGCAGTGGGCGCTCGGCGGGTCGTTTCGCGCGTGGGAGCCGGGCTACGTCCCCGCCCCGGACGAGGACAACGTGTGGGTGCGGCCTGCGCCCGACGCCGCCTGGGCCTTCCAACTGATGCTGAACCCGGGTGACGAGACGACATGGGTGTACCACCGCGTGCCCTCGATCACCCGGCCGTTCGCCGACGTGATCCTGCGCACCGGCGACGGCATCCCGTACCTCGCGCCCGAGGTGCAGCTGCTCTACAAGTCGGGGTCGTCGATGGGGGTCCGCCCGAAAGACCAGGTCGACTTCGACAACGTCGTCCCCCAGCTCGAGGACGAGCGCCGAACGTGGCTGCGGGAGTCGATGCTCCCGGGCCATCCGTGGGCCGAGAGGCTGCGCTGAGTCGCTACAGGTCGCTGAGGGCGCGGTCCATGAGATCGGCGTGCTCGAGCTTGTGGAGCGAGTCGGAACCCGCGGCGGGCGAGCCCGACGCGACCCGCGCGTAGTGGTGGAGCGTGTAGTCGTCCCGGAGCATCCGGTGCAGGCGTCCGTGGACGAAGTTCCAGGCGCCCATGTTCTCCGGCTCTTCCTGCAGCCACCCGACCGATGACGCCTTCGGGTACCGAGCCAGCACTTCGGCGATCTGCTGCTCGGGCCACGGATAGATCTGCTCCACCCGCACCACCGCCACCGGCGCACCGCGGTCGTCGCGCGCCTTCATCGCGTCGAAGGCGACCTTGCCGGTGCAGAGCAGCACCCGCTGGACCGCACCCGCATCCGCCACGGCAGGGTCGTCGAGCACGAGCTCGAAGCGGCCGCTGGTGAAGTCTTCGATCGGCGACCGTGACCACGGCGCCCGCAGTCCCGACTTCGTCGTGAAGATGATCAGCGGCTTCCGCTCGGCCCTCTTGAGCTGGCGGCGCAGCACGTGGAACAACTGCGATGCGTTCGTCACGTTGACGACCTGCATGTTGTTGTTCGCCGACAGCGTGAGGAACCGCTCCATGCGGGCCGACGAGTGCTCCGGGCCCTGCCCTTCGTAGCCGTGGGGCAGGTACATCACGAGCCCGGACGTCTGGCCCCACTTGTCCTCGGCGGCGGAGATGAACTGGTCGATGATGATCTGCGCGCCGTTGACGAAGTCGCCGAACTGCGCTTCCCAGATCACGAGCGAGTCCTGCGACGCCACCGAGTACCCGTACTCGAAGCCGAGCGCCGCATACTCCGACAGCAGCGAGTCGTAGACGAAGAACCTCGCCTGCTTGTTGTCGAGCCGGTTGAGCACCGAGATCTCGTTCTCGTTCTGGGTGTCGACGAGGACGGCGTTCCGGTGACCGAAGGTGCCGCGCCCCGAGTCCTGCCCCGCGAGGCGCACGTCGTGGCCTTCCATCATCAACGTGCCATAGGCGAACATCTCGCCGAGGGCCCAGTCGACCTGACCGCCGGCGAAGAGCTTGCGCCGCGCGTCGAACACCTTCTCGAGCTTCGGGTTGAGGTTGAACCCGTCGGGCGCGCCGGTGACGACCTCGACGATCTGCTCGAGCACCTTCATGTCGGGAACGGCGGTGTCGACCTCCGACAGCAGGCGCTCCATCGGCTTCGGCGGCACGGTCTCGAACTTCGGCGCCGCGGTCGACCGGGTCTCCTCGAGGGCGACGGAGAGGCGCTGGGAGAAATCCTCCATCGCCTTCTCGGCGTCTTCGAGCGAGATATCACCTCGCTTGATGAGCGTCTCGGTGTACAGCTTCCGGACGGTCCGCCGGTTGTCGATCTTCTCGTACATCGTCGGCTGCGTCAGGCGGGGGTCGTCGCCCTCGTTGTGGCCCATCCGGCGGTAGCAAACCATGTCGATCACGACGTCCTTCCGGAACTTCTGCCGGAAGGCGAAGGCGAGGCGGGCGACCCGCATGCAGGCTTCGGGATCGTCGCCGTTCACGTGGAAGATCGGCGCCTGCACCATCTTCGCCACGTCGGTCGCGTACACCGACGAGCGAGCCTCGTCCGGGTTCGTGGTGAAGCCGACCTGGTTGTTGATGACGAGGTGGACGGTGCCACCGGTGCGGTAGCCGCGCAGCTGGGAGAGGTTGAGCGTCTCGGCGACGACGCCCTGGCCGGCGAACGCGGCGTCGCCGTGGAGCAGCAGCGGCAGGACCGGATAGGCCGCGCCCTGGTCGAGGATGTCCTGCTTCGCCCGCGCCATGCCCTCGACGACCGGGTCGACCGCCTCGAGGTGGCTGGGGTTGGCGGCGAGGGACACCGCGATGTCCTTGCCCGACATGCCCTCGAACTTGCCGCTGAAGCCCTTGTGGTACTTCACGTCGCCGGAACCCTGCACGGTCGAGGGGTCGAGATCGCCCTCGAAGTCGCGGAAGATCTCCTTGTACGACTTGCCGACGATGTTGGCGAGCACGTTGAGCCGGCCGCGGTGGGCCATGCCCATCACGACCTCGACCAGACCTGCGCTCGCGGCCTCGTCGAGGATCGTGTCGCAGATGACGATCGCCGACTCGGCGCCTTCGATGCCGAAGCGCTTCGCTCCGATGTACTTCGTGTTGAGGAACCGCTCGAAGGCCTCCGCCGCGTTGAGGCGGTGGAGGATGTGGATCTGCTCCTCGGTCGGCAGCGTCGACGGCGCGCCCTCCACGTGCTCCTGGATCCAGCGCTTCTGCTCCGGCTCCTGGATGTGCATGTACTCGACGCCGATCGTGCGGCAGTAGGCGTCGCGCAGGATGCCGAGGGCGTCGCCGAGGGTCATCATGTCGCGCCCACCGAGACCGTCGACGAAGAACTCGCGGTCGAGGTCCCAGATCGTCAGGCCGTAGGTCGCGGGGTCGAGCTCGGGGTGCATCCGCGGCGGCTTCGCCTGCAGCGGGTCGAGGTCGGCGATCAGGTGACCGCGGACCCGGTACATGTTGATGAGCGTCTGGACGTGGACCTGCTTCTCCAGGTACGTCCGCTCGTTGTCGACCGGGTTGACGTCGCGCCGCCACTTCACCGCCTCGTACGGCACGTCGAGGCTGCGGAAGATCTCGTCGTAGAAGCCGTCTTCACCTGCGAGCAGCTGCTCCACCCGCTGGAGGAACAGCCCCGACTCGGCGCCCTGGATGATCCGGTGGTCGTAGGTGCTCGTCAGCGTGACGATCTTCGAGATGCCGAGCTCGGCCAGCTTCCGGGGATCGGCGCCGCGGTACTCCGCCGGGTAGTCGATGGCGCCGACGCCGATGATGGCGCCCTGGCCCTGCATCAGACGGGGGACCGACGAGACCGTGCCGATCGTGCCGGGGTTGGTGAGGGTGACCGTCGCGCCGGAGAAGTCGTCGACGCCGATCTTGTTGGTCTTCACCTTCCGAATGAGGTCTTCGTAGATCTCCCAGAAGCCCTTGAAGTCGACCGTGTCGGCGTTCTTGATGACCGGGACGAGGAGCGTGCGGCTGCCGTCGCTCTTCGCGACGTCGACGGCGAGGCCGAGGCCGACGTGCTCGTTGCGGACGATGTGCGGCTTGCCGTCGACGTCGACGTAGGTGTTGTTGAGGGACGGGACGTCCTTCAGCGCCTGGACGATCGCGTACCCGATGATGTGGGTGAAGCTCACCTTGCCGCCCCGGGTGCGGGTGAGGTGGTTGTTCGCGATCTTGCGGTTGACCTCGAGCAGCTTCGCCGGCACCGGGCGCACCGACGTCGCCGTCGGCACCTGGAGCGACGACTCCATGTTCGTGACCACCCGAGCGGCCGCACCACGGAGGGGCTCGCCTCTTTCGCCTTCACTCGCTCGCTGGCGCTCGCTCTGTTCAGGCGAGTTCTTGGCGGCTGGCGCCGCCACCTTGGGGGCCGCAGCCGCAGGGGCCGGCTTCGCCGGCGTCGGAGCGGCCGCGGCGGGTGGCGCCTGCGGCGCCGCTGCGGGCGCCGACGCACCATTGGCCGTTCCCTCGGCCTTGTAGTCAGCGAAGAACTCCCGCCACGACTCCGACACCGAGGTCGGGTCCTGCTTGTACTGGTCGTACATCTCGTCGACCAGCCAGGCATTTGGACCGAATGTGGGCGGTTGTTCCTCCGGCATATCACCGCAGAGCCTACCCACCGACCCTCGATTATCTGAGAGGATCCGACGGTTCCGACCGGGGGGTGGAGATGAGCATCGCGGACGACGTCAGGGCTTGGCTCGAGGAGCACGTCACCGACGAGATGACCCTGCGCGAGTACTGGGCAGCGCTGGCCGAGGCAGGGTGGGCGTTCCCGACGTGGCCGACGGGCTACGGCGGCCGCGACATGGCGCCGGGTGACGCGCGGCAAGTGGCCGAGGCGCTCCAGGCGGCGGGGGCGGTGGCCCCGCCGGCCGGGCTCGGTCAGATGATGGGCGCGCCGATCGTCCTCGAGCACGGCACCGAGGAGCAGCGTGATCGCTGGGTGCGCGACCTGGCCGCCGGCCGCGAGTCGTGGTGCCAGCTGTTCAGCGAGCCCGGCGCGGGATCCGACCTCGCGAGCCTCCAGACGAAGGCGGTCCGCGACGGCGACGTGTGGATCGTCAACGGCCAGAAGGTCTGGACGTCAGGCGCCCGAACCGCGGACCGGGCGATGCTCGTGGCGCGCACCGATCCGGATGCCCCGAAGCACAAGGGCATCACCTACTTCATCATCGACATGGACCAGCCGGGCATCGAGGTCCGGCCACTGAAGCAGATGGACGGAGGTGCCTCGTTCAACGAGGTGTTTCTCACCGACGCCACGGTCCCCCACGACAACCTCATCGGCGCGCCGAACGTCGGGTGGATGGTGGCGGTGTCGACCCTCGCGTACGAGCGGCAGGGCATCGGCGGTCGCGGCGGCGGTGGCATCGCCGCGGGCGCGCCGGGCGAGAAGAGCGGGTTGCTCGACGTCCCGATCGGCGAACTGAAGGAGCGAGCGCGACAGGCGCGAGGCGAGCAGGCGGCCATGGCCGCAGCGACGGGCAGCAGCGCGATCTTCGAGCTCGCACGCGAGTTCGATGCGAACACCGACCCGGTCCAGCGCGACCGGATCATGCGGTACTTCACCCTGACCGAGACCCACCGCCTCAACCTGCAACGGGCCCGCGCGGCGACCGCTGCGGGGAAGCGGCCGGGGCCGGAGGTCTCGACCGCGAAGCTGACGACGTCGAAGATCGCCCACACGACGCGAGACGTGACCCTCGGTATCGAGGGAGCGCACGGGATGCTCTACGGCGACGATGCTCCCCACGGCGGCCGCTACCAGCAGATCGGCCTGCGGGCCCATGCGTCGTCGATCGCCGGCGGGTCCGACGAGATCCAGCGCAACATCATCGGCGAGCGCGTCCTTGGCCTCCCGAAGGAACCGCAGGTCGACCGCGACCAGCCGTTCAAGGAGCTCAAGGTCGGGACGCAGCGGTGACCGACACCACGACCACCGAGCTGCGAGGTGACCTGCGCACGCCGCGCAACGGTGCGCAGGGCATCAAGGGCAGCATCCACGACGACGCCACCGCCCAGAAGCTCGGGCTCCGGGGAGGAACGGTCGCAGGCAGCGTCCATCTCGACGTGCTCGTCCCGCTCGCGCTCGAGCTGTTCGGGCCCCGCTGGTTCGAGACGGGATCGGTCTCCATGGCGTTCAAGAACGCGACCGTCGACGCAGAACCTGTCCGTGGCATCGCGGCACGGCCGACCGGCGGCTCCGACCAGCACGTCGCCGCGCGCATCGAACGCGAAGACGGGTTGCTCGTCGCCGAAGGCACGCTCGGCATCGGGTCGCCCGCGCAGCCGTCGGCGCTGCGCGCGCTCGACCACAACCGCTTCGCCAACGGCGAGCTGCGCATCCTCGACGGTGTGCGGGCGGGCGACGCGATCCCTCCGAAGGAGATCACGATCGATGGCGAGCGCCAGGAGCGGCTCGTGGCCACCGACGGCATCGTCGACCCGCTCGACTGGTACGCCGGCGAGTCGCCGTGGGGCGGGCCGGTCGCGTCGATGCAGACCGCGGTCCACCACCTCTACACGTTCGCGGCGAACCACATCGGCAGCCAGACCGTGAGCACCCGAGGCGGCGGGGTGGGGCTCTTCGGCTGCATCGAGGTGGCGCACCTCGCCGGCCCCCTCTTCCTCGATCGCACGTACTCCATGGCGGGCGTGGTCCTCGGCGTCGGCCAGAGCCCGAAGACGGAGTACGTCTGGTTCGAGACGACGGCGACCGACGACACCGGCGCGGCGGTCGCGTCCATGGTCATGCAGCTCCGGTGGATGAAGGCGTCGTCGCCTCTGTACGCCTCTTGAGCGACGAGGTGGCGGCGAAGCCGCCGTCGATCCGGCAGCTGGCGATGCCGATCTACGCGCCGACGTTCCTGTTCTCGGTCGGTCAGGGCGCGGTCATCCCGATCGTCGCCCTGGCCGCGAAGGACCTCGGCGCCTCCGTCGCTGTCGCGGGATCGATCGTCGCCCTGCGCGGGATCGGCACGCTCCTCTTCGACATCCCGGCCGGAGCCGTGGTCGGCCGTCTCGGCGAGCGCAAGGCGATGACCCTGGCGACGACGCTCCTCGTCGTCAGCCTCATCGGGTGCATCGTGAGCACGTCGGTCCCCGTGTTCGCGCTCTGCATGTTCCTGATGGGGTGCGGCTGGTCGGTGTGGCTGCTCGCCCGGCTCGCGTACGTCACCGACGTCATGCCGCCGACCCTGCGTGGCCGCGCGTTGAGCACGCTCGGGGGGATCATGCGGATCGGCAACTTCGTCGGCCCGTTCCTGGGCGCGCTGCTCGTCACCGTGCACGGCGTCGATGCGACGTACGCGATCCACATCGTCCTCGTGATCGCCGGATGGGCGGTGCTGGTGTCGGTGCCCGAGCCGGACGGGCCGGGCCTCGACGCGGCGGAGGTCGCGGCACACGGGCCGATCCGCTTCCGGGCCATCGCTCGCGACCACCGCCACGTGTTCCTCACCGCGGGCATCGGCGCGATGAGCCTGAGCGTGCTGCGGGCGTCGCGTCAGGCGGTGCTGCCGCTGTGGGCGTCGGCCATCGGGCTCGATGCCGCCGCGGTCGGGATCATCTTCGGCATCTCCGCCGCCATGGACATGACCCTCTTCTATCCGGCCGGCTCGGCGTCCGACCGGTTCGGACGGAAGTTCGTCGCGGTGCCATGTCTGACGGTGCTCGGTGCGGCGTTCCTCCTCCTCCCCCTCACCCACTCGTTCCTCACGATCGCAGCCGTCGGCGTCCTGATGGGGTTCGGCAACGGGATGGGCGCCGGGATCGTGATGACGCTCGGCGCCGACTTCTCGCCGGCGATCGGGAGGGCCGAGTTCCTCGGCGTGTGGCGGACCGTGAGCGACATCGGCACCGCCGGCGGGCCCCTCGTCGCCGCCGCGATCGCCGGGGTCGCGACGCTGGGCGCGGCGTCGGTGGCCGTCGGCGCGCTCGGCATCGCAGGGGCCGCGGTGGTCGCGCTGCGGATGCCCGAACCGCTTCGCCGAGACCCGCAAGTAGCCTCGACGCAACCATGAGCGCGCAATTCATCTACACCATGCGCGATCTGCGGCGGTTCTATCCGCCCGATCGTGAGGTCCTCAAGGGGATCAACATCTCGATGTTCCCGGGGGCGAAGATCGGCGTCATCGGCGCCAACGGCTCCGGCAAGTCGTCGCTGCTGCGGATCATGGCGGGTGAGGACGACGGCTACACCGGCGAGGCGCGCCTGACGCCGGGGTTCACGCGCGGGCACCTCGCGCAGGAGCCGAAGCTCGACGACTCGAAGACCGTGCTCGAGTCGGTCGAGGAAGGAGTCGCCGAGACGAAGGCCGTCCTCGACCGGTTCAACGAGGTCTGCGCCGCCATGGCCGACCCCGACGCCGACTTCGACAAGCTCCTGGCGGAGCAGGCCGAACTGCAGGACAAGATCGACGCGGCCAACGCCTGGGAGCTCGACCGCACCCTCGAGATCGCGATGGACGCGCTGCGCCTTCCGCCTCCCGACGCCAAGGTCGAGAACCTCTCCGGTGGCGAGCGCCGGCGGGTGGCGCTGTGCCGCCTGCTGCTCTCGCATCCCGACCTGTTGCTCCTCGACGAGCCCACCAACCACCTCGACGCCGAGTCGGTGCTGTGGCTCGAGCAGTTCCTCCAGAACTACTCCGGCACCGTCGTCGCGATCACCCACGACCGCTACTTCCTCGACAACGTCGCGGAGTGGATCCTCGAGCTCGAGCGGGGCGCCGGCTACCCGTACCAGGGCAACTACTCGGGCTGGCTGCAGCAGAAGCAGCAGCGGGTGAAGCAGCAGGAGCGGGCCGACAAGAAGCGCGAGGAGACCCTCGCTCGCGAGCTCGAGTGGATCTCGATGTCGCCCCGTGCCCGTCAGGCCAAGGGCAAGGCCCGCCTCAACAGCTACGAGCAGCTCCTCGCTGACTCCGACACCGGCCGCGACCGGGCCGAGAAGCTCGAGATCATGATCCCGCCCGGACCGCGCCTCGGCGACGTCGTGATCGAGGTCGATCACGTGTCGAAGGCGTTCGGCGACAAGCTCCTCATCGACGACCTCACGTTCTCCGTGCCGCCGGCCGCGATCGTCGGCATCATCGGCCCGAACGGCGCAGGCAAGACGACGCTGTTCCGGATGATCACGGGTCAGGAGCAGCCCGACGAAGGCACGGTCAAGGTGGGTCAGACGGTCCAGCTCGCCTACGTCGACCAGAGCCGCGAAACCCTCAGCCCCGACAAGACGGCGTACGAGGAGATCACCGGCAACACCCAGAACGACATCCTCACCGTCGGCGGCCGCGAGATCCACGGCCGCGCCTACGTGTCGTCGTTCAACTTCAAGGGCACCGACCAGCAGAAGGTGGTGGGCAACCTCTCCGGCGGCGAACGCAACCGGCTGCACCTGGCCAAGACGCTGGTGTCCGGAGGCAACGTCCTCCTCCTCGACGAGCCCACCAACGACCTCGACGTCGACACCCTCCGCGCCCTCGAGGACGCGCTCTTGAGCTGGCCGGGCTGCGTCCTGGTGATCAGCCACGACCGCTGGTTCCTCGACCGCGTCGCGACCCACGTCCTCGCCTTCGAGGGCGACTCGCAGGTGCGGTGGTACGAGGGCAACTTCTCCGACTACGAGGCCGACCGGAAGAAGCGCCTCGGCGCGGCCGCCGATCAGCCTCACCGCATCAAGTACAAGCCCCTGGTGCGGTCGTAGGTGTGAGCGAAGCGAGCGGCCCGCCGGTCCGGCCGAAGGCCACGAGGCAGCAACGATGAGCGCAGCGGTCGTCCGTCGGGTCGTGCTCGCGGTCTGCGTCGTGGGCATCGCCGGGATGATCGTGACGAACATCGCGGACAACTCCGGCGGGTCGATGACGTTCGGCCTGATCACCGCGGCTGCGGTGCTCTGCTCCATCGTCGCGACGGCGGTGTCGCGCCCGGCTGCCGGGGCCGCGCTGGCAGCGGCCGACGACGCGGAGCACCTCGGCGCCCAGGTCGAACAGCGCATCGCCGCCCTCGTGGCCGGCGGCGCGGACGAGGAGGAGGTGCGGCGGCTGGTGGCGGACGCCGTGCGCCTCGGGCGGGTGACGTCGTGACCGGCGTGACCGGCGCAAGCCGTCAGCGAGGATGTCGGACGGCGCACGCGGTGGCGCCGGGGCCGGGCGCACGGCGGACACACCCGGCGCACCCGGCGCCATTTGCACGCTACACCTCCCGCCAACGATGTCAATCACCGTTCACCGTGACAGACGCAACTCGGCGCCGTTTCCTTGAATGGCCCCGAACCCTGCCGATAGACAATCCGTGGCAAAGGCGACGATGACGCAGAGCCGTGCAGTGGTTCGAACGATCGAGGCGGGCAACTCCGCCATGTGCGCGCACTGCGGCGCGCAGGTGAAGTTCGTCGCTCGCGCGCAGTTGAAGCAGGTGATCGCGAACGTGTACGAGGACGGCACGTGGAAGCGCGTCGAGCACTTCCACGCCGACTGCTACGACGCCGCGGGCGAGCCCTACGGCCCCGCCGCCGGCTGAGCCTCTGAGCCTTCTCGTCGCGCTCGTCCATGGCGGCATGGACCGCGCGTCGTCGTTCGCGAAGACCACCCGCGTCCTCACCGCGGGCGGCTTCGACGTCCTCGCCTACGACCGTCCGGGGTACGCCAGCGCGGTCGGCGACGAGCCGTGCACCGACGTCGCGTCAGCTGCCGACGATCTGCTCCGGCGCATCGACGGACGACCGGCGGTTGCGGTCGGCCACAGCTACGGGGGGCACGTCGCGATGCTGGCGGCCATCCGGCGGCCGGATCTGATCGGCGCGGTCGGCGTGTTCGAGACGCCGTACTCGTGGGAGCCGTTCTGGCCCGACGACACCTCGGGCGGCACCGCGGTCGCCGTCGCCGATCGCGAAGGCACCGAAGCCGCGGCCGAAGCCTTCATGCGCACCCTCGTCGGCGACCGGGTGTGGGAGCGGCTGCCTTCGTCGACCAAGGAGCTCCGGCGGGCCGAGGGGCGCGCGCTGGTCGCCGACCTGCGGTCGATTCAGCACGCCGCGCCGTACGACCCCCGCGACCTCCCGGTGCCGCTCGTCGTCGGGCGGGGCAGCAAGGCGCTCCCCCACCAGGCGGCGGGAACCGACTGGATCCTCGAGCAGGTGCCGGACGCCGAGCTGGTCGTCATCGACGGCGCGGGCCACGGCGCGCACCGGAGCCACCCCGATGACTTCGCGCGGTTCGTGGAGCGGGTCGCCGCTCGCGCGGGCGAGGCGGGTCAGACCCGGGCGTAGCTGTTCAGCTTGGCGAGAGCCTGCTCGGCCTCGTCGACGAAGCGGCGCACGAGCTCGGCGGCCGGCACCAGCTCATCGATCGCCCCGACTCCCTGCCCGGCCGGCATGAACTCGCGACTGATGTCGACCTCGGTGTTCTCGTCGCCGCCGAGGTGGAAGACGCCGTCCTGCATCGCGCGCCCGGCCTGCATCGGGAACGGCTGCAGCTCCTCGGGATGCTCCTCGAAGTGCTGCGTGTAGGGCGTGCGAACCACGCGGCACGTCTTGCCGGTGTAGGCCCGCGAGATCACCGTCTCGTCCTCGTGCAGGCGGACGAGGGTGTCCTTGTAGCCGGGCACGGCGCGCGCTTCGGGGGTCGCGATGAAGCGGGTGCCGACCCACACCCCGTCGGCACCGAGCGACAGCGCCGCCGCGAGACCGCGCCCGTCGAAGATCCCTCCGGCCGCGACGACTGGCACCCGGTCGCCAACGGCGTCGACGATCTGGGGCACGAGCGGGAAGGTCGCGACCTGGCCCGTGTGCCCGCCTGCCTCCGTGCCCTGCGCGACGACGATGTCGCAGCCCGCCTCCACCGCAGCGATGGCGTGGCGGACCTTGCCGCACATGTTGACCACCAGCACGTTGTGCTTGTGGCAGAGGTCGATCACGTCGCGGGGCACGCCGAGCCCGGCGACGAAGACGCGCGATCCCTCGTCGATGAGCATCTGCACCTGCTTCGCCATGTCGCGGGCGGCGGCGGTGAGGAGGTCGACACCGAAGGGCTTGTCGGTCGCCTTCTTCACTGCGCGGATCTCCTCGACCATCACCTCCGGAGACATGGTCGAGGCACCGAGGCAGCCGAAGCCGCCGGCCTCGCTGACTGCGGCGACGAGCGTGCTGTACGACACACCGCCCATCCCCGCCAGCATCACGGGGTGCTCGATCTCGAGGATGTCGGTGAGGCGAGTCTTCATGGTGGGCAGCCTGCCTCACGGCGGGAGGGTGGTTCCACCTCCGCGCGCGCCTGTGCCACCCTCGATGGGTGCCCCGTTGGTTTCGCCGCTTCCTCGTCGCGCTCGCGACGCTGGTCGCGCTCGTGCTGCTCGTCGTGGCGGCGTGGGCGGTCGACGTGCGCGCGTCCGACGGCGAGGTCGTACGCCGGACGCGGCTGGCCGATCGAGACATCAGCGGGCTGACGCGCGCGCAGCTCGACGCGATCGTCGACGACGTCGCGCAGGAGTTCGAGGGCGCGGACATCCGCGTGGTCGCCGGCGACGCGGCGTTCACGACCGACGCGTCGACCCTCGGCGTGTCGGTCTCGCCGCGACCGACGATCGACGCCGCGTTCGACGTCGGCCGTGCCGGAAACGTGCCGACCCGCCTCGTCGGGTGGATCCGCTCGTTCCTCGAACCACGCGAGGTGTCGTTGCGTGTCGCGGTCGACAGGGCTGCGGCGTACCGGACCGTGCGGGAGGAGGACCCGGGTCCGCGCGAAGAGGCGACCGAGCCCTCGATCACGTTGAAGGACGGCCGCCTCGTCGTCGCAGACGGGAAGAACGGCAAGGGCATCGACGCCAGGAACGTCATCGCCGCGATACCCGATGCGGCAGCCGCCGGCGCTCCCTACGTGGTGCGTGTCGAGCGGGGAGAGGTCGAGCCGCGGTGGCGCAAGGAGGACGTCGAGGCGCTCATCGAGCGGGTGCGCAAGAAGGTCGCCACGCCGTTGCCGGTGAAGGCCGGTTCGACCACCGCGAACGTGCCCGCCTCGACGGCTCGATCGTGGTTCCGGTCGCGGGCGACGGACGACGGGCTCGAGCTCTACCTCGACGAGAAGGCCGCCATCGACGGCTTGGCCGAGGCGCTCAAGGCCGCGGGCTCGCCGGCGACGGAGACCAAGTTCACGGTGGAAGGCGGCAGCGTCCGGATCATCCCCGGCAAGAGCGGGACGAAGTGCTGCGCGCCGGCGGCCGTCGCTCGCGTCGAACGAGTGTTGCTCGCCGACACGACGCCCCGTGACCCGGTCGAGCTTCCGCTCACCGAGCGCCAGCCGTCGCTCACCGAGTCGGAAGCGGCGGCGCTCAAGATCGTCGAGCCCGTGGCCACGTTCAGCACGAACCACCCGCCCGGGCAGCCCAGGGTCCAGAACATCCACCGCATCGCCGACCTCATCCGCGGCCAGGTGATCGAGCCCGGTGGGTCGTTCTCGGTGAACAACTTCGTCGGGCGGCGGACGAGGGACAAGGGCTTCGTCGACGCGCCCGTCATCGAGGAGGGCCGCTTCAGCGAGGGCGTCGGCGGCGGCATCAGCCAGTTCGCCACCACGTTGTTCAACGCGGCGTTCTTCGCCGGCCTCGAGTTCGGGGAGTACCAGAGCCACTCGATCTACATCTCGCGGTACCCCTACGGCCGAGAGGCGACCCTCAGCTATCCGCACCCCGACCTGATCGTGAAGAACCCGTCGCCCCACGGCGTGCTGATCTGGCCGACGTACAACGACCGGTCGATCACGGTCACCCTCTACTCGACGAAGTGGGTGGAGGCGACGCAGTCGGGGCAGTCGAAGGCGCAGCGCGGCAACTGCACCCGGGTCACGACCGAGCGGACCCGTCGATTCGTCGCCGACGGACGCACCGCGGTCGACCGCGTCTTCGCAACGTACCGCCCGGCAGAAGGCGTGAACTGTTAACTCGGCGACAGACAGCTGCGGGTGTCGGCTGGCAGAATCGCCCGAAAGCGCCGATTTCGTCCCGGCGCATCCTGGGGAGGCAGACATGAAGAGGCGGGAAGACGTCCTCGCACATCTCGGCAACGTGCCGCTGTTCAGCGCGTGCACCAAGAAGGACCTGCAGCACATCGCGAAGTACTCCGACCGGGTCCAGGTGCCGGCGGGCACGAAGATGACCCAGGAGGGGCGGGTCGGGTACGAGTTCTACGTCGTCCTCGACGGCAAGGCGTCCGTCAACCGCGGCGGCAAGGAAGTGACGGTGCTCGGTCCCGGCGACTCCTTCGGCGAGCTCGCCCTTCTCGATCGGGCGCCTCGCAACGCGACGGTCGAGGCCGTCACCGACGTCGACGCCCTCGTGATGGGTCAGCGGGAGTTCACCGCTGCCCTCGACGTCGTCCCGACGCTGGCCCACAAGCTCCTGACGGGCCTCGCTCGCCGCATCCACCAGGTCGACGCGGACGCCGTCAACTAGCTCCGGCTGCGCATAGTCCTGCGGCCGTGCGTACGGTCGCAGGACTATGAGCACGATCGCGGTCACCGGCTCGTCGGGGTTCATCGGCTCCGCCCTCGTCTCGTCGCTTCGAAGCGACGGCCACGAGGTCATCCGCTTCGTCCGCCGCCCCCCGGCGAACGCGGACGAAGCGCAGTGGGACCCGGCGGAGGGCACGATCGACCGAGCCGCCCTCGAGCGGGCCGACGCCGTCGTGCACCTCGCCGGCGAGGGCATCGGCGAGAAGCGCTGGACCGACGCCCAGCGGCGGAAGATCCTCGAGTCGCGTGTCCAGGGGACGTCGACCGTCGCCCGAGCGGTGGCCGATCTCGCAGCGGCCGGAAGAGGTCCCGTCCTCGTGAGCGGCTCGGCCGTCGGCTACTACGGCCTACGGGGCGACGAGATCCTCACCGAGACCTCGACCCCCGGCTCCGGGTTCCTCGCCGACGTGTGCAAGCAGTGGGAGGCGTCGGCCCGTCCGGCCGAAGACGCAGGCGCCCGCGTCGTGTACCTCCGGACCGGGATCGTGCTGGGTCGTTCCGGCGCGCTCGGGCGGATGCTCCCGCTGTTCAAGCTCGGCCTCGGCGGCAAGCTGGGATCGGGCAGCCAGTGGTGGAGCTGGATCTCGCTCGCCGACGAGGTGGGCATCATTCGCCACGCGATCGACACCGCCGGGCTCTCCGGCCCGATCAACGCGACGGCACCCCACCCGGCGACGAACGCCGAGATCACGAAGACCCTCGCGAAGGTGCTCAACCGACCTGCCGTGCTTCCGGTGCCGGCGTTCGCCCTGTCGATCGTGATGGGCAAGGAGCTGACCGACGAGGTGATCATGGCCGGCCAGCGGGCGGTGCCAGAGGTCGCCCAGTCGTCCGGCTACTCGTTCCGCCACCCGACGCTCGAAGAGGGTCTGCGGTCGGCGACATCGAAGTAGCTGACCCATGAGCGACATCCGCTTCGAGCGCCGCATGAGCGACATGGACGCGCTGATGTGGAGCATCGAGAAGGACCCCCTCCTCCGGTCGACGATCACGTCGATCGCTCTGCTCGACGGGCCGATCGACCGCGACCGACTTCTCGACAAGGTGGAGCGCGGCACCCGGCAGATCCCCCGGCTGCGGCAGCGCCCGATCAGCGCTCCACTGGCACTGGCCCCTCCGAAGTGGGTCGTCGACCCGAACTTCGACATCCGCTACCACGTGCGCTTCGTCTCGACGCCCGGCACCGGCTCGTTGCGCGACCTCCTCGACTTCGCCGCGCCGATCGCCATGCAGGGCTTCGATCGCGCCCGCCCGCTGTGGGAGTTCGTGGTCGTGGAGAACCTCGACGGCGGTCGGTCGGCGCTGATCCAGAAGATCCACCACGCGATCACCGACGGCGTCGGCGCGATCCAGCTCG
This sequence comes from Acidimicrobiales bacterium, assembly GCA_035540495.1. Lineage (GTDB taxonomy): Bacteria > Actinomycetota > Acidimicrobiia > Acidimicrobiales > CADCTF01 > DASVEG01. Next base: position 70,715 of record DATLGL010000015.1, read on the forward strand.
CCCTGATGCTCCTCGACATGGAACGGCACCCGACCGCCGATCCCGGGCCGCTTCCGCCGGAGCCGGAGCCGGAGTCGGTCGCCACGATCGCCCTCATGCGGGAGAACCTCGAGCACGAGACGCGCCGCCAGCTCGGCATCGCGCAGCGCAGCCTTCGAGCGCTCGTGTCGGCTCGGCGCGACCCGTGGGGCGCGGTGAAGAACACCGCCGACACCCTCGGGTCAGCCGTTCGACTGCTCGCGCCTGCGACGACGCCCCTGTCGCCGATCATGACGGGCAGGTCGCTGTCGGTGCGCTTCGACACCCTCGTGGCGCCGATGGGCGACCTGAAGAGCGCGGCGAAGAAGGCCGACGGGCGGCTCAACGACGCCTTCGTGGCCGCGATCGTCGGCGGCCTCGATCGCTACCACCGGGTGCACGGCGCCGCGACGAACGCGCTGCGGATGTCGATGCCGATCAACATCCGCGACGACTCGACGCAGGGGCTCGCGGGCAACCAGTTCGTGCCGGCGCGGTTCCCGGTTCCGCTCGGCATCGCGGATCCCGTCGAGCGGATGCGGGCGATCCGGGGAAACGTGTCGACCGCTCGGGCCGAGCCGGCGCTCGCGCTGACCGAACCCATCGCCGGAGTCCTGAACCGGCTCCCGACGACGGTGACGACCCAGGCGTTCGGCTCCATGCTCAAAGGCATCGACTTCGTCACGAGCAACGTGCCTGGCGTGCCGTTCCAGGTGTACCTGGCCGGGGCGCGGGTCGAGGCGAACTACGCGTTCGGGCCTCTCGCCGGTGCCGCGATCAACACGACCCTGCTGTCGTACCTCGACGAGGTCCACATCGGCGTCAATGTCGACCCGGCGGCCGTTCCCGACCACGATGTGTTGCTGGAATGCCTGCGCGAAGGACTCGACGAGATCGTGAAGCTGGCCTGATGAGGCTCGGCCGGTGACCGGCCGATGACGACCGCGGACGTCGTTGTCGTCGGGGGCGGACCGGCCGGCACGGCTGCTGCGATCACGCTGGCGCGGGGCGGGCGCGACGTCGTGCTCGTCGACAAGGCGACCTTCCCCCGTGACAAGTGCTGCGGGGACGGTCTGACCACCGGCGCCCTCCGCCGGTTGGAGGCGCTGGGCTTGCGGCGCTCCGACGTCGACTCGTGGATCGAGGTCGACGACGTCCACGTCCGCTCGCCGTCGGGTCGCGAGGTCACGTTCCCCCTGCCGCGCGGCGCCGGGGTCTACGCCGCCGTCGCCCGGCGCATCGACCTCGACGCCGCCCTGCTCGAGCTCGCACGGGCCGAGGGCGTGAAGATCCACGACGGCCATGCCGTCGCCGGCGTCCGGGTGGCCGAAGACGACGGGGACGTCGTCGTCGTCGACGTCGACGGTCTCGAGCCGATCGCCGCTCGATACGTGATCGCCGCCGACGGGATGTGGTCGCCGGTGCGGAAGATGGTCGGGGCCGACGAACCGGGCTACCTCGGGGAGTGGCACGCGTTCCGCCAGTACTTCCAGGACGTCGGGCCTGCCGCGGCGTCGCAGCTCTGGGTGTGGTTCGAACCCGATCTGCTCCCCGGCTACGCGTGGTCGTTCCCCCTCCCCGACGGGCGAGCCAACGTCGGCTTCGGGATCCTGCGCAACGCCGGCGAGCCGACGAAGTCGATGAAGGCGCTGTGGCCAGAGCTGCTGGCGCGGCCGCACGTCGCGGAGGTGCTCGGCCCGTCGGCCCGGCCCGAGCTCCCGCACAAGGCGTGGCCGATCCCTGCGCGGGTCGAGCAGTCGGCGCTGAGCGCGCTCGGCGGGCGGGTCCTGTTCGTCGGCGACGCGGCGCGGGCGACGGATCCCATGACCGGCGAAGGCATCGGCCAGGCGCTGGAGACGGGCATCGACGCAGCGCAGGCGATCCTCGCCGCAGGGTGGAGCCGGCCCCGCGACGCTGCGTCACGGTACGAGACCACGATCCGAAGAGGACTCGCGGTCGACAACCGGCTGGCCGCGCTCCTCGGCCGGGCGCTCGCGCACCGCAAGGGCGCCCGGTTCGCCGTCCGCGTCGCCGGCGCCAGCGACTGGACGCGCCGGAACTTCGCCCGGTGGCTCTTCGAGGACTACCCGAGGGCGATCCTCGCGACGCCGCGCCGGTGGCATCGCAAGATGCTCACCGGCCCGGGCGCGTATCGCGACTGACCGCGCGCAGCCGTCAGTTGATGCGCCGTTCGCGTCCGGCCCAGAAGGGCTCGCGCAGCTCCCGCTTGAGGATCTTCCCCGACGGGTTCCGCGGCAGCGCATCGATGAAGTCGATCGACGTCGGGCACTTGAACCCGGCGAGGCGCTCTCGGCAGTAGGCGATCAGCTCCTCGGAGGTGGGGTCGGCGCCGTCCGCCTTCACGACCATCGCCTTCACGGTCTCCCCCCACTTGTCGTGAGGAACGCCGATGACACCGACGTCCGCGACTGCGGGATGGGCCATCAGCACGTTCTCGATCTCGGCCGGGTACACGTTCTCGCCGCCGGAGACGATCATGTCCTTCACCCGGTCGTGCAGGTAGAGGTAGCCGTCGCGCCAGTAGCCCGCGTCGCCCGTCTTGAACCACCCGTCGTCGGTGATGGCGCGCGCCGTCTCATCGGGCTTGTTCCAGTAGCCCTTCATGATCTGGACGCCGCGCATCCAGAGCTCGCCCACCTCGCCCTCGGCGACCTCGTTGCCGTCCGGGTCGACGACCTTGACCTCGATCCACGGATACGGCTTGCCGCACGAGCGGAGGAGCTCGGGACGGTTGTCCGGATCGTGGTCCTCCGCGTCGAGTTGGACCGCCGCCCCGGTGGTCTCGGTGAGGCCGTAGACCTGGACGAACTTGCACTTGAACGCGTCGATCGACGCTCGCAGCACCGCCTCCGAGATCGGCGACGCGCCGTACGCGATCAGCTCGAGCGACGAGACGTCGGTGGTGGCGAGCGTCGGCGTGATCAGCAGGAACTGCAGCACCGCCGGAACGAAGATCGCGTGCGTCACCCGCTCCTGCTCGACCGCGGCGAGGATCTTCACCGGGTCGACCTCCCGCAACAGCACCGTTCGCGCGCCCGTGGCCATGCCGACGAGGCCCCATCCGGAACCGGCGATGTGGAAGAGCGGCATCACGACGATCGACGTCTTCGTCTGGTCGAAGCCCCACGCCCGCGGCACCTCCTCGATGAACGAGAAGAGGTTGCGGTTGGTGAGCATGACGCCCTTGGGAAGGCCGGTGGTGCCCGAGGTGTAGAGCTGGAGGCACACGTCGTCCGGCGCGGGCTCGACACCCGGGTCTTCGGCCGATTGCGACCCGAGCCAGTCGTCGTACGACGGCAGCGTCGCCGACCCGCCGCCGATCACGACGATCGTCTTCACCGTCTGCAGGTCGGCCTGGAACTTCTCGAGCTGGGGCACGAACTCCGAGCCCACGAAGAGCACCGTCGCCTGCGCGTCGTTCACGATCTGGGCCATCTCCGGTGGCGCCAGCCGCCAGTTGACGTCGACGAGGACGGCGTTGATCTTCCCCGCGCCCATCAGCAGCTCGAAGTAGTCGGGGCCGTTCTTGTCGATCCGGGCGATGCGGCCCTGCTCGGCGACGCCCTCGGCCGCGAGCCCGTTCGCAACCCGCGACGATCGTTCGTCGAGGTCCCGCCACGTGATCGTGGTCCCCTCGTACAGCAGCGCCGCGCCGTCAGGCGACGACGCGGCGTGCGTGCGGACGATGCCGGCGATGTTCGTGATGCTCATCCTTGACGTTCCCCCCTGTTCGCTGACCGGGCCTCGGCCCACGTCTTCCCGACCTCTACGTCGATGTCGTGCGGGAGCCCGAGCACCCGCTCACCGATGATGTTTCGCTGCACCTCGCTCGTGCCGCCGCCAACCGTCAGCGCCGGCGCGAAGAGGAACCCGTAGTGCCACTGGTTGCCCTCGGCCAGCATCCCGCGGGCTCCCGCCATGTCCTTGGCCACGCCCATGATGTGCTGGCCGTGCTCGTCGGCCAAGGCCTTTCGCACCGACGCCTCCGGACCCGGCTGCTTGCCCTTCACCGCCGCGCTGACCGTCCGCAGGCGGATCAGGCGCAGGATCTCCGCCTCGATGTGCAGGTTCGTCAGCGCCTGCCGGGTGAGCAGGTCGTCGCAGCCGCCGCGGTCGCGAACCTCGTCGAGCAGCGTGTTCGCCGTGGGTCCGCGTCCCCACAGGGCACCTTCGCCGGACAGGGAGACCCGCTCGTTGCCCAGTGTCACCTTGGCGAGCGTCCACCCCTCGTTCTCCTGCCCGACAAGGTTCTCGGCCGGGATGCGGACGTCGTCGAAGAAGACCTCGTTGAACGTGTGCCCGCCCGTCATCTCGATGATCGGGCGGATCTCGATGCCCGGCGCGTCCATCGGGCAGATGAAGTACGAGACGCCCTTGTGCTTCGGCGCGTCCGGGTTCGTGCGCGCGATGAGGATCCCGAACTTCGCGACGTGGCCGAGGGATGTCCAGATCTTCTGGCCGTTGACGACGTACTCGTTGCCGTCGCGGATCGCACGGGTGCCGAGGTTGGCGAGGTCGCTGCCGGCCTCCGGCTCCGAGAACAGCTGGCACCAGATCTCCTCGCCCGCCAGCAGCGGCATCAGGTAGCGGTCCTTCTGCTCCTGGGTGCCTGCGTGCACGATCGTCGGCCCGGCCCAGCCGATGCCGATCGGGTTCCCGGGTCGGGAGACGCCCGCCTTGCGGAGCTCGTCGTCGATGATCAGCTGGTGGATCGCGTCGGCATCGAGGCCCCACGGCCGGGGCCAGTGCGGCACGACGTACCCGGCCTCCGCGAGCTGGCGCCCTGACGGGCGGGGGTTCGCTGCGAGCCACTCGCGCACCGCGATGCGGCGGGGGTCGTCGTCGGGAGGAAGGTCGAAGTCCATCTCGCGCTGGAGCGTACGCTCCGGCGCATGTCCTCGACCGGCCCGACCGATCCCACGACGACCCGCTTCGGCCACACCCACTACACGATCCGCCGCAAGGTGCTGAAGCTCATCGGCGGCGCGTTCACCGTCTTCGACCAGGCCGGCAACACGGTGATGTTCGCCGACCAGAAGGGGTTCAAGCTGAAGGAGGACATCCGCCTCTTCAGCGGGCCCGACATGACCGAGGAGCTGGTGCGCATCCACGCCCGCCGCGCCCTCGACATCTCCGCCGTCTACGACGTCATCGACTCGAAGACGAACGTGCCGATCGGCGCGCTGCAACGGCGCGGGATGAAGTCGGTCTTGAAGGACGAGTGGTGGATCCTGGGTGACGGCGAGACGCAACGGGGAGCGATCGTGGAGGACTCGATGGCCCTCGCCCTCGTTCGCCGGTTCGTGCTCAACCTGATCCCCCAGAACTTCACCGTCACCCTCGACGGGGTCGAAGTGGCCGAGATGCGCCAGCAGATCAACCCGTTCGTCTTCAAGATCGACCTCGACTTCTCGAAGGACCCGGCGGGCCGGCTCGACCGCCGCCTCGCGATCGCCGCGGGGGTGCTGATGTCGGCCATCGAGGGCCGCCAGCAGTAGCGATATCGTCCGCCTCATGTCTGAGGTACTCGATCGCTACGTCAACCTGGCCGACCAGTTCCAAGCGCGCGTCGACGCCGCACCCGACGACGCCTGGGGCAACGCCTCGCCGTGCGAGGGGTGGAGCGCCCGAGACGTCGTGAAGCACGTCGTCGAGGGCCAGCGTCGGGTCGTCGCCGGGATCGAGGATCGGGAGCCCGAGCCGGTCGCCGACGACGCCGACCCACGCCAGCTCTGGCAGGAGTCGTACGCCGCGTTCAAGCAGGCGCTGGCCGACGACTCGGTGCTCCAGAAGCAGGTACCCGGCCCGATGGGGCCGATGCCGGTCGAGTTCGTCGTCGGACGCTTCATGGCGACCGACGTCCTCGTCCACACCTGGGATCTGGCGAAGGCCGTCGGCGGCGACACGACGCTCGATGCCGACGCCGTCAGCCAGGCGTACAAGGGCCTCCAGCCGATGGACGCCATGATCCGCGGCAACGGCGTCTTCGGACCCAAGGTCGAAGCGCCCGAAGGCGCCGACGAGCAGACGCAGTTCCTCTGCTTCGTCGGCCGCCAGCCCTAGCCCGGCGGCCACCTCCGGCATCCGGCTGGCCGACCTACGCGACGAACACCCTTCTGAGGGTGGTCGTTGTCGCGTAGGTCGGCGTTCCGCCGGCGGCTCAAGCTGCGGCGCGCCAAGGTCGATCCTTCCGGGATGGACGTGCTGCTCGAAGCGGCGTTCCGCATCGCGAGCCTGGGGATCGCGCGGGCGATCCGGACCCCTCACCCGATCGTGCGCGTCCGCCCGACGGCATGGTTGAGCGTCGCCGTCGTCGCGGTGGCAGCGCAGGTCGTCGTCGTCGGGTACGTGATCTACAGCCTCGGACGGGTGACGTTCTCGACGTGGTCGAGTGATCTCTTCCTGTTCCTGTGGCTGATCCTGCTCCCCATCGCGCTCTTCGGGATCGCGGTGCTCGTCGCGGTCGCCGGGTGGCTCGTCGGCGTCGCGCGCCGAACGCTCGCGTTCGACTCGCTGGCACGTGTCGAGCTGGCCGTCGCAGGGATCGGCGGACTCGCAACCGGCGGCTACGCGCTGGCCAGCGACGCGTCGTCGTGGGCGGTGATGCTCACGCTGGCATCGGCGGTCGTGCTCGTGAGCTCCGTCGTTCCGCAGGCGTGGCAGGAAGCGCGCGTGCGGTACCCGTACATCGCCTGACGCGACGGCAGAGCCGATCCCCTACGGCACGTTCAGCCAGGGCCTCGGGGGCAGGGGCGGCTCCGGCTGCGTCGCGTTGCGGAGGCGGCTGCCGCTGAAGTTCAGCGTCGAGAAGATCACCGCGTGCCAGAACGGCCAGATGTTCGGCGTGATCCGCAGCTCGATCCCCGCCGCCGCGTGGCGCTCGACGAGGTTGCCGACCTCGACCCGTTCGAGCGCGTCGACCGTCTCGCGCGAAACCCAGTAGCCGGCCGCTTCGTCGTCGATGCGCTCGAACGCCTCGGTCGGCAAGCGGTAGGCGTACAGCCTCGTCGTCACCATCTGCTCCGCCCACGCCGTCTCCATCACGTGGAGGCGTCGGGCGCTCGAGTGCCCGAGGAAGCGCACGCGGTCCTCGTCGGTCGTGTGGTCGGTGATCCACGCGCACCCACGGGGGCAGTCGCGCGGGAACCAGAAGTGCGGTGAGTGCCGCGTCTCGATCGCCCACACGAGCGGCTCGGTGTTGGCAGCCTTCGTCTTCGCCACGTGCGGCGCGAACCGGTGCAGGGACGGGTCTTCGCTGAAGTGCCAGAGCGCGAAGTCGCCCTCTCCTGCGAACGGCGGCGGTGCCCCCACAGCCGGTTACGGTAACGGGCCATGCCCGGGTGGAACTTCGCTGACGTGTGGGAGATCGTGGCCGAGAAGCTGCCCGATGCTCCGTGCCAGATCCAGGGTGAGCGCAGCCTGACGTGGGGCGACGTCGATCGCCGCGCCAACGGCATCGCCCAGTGGTTCCTCGACATCGGGGTCGAGGAGCAGGACAAGGTCGCCCACTACCTCTACAACTGCCCCGAGTACCTCGAGTCGATGTTCGGCATGTTCAAGGCCGGCCTCGTGCCCGTCAACACCAACTACCGCTACGCCGACGAGGAGCTCCTCTACCTCTGGGACAACGCCGACGCCGTCGCCGTCGTCTTCCACGGCACCTTCAGCGACCGCATAGAGACGCTTCGCCACAAGCTCCCGAAGATCAAGGGTTGGCTGTGGGTCGACGACGGCGAGGGGCCGTGCCCGGACTGGGCGACGCCGTACGAAGACGTAGCCGTGCGTGGCGAGGCCGGAGCGAACGTCAAGGGGCCCTGGGGCCGCGACGGCGACCACATCTACATGCTCTACACCGGCGGCACGACCGGCATGCCGAAGGGCGTCATGTGGCGCCAGGACGACATCTTCGCCACCCTCAACGCGTCGAGCCTCGGCGTCCGCTTCTCCGCCGAGCCCGACCTCGACCAGGTCCGCAGCGGACTGAACGCGCCCGGCGCGAAGGTCCTGCCGGCGTGCCCGCTCATGCACGGCACCGGTGCGTTCACGAGCTTCTCGCAGTTGTCGAGCGGCGGGTGCGTCGTCACCCTCGTCAACCGCCACTTCGACGCAGAGGAGCTGCTCGAGGCGATCGAGCGCAACAAGGTGAACGTGCTCGCCATCGTCGGCGACGCCTTCGGCAAGCCGATGTTGCGTGCGCTCGACGCCAACCCCGGCAAGTACGACATCTCCAGCCTCATGGCGGTCGTGTCGTCCGGCGTCATGTGGAGCGAGGAGACGAAGCAGGGCCTTCTGAAGCACCACAGCGGGATGCTGCTCGCCGACCAGTTCTCGTCGTCGGAGGCGCTCGGCATGGGCTCGTCGGTGTCGTCGGCAGCGGGCACCACGACGACGGCGAAGTTCAAGCTCGGCGACAACGCGATCGTCATCACCGAAGACGGCCGCCGCATCGAGCCCGGCAGCGGCGAGGTCGGCATGGTGGCGGTGAAGGGACGGACACCCGTCGGGTACTACAAGGACCCCGAGAAGTCGGCCCGCACCTTCAAGGTCATCGACGGCGAGCGCTACTCCGTCCCGGGCGACTTCGCCACGGTCGAGGCCGACGGCACCCTCACGCTGCTCGGCCGTGGGTCGGTGTGCATCAACACCGGTGGGGAGAAGGTCTTCCCCGAAGAGGTCGAGGAGGTCCTGAAGCGCCATCTCTCGATCCGTGACGCCGTTGCGGTCGGTGTGCCGGACGAGAAGTGGGGCGAGGCGATCGTGGCGGTCGTCGAGCCGGAGGAGGGCACGTCGATCGACGAGGCCGACGTGATCACCCACGTGAAGTCCCACCTGGCCGCGTTCAAGGCGCCGAAGCGCGTGCTCACGATCGAGACGATCGGCCGGGCCCCAAACGGCAAGGTCGACTACAAGCGCCTGAAGGGTTACGCGACCGAACGGGTGTGACGCGGCCGAAGCGACTCCTCACCTTCACCTTCAGCGCCCTCGCCCTCTCCGTTCTGGGTGCCGTCGCGTACCGCAGGGGTGCGCAGCAGCGTCCAGAACGCACGGGCCACGCCGTCCACCTCACCAGGCGGCGCCATCGGACGACGGAGATGGCGCGGGTCGGAGGCCGCGTCGGGCGGCGGTACGCGGTGCACCGCGCCCGCAAGGTCTTCGCCAGCGCGGACCGGCACGAGGAGATGGACCGCGCCTTCGAGATGCAGACCGCGGCCGACGTCACCGCCGCGCTCGGCAACATGAAGGGCGCCCTCATGAAGCTCGGGCAGATGGCGTCGTACCTCGACGACGGCTTGCCCGAGCCGATGCGGGAGGCATTGGCGACGCTGCAGTCGGACGCACCGCCGATGAGCCCGCACCTCGCAGCGGAGACCATCGAGCGGGAGCTCGGCCTGCCGCCCGACAAGCTGTTCGAGGAGTGGGACGAGGTGCCGATCGCCGCGGCCAGCATCGGGCAGGTCCACCGCGCGATAACGCTCGACGGACGCCCGGTCGCGGTGAAGGTCCAGTACCCCGGCGTCGACGAGGCGATCAAGGCCGACCTCGACAACAGCGACCTGCTGTTCAACGCGCTCTCGATGGTCTACCCGGGGTTCGAGCCGGGGCCCCTCGTCGCCGAGCTGCGCGATCGCCTCGTCGAGGAGCTCGACTACACGCTCGAGGCGAAGAACCAGAAGCTGTTCGCCGACTACTACGACGGCCACCCGTTCATCCACGTGCCGAAGGTCGTCGACGAGCTGTCGACCCCGCGGGTGCTGACGACGGAGCTGGCAACCGGATCGCGCCTGGCCGACGTCCTCGAGTGGTCCGATCACGAGAAGACGGTCGCGGCGGAGTCGATCTACCGCTTCGTGTTCCGGTCGATCTACCGGCTCCACGCCTTCAACGGCGACCCCCACCCCGGCAACTACCTGTTCAACCCGGGGGGACGGGTCACGTTCCTCGACTTCGGTCTCGTGAAGCGGTGGACCGCCGACGACATCGACATCTTCGAGGAGATGGTGAAGACCATCGCGTACGACCGCGACGGTGCGGCGTTCAAGGCGGTGATCGAGCGGGCGAACATCCTCAAGCCCGGGTCGGGGATGAGCGACGAGGAGGTGTTCGAGTACTTCGGTCAGTTCTACCTGCCGGTGCTGGAGGACGAGCCGTTCACCTTCACCCACGAGTTCGCGCGCAAGACCGTCCAGCGGCTGCTGATGAGCGAGGGCGCGGTGTCGAAGTTCGGCAACGTGCCGCCGAACGCCGTGATCATCCAACGGATCAACGTGGGGCTCTACTCGATCCTCGCCGACCTCGACGCGACGGCGAACTGGCGCCGCATCGCCGAGGAGCTGTGGCCCTTCACGGACGCGGGACCGTCGACGCCGCTGGGCGAGGAGGAGCACGAGTGGCTCCAGTCGCGCGCGCGCCGTTAGTACCGTTGAACCCGTGACGATCCGGGTCGTGCTCGCGGAGGACAACGCGCTCCTGCGCGAGGGCGTCGCTCGCCTCCTCGAGTCGGAGCCCGAGCTCGAGCTCGCGGCGTCGTGCGAAGACTTCGACTCGCTCCAGAAGGCGATCGCGGACGAGAAGCCGGACGTCGTCCTCACCGACATCCGCATGCCTCCGACGCACACCGACGAGGGGATCCGCGCCGCTGCCGCGTTGCGGACAGACCACCCTGAAACGGGCGTGGTGGTCTTGTCGCAGTACGCCGATCCCGCCTACGCACTGGCGTTGCTGGAAGGAGGCTCGGAGGGACGTGCCTACCTTCTGAAGGAGCGCGTATCCGACGTCGACGAGCTCCTCCGGGCGATCCGCGAGGTCGCCAAGGGCGGCAGTGTGATCGACCCGAAGGTCGTCGAGGCGCTGGTCGAGGCTCGCACCCGGGCGGCCCGCTCCCCCCTCGCCCGCCTGACGCCTCGCGAGCGGGAGATCCTCGGGGAGATGGCCCAGGGCCGGAACAACGCCTCGATCGCCGCGCAGCTGGTCCTCTCGGAGCGGGCGGTCGAGAAGCACATCAACTCGATCTTCTCGAAGCTCGACCTCACCGAAGAGCCCGACACCCACCGTCGAGTGAAGGCCGTCCTCCTCTTCCTCTCCGACAACTGACCATCGGGGGTGCTAGCACCACCCCGGCTGACACGTGTTTGCACCCTGGTTCACAAGGGCCCGGACGAGCAGGATGGAGTCACGATGGAGGCGACGAGTGTCCCGGTGCTGATCGTGGATGATCAGGCCCCGTTCCGCAGCGCGGCGCGTGCGGTGATCATGGTCACGCCCGGGTTCGAGGTCGTCGGCGAGGCCGAGTCGGGCGAGCAGGCGGTCGAGCTGGCCGACGAGCTGGCACCGTCGATGATCCTGATGGACATCAACATGCCGGGCATCGACGGCTACGAGGCCACCCGCAAGATCACCGACGCCCACCCCGACGTTCTGGTCGTCCTCGTGTCCACGTACTCCCAGAGCGACCTCGCGGCTGATGCCCGGTCGTGCGGCGCCGGGGCGTACGTCCACAAGGAGGAGCTCGCACCGAAGGTCCTGCGCGAGCTGTGGGAAGCCGGCGGCGACCCCGCCTGGCGCCAGCCGACGCCCGCCTGAACCGTCACGGATTCAGGGCGAGGCCGGCAGGGGGACCGTCGCGGTGATCGCGCCGTCCTGGCGATGCGCGTTCCCGCCGACGGTGTGGATGTGGTCGGCGACGTGGACGAACGCCCCGTCGTCGAGCGCACCCCGCAGCACCACCTCGAGGTGCTCGGACGCTTCCCGCACCGCCAGGGCGATCGGCCCGTCGGCGTGGTGCATGGCGTCGACGGCCGCGAAGTAGATCGCCGCCTCGACGTCGGCCGGATACCGGCCGGTAGCGCTCTCGTCCACCTCGATCTCGGCCCATCCGCCCTCCCGAGCCGCCGCGGCGCGCAGCGCCTCCGCGAGCCCTCGGTCGCCGAGCAGTGGCGGGAAGATCGCCGACGCGATGTCACGCAGCTGCTGCACGGTCTCCTGCACCTCGTCGCGCAGCTCGTGGAGCATCTGCTTCGCCTCGTCGGGGGCACCGTCGATCGCGTTCTCGATCAGACGGAGCTTCACCGCCATCGCCACGAGATGTTGCTGAGGGCCGTCGTGGAGTCGACGCTCGAGCGACCGGCGGGCCGCGTTCGCACTGGCGACGATGCGGGCTCTCGAGGCGTGCAGCTCCTCGGTGCCGGCGAGGGGTTCCTCGGTCATGGTCACGCCTCGCGGTGCACCCGGTAGGCCTGCACGGGGGCCTGGCGTCCCTTCACCGTTGCGGGAGCCATCTCCTCGCACTCGGGCGGCTCCTTGAGCGCTTGGTACGTCGCGGAGCTGAGGATGATCTCGCCCGCCTCGGCCCACTGCTGCAGGCGGGCCGAGAGGTTCACCGTGTCGCCGACGAGCGTGTACTCGACCCGTTCCTCCGACCCGAGCAGGGCGGCGGCCGCCTCGCCCGTCGAGAGCCCGATGCCGAGACCGAACGGGGGAAGTCCCTCGGCCGCCCAGCGGTCGTTGACCTCGGCCTGGCGGCGGTGCATGGCACGAGCCGCGGCCAGGGCGCGGTCGGGATGGTCCGCCTGCGGGAACGGTGCACCGAAGACGGCCATCACCGCGTCGCCGACGAACTGCATCACGGTGCCGCCCTCGTCGAGGATGGCGTGGTTCATCTCCGCCCTGTGGGTGTTGAGCTGGGCCGCGAGCTCGCTCGGATCCGCGGTCTCCGCGATGCCCGAGTAGCCGCGGATGTCCGACATCAGCACGGTGACCTCGAGGCGCTCGGTCTCTCCGATGGCGCGGCCCTCTTCGCGGAGCTTCTCGGCGAGCCCGCCCGGGAGGAGCCGGCTGAGCGTCTCGCCCTGCTCCTCGCGCTCGACGATCGCCTGGTGGAGCATGCGCAGGCGCTTCAGTCCACCGGCGACACCGGCGCTGGCGTCCTGGGCGAGGCGGAGAAAGAGGTCTTCGACTTCGTCGGCGACGGCCGCCGCGGTCTTGCGCTGGCTCACCGCGATCGCCTTGATGGGCTTGCCCTCGGCGATGAGATGGAGCAGCTCCTCCTCGGCCGGGCTCAGCCCGGACGAGCCCTGCGCGACCGGCTTCATCAGCGCGTCGACGATGACGGGGTCGAGGGCCGAGCCGCCGGAAGCGACCGCACGAACGGCGGCGGCCAGCGCGTTGCCCTCCGCGATGCGGTCCTTCAGGAGGTACGCGTAGCCGGCGGCGCCGTCCTGGAGCAGGGAGATGGCGTACTCGGGGTCGTCGTACTGGCTGAGGATGACGATGCCAGTCCCCGGGTGGCGCTTGCGGACCTCCTTCGCCGCGTCGATGCCCTCCGACTGGAACGCCGGAGGCATCCGGATGTCGGTGACGACCACCTGCGGCGCCGACGCCTCGGCGCCCTGCACCAGCTCGTCGTAGTCGCCGGCGACGCCGACGATCTCGATGTCGGCTTCCCGGGCCAGGAGCGCGCGCACGCCCTCCCGCACGATGAGGTTGTCGTCCGCGAGGAAGACGCTGATGGCCGCGCTGTCGGACGGTCCCGTCGCCATGTGTGCATGTTGGCGCGTCCGAACAGCCCGCGTAACCGCACCATCCACACACCTCGTGGGGGTGCCAGCACACCCACGCGACGCCAGATGGCCCTATCGCAGCCGCACCCCGAGAGGTGGTACCGCTGTAGGCATGCGCTACGAGTCGTCGGTGTTGTCGATCAGCTGGATCCCGTCGGAGGCCATCAAGGGCGTGACGAAGGTCCCGTTCGAGATGGGCGTCGCCCACTACGACATCGCGCCGCCGGACGTCGTCGACGGCCCCGACGGTGTGAACGGGCTCCTCGCCGAGGACCGGATCCGGTTCGCGAACCTCCTCAGCGGGTGGATCGAGGTGGAGGACGGGAAGATCACCGGCTACGGACAGGGCGGGCAGTCGTTCATCAACACCACCACGGTGAAGATGGGGATGCGGGTGCGGTTCACACCGACCGCGTTCGACGACATCGAGCCCGAGCCCGAGGTCGGCGACGGCTACGTCCGCTTCACCCGCACCGCTGGGGGTCGGACCGGTGCGCCGGCGCCGCGCAAGGTGAACCACCCGCCGTACGTGCAGTTCCGGGCCCCCACGGCGTGGACCACGCTCACCCTCACCCTGCACGCCGACGGACGTGTCGAGCGTGAGCTCAAGGGTGCGTCGACGTTCCCCCGCCACTGGATCTACGACGACGAGGGGAAGCTGGCGCTGAAGTCGGGGCTGATCGACTTCGAGAACTGGATGAAGAACGCGTTCGGCGGCCACTCGCCGTGGGGTGACGAGGACTCTCCCGCCGTCGTCGCCCAGGTCGAGTCGGCTCTCGAGCGGGAGCTGTCCGCCCTGATGATGCGCGGAGCGGCCAAGCCCGAGATCCGGAAGTACGACAAGGACGCGCTCCTCACCGAGCAGGGCAAGCCCGGCGACGAGCTGTTCCTGCTGTTGGACGGCGTCGTCTCGGTCGAGGTCGACGGCGAGCCGCTGGCGGAGATGGGGCCGGGCGCGATGTTCGGCGAGCGGGCCATCCTCGAAGGCGGGCTGCGCACCTCTACGCTGCGGGCCGTGACGCCTTGCAAGGTGGCGGCGGCGACCGCCGGGACGATCGACCGCCAGAAGCTGCAGGAGCTGCGCGAGGGTCACCGGCGAGAGGAGTCGACCCGCTAGTGCGCTTGTGGGTGTGCGGGGTGCGGGGCTCGACTCCCGCCCCCGGCCCCGAGTTCGTGAGGTTCGGCGGGCACACGTCGTGCGTCGCCGTCGCGGCCTCGGGTGAGAAGCCGACGTTGCTGCTCGACGCAGGAACGGGGATCCGTCGACTCGGCGCGCTCTTGGAGGGTGCGCCGTTCCGCGGCGCCCTGCTGTTCGGGCACCTCCACTGGGACCACACGCAGGGTCTGCCCTTCGGTGGCGCGGTCGACAACGAGGGGTCCCAGGTCGACTGCTACGTCCCGGCCCAGGGTGACCCGCTCGAGGTGCTCGGCCGCGCGATGTCGCCGCCCCACTTCCCGATCCGCCCCGACGAGATGCGGGGCGACTGGCGCTTCCACGCGCTCGAGGAGGGCGAGCACGAGATCGGGTCGTTCCGCGTGCTCGCGCGGGAGATCCCCCACAAGGGCGGGCGGACGTTCGGGTACCGGATCACCGACGGGACGTCGACGATGGCGTACCTGTCGGACCACTCCCCCATCTCCCTCGGACCGGGACCCGACGGGTGGGGCGAGTACCACGACGTCGCGCTCGAGCTGTGCCGGGACGCCGACGTCGTGCTCCACGACTCGCAGTACACCGCTGCGGAGCTGCCCGGGCGGGCGACGTGGGGACACTCGTGCATCGACTACGCGGTGAAGCTGTGCTCGTTGGCAGGCGCGCGCCGGCTCCTGCTGTTCCATCACGACCCGTCGCGGACGGACGAGCAGATCGCAGCGTTGGCGAGTCAGTGGCAGGGGCACGTCGACCCGATCGTCGAGGCCGCGTCGGAAGGCGAGCTCATCGAGCTCTGAGCTCGAACCTGCTCTTCGCTTTGGGCCCCGACCGCTTCACAGGTGATGCGGTCGGGGCCCAAACGGAGCGAGGATCGGGGACTGTCGCTATGACGTGGCGCTCGGGAACATCGCGAGGCGGTGCATGGCGACGGCGGCGGCGACGCTGACGTTGAGGGAGTCGACGCCCGCGGCGATCGGGATGCGCACCCGTCGATCAGCCGCGGCCAGCCACGACGCTGATAGCCCAGGGTGCTCCGCCCCCAGCACCAGCGCGCAGCGAGCAGGCGGTGCAGCGGCGACCTCGTCGAGCGGCACCGCGTCCGCCGAGGGCGTCAGCGCGAGCACCGAGAGCCCCGCCGCCCGTACCTCGTCGAGCGACGAGACGCGCGCGAACGGCACGTGCAGGATGTGCCCCATCGACACCCGCACCGACCGCCGGTAGAGCGGGTCGGCGCACGCAGCGTCGAGCAGCACCGCGTCGAACCCGAAGGCGGCCGCCGAGCGGAAGATCGACCCGATGTTCTCGTGGTCGGACACCCCCTCGAGCACGACGGCCCGGGAGGCACCGCGTAGCACGTCCGCCGCAGCAGGCAGCGGCCCCCGTTCCGCCGATGCGACCGCACCGCGATGGATGTGGAACCCGGTGACCTCGCGCACGACGTCCATCGCTCCGACGAAGACCGCAGCGTCGAGGTCTTCGAGCACGTCTCGCATCGCCTCGAACCGCTTCGGCGTCACCAGCACCGAGCGGATCGGCCAGCGGGAACGACTCCGCACGAGCTCACGGATCACGAGCTCGCTCTCGGCGATGAAGAACGACCCTCGCCGCTCGACCTCCCGGCGCGTCTCGACGTTGTTCAGGCTGGCGTAGTCGACCAGCCGTGGGTCGTCGACCGAGGAGACCTCAATGATCACCTCGTGCCGAACACCTCGGCCAGCTCCGACGGTACGACCGCCTCGAGCTGGTCGTAGCGGCAGTCGGAGGGCGACTTGTCGGGCCGCCACCGGCGGAACTGACCGGCGTGGCGGAGCCGGTCGCCCTGCAGCTGGTCGTACGCGATCTCGACGACGAGCTCCGGTCGTAGGGGCTCCCAGGACAGGTCCTTCTTCGCGTTCCAGCGCGACTGCCCGCCGGGCATCCGGCCCGCCCCTTCGGCGGTATGCGCAGCAGCGACCGCCCACTCCCGCCACGGGTGGTTCTCGAGGGCACCCTCGCGGTAGGGCGACAGGAACGACACGAGCTCCTCCCGCGTCTTCATCGGGAAGGCGCCGATCACGCCGATGTGGTTGAGCTTGCCGGCGTCGTCGTAGAGGCCCAGCAGCAGCGACCCGATGATCGGTCCGCTCTTGTGCCAGCGGAACCCCGCGACGACGCAGTCGGCGGTGCGGTCGTGCTTCACCTTCGTGTGCACGCGCACGTTCTCCTGGTACGTCGAGTCGAGGCGCTTCGCCACCACGCCGTCGAGGCCGGCTCCCTCGAAGCGGGTGAACCAGTCGGTCGCCTGCTCCCGATCGAGCGTCGACGGCGACACGTACAGCGGCGGCTCGACGTCGGCCATGACGTCGCAGAGCAGGCGCCACCGGTCCGACAACGGAAGCGAGCGCGCGTCGACGTCGCCGCACGCCAAGAGATCGAACGCGACGAACGACGCCGGGATCTCCGCCGCCAGCTTCCGCACCCGTGACTCGGCGGGGTGCAACCGCAGCTGGAGCGCGTCGAAGTCGAGTCCGCCGGGCGTGGCGATCACGATCTCGCCGTCGAGCACGACGCGCTCGGGCAGCTGCGAACGGATCGGGTCGAGCAGCTCGGGGAAGTAGCGCGTCAGCGGTCGTTCGTTGCGGCTGCCGAGCTCGACCTCGTCACCGTCGCGGAAGACGATGCACCGGAAGCCGTCCCACTTCGGTTCGAACTGCCAGCCGTCGCCCTCGGGCAGCGCCTTCGCCGCCTTGGCGAGCATCGGCTTGACCGGCGGGTTCACCGGAAGATCCATGGGCCAACTATCGCTGCTCGCGGAGGATGCGCGCGACCTCCTGCACGCCGTCGTGCGAGACGATGTCGTCGAGCGGCACGGGAAGTGCCATCGACCAGTTCGTCCCGCCGGTGGTCCCCGGGTAGTTCGGACGCTCCTCGACGCCGAGCGCGTCGTCGAGCGTCGCCGTCACGATCCGGCACGGCGCCTCGGCCAGCAGCTCGTGCACACGGCGCACCACCTCGGCGACGGGTGCGTCCGCCGCCAGCCCCGTCATCGACTCGACCTTGCGGTGCAGCTCCTCGGTGCTGTCGACGTTCGGCTCCATGTCGCGCTCGCGTTGGGCGTCGATGTCGGAGCCCGTCCACAGTCCGGCGATCGTCGGGAGGTCGTGGGTGGTGACCGCACCCAACGCGTGGTCGGGGAAGTCGCGCGGCGGACCCGGCTCGAACCAGAAGAGGCGGTACGAGAGGATCTCGCGCTTGCCGAGCTCGTCTCGCATGTAGTCCTCGACGGTGCCGAGGTCTTCGCCGACGACGTACGCGCCCGCCCGGTACGACTCGACGGCGAGGATGTCGAGCAGGTCGCCGTACGGGTAGCGGACGTAGGTGCCCTCTCGCGCCGACGAACCGTTCGGCACCCAGAAGAGACGGAAGAGCCCCATCACGTGGTCGAACCGCAAGCCGCCTGCGTGGCGGAACCCCGCGCGCACGGTCTGGATGAACGGCTCGTAGCAGTCGTCGCGGAGCTTCCACGGGTCGAACGGCGGAAGCCCCCAGTCCTGCCCCTGGGTGTTGTACTCGTCGGGCGGCGCGCCCACCGACATGTCGGGGGCGAGCACGTGCTGCCACATCCACGCGTCGGCGCCACCGGGATCGACGCCGATCGCGAGGTCCTGCATCAGCCCGATCGTCTGGCCCGCCCGCTGCAGCTGCTGGTCGACGAGCCACTGCAACCACATGTGGAAGCGAACCCGACCCTTCTGCTCGTCTCGCACCTGGCGCGACTCGAAGCTCGCCGGATCGCGGAGGTCGGCGGGCCACTCACGCCAGTTCGGTCCGTACGTCTCCGCGAGGACGCAGTGCGTCGCGTATCGCGCCAGCAGCTCGCCACCGTCGTCGACGAACGCGTCGAAGCCGTCGCCTGGCGGCACCGCAGCGAAGATCCGGTTCAGTGCGTCGAGCTTGAGGCGGAAGACCTCCGGGCGGTCGATGCGCCGGTCGTCGTTCAGCGCGCGTCCACGAGCGGCGATCGCCTCCAGCTCGCCACCGAGGAAGTCGGCACCGGGCACGTCTTCGATCCGGAGGAAGAGCGGGTTCCGGAAGCAGCGGCTGCTCGGGTAGTACGGCGACTCCTGCTGCTCCTCGACAGGCGTCGATGCGTGGAGCGGGTTGAGCAGCACGAGCTCGGCGCCCTGGTCGCGTGCCCACGATCCGAACCGCGAGAGGTCGCCGAGGTCGCCGATGCCCCAGCTGGCCTTGGAGCGCATGGCGTACAGCTGCACCGCCCAGCCCCAGATGCGCAGGTCGGCCGGCATGTGGCAGCGGCCCGGTGTGACGATGAGGCGGAGCCCGCGGCCGTCGTCGTGGAAGGCGCGGTAGTAGCCCGGCTCCAGCGAGGGCAGCGTCCCCGACACGACCTCGCTCCCCGCGTCGCCGTCGGGCTGCAGCTCCCATCGCCCGCCGAGCGTGACCTCGTCGCCGGCCTGCACGATCCACAGTGGAGGCCCCGGCTTCGGCTTGTCGGAGTCGATCGACATCGCTGTCGTGATGGCCTCGATGGTGCGAGGCGGCGGCTCGCGCCACTGGCCGGAGACGTCGTGATATCCGGGGGAGATCCCCCACGCTTCGAGATCGGGCATCTGCGGCCGACCGTACCCGTCGCCTCGACGCTCTAGCCTCGAACGTCATGACCGACGCCGTCGTCATCGGGGCTGGGCCGAACGGTCTCGTCGCCGCCAACCTCCTGGCCGATCGCGGGTGGAAGGTCGTCGTGCTCGAAGCCGAGGAACGGCCGGGCGGCGCGGTCAAGTCGAGCGAGCTCATCGAGCCCGGCTTCGTCAACGACGAGTTCAGCGCGTTCTATCCGCTCGCCGCGAGCTCGCCGATCGTCGCGACGCTTCACCTCGAGGACTACGGCCTGCGGTGGCGGCGATCGCCCTACGTCCTCGCGCACCCCTCCGCCGACGGCACGTGCCCGTTCGTGTCGATGAACCTCGACGAGACGAGCGAGACCCTCAACCGGCTCACCCCCGGCGACGGCGACTCGTGGATCCGGCTCTTCGAGTTCTACCGGCGCGTGCGAGAAGGGATCCTCTGGTCGCTGCTCTCCCCCTTCCCACCGGTGAAGGGCGCGGTGTCACTGGTGCGGGCGCTGCGCCCTTCGGAGCTCCTCCGCTTCGCCCGCTTCGCCACGCTGCCGGTTCGACGCCTGTGCGAGGAGGAGTTCGACGGCGACCCCGCCAGCCGCCTTCTGGCCGGCAACGCGCTGCACGCCGACTTCGGGCCCGAGACCGCGATCGGTGGGTTCTTCGGCTGGATCCTCATGGCGATGGCGCAGGACGAGGGCTTCCCTGTCCCGGAGGGCGGCGCGGGCAAGCTCATCGAGGCGCTGCAGAAGCGACTCGAGCACCGCGGAGGCGAAGTCCGCTGCAACACCCCGGTCGAGCGGATCATCGTCCGCAACGGTGAGGCGGTCGCCGTGGTCACCGCCGACGGCACGCAGATCGACGTCGACAAGGCCCTCGTCGCCGACATCGCCGCGCCGATGCTCTACCAGGACCTGATCGGCGAGGAGCACCTGCCTCCTCGCCTGGTGAAGGACCTCGACAAGTTCCACTGGGACTGGGCGACCGTGAAGGTCGACTGGACCCTCGACGGACCGATCCCCTGGGAACACGAGGCGGCGCGCAAGTCGGGAACGGTGCACCTCACCGACAGCCTCGACCAGCTGACGATGACGATGGCCCAGATGGCGACGGGTCACATCCCCGAGCGGCCGTTCCTCGTGCTCGGCCAGCAGTCGATGACCGATCCGACCCGTGCACCGGCGGGCAAGGAGACCGCGTGGGCGTACACCCACGTCCCGCACGACATCAAGGGCGACGCGGGCGGCGACCTCACCGGATCGTTCGACGCGGCCGAGACCGAGACGTTCGTGAAGCGGATGGAGGACGAGATCGAGCGCAAGGCGCCGGGGTTCAAGGCGCTGATCCGCGGTCGGCACGTGTTCACTCCGTCCGGCATCGAGAGCGCGAACCAGGCGTTGCTCAACGGTGCGCTCAACGGCGGCACCGCGCAGCTCCATCAGCAGCTCGTGTTCCGCCCCACGCCGGGGCTCGGCCGTCCGGAGACGCCGATCAAGAAGCTCTTCCTCGGATCGTCGTCGGCCCATCCGGGCGGCGGCGTCCACGGGGCACCAGGATCGAACGCCGCCCGCGCCGCGTGGGCGGCCCACGTCCGGCGCAAGGTCGGTCTGCCGAAGTGAGCGACGTGGCGCCTGCCGGGCGTGTCGCCTGGTACGACCTCGCCGGTCATGCGTCGTCGCCGCCGTTGCTGATGGCGCACGCCACCGGGTTCCACGGGCGGATGTTCGCCCCGGTGGCCGCGGCGTTGTCGGCGCTCTACCGCTGCGTCGCGTTCGACGAACGTGGTCATGGCGACACGCCCGCGCCCGACGACGGCGTCTTCGACTGGCACGGCTTCGCCGCTGATGCCCTCGACGCGATCGATGCAGCGGGCCTGGAGCGACCGTTCGGCGTCGGCCACTCCGCGGGCGGCGCCGCGCTGTTGCTGGCGGAGATCGCTCGTCCGGGGACGTTCCGTGCGATCTACTGCTACGAGCCGATCGTGGCGCCGGTCGACGATCCGTCGCAGTTCGTCGGATCGCAGTCGAACCCCCTCGCCGCGTCGGCCCGGAAGCGGCGCGCCACGTTTCCCTCGAAGGACGAGGCGTACGAGAACTACGCGTCGAAGCCGCCGATGATGGGGTTCCATCCGGATGCGCTGCGGGCGTACGTCGACCACGGCTTCCGCGAGCTGCCCGGCGGCTCCGGGGTGACGCTCAAGTGCGACCCCGAACACGAGGCCCGCACCTACGAGATGGGGATGCGTCACGGCGCGTACTCGCGCTTCGGCGAGATCACGTGCCCGGTGACGATCGCGTGGGGATCGGAGACGACGACCTTCGGTCCCGACACCTTCGTCAAGCAAGCCGAGGCCCTCCCGCACGGGCGCACCGAACCGCTCGCCGGGCTCGGCCACTTCGGTCCGTTCGAGGACCCCGAGCGCATCGCCGCGTCGGTGCGCAGAGCCTTCGCCGAGTGATCCCCGCGCTCGCGGTGGGCGCGGGCGCCATCGCCCAGTGGGTCAGCGGCATCGGCTTCTCGCTCGTGTGCGCGCCGATCCTCATCGCGAGCCTCGGCCCGCTCGAGGGTGTGAGGGTCGCGCTGGTGCTCTCGTCGATCCTCAACATCTCGCTCGTCGCCGGCCGACGGAACGACCTGTTGGTTCGCGAAGGCGCGCTCCTGCTCGTGCCCGCGATGGCGATCACGCCGTTCGTCGCGATGGCGGTGCGATCGGTGGACGCGCGGTGGCTGGCCGCCACGGCGGGCGTGCTCACGGTGCTGTCGGCCGCCGCGCTCCTCGTCGGGTGGCGCTGGCACCGTGGCCGTCACCCCGTCGGCGCCGTGGTCGCGGGCGCGCTCAGCGGCACGATGAACGTCATCGGGTCGATCGGCGGCCCCGCCCTCGCGCTCTACACCGTGAACGCCGACTGGCCCCCGCAGCGGACGCGGCCGACGCTGCAGGTGATCTTCCTCCTGTCGAACGTGGTGGCCCTGGTCGCGCTCGGCCTTCCGCGTGCGTCGCATCTCGCCGGTCCGGCGGTCGGGCTCACTGGGGGCTGGATCGTCGGCCGCTGGCTCGATCCGAAGGTCCCCCACGACGTCGCGCGGGTCGCGACGCTGCTGGTCGCGGCCGGAGGAGGCGCCGCGGCCGTGCTCCGCGCCTGGTCAGGGGCGTAAATCACATCGGTGTCACACCCGAGGCGTATCGTTCGGAACGTGAGCTTGCCGCTGCCCTCGTCCCTGAGCCCGTCGAAGGTCTCGTCGTTCAAGGACTGCGCGCTGGCCTTCCGCTTCTCCGCGATCGACAAGCTCCCGGAGCCGCCGTCGGCGCCGGCCACGAAGGGCACGCTCGTGCACCGGGCGCTCCAGCTGCTGTTCTGGGACGAACCACAGGGGCAGCGCACCGTCCAGGCCGCGCTGGCCAAGCTCGAGCAGGCCAAGGTCGAGATGGCGACCGATCCCGAGTTCGTCGGTCTCGGGCTCACCGACGACGAGGTGGCCGAGTTCCACGCCGATGCGGAGACGCTGGTGCGGCGCTACTTCGAGCTCGAAGACCCCAACGAGGTGCGGGTCATCGGCACCGAGCTCCTCATGTCGGTCCAGCTCGGATCGCTGCTGCTGCGGGGCATCATCGACCGCCTCGAGCTCGACGACGATGGCGAGCTCGTCGTCACCGACTACAAGACGGGTCGGGCCCCCGCCGTTCCGTACGAGAAGTCGAAGCTCGGCGGCGTGCACTTCTACGCCTTCCTCTGCGAGAAGGTGCTCGGGCGCCGTCCGGCGCGTGTGCAGCTGCTCCACCTCCAGGAGCCGGTCGCGATCTCCACGGTTCCGTCGGAGCAGTCGATCCGGGCGATGGAGATGCGCACCCGTGCGATCTGGACGGCGGTCGAGCGGGCGTGCGTGACCGAAGACTTCCGGCCCCGCCCGAACCGGCTGTGCGACTGGTGCTCGTTCAAGTCGCTGTGCCCGGCCTTCGGTGGTTCGGTCGATCTCGTGAGCCAGTTCAAGGTCGAGGCCCGCATGAGCGCGGCCGGCCAAGAGCCGCTCTTCGAGCCCGTGGCCGTCACCGCGTAGCGTTCGCGGCGTCATGCCGCTCGCCACGTTCAAGCTGCCGCCCAGCGTCGACGAGTTCGACAAGGCCGTCGACCGCTTCTTCGAGGAGCACCTGCGGGGCAAGCCGGGGCTCGACCGGCTCTTCTACGGCGCGTCGGCCCTCGGCGATCACGGCCTCATCTGGCTGATCCTCGGGGCGTTGCGCGGGCTGCGCAGCGAGCACGACTGGCACGCTGCGGTGCGGGTCGGCCTCGGCGTCGGCATCGAGTCGGCGCTCGTCAACGGCGGGATCAAGTCGTTCTTCCGCCGGGAGCGACCGGCGTTCGAGGGCGTCCGGCCGATGAAGCTTCGCAAGCCGCGCACGAGCAGCTTCCCGAGCGGGCACGCGACCTCCGCGTTCACGGCCGCCGGGCTTCTCAGCGACGACGACGAGCTCTGGCCGCTGTACTACGCCATCGCCCTCGTCGTGGCCTGGAGTCGGGTCTACGTGAAGATCCATCACGCGTCCGACGTCATCGCCGGGATCGCGATCGGCGCCGCCCTCGGCCGGATCGGCCGCAAGCTCAGGCCGCTGCCTCCTGCGCCGCCGCTGTGACGCGCGGAATTCCTCCCGTCGGTGGGTAGTTGTAACGACCTATGAGCCTGTCGTTCGCCGTGTCCTGGGACTACCGCTGCCCGTTCGCCCGCAACGCGCACGAGCACCTCGTCGAGGGGCTGCGGGCGGGTGCGGACTGGAACGTCACGTTCGTGCCGTTCTCGCTGAACCAGGTCCACGTCGCCGAGGGCGATCCCGACGTGTGGGACGACCCGACGAAGGCGCCGGCGCTTCTCGCCATGCAGCTCGGCATCGCGATCCGTGAGAAGCAGCCCGAGAAGTTCCTCGACGCTCACTGGGCGCTGTTCTCCGCGCGCCACGACGACGGCCTCGACATCCGGGAAGCCGACGTCCTTCGCGACGTCCTGACCCGTGCCGGCGTCGACGCGGACGCCGCGTTCGCCGAGGTGGAAGACGGCTGGACGCTCGAAACGTTCCGGAAGGAGCACGAGGCCGCCGCAGCAGAGCACAAGGTGTGGGGCGTGCCGACGTTCATCAACGGAGGGCAGTCGGTCTTCGTGCGGCTGATGAACCGGCCGCGGGGCGACAGCGACCTCGCGATCTCGACGATCGAGCGGGTCGTCGACCTCGTGGGCGGCTGGCCGGAGCTCAACGAGTTCAAGCACACGTCGATCCCCCGGTAGGGCGGCACCCGAGCGGGCGAACGTAGGCTCCTTCGATGGCCGGCAACCCCCGCCCGCTCCGCTTCGAGCGCCGGATGTCCGACGCCGAGGCGCTGATGTGGAACGTCGAGAAGGACCCGAGCCTGCGCTCGACGTTCCTCAACGTCACCTTCCTCGACGGGCCTCCGTCGTTCGAGGGGTTCCGGAAGCGCATCGAGCGCGCGGTCGAGGAGATCCCCCGCCTGCGCCAGCGCGTGGTGCCCGCCCCGGCGAGGCTCGCACCGCCGGAGTGGGTGGACGACCCCTCGTTCGACCTCGACTTCCACGTCCGCCAGGTCGCGCTGCCGCCTCCCGGCACCGACCGCGACCTGCTCGACCTCGCCGCCCTCCACTTCCAGGATCCGTTCGACCGGGCGCGCCCGCTCTGGCAGTTCACCATCGTCGAAGGCCTGCAGGACGGACGAGCGGTGCTGCTGGCCAAGATGCACCACACGATCACCGACGGCGTCGGCGGGGTGCGCCTGTCGGCGATGTTCATCGACCTCGAGCGTGACGCAGCCGATCCCGAGCCTCGCGCCCACGACCTCGAGAACGGCGCTCCGTTCGCCGACGTACCGGAAGGGATCGTCTCGTCCGTGGGCAAGTCGGTCGCCCACGAGCTGCGACGCCAGCTCGGCATCGGCCAGCGGACGGCGATGGCGCTCGTCGACACCGCGCTGCACCCGACGAAGGCCGCGTCGATGGCGACCGGCAGCGTCGAGATCGCCCGTTCGATGCTGCGCCAGCTGCTCGTGCTCGACGGCGCCCGGTCGCCGTTGTGGGCCGGTCGACGGTCGCTGCAGCGCCACTTCGAGGTCCTCACGGTCGACCTCGAGAAGCTCAAGGCCCAAGCGAACGCGCTCGGCGGCAGCGTGAACGACGCGTTCGTCGCCTGCGTCGCCGGCGGAGCCGGTGCCTACCACCGGGAGAAGGGCGTCGAGATCGACGACCTCCGGGTGGCGATGCCGGTCAGCACGCGAGGCGACAAGAGCGCGGGCGGCAACGCGTTCGCACCGACGCGGTCGTTGCTGCCCGCGGGGACGAAGGATCCGGTGGAGCGCTTCGAGGCGATCCGGAGCCGCCTCGGCACGACGAAGAAGGAGCGGGCGGTCGACCTCACCGACTCCCTCGCCGGCGTGCTCAACAGCCTGCCGACGTCGGTCGTGGTGAACCTCGCCCGCCAGCAGGCGGAGACGGTCGACTTCGCCACGTCGAACGTGCGGGGCGCGCCGTGGGACCTGTTCATCGCGGGCGCCGAGATCCTCCACAACCACCCGATGGGTCCGACGGGCGGCACCGCGTTCAACGCGACGGTGCTGTCGTACCGGGGCAACCTCGACCTCGGCCTCAACATCGACACCGCTGCCGTCGACGACCCCGGCCTGCTCAAGGCTTGCATCGACGACTCGTTCCGGGAGTTCCTCTCGATCAAGGTCTGACCGGAGGCGGTGAGCTACAGGTAGCCGCCCTGGCCCGGCTTCGTCGGCGCCGCCTCCACCGCCGGAGTGGCGGGTCGCGCACCGCGGAACGTGCCGCCGAACATCGCCGCGATCTTCTCGTCCCATTCCGACGCGGTCGAGGCGACGACCGTGATGACGAACGACAGCTCGTCCCGGGTGACCTGGTCGCCGAGGAGCGTCTCGTCGAACCAGACCGAGCGATGGTCGGTGTCGATCGAGAAGCGGCCGAACGCCAGCGAGAAGTTCACGCGGGCGAGGAGCAGCCCGAGCTCGGGCGTGAGGTTGAGGTCGGCGTTCGTGATCGCGAACACCCGGATGATCGGAGGACGTCCGGGCGCGGCACGAGGCGCTACGAAGACCCGCATGCCGAGGAGGTCGAGGATGTAGTCGCCATCCGGATCCTTCGCGACCTCGCCGCCGTTGATCTCTTCGAGCACCGGCTCGATGAACGCCCGCATCGCCTCGAGCTTCGCGGCCGCGGCTCGTTCGTCTCGCAACGTGCCGTGCCGGATGTCGACCGGCGTCTCGGGTGCGACCGCGAGGACCTCCGTGAGCACGCGTTCGACGAGGTCGACGGCGGCGGCCGCACCCTCGACGGCGGGCGCAGCCCACGTCTCGCCGGTGTTCTCGAACGACAGCGTCGCCAGAGCCTGCTCCTGCGACTCGTCGAACGGTGCCGCTGGATCACGCCCGGCGATCTCCACGACGTAGCTGGTGTCGTCCTCCCGACGCGCCTGGATCGCGTCGAACGGCGGCTGGGGCAGCCCGACGATCACGAACCCGAGGGTGTCGAGGTGGCCGATCTGTGCTTCGAGGAACGCTCGCCTGGCCGCCGCTGGGTCGCTCATGGCACCGAGCCTGCCACCTGCCCACGTATGGTCGTGCACGTGGAGCTGCAGGGGAAGGTCTGCGTCGTCACCGGCGGCGCCAGCGGCATCGGGAAGGCCCTCGCCGAGCGGTTCGCGACGGAGGGCGCAGCGGCCGTGATCGTGGCCGATCGCGACAAGAGCGGCGCCGAACGGGTGGCTTCGAGCATCGGCGACGTCGCTCGAGGCGTGCGGTGCGACGTGTCGGTCGAGACCGACGTCGTCGCCCTGATCGAGTCGACCGAAACGAACGACGGGCCGATCGACCTGTTCTGCTCGAACGCCGGCATCGCCACCTACGGCGGCCCGGAGACGTCGAACGACGACTGGCAGCAGATCTGGGACATCAACCTGATGGCTCATGTCTTCGCGGCGCGCCACCTCGTCCCCCGGATGCTCGAGCGTGGCGGCGGTTACCTCCTCAACACGGCGTCGGCGGCTGGCCTGCTGACGCAGATCGGATCGGCTCCGTACGCGGTCACCAAGCACGCCGCCGTGGCCTTCGCCGAGTGGCTCTCGGTCACCTACGGAGACCGGGGCATCAAGGTCTCTGCGCTGTGCCCGCAGGGCGTCCGCACGCCCATGCTCGGCGACGGCGGCGCCTTGCTCGGCCCTGGCGCGCTCGAGCCGGAAGACGTGGCCGAAGCCGTCGTCGCCGGCCTCCGCAGCGAGGAGTTCCTGATCCTCCCCCACCCCGAGGTGCGGGAGTACTTCCGGCGCAAGGGCGACGACTACGAGCGCTGGCTGCGCGGCATGCGCCGCCTGCAATCGCGCGTCACGTGAGCCTCGAGGTCGAGCGCCTCGGTGTCCGGGTGGGCGAGAAGGTGCGCTTCCTGCGCGCCGACCGCGTCCGCTGGCAGGACGGCGTGGTCGTCGGCGTCGAACGCGACGGCAGCCTCGGGATCCGAGACACGAAGGGGGCGTCGAGAGCGGTGCCGCTCGGCGACGTGCTCGTGCGGGCCGAAGGTGTCCGAGGCGGGCGGCACTGGGAGCCCTTGCTCGATCGGGCGGCTCGCACGGAGCAGCTCGAGCTCTTCTAGCGAGACGGCAGCCAGTCGCGGGGGTTGACCGGCGTGCCGCCCAGGCGCACCTCGAAGTGGAGGTGCGAGCCGGTGACGTTGCCGGTGGTGCCCATGGCGCCGATGTAGTCGCCTCGGTCGACGACCTCACCCGCACGCACCGCGATGCGCGAGAGGTGCGCGTAGAGGGTCGTGACGGCGTCGCTGTGGCGGATGAGCACCATCAGGCCGTACCCGCTGTAGCCGTCGGGCGCCGGTCCGGCCCACTCGACGACGCCCGCCCCGGCGGCGACGATCGGATCGCCGGTGTCGCCGTCGACGTCGACGCCGACGTGGCCACGACGCCCGCGGCGCTCGCCGTACCAACCCGAGAGCGGACCCGCGGCCGGCCAGCCGAGCGAGGGACGCTCGGCCGACCGAGACGCCGCGACGATGCCGTCACGGCGAAGGGCGGCCTGCTCTGCTGCTTCCTGAGCTCGAAACGCGCCGAGGCCCCAATCGCTCACGTCGGCGACCGGCGGCGGCGGAGCGAGGCCCACCGACGCGGCCGCGATCGGCACCGAGCCGAGCTCGACCGAGCGGGTCGGCCGCGCGTCGCTGCCGATCCCCAGGGTCACCACCATGCTGGCGGTGAGCCCTGCGACCAAGCCGGCGAGGGCGCGCAGGCACGCGCGCGTCGAGGGGAAGTTGAGACTTGGGATGGCGAAAGGTTACCGAAGGCGCCCCGGATCGGGCACGTCCAGAAGGTTCTTCCGGATCTCTTCAACTGCGGCCGGGCCGAAGCTGGTGTTCTCCTCGTAGCCGCCCTCGACGTACGGAACCGGGAGATAGCCACGCCAGTGCGGCGCGAGCCCTGCGAGGATCGTCCGCCCGCCGCGTGACTCGTCGATCTCACGCCCGAGCGCGTGAAACGCCTCTCCCGGGATCGACACGACGCGGATGGGCCCGATGCTCCACTCCAGGAGCTCGACGTGGAGCGTCGACGATCGGCGGCCGGCGGCAAGAGGTGTGCCGCCGATCGGGACCGTGACGTGGCGGTCGGCGACCACGCCGACGCCTCCGTCGATCGTCTCCGCGCCGTTGCGGGCAGAGTCGACCACCTCCGCGAGCTCCTCACCGAGCTCCGCGGCTTCGGCGAAGCCGTCGTTGCGGCAGTCGTTGTTCTGACGGTGGACGTGGTTCGGGTTCACGTCGCCGAGTGCCGACGACAGCATGAGCGTGTCGGCGCCCACCCGACGGGACAACTCGTCGCGGAACGGCGCGACCCAGTCGGCCGACACGGCGAGGCACTCGGGTCCGAGCGCCACCGGATGCACGCCGAGGTTCGCGAGCACGGCCAGCGGCGCGCCGTCGCTCGAGTCCGAGAGCTCGAGCATCGCGAACCACGGGTCGTACGGGTGCCCTCGCCGGTTGATCGAGAGGCCGCCCGGAAGCGGCGAGCGCCCGTACCTCACCGTCGCCGCACGAGCCGATGCCGCGGCATCCACCGCCGCAGCGCGGCAGCCGTCCGCCAGCAACTCGCCGTACCCCTCCGGCGTGACCCACCCGAGGGCAGCGGTTCCGCGCATCGCCGACGGTCCGCTGTGGGTGTGTGTGCACGCGATCAGCACCGCGGACGCATCGAGCCCGATCGCTGCGGCGACGGCCTGGCGGGCCGGCGCCTCGAACTCCGGCGACATCCCGAGCAGGTCGCAGACGACGAGGCACACGGCAACGCCATCGGGCCCACGCAGGTAGAGGGCCCGCGCCTCGAGGTCGTCATGCACCTCCGTCGCGAGCTGCGGCTCGCCGAACCCCGCGAGGGCGACAGGCAGGGGCGGGGTGATCACGGCCCGACCGGTACCGACCTCGAGCATGGAGCCGAGGCTACGGCCGCTACGTTGACCGGGCCATGCGACCCCGCCTACGGCGAGCGGCCGTCGCAGCCGCGCTGCTGCTCGCGCCCCTGCTCACCCTCGTCTCCCCCGGTGCGCCCGCGCGCGCGTCCGACCCGCCCCTCGACCCACCCGCGCTGGCTCGTCGTGCCACCGGCTACTGGTTCGCCGCCGGCGACGGCGGCCTGTTCGCGTACGGCGACGCCGAGTTCCGAGGCTCGATGGGCGGGCGTCCGCTCGTCGCGCCCGTCGTCGGCATGGCCGCCACACCATCGGGTGGCGGGTACTGGATGGTCGCATCCGACGGCGGCATCTTCGCCTTCGGCGACGCCGGCTTCCACGGCTCGATGGGCGGACGTCCGCTCAACCGGCCGATCGTCGGCATCGCGGCGACACCCTCCGGCAAGGGCTACTGGATGGTTGCATCCGACGGCGGCATCTTCGCCTTCGGCGACGCCGCGTTCCACGGGTCGACCGGCAACATCACGCTCAACCGCCCGATCGTCGGGATGGCGTCGACCGTCACCGGCCGTGGCTACTGGCTCGTCGCGTCCGACGGCGGCATCTTCGCCTTCGGCGACGCGCCGTTCCTCGGGTCGACCGGCAACATCAAGCTGAACGCGCCCATCGTGGCGATGGCAGCGACACCGTCGGGCAACGGGTACTGGATGGTGGCCACCGACGGCGGCATCTTCACCTTCGGCGACGCGACGTTCCTCGGCTCGACCGGGAACATCCGCCTCAACCGGCCGATCGTCGGGATGTCCCACACCGGCTTCGGAGGCGGCTACTGGCTCGTCGCGTCGGACGGCGGTGTCTTCTCGTTCGGCGACGCCGCCTTCCACGGCTCCGCTGGCAACCTCCAGCTGGCGTCGCCCGTCGTCGCTGTCGCAGCCCGCCCGAAGCCAGGACCCGTCGGAACGGCGATCTTCTACTACCCCTGGTACGACAACCCGACCGACGGCGACCAGTGGCGGCATTGGGACGACCCGAACGGCGAAGCGGAACCCGGCGCGTTCGCCGCCGGTGCCGGGCTGATCGCGGCCGACTACTTCCCCGCGCGCGGCCTCTACAGCAACCGCAACCGTGCGGTCGTCGACGCGCAGATGGCCGAGATCGCTCGGGCCGGCGTGGGAACCGTCGTCGTGTCGTGGTGGGGTCGCCGATCGTACGAGGACCGTGTGCTGCCGCTGGTCGTCGACAGTGCGCGCAGGGCGGGGCTCGCACCGGCGATCCACCTCGAGCCGTACCTCGACGGCACCCACGTGCCGGAGGTCGCGCTCACCGACGTCGAGTACCTCGCCGGCACCTTCGGCATCTCGGAGGTGTGGATCTACGCGTCGGACGGACCGGCCGCCGACCGCTGGCGCACGGTCACCGACAGCTTCCCCGGCGTGCGCTTCTGGGGTCACAGTGGCCCCGGCAACGCAGCGACCACCTTCCCGGCGTACGCGGCGAGGGCAGGGTTCGACGGGATCTACACGTACGACGCCACCCGCTACTCGCCGGAGACCTTCGGCCGCATCTGCGCCGCGGCCCGAGCGCGCGGGCTCCTGTGCTCGCCTTCGGTGGTGCCGGGGTACGACGACCGGACGATCCGTCCGCAGGGCGGGCAGGTGCGTTCGCGTGAGGGCGGCGCCCGCTACGACGCGTACTGGCGAGGCGCGTTCCGCGCCGGCGCAGACGTGGTCAGCATCACCTCGTACAACGAGTGGCACGAGGGAACGCAGATCGAAGCAGCCGTACCTCGCTGCGTCGCCGGCGCGCGCTGCTACGAGAACTACGAAGGCGCGTACGGACGTGCAGGCGCGGGCGCCGAGGCCGCCTACCTCGATCGCACCCGGGCCTGGACCGACGTCCTGGTCGCGGCGGCCCGTTAGGCGGCGTTGGCCGGAGCGAGGCTCCGGATCGCCGCGATGGCGTCGATGCCGAACGGCATGATCGCCAGCACGGGCGTGGTGACGCCGTTGTCGACGTAGCGCTGGATCTTCTCCCGGCATTGCGCAGGCGAGCCGTGGACGATCAGGTCGTCGACCACCTCGTCGGGGATCGCCGCGAGCGCTCCCTTGCGGTCGCCGCCCTTCCACGCGGCCCACATCGCCTCCAACTTCGGCCCTCGGCCCAGCCACTCGTGGAAGGCCGCGTACACCGGCACGTTCAGATACGAGTTGATGGCGAACTTGCCGAAGTTGCGGACCGTCTCGGCGTCTTCGCTGGGGCAGACGAAGATGCGGGCGACGATCTCCTTGCCTTCTCCGACCTCCGGCGCGACCTGCTTCACGTCGTCGGCAGAGAGCCAGTTGATGATGGCGCCGTCACTCTCGCGACCAGCGAGGCGCAGCATCCCCGGCCGCAGCGCAGCGACCAGGATCTCGGGCGTCACGGGAGGCTTCCGCCCGAGCTTGAAACCGCGGGACTGGATGGTGTCGAACTGCTGGTCGACCTTCTCGCCGGTCATCGCCTGCTTGAGGAAGCGGACCATGTCTCGCGTGCGCTTGTAGGGCTCCTCGAAGGGGATGCCGTTCCAGCGCTCCACGATGACGTCGGAGCTCGTGCCGATGCCGAACGCGAAGCGGCCGGGCGCGGCTTCGGCCATCGCGGCCACCGACTGCGCCATCAACGCGGGGCCGCGGGTGAAGGCCGGCACGATCGCGCAGCCGAGACGGACGTCGGGCACCCACGCCGCAGCCAGCGCGAGCGGCGTGAACGCGTCGGTGCCGTCCGCTTCGCTCGACCACAGGTCGGTGTAGCCGAGGTCGCGGCACTCGAGGAGCAGGTCCTTCTGCTCCGCGAGGGGCTTTCCGCTGAAGGGGATCGTGATGCCGAACCGGGCGCTCGTGTCGCTCATGCGGGCGACCTTAGGACGCGGCGCGGAACGTCCGTCGGTACGACTGGGGCGAGGTGTTGGTGACCTTCTGGAAGTGGACCCGCAGCGCGGCGGCCGAGCCGAACCCGCACCGCTGCGCCACGAGCTCCACCGGGTAGTCGGTCGACTCGAGCAGCCGCTGCGCGAACAGCACCCGCTGCGTCAGCAGCCACTGATGCGGTGTGGTCCCGGTCGCGGCACGAAATCGTCGGGCGAAGTGCCGAGGGCTCATGTGGGCGCGGCGCGCCAGCTCGTCGACCGCGACCTGCTGGTCGAGGTTCTCCGCCATCCAGTCGAGGAGCTCGGTGAGCGGGTCGTCGCTCGTGCACGTCGGCACCGGCAGGTCGACGAACTGCGCCTGCCCGCCGTCGCGGTGCGGCGGCACGACCATCCGCCGCGCGACGGCGTTCGCGACCTCGGCCCCGAGGTCCTTGCGGACGACGTGGAGGCACATGTCGATGCCCGCCGCGGTGCCGGCCGACGTGAGGATGTCGCCCTCGTCGACGTAGAGGACCGTCGGGTCGACGTCGATCGACGGGTGGAGCTCGGCCAGCCGCTCCGCGTGCATCCAGTGCGTCGTCGCCCGCCGGCCGTCGAGAAGCCCGGTCGCCGCGAGGACGAACGCACCGGAGCACAGCGAC
Organism: Acidimicrobiales bacterium; assembly: GCA_035540495.1. GTDB lineage: Bacteria > Actinomycetota > Acidimicrobiia > Acidimicrobiales > CADCTF01 > DASVEG01. Next base: position 104,097 of record DATLGL010000015.1, read on the forward strand.
ATGAGGCGGGCGCCACGCGCGTGGGCGGCGCGAAGGGCGTCGAGCAGCTCGACGGGCGGGCAGTCGTAGTTGCCGAAGCCCGCGGGGATCACGACCGAGTCGGCCTCTTCGAGCGCGTCGAGACCACGGTCGGGATGGATCGTGAAGCCCATGTTCGTCCTCACCGGCGCCCCGTCGACCGACGCGAGCACGAAGCGGTACCAGGGGTCGACGAGCTCGCTGCGGTCGATGCCGAAGACCTCGCACGCCACCGACAGCTCGAACGGAGACACGACGTCGTCGGTGACGGCGACGACGGTGTGGGGCCACGGAACCAGTGAACGTTCCATGGCAGGATCTTAGCGAAGATGGTCGTTCCTGCCACTCGATCGAGGAGCGGCAGGGGCGCACGATGTCGCCATGCACCCATACTTCCTCGACCGTCTCGCCCGCGACCACTGGGACACCATCAGCCGGCAATCCGTTCTCGACGCGCAGGCCCGCCGCCGCGGTCGCCGCTCGAGGCGCTCGATCCGCCGCCGGAGGAGCGACCTCTGAATTCCTGTCTCACCCCCATCGCATACTCCTCGCATGGCACGTCAGCTGGTCCTGCTCCCCGCATCGGGCGACGATTGGCGCCTCGACGACCGCACTCGTGAGATCGGCCGCAAGGGCGTTGCGGAGGCCCGCGCCATCCTCCAGCTGGCGATCGATCGTGAGCGCGAAGCCGCTGCCGCAGAGGCCGCGCAGGCTGCCCGAGGTCGGGCCGCGTAGCGTGGCGGCGTGGGCATCGTCTCGTGGGTCGTGCTCGGTCTGCTGGCCGGCTGGATCGGCGGCATCGTCACCGGGCGCCGCGGCCAGGGCTGCCTCACCACGATCGTCCTCGGCGTGCTCGGCGCCTTCGTCGGCGGCGCCCTCGCCAACGCCGCGGGCTACGAGGGCCGCATCACCGACCTGAACCTGCGATCCATCCTCTTGGCGGCGCTGGGCGCCGCCCTCCTGCTCCTGATCTTCGGCCGCGCCGACCGGCGCTGAGGCAGCGACCGGCGCGTGCGCCGGCGTTCCCCGGGCACCGCACGCCGGCTTCTCGTCGGGCGACCACCGGTGCCTAGGCTCGGCCCATGACCGACGTCGTGATCGTTGAAGCCGTCCGCAGCCCGATCGGCCGCCGGGGCGGCGGCCTGTCCACCCTTCACCCGGCCGACCTGCTGGCCCAGGTCCAGCGCGCCCTCATCGAGCGTTCGGGCATCGATCCGTCGCTGGTCGACCAGGTCGTCGGCGGCTGCGTGACCGCCGTCGGTGAGCAGTCGTTCAACATCGCACGCACCGCGTGGCTCACCGCCGGCCTCCCCCTCACCGTGGCCGCGACCACGGTCGACAGCCAGTGCGGGTCGAGCCAGCAGGCCACGAACCTCGGCGCTGGTCTCATCGCCAGCGGTGCGGCCGACATCGTCGTGTCGTGCGGCGTGGAGTCGATGAGCCGCATCCCGCTCGGCTCGAACACCTCGAAGGGCCCGGGCCGCGCCATCCCGAAGTCGTACTTCGACCAGTACGAGTTCACCTCGCAGTTCGAGGGCGCCGAGCGCATCGCCGAGAAGTGGAACGTCACTCGCGAGGAGACCGACGCGTTCGGCTTGCGCAGCCAGCAGTTGGCGGCCCAGGCATGGGCCGAGGGTCGCTTCGAGCGCGAGGTGCAGCCGATCACGGCGAGCCGTCTCGACGAGGAGGGCAACCCGACCGACGAGACCTACGTCGTCAGCCGCGACGAGGGGCTGCGCGAGACCAGCCTCGAGAAGCTCGCGTCGCTGAAGCCGGTCGCCCGCGAGAACGGTGTCCACACGGCGGGCACGTCGAGCCAGATCTCCGACGGTGCCGCGGCGGTGATGATGATGACCGAGGCGAAGGCGAACGAGCTCGGCTTGCGCCCGCGGGCCCGGATCACCCACCAGTGCCTCGTCGGCACCGACCCGGTGCTGATGCTCACCGGTCCGATCGACGCCACCAACAAGCTGCTCGACCGCTCCGGCCTCGGCATCGACGACTTCGACATCTTCGAGGTCAACGAGGCGTTCGCCTCCGTGGTGCTGGCGTGGGAGAAGGAGTGCGGTCCCGACCCCGACAAGGTGAACGTCAACGGCGGCGCCATCGCCCTCGGTCATCCCGTCGGCTGCACCGGGGCCCGTCTCATCACGACCGCGCTCCACGAGCTCGAGCGGATCGAGGGTCAGCGGGCGCTCATCTCGATGTGCTGCGGCGGCGGGCTCGGCACCGGCACGATCCTCGAGCGGATGTAGTCAGGCTCAGTCGTCGACCAGTCGCTTGAGCAGTTCCTTGATGCGGGGGGCGCCCTTGAGCGCCTCCCGCATCGCGTCGACGTGTCCGTCGGGAAGCATCATCGGCTGCCGCTGGAAGCGGCCGTCGGCCCAGTACTGGCAGAACCGCAGCGTGGGCGCGTCGAAGTCGTCGTACTCGAGCAGTTGGATCACCAGCTCCGAGTCGTGTTCGGTGTCGACCCCGACCTCCTCGACGACCTGTCCGCCGCCCCACGGCATCGTGAACGGCCGCGGGACCTTCCTCGCCTTCCCCATGGCGGGAGGTTACGAGGAACCGACTACGCGCCGACGAGCCGTTTCGTGGCGTCTTCGAGCTGCGCGTCGCTGGCCACGTTGTCGTAGCGCTCCTTCACGATGCCGTCGCCACCGACGAAGAAGACCCACGGCTCCTGGAGGTCGCCCACCCCACCGGGCTGCAGCCACTCGCGAGCCGAGGGGTTGAGCTTCTTGTCCTCGAAGTCCTCCCACACCTCGATGTGGACGAACGCCGCCCGGTCGCCGTATCGCTTGGCCAGCGCGCTGACCGAGTCGGTGATCGGCCCGCAGAACTGGCTGACGCAGTAGACCGGCGTGGAGATCACGAGCACCACCGGCTTCCGCTGGGCGAGTGCGTCGGCCACCGAGATGCCGTGCAGCTCCGGATCGGGAGCCTCTTCCTCCTCGCTCGCTCGGGAGTCGAGAACGGGCGCGTTCGGACCGACCGACCCCAGCGTGGGGTTCTGGGTGCGCGGTGCCTCCATGCCCGGGGCCGGCACCCGGGGCTGAGCCCGCACGGGGAAGGCGGTGTTCGCGACCACGTCTTCGCCGTCGATGGTCGCCGAGACGCGGACACCCCACGTGCCGGCCGCGTCGAACGTCACTCCGGTGGCCTCGTAGACACCGAGCGCCTCCGACGGTCGCACCTCCCTCGGCTCGGTTTCGCTCTCCGGCGGTGCCTCACGACCGGCGATCGGGAGGAACGATGCGGTCGCCGAGCCTCGCGCCTCCGGTGGATCGACCGGCTGGTCCCGCGTCCCGAGGTAGAAGAACTCGAGGTCGACGGAGCCGAAGCTCACGACGGTGCCCGTCCCCTGGACGACGAGCCCGGTCAGGAACCGCTGCTCGGGCCCGGCGACGAGCTCGTAGCTCGCGACCTGCGCGACGTACGTCGGCTCCTCGTCGGCCGCTGCATCGTCGCCGTCGTCGTTCCCGCCTCCGCACGCCGCGAGCAGCAGCGCGAGGACGGCGAGCAGCGCCAGCGGCGCGCGGCGGCCACGAACAGGCGAACGCATCGGACCAGTCTCTCCGATCACGGGCACTCCGCAGACCGCGCGACGCCCTCGGCCGCTCCGACCGCCGACGCCAGCGACTTCAGGTTCTCGGCGAGGTCGCGAGGACGAGCCGCCTGGAGGTCCGACTCCACCCGCTCCTTCGCTCGCAGCAGCGTCGCCGCCGCTGCTCGATCGTTCTCGGCCGTCTCCGCCGCCAGATCGTGGAGCCCGCCGTGCCGGTCCTCGAAGATCGACCGCGCCTCCTGCAACCGCCCCCTCGACGCTGCGCCGGCCGCCTCGCACATGGACCCGGTGAGCCCCGGCGGATCGTCATCGCCGCCGCTGCAGGCTGCGAGCACGAGCACGAGCACGACGACGAGGACGAAGGCGGCGCGCACCCCTCGAATCTGTCACACCGCTCCGCGATGATCGGGTCGTGCCCCGTTCCGCCCGATCGCTCGTGTTCGCGGTCGCCGCCGCTGCGGCGATCAGCGGCGGCGCGTGCGACCGGTCGGGCGCCACCGCGCCGCCACGTGCACCAGGCGACGCTGTCGTGGTGTCGGTCACCGACGGCGACACGATCCGCGTCCGGCTCGGCGAACGCGAGGAGAAGGTCCGTCTCATCGGCATCGACACCCCCGAGACCCACGGCCAGGGGGGCCTTCGCGAGTGCTTCGGGAAGGAGGCATCGCGTCGCACGGCCGAGCTGCTCCCCGAGGGCGCCACGGTGCGCCTCGTGCGCGACGCCGAGCAGCGAGACCGGTACGGACGCCTGCTGGCGTACGTGTACACGTCCGACGGCACGTTCGTGAACCTCCGCCTGGCCGAGGAGGGATACGCCGCGACGCTGACGATCCCGCCGAACGTCGCGCACAGCGACGCGTTCGCCGCAGCGGCGGCACGGGCACGCGAGGCGAACCGCGGCCTGTGGGGGATGTGCGGCGGCCCCGACACGCCGGTACGCCGGATCCCGCCACTACCCTCGCCTCCGTGACGTCCCTCGCCGAGCGTCTCGGGTATCCCGCCGACGCGAAGCTCCTCATCATCAACTGCGACGACCTCGGGTCGAGCCACTCGGCGAACGTCGCCGTGTACCAGGCGCTGCGCGAGGGCATCGCCACCAGCGCCACGCTGATGGTGCCGTGCCCGTGGGCACGGCACGCCGCCGCGGAGTACCGGGGGGAGGACGTCGGCGTCCACCTCACCCTCAACGCCGAGTACGACCTCTACCGGTGGGGGCCGATCACCCACTCCCCGTCGCTCCTCGACGGCGACGGCGGCTTCCCCCGGACGATCGAAGACCTGTGGGATCACGCGGATCTCGACGAGGTCCGGCGCGAGCTGCGGGCCCAGGTCGAGCGGGCGATCTACTGGGGCTTCGACGTCAGCCACCTCGACTCCCACCTCGCCACGCTGCAGCTGCGGCCCGAGTTCTTCGACGTCTACCTCGAGCTAGCGGTCGACTTCTGCCTTCCGATCCGGCTGACCGGCGCGTCGACGCAGCGGGCGATCGGCTTCCCCTTCCGCGACCTCGCGGGAGAGGAAGGCGTGCTCTTCCCGGACCACTACATCTACCCGCCGACCAACCACAGCGCCCGGAAGACGCTCGAGCGGTTGCTCGCCGATCTGCGGCCCGGCGTGACGGAGCTGTCGGTGCACCCCGCGGTCGACAGCCCCGAGCTCCGTGCGCTCGCCCCCGATTGGGCGAACCGGGTCGACGACCACGACGTCGTCACGACCGATCGCGCGATGCGAGCGCTGGCGAAGCGGGTCGGGGTCGAGCTGATCGGCTACCGGGAGCTGCGCGACCTCATGCGCGCCGATCGCACCACGCCGACCACGGCAGCGCCAGCGACCTGAACACCCGCGACACCGACGCACCGGCCGCCTTGGCGTAGAAGCCGATCGGCCCGATCCACGACACCTCCACGGTGTCGAAGCCAGCAGCCATCACGTCCTTCGAGATCGCGCTCAGCAACGCGGTGCCCACGCCGCTGCGTCGTCCGGACGGGTCGGTGCCGATGGGGCCGAGCCAGCCCAGCCGGTTCACCGAGTGGCACCCGAACCCGACGACGTCGCCGTCGTCCTGCCGGCGCGCGAAGTGGCAGGCGCCGTGCTCGATCCCCCGCCGAAGCTCCGGTATCCAGTTCGGCCACTGGGCGCCGCAGAACGCTTCCACCGCGGCCGCGTCGTCCTCCTCCAGCACCCGCACCAGCTCGACACCAGCGGGCGCGGGAGCACGGAACCGAGATGGGAACGACAGGTTGAGCTCGGCGCCTCGAGCGACGTAGCCCATCGACTCGAACAGGCACAGCGCAGCCGTGGCGTGCACGTCGGCGCCGGCGAACAGGTAGAAGGGCGCCCCAGCACCGATCACCACTGCGCCCGCCCCGACGTCGTCGAACGCCCAGCGCTCGAGCTCCGCGACGAGCGCCGTTCCGACCCCGAGTCGATGAGCAGACGGATCGACCGCCAGCAGCTGGAGGTGGACGACCGGCCGCCCGGCCGCCCCAGCCGCCGTGCCTCCGCGTACGACCGCGGACGCGACGCCGCGCCCGGCGTCGTCGGCGACGACCCGAACCGGATCGGGATCGTCGAAGAGGTTGGCGACGACGTCGTCGTCGGTGAGGTTCTCGCCCGGTAGCGCAGCGGCGACGAGCGCCATCACCTCGTCCGCCCGCTCACGACCCCAGACCTTCACGGCGACGAAGCTAGACCTGGCCGGACACCACCGGGATCGCGGTCGACGACACGACGCCGCCGGCCTTCTCGACGGTGATCGCATAGGCGTCGAACTGCTCGCCTGCGATGAACTCCTCGTTGTCGGGGTCGGTGCCGAGCAGACCGAGCGAGATCAACTCGGTGCCCTTGCGTCCCCACAGCTGGTACACCTCGTCGGGCGAGAGCTTGGGGAGGTTGTCGTTGACGACGTAGCCCCGCCCGTTGGCCATCACCATGTCGGCGGAGTGGCGCCCGTCGGCCGACGTCAACTGGACGCGTGGCCCGTCGGGGATCTCGAACCGACCGCCGTCACCGTTGCCCCGCAGCGTGATCGTCAGAGCGAGCAGCGAGATGACCACCGCCGCGGCGGCGACGAGGCCGCCCGACCACCACGCCTTGACGCGACGGCTCGGCGGCGCCTTCGGCGCCAGCGGCATCGTCAACGGGGGCGGTGGCTCCTCGAGCGACGCGGCGATCGCGTCCCACACACCTGCTGGTGCGTCCTGGCCGGCGAACGCCAGCAGGGCGGCCGTCTCTCGATGGTCGGCCACCTCGGCCCGGCAGCGCGGGCACGTCGTCAGATGATCGTCGACGACATCGCGCTCGTCGTCGTCGACGGCGTCGAGCGCGTAGGCGCCCAGCAGCTCCTGGATGTCTTCGTGCGACGCCGGCTTCACGACCGGTACCCCCCATCGATGCCGACCGCCGCCAGCTCGTTCGCGAGCCGGCGCATCCCCGAACGGATCCGGCTCTTCACCGTGCCCTCGGGTTGTTCCAGCATGACCGCTACCTCACGGTACGTGTGTCCTCTGAAGTACGCGAGTTCTATCGCCTGACGCTCCCCTTCGGGCAGCAGGTCGATCGCCGCCTTCACGTGATCGGCCACCGCGAGGTCCCACACCTCGTGTTCGAGGTCGTAGCCGCCCTCCGCAGCGCGCCGGGCGTCACTCTCCTCGCGCCGCTTCCGAGACGACTCCGACCGGAGGAAGTCGACGGCACGTCCGTGGGTGTGGGCCAGGAGGTACGACCGCAACGACCCGCGCGCGGGATCGAACTTGTCGGGAGCGTTCCAGAGGCGGAGGAAGACCTCCTGCACGACCTCTTCGGCGAGCTCACGATCGTTCATCACGCGCCGGGCGAGGGCGAACACCGCTCCCGCGTGGCGGCGGTACACCTCGGCCAGCGCGTCGTCGCGGTAGCGCCCGATGGCGACGACCAGCGCGGCGTCGCTCATGTCCTTGAGGGGGCTTCCGCTCATCATCAGACACTACGGCGCAGGTCCCGCCGGCGGATGGGAGTCGTTGCGGCGCGATCTGAAGAACCTTCATCCAGCGGTGCGCCGGTGTCGTAGAGAGGGCGATGTCCACCCGCCGCCTTGCCGCTGCCGCCATCGCACTCCTCGCTCTCGTCGCTGCACCCGCATGCAGCGGTGGAGGCGACGACGACGCACAAGGGACAGCTTCTGGCGAGACGTCTTCCTCCGGGACGTCGGCCACGGGCGACGCGGTGGACATCGAGGACTTCCAGTACGAGCCGTCACCGGCGAAGGTGAAGGCGGGAACGACGGTGACGTTCACGAACAAGGACGGCTTCGCCCACACGGTCACCGCCGACGACAAGTCGTTCGACAGCGGGAACCTCGACGAGGGCGACGCGTTCGAGCACACGTTCGACGAGCCCGGCACGTACGAGTACTTCTGCGCCGTCCACAACTCGATGACCGGCTCGGTCGTCGTCGAGTAGCCGTTCAACCCATCCGATCCGAGGAGATCACAGTCATGGAGATCAGCGCACGGGAGCTTCGTTCGCTGGCCACAGATGTCGACGCGGAGCACCGCGACGGCATGGTCAGCATGGCGAGCGACCTCCGCGAGCTGCACGCCGAGACGCGAATGCTGCGCACGGCAGCCACCCGTCGTGACCTGTTCAAGAAGGCCGGCGTCGGTGCCGGCGTCCTCACCATCGGCAGCGTCGTGATGCCCTTCTCCCGGCTCCTTCCGGTGGCGGCGCAGGAGCTCACCGACGGCGACATCGCAGCCTTCGCCGAGAGCGTCGAGCTCGCCGCGGTGGAGGCCTACAAGGCCGCGGCGGACAGCGGCAAGCTGTCGGCACCGGTCGTCGAGGCGGGCACGATGTTCGCCCGCCACCACCAGGAGCACGCCGAGGCGTTCGGCGGCGCGGCCGGCGACAAGGCGAGTGGCAAGCCGAACCCGACGCTGCTCCAGGCGGTCGGCGGCCAGCTCAAGGGCGCGGCGAACGAGAAGGCGATCCTGCAGATCGCGTACGACCTGGAGAACGCCGCTGCGTCGACCTACCTCTTCGGCCTCGGCGCGCTGAAGAGCGAGGCCGCGCTGAAGCTGGCTGCGTCGATCCTGCCGGTCGAGTCGCAGCACGCCGTGGTGATCGGCCAGGTCCTCGGCAAGCCCGCGACCGACTTCGTCCCCGCCTTCGAGAACCAGGACAAGGCTCTCGACCCCGCCAAGTTCCCCGTCAAGTGACCGCCCCGAGGATCGCGAACCCGACCATGAGCACTGACACCTCCAACGAGTTCACCCGGCGAGAGGCGCGCGCGACCCAGATAGAGCACGTCTCGGCCATGGGCCAGATGCGCGAGATCGTCGCTCGTCTCTTCGGCGGCGACGCCAGCGAGTCGGCGGCCGCCAAGGCCGACTTCGCCACCGGTGGCGTGAACCGCCGCGGCTTCCTCAAGATCGGCGGCCTGTCGGTCGCGACCGCGGCGATCTTCGCGGCGTGCGGCTCCGACGACGAGGGCTCCGGCACCACGGCCGGCGGCGAAGGAGATGAGGACGGCGGCATGAGCGGCAACTCCGGCGACCTCACCATCGTCCGGACGGCGGCGTCGCTCGAGCTCCTCGCCGTCGACGTCTACCAGAAGGCGATCGACAGCGGCCTGGTGAAGACGGCCGCCATCGGTGATGCCGCCAAGCTCTTCCAGGAGCAGCATCGCGAGCACGCCGAGCTGTTCAACGGCGCAGCCAAGCAGATGGGCGGCGAGCCGTTCGAGAAGGCGAACCCGGAGGTCATGAAGTCACTCGAGCCGGCCCTCGCCGGGCTCAAGGACGAGCTGGGCGTGGTGAAGCTCGCTTACGACCTGGAGAACATCGCCGCATCGACGTACTTCTCGACGATCGGCGCGTTCAACGACGCGAAGCTCAACCAGGCCGCGATGAGCGTCGGTGGCGTCGAAGCCCGCCACGTCGCGGTGCTGGCGTCGGTGATGAACCAGCCAGCGGTGCCCAAGGCGTTCTGGACGGCGGACGGCGCCGTCGAGGCCGGCACGGGCGTCTGACGACCGGCGAGGGAGGAGGTTGCCGGCGGTTCCCCGGCCACCTCCTCCCGCCGTCACGACGTCAGAACTCGGTGACCGCTCGCAGCTGCTCCTGGAGCGCCTTGTACTCGGGCGAACCCGTGATCGGCATGAGTGCCATCAGCTTCGCCATGTTCCCTTCGACCTTGATCTTCCCCTGCATGAAGGCGGCCTGCTCGTCGAGCGACCCGTCCTGCACCGCCTTCGCGTCGGCGCGCGACATCGTGAGCGTCAGCTCCGCATCGGGAAGCGTTCCCAGCTGGCTTTCGACGAGCTTCCCGTCTTCGAGCACCCAGTAGTACGAGACGTCGCCGTCGGCGCCGCCCTTGATCACGTACTGCATCCGGGCCGACGCACCGGGGCGCTCCGGCTGCTCCTGAGCCAGCCGCTTCTGCTCGTCGAGCCACTCCTGGCTCAGCCACGGCTTTCCCGGGCCGGACATCAGGACGCCACCGGCGTGCGCAGGCCGGCGAACAGGTCGTCTTCGATGCCCTCGGGCACGGCCACCAACGAGCGGGCGAGCACGTAGTCCTCGATCGGATACACCTTCCTCGCCTCTTCGGGCGGGAGGCCGAACCAGAACGGGGAGTTCGGGTCGATCTGCGTGGCGTGGGCGAGCAGCGCGTCGCGCCGCGCGTCCATGTGCTCGCTGACGTCGATCTTGGTGGTGATGCGGTCGTCCTGCGACGGGCGGTTCAGCCAGCGCTCGTCGTACGGGCTCTCGAGGCCGAGCTCGAGGAACTTCTCGTGCATGGCCACCATGCGCTGGCGCGACCAGGCCGTGTAGTAGAGCTTCGACGGCTGCCACGGCTCGCCGAGGTCTGGGTACGCGTCGGGGTCGCCCGCCTTCTCGAACGCCGGCACGGAGATGTCGTGCACACGAAGGTGGTCCGGATGGGGGTACCCCTGCTGGTCGTCGCCGTAGGTGATGATCACCTGGGGGCGCTCGCGGCGGATGATCTCGACCAGCTTGCCGACGGCCTCGTCGAGGTCGGCCTGGGCGAAGCACTCGGGATGGGCGTTGTGCTCGCTGTCGGGCATGCCGGAGTCTCGATAACCGAGCAGCTCGACCTTCGAGTAGCCGATGATCGCCGTCGCCCGCTCGAGCTCCTGCATGCGAACCGCGGGCAGGTTCTCCTTGACCTCCGGCTTGTCCATCGCCGGGTTGAGGATGTCGCCCGCGGCGCCGTCGGTGCAGCACACCAGCACCGTGTGGACTCCGGCGGCCGTGTACTTGGCGACCGTTCCTGCGCCCTTCGACGATTCGTCGTCGGGGTGGGCGTGGACAGTCAGCAGGCAGAGGCGGTCGTCCATAACCGCCTCAACCTACCTCCGAGGCGCCTTCTTCCCCTTTGCCCGGGTGGGCTTCTTGGCGACCGCCTTCTTGGGAGCCTTCGACGACGCCTTCGCCTTCGATGCGCTCGCCGCAGCCACCTTGGCCGCTGGCGCCGACACCTGCATGAAGTTGACGGCGACGTAGATCGTCTCCCCCGACAGCACCACGCCGATCCCGACGTGCTGCCAGACCGGATCGACGAGGTTCGCGTAGTGGCTCGGGCTGGCGACGAAGGCGTCGTGCAGCGAGATCACCGTCGCGCCGACGCCGACGTTCTCGCCCATCTTCTGCCAGCTCGGGTCCGGCGCGACCGCCGCCAGATCGCTGCGGTGAGAGATGCGACCGGCGGCGGCCATCTGACCCGCCCAGTCGCGTGCGACGTCGGTGAGGCGACCGTCCACCACGAGCGGCTGCAGCCCCTTCTCCGCCCGCAGCGCGTTGAGGTGCCACACGAACTCGTTCTCGAGGGAGCGGGGATCGTTCGTCGCCGCAGCAGGCGTCGCCTCCGCCAACAGCCCCAGCGTCACGACGAGCGCGACGATCACACCAAGTGCACGACGAAGCATGCCGACCCTCCATTCGGTAGCCCGGCTGCCCGAGGAACCAGCCGTTCCTGGAGGGCCCGTGGCTTTGCGTCCCCGGGTTGCCCCGGGTTTGCCGTTTCGTGTTCGGAACCGTGCTTCGACGCGCCGGACGCCGGCCTTGAGGCCGGCGCCCGAAAATGTGACTAGTGAGGTTGGTGTTGTTGTGAAACCGCTAGGGCAGCGTCATCGGGTTGGTCGAATCGACCGGTTCCGTCTCCGCCAGCACGGTCTGATCACGCAGGTCGATCTGGCGCTGCCGCTCGGCCTCGGCCTCTCGCTGCATCCGGGCGCTCTCGACCTCTCGACGCACGCGCGGCTGCTCCTCGTCCCAACGCTGCATCGCCCGCTCCCACCGCGCCCGCATCGGCTGGATGCCACCACCACCGATGGCGACGATCGCGGAGCCCACGACCACGGCGAGGATGGCGTAGAAGAGCGCGTTCACGATCTCCGGCGCGATCTCGATCTGGTTCAGCGCCATGAACGCACCGAGGACGAGGATGCTCACGGACGCCGCGGTGGCCAGCGTGCGGCCGTACGACAGCCCGGAGAGGGCGTTCGTCACGATGTCCTTCACCGCAGCGGCGATCGCGGAAGCGACCACGATGATCACGATCGCGACGACCAGCTTGGGAAGGAAGGCGATGACCCCGGCGATCAGGTCGCTCACCGGGTTCGTCCCGAAGATCCCGAACGCGAGTTGCAGGACGAAGAGCATCAGGCCGTAGAAGACGACCTTGCTCACGATGTCGCTCGCGTCGTACCGCGACTTCGCCAGCGCCTGACGGATCCCGCCCCGCTCGACCGCGCGGTCGAAGCCCGTCCGCTCGAGGATCTTGTCGAGCGCGGTCGCGAGCGTCTTCGCGACCAGGTAGCCGATCGCGAGGATGAGCAGGAAGCCCAGGAACTTCGGCACGAACGCGACCGTTCGCGACCAGGCGTCTTCGATTCCGTTGGACCACTCGACGGCCCCGATCAGCGTGAACATGTGGCGGTGCGTACCCGCGGCCCCTTTCAGTAAACCGGGGTGCGCATCCTCCTGACCGCGGCCTGCGAGGCCGGCCTCCCGTGGCTACGCGTTGCGCGCGACCTCGTTCCAGGGCACGTCCTTCGAGGCATCGGGCTCGCGGGGAAGCCCGAGGACGCGGTCGCCGAGGATGTTCTTCATGATCTCCGTGGTGCCGCCTTCGATGGTGTTGGCGCGCGAGCGCAGGAAGCCGCGGATTCGCATGGCGGTCTCGTTGTCGTCGGTGGCCCACGCGGTGCCGCGGGCGCCGAGGACGTCGACGGCCAGGTTCTGGAGGCGCTGGTTGAACAGAGCCTGGAAGAGCTTCGTGATCGAACCCTCAGGGCCGGGCTGCTTGCCCGACTTCCGCTGGGCTGCGGCGCGGTAGTTCGTGATCTTGATGATGCGACCGTCGATCACCGCCTGCATGAGGCGGTCGCGCAGCACGGGGTCGTCCCACGCACCGGTCTTCTTCGCGAACCTGACGAGGTCGTCGACGGGGCCGCCACCCACGTTCGCTCCCCCGGCCGATCCCGCACCGGACAGCGCGACCCGCTCGTTCATCAGGGTCGTCGTGGCGACGGCCCATCCCTCGCCTTCCGGGCCGAGACGCCACGCGTCGGGGATGCGGACGTCCGACAGGAAGACCTCGTTGAACTCGGCGTCACCCGTCATCTGGCGCAGCGGCCGGACCTCGACGCCGGGCGCCTTCATGTCGACGATGAAGTAGCTGAGGCCCTTGTGCTTCGGCTGGTCGGGGTTCGTGCGGGCGACGAGCAGCCCGTACGACGCGATGTGGGCGAGCGTGGTCCACACCTTCTGGCCGTTGACGACCCACTCGTCGCCGTCACGAACGGCGCGCGTGGCGAGACCCGCGACGTCGGACCCGCTGCCGGGCTCGGAGAAGAGCTGGCACCAGATCTCCTTGTTCTGGGCCATCGGCGGGAGGAACCGCTTCTTCACCTCCTCGCTGCCCCACTGCATGATCGTGGGAGCGCCCATGCCGAGGCCGATGACGTTGAACGACCGCGGCACCTGGTACTGGGCCTTGATCTCCTCGACGATCCGGGCCTGCGGGGTCTCGAGACCCTTGCCGCCGTACTCGACCGGCCACGTCGGCTGCGCCCACCCGGCTGCGCCGATGGTCTCGAGGAACTGCTGGTGGTTGAGCTGCTTGCGGCCCTCCCGCAGCAGTGCGGGGTCGTTGTCCTCGATCCCCTTGATCCACTCCTGGGGGAGGTTGTCGCGAAGCCAGGTGAGGAACTCCTGGCGCAGGTCGTCGTCCGCAGCGCTCATGGCGCGAAACGTACCTTGACCCGGCGGTCAAGATCTAGCGCGAGCGCCCCGCTGCTTCTCGTCGTCCACGTGAGCCTTCGGGCCGCGGCCCGGATGATCAGCGTCCTTCGTCGTCGCCGCGGGCTCCTCCGCCACGTGACCGATCCGTTCGGACGGATGCGGCTCGGCGATGATCTGCGCGACGGCCACCGCCGGCACCGGAGCTCGGACGGGCTTGCCCGAGCGGCCCCTGGTGGCCGTCGTCGCCGACGACGCGGATGACACGCCCGTCGGGGCCGTCACCACGGCGACCGAGTCGGGCGTCGCGATCGCAGCAGGCGCGGGTGCGGTGTCCGCAGCCGGGACGTCGGCCGCCACCCCGCCCGAGGAAGGGGACGCCGTCGGAGCAGAGGCGCGTGCGGCGGTCGTGCGCCCGCTGCGGGTGGACGCCACCAGAGCCGACGACCTGGCCGACGACCTGGCGGACGTCGACCTGGTGGACGACGTCGTCGAGGTGGCGACGGTCGCGCTCGCGGTGCCGGCGTCGATCGGCGACGCGAGATCGAGAACCCCGTGCGGGCCGCGGGCCGGGGCCTGGCGAACCTCGACCGCCACCTCACCCGGTCGGTCGATCGACGGCACGCCCGTGGCGACCGGCGCCGGCGGCGCAGCGAGCGGCTGGAGTCGCGAAGCGGCCGGAGCGACGAGGGCCGCGACGACGACCGCGACGGCGCCAGCAACGACCGTGACCCATGTCAGGTCGCGCACGCGTCTCTTCGTCGTCGCCTGCATCCCCACGATCCTCAACCTCTACTGCCCCGAGCCATGTACGGGCGAATCGGCCACACAAGTACGCAATGCGCATTGTGGCGCATTCGCCACTCTTCGTGAAGTCTCTTCCCCGCCTCGCGGGACGTCAAACAGCGGACGCGAAGACCGAGACGATCTCGACGTGGGGCGTGTGGGGGAAGGCGTCCACGAGGGTGGCGTCGGTGAGCCGGTAGCCGGCGTCGCGGAGCAGCGTCACGTCCCTCGCGAACGACGCTGCGTCGCAGCTGATCAGGACGAGGACGCGAGGTGAGGCGGCCGCGACCGTGCCGGTGCCCGGACGGCCGAGGCCGGGACGAGCCGGGTCCGCGACGACGAGATCGAACGGGACGTCGTGCGTCTCCGGCCGCCACCGGCCGACCTCCGATCGAACGACCGTCGCTCGGGCCCCCGCCCACGCGAGGTTGTCGATCGCATCGCCGGACGACGACCGGTCGCTCTCGACCGCCACGACCGCCGCCCCGGTCGCTGCAGCGACGGCGTCCGCGAACACGCCCACGCCGGCGTACAGGTCGGCCATCCGCCCGATGCCACCGGGGCCGGCGCGTTCGATCGCCGCCAGCACCTGCTCCACGAGAGCAGTGGCTGCTTGTGGGCTCGACTGGAGGAACGACCGGATCGACACCTGGAGCATCCGGCCGGCGATCCGCTCGTGCAGCAGCCCGCGTCCGAACTGCACGTCGACCGGCACTCGCAGTCGGCTCGTGTTCAGGTGCTCGGGCCTCACCAGCGCGGCGCGTTCGCCGGTCGCCACGCTGGCACGCAGAACGACCTGCGACGCGTCGCCGTAGTCGACGTCACCGCTGTCGCCGTCGAGGAGGGGCAGCAGCAACGGGTGCGCGACGTGGCATGCGGTCGCATCGACGAGGTCGGCGCTGCCGGCTCGGTGGAACATCGGGCGCCCGTCACGCACGGCGACCCGCACCGTCGTCCGGAACCCGGCATCGAGCAGCTCCACCGTGCGCAGCGGTGGCAGGTCGTCGGCGGCGAGCTTGGCGATCCGTCGAAGCGCGTCGGCGACCATCTCCTCCTTCAACCGGCGCTGCCCCGCGACCGCCACGTGCTGCCAGCCGCAGCCCCCGCAGCCCAGGGCGACGTTGCCGCACGGCGGCGCGACCCGTTCCGGTGAAGCGTCGACGACGTCGATGGTCACAGCCCGGCGGAAGTCCTTCCGTTCCTCGACCACCTCGGCGACCACCCGCTCTCCGGGCAGCGCTCCCTCCACGAAGACCACCCGTCCGTCGTCGTCACGCGCCAGCGCCGCGCCGCCGGGAACGATCGCCGTCGCCCCGACCTCCAGGCGCGTCACTCGGCGTCGCGGGGGCGGAGGCGCTCGTCGAGGTCGTCGAGGAGGCGCTCCATGCGACGGTCGAGGTCGTGGCTGGTGACGACGTCGGCCAGGGCGAGGCGGATCGACGCGAGCTCGCGGGCGAGGAACTCGGTGTCGGCGAGCGATCGCGCCGTCATCTCGCGATCACGTTCGGTCGCCGCGCGGTCGCGCTCGGCCTGGCGGTTCTGCGCGAGGAGGATCAGCGGCGCGGCGTAGGCGGCCTGGGTCGAGAACGCGAGGTTGAGGAGGATGAACGGATACGGGTCCCATCGCAGCCCGACGGCGGCGACGTTGATCGTGATCCACCCGGCGACGATGACGGTCTGGGCGACGAGGAAACGAGCGGTGCCGAGAAGGCGGGCGATCCCCTCGGAGAAGCGGCCGAACGCCTCGGTGTCGTAGTGGATGCCGAAGCGGAGGCCTCGGCGGGGAGCGGAGAGATCGGAGGCGCGACGCATCAGCCGGCCCCGCCGCGGCTACGCCGCCAGTCCTCCGGGAGCACGTGGTCGAGCACGTCGTCGACGGTGACCGCGCCGACGAGCCGCCCGGCCGGATCGCACACCGGCACCGCGACGGTGTCGTAGGCCGCGAGCCGGCGCGCCACGTCCGCCTCGGACACCGTCGGCTGGATCGGGGTGTACGCCTCGTCGATGCACTCCCCCACCCTCCGATGCGGCGGCTCCCGCAACAGGCGCTGGAACCCGACCTCGCCGATGTACCGACCGGTCGGTGTCTCGAACGGCGGCTCGACGACGAACACCTGCGCCGCGATCGCCGCGGGCAGATCGGGCTCGCGCACGCGAGCCAGCGCCTCCGCGACCGTGACCTCCGGACCGACGATCAGCGGCTCGGGGGTCATCAGACCGCCCGCGGTGTTCTCCTGGTACGTCAGCAGGCGCCGCAGGGGGCGGGCCTCGTCGGGCTCCATCGCCGCGAGGATCTGCTCACGATCCTCCTGCGAGAGCTCCGCCAGCAGGTCGGCCGCGTCGTCGGGATCCATCTCCTCGAGCACGTCGGCGACGCGCTCGAGGTCCATCCCTTCGATCAGCTCGACCTGCTCCTCCTCCGGAAGCTCCTCGAGGAGGTCGGCCAGCTCCTCGTCCTCCATCGCCTCGGCGAGCTCGTGGCGGCGGTCGGGCGACATGTCCGCGATCGACGTCGCGAGGTCGGACGGGTGCAGCTCGCGGAACTGGGCCAGGTGCCGGGCGACGGGTCCGGCGTCGAAGAGGTGACGGACCTCGCTCCACGCGACGACTCGCCCGGCCCGCCGGCGAAGGAGGCCGGCGGAGCTCAACGACACGGTGGCGACCTCCCAGGCCCGGACCTCGCCGTCGGCGAGCCGGATGGAGATGTCGTTGACCACCTCACCGCCGACGCGGCGGTCGAGGAGGTCGGACTTGGCCAGGATCTCGCTCGGACGCTTCTGGAAGCGGCGGAGATCGAGCGTTCCGGTGGCGAGGCGCGCCCCGCTCGCGTCGATCTCGGCGACACGCGCCGCGTTGACGAAGATCTGACGGCGCTGGACGTTCGCGACGAAGCCGAGAACGCGCGGCGCGACCGACGGACCGGACGGCGCGAGCACGACGTCGTCGAGCCTTCCGAGAGGCAGCCCGTCGGGACCCATCACCGGCAGACGGGTCAGGCGAGCGACGTAGATGTCGCGATCCGGCACGCGACCACGCTACGCCCGTGGTTAGCCTCCACCGTTCATGGTTTCCGCCCTCGATCCCCTGCTCGACGACTTCCTCGCCGAGGAGATGGAGGAGAGCCCGGTCAGGGCGACCCAGCTGGGCATCGACGGCCACGACGATCGGCTCGGTGAGTTCACCGCCGGCGACTACGAGAGGCGGGCCCAGAACGACGACCGGTGGCACGAGCGCCTGTCGTCACTGAGCGACGACGAGCTGACCGCTGACGAGCGCATCGATCGCGACCTCGTCCTGTCGACGCTGCGCGGCCGGCAGATCATGCGCGACTGGGCGGTGTGGCGGCGCGATCCGGCGACCTACCTCGGGCCGTGCCTGTCGGGCGTGTTCGGCCTGTTCCTCAACCGGGCCCATCCCGAGGCGGAGCTCGTCGCGTCGGCGTCGGCCCGGCTGCGCGGGGTGCCCTCGGTGCTCGACGCCGCCCGCGCCAACCTCGATCCCGAGCTGGCGTCGCCGCTCTTCATCGAACGGGCCAAGGGCCAGTGCCGCGCCGGCATCGCCTACGCCCGCACGATGGTTCCGGCCGAGGTCGCCGACAGCGACCTCCGCGCGACCCTCGCCGAGGCCGGGGAGGTCGCGGCGGGCGCTCTCGAGGGATTCGCGACGTTCCTCGACGAGCTCGGCGCCGTGGCGTCGGGCGGATGGGCTCTCGGCGACGAGACCTACAGCGCTCTGCTACGCGAGAAGGAGCTCCTCGGCTACGGCGCCGCGGAGATGCGCGAGCGCGGCCGCCGGGCCTACGACGAGCTCTCGGAGGAGATGTCAGAGCTCGCGTCGCGCATCGACGGGTCGAACGGTTCTCGCGACTGGCGGGCCGCGGTGGAGCGGCTGAACGAGGACCACCCGTCCTCTCCCGAGCAGATGCGGGACGAGTACGACGAGTGGACCGAGCGGTGCCGTCGGTTCCTGCACGAGACCCAGCTGGTGACGATGCCGGAGGGTGAGGAGTGCCAAGTGCTCCCGTCGCCGCCGTTCCAGCGGCCGATGCTCGCGGTGGCGTCGTACAGCCCGCCGCCCGCGTTCAAGCCATCGCTCACCGGCACGTTCTTCGTCCCGTTCCCGCCGGACGGCACGCCGCCCGAGGACGTGCAGAAGCGGCTCGCGACCAACAGCCGATCGTCGATCCCCACGATCTCTGCGCACGAGGCGTACCCCGGACACCACTGGCATCTGATCACGATCCAGCAGAACCCCCGCCCGATCCGCAAGGTGCTCGGCACGTCGTACTTCACCGAAGGGTGGGGCCTGTACGCCGAGCGGATCATGCGCGAGCAGGGGTTCTTCGCCGACCCCCGCCACGAGCTCGCCCATCTCGACGCCCGGATCTTCCGCGCCGCACGCATCGTGGTCGACACCAGCCTCCACATGGGCGAGATGACGTTCGAGGAAGCGGTGACGTTCATGTCGACGAAGGCGTCACTGTCGGAGCCGACGGCGCGGGCCGAGGTCGGCCGGTACTGCTCGTGGCCGACGCAGGCCGCGTCGTACCTGACGGGGTCGATCGAGATCGAGCGCATCCGCGACCGGTACCTCGGCGACCACCGGGGGACGCTGCGCGAGTTCAACGACGCGATCGCAGGATCGGGGATGCTCCCGATCGAGCTCGCCGAGCGAGCGGTGCTGGGTTAGCGGACCAGAGCTTCGAGCGCGTCGACGACCTCGTCCACCGCCGGCATCGCCTCGATCTCCTTCGCCACGCGGGCTGCGTCGACGCGGTACGTCGCGTCGTCGAGCACTTCCCGGAGCGCGTGCGCGATGGCCGCTGCGGTGACGTCGCCGGGTAGCACGGCGCGTCCGGCGCCCGCCGCCTCGGTCGCTTGCGCGTTGCGGAACTGGTCGGCCGCCTGCGGCACGCACACCTGGGGGATGCCGTGGGCCAGCGCTCCGAGCAGCGTCCCCGATCCGGCGTGCGAGACGACCGCAGCGCAGCGGTCGAACACTGCCGCTTGGGGCACGTAACGCTCGACGACGACGTGATCGGGGACCCTTCCGAACGCGCCGGCGTCTCCGGTCGTTCCCACCGTCACCAGCGCGTCGACATCGCGGATCTCGTCGAACGCAGCCACTGCGGCCGAGAACGCGGGTGTCACGTTGAAGAGCGTTCCGAACGTGACGTACACGAGCGGCCGCCCACCATCGAGCACGCGCTGCACGTCGGCGGCGATCGTCCCCGCATCACCCGTGTGCGAGAGCGGCCGCCTCCGCTGGATCCTTCCCATGTACGACAGGTCGTCGGGCTGCATGCTCGGCGGATAGATGTCGATGTACAGGTGGTCGTACTGCCCGCCGAACGGCCGCGGCGAGAGGCCTACCTGCGACCAGAGGTCGGCCGCCATCTCCCCCGCGAGCGCGACCCGCTCCGGCGGCACCACGAGGCCGAAGCCGTGCGTCACTTGAGGCACTCCGATAGCGGCTCCGACGACCGGCGCCGCGAAGTCGCCCGCCTCCGACACGATCAGGTCGGGCCGCCACTGGTTCGCGAGCTCGAGCAGTTCGGCGAAGGCGGCACGCGCGGTGACCGCACCGAACAGGAGCGGGAACATCTTCTCCGCGCGCTCCTCGCCTCGCATCGCGGCGACGTCGGGCCATCGCTGCGCGAACTGCGCCATCCGCTCCCCCATGGCCGTTCCGGCGACGTGCGTGTCGACGCCCGCCGAACGCACCCACTCGCATCCGTCCTCGGCTGTCGCCCAGACGACGTCGTGTCCGCGATCGCGCATCGCGATCGCCAACGGGAGGACGGGCTGGACGTGGCCGACGCCCGACGACGAGCTGAAGAGCACCCGCATCACGTCGCGTCAACGTTCGCCGTCACCGGATGCGACAGTAGACGTCGACATGTTGATCGACCTGTTGACCGTCGTCGTGATCGCGTTCTTCGGCTCGCGCCTGCTCGTCGCGTTCCGTCGTTCGTTGATGTCGGACGCCAAGTGGATCACGTTGCGGATCGTTCGCGGGCTGCGGCTCCGCCACTTCCTGCCGGTGCCCGTGGTGCTCACGTTGGTGATCCTCGCTGCGTACGCCTTGTCGTCGTTGCCGATCCTGTCGTTCGGGTGGTGGACCGCGGTGGGCGGTGAAGGCAACCCCGTGTTCGGCTCGACCGAGCGGACCAGCGGCACCGCGCTGTCGTGGCTCGTCCCGCTCGTCTTCATGATCCTGCTCCTGCCCGCTCTGCCGTTGTTCGCGAAGCGCGAGGAGGAGATGTTCCGCCTCGGCGCCGAGGATTGGTCGACGGTGAAGCGGGCCGGCAAGGCCGTGCTGTTCGGTCTGGTGCACGCGCTCATCGGGATCCCGATCGGCGTCGCCCTGGCGCTGTCGATCGGAGGCGCCTACTTCACGCTCTCCTACCTGCGCGGCTATCGCCGCGGTGGCCGCGTCGAGGCGTTGCTCGAGTCGACTCGCGCCCACACGGCGTACAACCTCACGATCGTCGTGCTGGTGTTGATCTCGCTGCCGACGATCGCCTCCGCCGGGTAGCCCGAGACCTGGTGAGCGGCCGCTGCGCTGACGCGCACGTCGGCCCGGGAGCGCGTCAGGCCGAGGCCATACCTGCGCCGGGGAGCGGCTTGTCGCGGCCTTCCGGCCCCGCCCAGTGAACGCCGAGGTCGTCGTAGAGCGCCGTGCAGATCCGGGCGAACCGCTTGTAGTGGGCTTCGTTGCCGGGCATCCCGTTCACCTGGATCGCTGCTGCGATCCCGAACTCCGGATCGGCGAAGGCGACGGATGACTGCGCGCCGCCGTGGCCGAACGTCCGAGGCGAGCAGTGCCGCCCCATCGACCCGCCGTCGATGTTGAAGCCGAGGCCCCAGTCCATGACGACGCCGAACGTCCGGTCGTGGATCCCGGTGCGATGACGGGCCGATGCCGCGGCGACCGTCTGCGGCCGGAGGATGCGCACACCGTCGAGCTCACCGCCCCGGACGAGCATCCGGTACATCCGCACCAGCTGGTTCATCGGGCCGCGCCCGTAGCCGCCGGGCATCGACCTGCTCACCACCGCAGGCTGATCGAGCAATGCGAGGGAGCGCGGTTCTTCCTCCGTTCCGTTCACGACGCCTTCGGTGTTGAACATCGTCCCGAGGCGGTCGCCGTACCGCTCGGCGACGTCGATCGGCATGCCGACCCAGCAGTCGTCCATCCCGAGGGGTAGGAAGATCTCGTCGCGCACGAACTCGGGATACCGGCGGCCGCTGACCCGCTGCACGCATTCACCGAGGATCTGCATGGAGCACCAGAGGTGGTAGCCGGCGTCGCGTCCGGGGACCCATCCGTCGTCTGTCGGTGACTCGCAGATGGCTCGGACGACGTCGTCCCACCACTCGTCCGGGTCGAGCGCGTTGCTCTGCACCCGGTCGGCGGGCGTGAAGCCGCCGGTGTGAGTGAGGAGGTGGCGAAGGGTGAGCGCGTCCTTGCCGTGCTTGCCGAACTCCGGCACGTACACCGTCACCGGCGCCTCGACGTCGAGCAGGCCACGCTCCCAACACAGGGCGGTGGCGACGGCGGTGGACGCCTTCGTCATCGACCACCAGATGATCATCTGCTCGGTCGTCATCGGCGTGCCCGGTCGTGCTTCACCCACGGCCACGTCGGCGATCAGCTCGTCGTCCCGCCACACCGCGAGCTGGGCGCCGAGGTGCATGCCGGCGGCCCGTCCCGCTTCGATCTCCGCGAGCGTCCGCTCGAGCTCGGTATTCGCTGCCATCGGCGGAGCTTACGAATCACAATGACGTCGTGGGTGCGCTCGAGGTGTCTCACCTGGGGTTCGCCTTCGCCGGCGGAGCGACGCTGTTCGACGACGTCTCGTTCCGCGTCGGCGAGGGCCAGCACGTCGCGCTCGTCGGTGCGAACGGTGCGGGGAAGACGACGCTGCTGCGTCTGATCACCGGTGACGAGACAGGCGCCACCGGCACGATCACCATCGACGGGCGCCTCGGCGCGATGCGGCAGTTCATCGGCACGATGGGCGACGAGCTCACCGTGCGCTCGTTCTTGCTGTCGCTGTCGCCAGCGGCGGTGCAGGAGGCTGCCGCGCGCCTGCATGCCGCCGAGCTCGACGGCGACGGAGTGAAGGTCGCCGAAGCCTGGGTGCGGTGGGGTGACGTCGGGGGCTACGACGCCGAGGTGTTGTGGGACACGTGCTGCACGAAGGCGTTGCGTGCGTCGCTCGACGACGCGGGCGAGCGCTCGATGAGGACGCTCTCCGGCGGCGAGCAGAAGCGCCTCGCGCTCGAGCTGCTGCTGCGGAGCGACGCCGATCCGCTGCTGCTCGACGAGCCGGACAACTACCTCGACGTCCCCAGCAAGGAGTGGCTCGAGCAGCGACTCGTGGAGACGAAGAAGACGGTGCTCTACGTGTCGCACGACCGTGAGCTGCTGGCCCGCACGTCACACAAGGTGGTGACGCTCGAGGCGCGGTCGTGCTGGACCCACGGTGGTTCGTTCGCGACGTGGCACGACGCGCGCCAAGACCGGTTGGCACGGATCGACGAGGAGCACCGGCGCTGGCGCGAGGAGCACAAGCGCCTCGAAGCTCAAGTGACCGAGTTGCGACGGCGGATCGGCATGGGAGCCGACTCGTTCACCAGCCGGCTGCAGGCGACGAAGACGAAGATGCGCCGGCACGAGGCTGCCGCGCCTGCCGAGCGGCCGAGAGACCAGAACATCTCGATCCGCCTCGCGGGTGATCGCACGGGCAAGCGAGCCGTCACCGTCTCGAGCCTGTCGTTTCCCGGCCTGGTCGATCCGTTCGAGACAGAGGTGCTCTTCGGCGAGCGGGTCGGCATCCTTGGACGCAACGGCACCGGCAAGACCCACTTCCTGGGGCTGCTCGCCGGCGCTCCCGTCGACCACACGGGGACGTGGACCTTGGGCGCCCGCGTCGTGCCTGGCTACTTCTCACAGACGCACGACCACCCGGAGCTCGTGGGTCGCCGCGTGCTCGACGTGCTGCTGTCGCACGGGTTCGCTCGTGGTGCCGCGATGGCTGCGTTGCGACGCTACGAGCTGCAGGGCGCGGCGGAGCAGCCGTTCGAAACGCTGTCGGGCGGGCAGCAGGCGCGACTGCAGATCCTCCTGCTCGAGCTGAGCGGCGCGACCCTGTTGTTGCTCGACGAGCCGACCGACAACCTCGACGTCGCTTCTGCCGAGGCGCTCGAAGACGCGCTCGGTGAGTTCACCGGCACGGTCCTCGCGGTGACCCACGACCGCTGGTTCCTCCGCGCCTTCGACCGCTTCCTCGTCTTCTCGCGGGACGGCTCGGTGCGGGAGTCGCTCGAGCCGGTGTTCGACTAGCTGTGCGTCATCTCCATCCGTAGTTCCGGATGATGCCGCCGCCCGCTCGCGCGAAGCCGAGGCGCTCGTAGAAGGGGAACACATCGTCGTCGCACATCACGTCGACCATGTAGAGGTGACGAAGGTCCTCCAGAAGCCGCTCGATGAGCCGGGTCCCTGTTCGGTTTCCGCGATAGGCCGGCAACACCTCCAGCAGCGGGATGTAGGCGCACAACACGCCATCTGTGATCGCGGTGGCGAACCCGACGACCGTCGATCGGTCCCACGCCAACGACACGTGCGGAGACGCTGCGAGCAGCCGCAGGTGCTCCTCCGGCGATAACGGAGCCAACCAGCCCTCGAAGAAGCCGCCGCGCAGGGCATCAGCCGTCACTCCGTCGGTGTCGCTCTCGATGCGGATCTCAGCCATCGGAGGAAAGCTCCACGTTCTGCTCGTAGGCGCCGCGCAGTGCCGTTGCGCGCTCGGCCATCTCGTCCGGATCTGCCCAAGCCGGTCTGGCGCCGTAGAGACCATCGCCTTCGTAGCGAGGGAAGACGTGGACGTGGAGGTGCCACACGTCCTGGTTCCCCGCCGGCTCGTTGTGCTGACGGATCGACGTGCCGGGGCACTCGTACGCAGACTTGATCGCGACTGCGGCGCGGCGTGTCGCTGCGAACAGCGGACCGCCGACGTGCTCAGGAAGCTCGTAGAGGTTCTCGATGTGCTGCGTCGTCACGACCAACACAGCGCCCGGGTTGTTGGGCCACCACCTCGGACTGACGAAGGTGAGCGTGTCGTCGGTTCGCTCGACGACGTGGCGCTGCTGCACGAGGTCGTTCTCGCCGCCGCTCACGTAGAGGCAGAACGGGCACTCGTAGCCTGGCGGCTCGTGCGACGGGAACGAGGTCGACATCGCCCGAGCGTGCCACGCATTTCTGTCCCACCCGAATGGTTCACTTCGGACATGGTGTTGTCGGGGTTGGCGAGAGAGGTGAGAGAGCTCGGCGAGCTCGACACCACTCTGCTTACCGACGACGAACTCTCGGAGCTGATGATCGAGCTCCACCAGCTGCGGAACGCACTCGAAGCGCAGCATGCGCGGGTGGCCCGTTCGTGGGACGCGCGGCGCGCATGGTCGGCAGACGGCGCCCGCAGCGGCGCGGCGTGGATGGCGACACGAACGCGCGCGTGCAAGGGCGACTACGGCTCGCTGCTCCGACTCGCCTCGAAGACGCGGCTGATGCCGCAGGTCGAAGCGGCGTGGGAAGCGGGCGAGATCACCCGCGACCACGTCCGCCGCTTCTCGGGCGCGGCGAACCCGCGCACCTACTCGGTGTTCGCGCGTGACGAGGCGTGGCTGGTGCATCAGGCGCGGACGTTGACGTTCGCCGAGTTCTGCCAAGCCGTCGACTACTGGCTCCTCGCCGCCGATCCCGACGGCGCCGCCGACGACCACGACGAGCGCGTCGACCGCCGACGGGTGTCGCTCGACCAGACACTCGGCGGCATGTACTCCGGCTCGATCCTCCTCGACCCCCTACGCGGCTCGATCGTCGCGACCGAGCTGCGACGCATCGAACGACAGCTCTTCGAAGCCGACTGGGCCGACGCCAAAGGGCGCCTCGGCCGCGATCCGTCGGTGTTCGAGCTGGCGCGCACCCCAGACCAGCGACGGGCTGATGCGCTAGTCGAGATGGCCCGCCGCAGCGCCGCTGCCCAGCCTGGCGCATCGACGAAGCCGCTCTTCTCCGTCCTGCTGGGCGCCGACTCGTTCCGGCAGCTCAGCGAGCTCGCCGACGGCGCCGTCGTCCCGCCGAGCGCCCTTCGCGAGTGGATCCGCGACGCCGACCTCGAGGCGCTCCTGTTCGACGCGCTCGGTCAGCGAGCGATCAAGGTCTCACGCCAGCGCACCTTCACCGGCGCGCTCCGCCGCATCATCGAAGTCCGCGACCGCCGCTGCCAGGACCGCTACTGCGACACCCGTGCCGCGCAATGCCAAGCCGACCACATCACCCCATGGTCTGAAGGCGGCCTCACGAGCCAAGACAACGGCCAGCTCCTCTGCGGACCCCACAACCGCCGCAAGAACCGCAGACGACCACGAGGCGACCCCGACCCCGGAGGCTGACGGTGGACGGTGGACCGGCCGGTGTCAGCGGTTGAGCCAGCCGTTCAGCAGCAACGGCACATTTGCAGTCGATCGGATCCACTCGTAGCTGAACGCTTCGCCCGCGGTGGTTGCAATGACGACGCGCCGGTAGAGCTCGCCCTCGCCCTCGATCCTGTCGAGCACGTCGATCGCACCGTCGAGCCGGTGCGGGTCGAGTCGTACGCGCACGCCCGCGATCGACGACGCGGCTGCCGGGTCGAACACCGCAGCCGGGAGTTCAGTCGACAGAAGACTCGAGCTCGTCCGTCGACGTCGCGGCGGCGGCCTCCCGCTCCGCGGCCTCCCGCTGCTGGCGCTCGATCATCGAGGTGACGATGGCCTGGACGTCGTTGGCGATGGTGTGCTGAGCCCGTAGCAGGATCAGCGACCCGACGAACACCGGCGGGGTGACGATGTAGAAGGCCGCCACGAGCGAGCCGGTGACGTCCGACAGCAGACCCACGAGCGGCGGTGCGAGCGCAGTGCCGAACACCGTCGACGTCAGCGCGAACGCCGACGCGCTGACGCCGCGGTTCTCGGCCGGAACGACGTCCATCATCGACGCCCTCAAGGCGGGGAAGGCGCTCGAGATCGCGATCACACCGAGGAACTGCAGCGCGATCCGCACGGCGATCACCGGAACCATGAACGAGGCGAGGAACGCCGCAGCGCAGATCATGATCACGGTCGCGACGAGCCGGATGCGGCCCTGCGGACCGGCACTGAAGACCTTGTCGGCCAGCCGTCCGCCCCAGAACGTCCCGATGATGCCGGCGAACGCGAAGACGACCGCGGTCACACCCGTGGCCTGGGTGAGCGTCATGTTCGAGTAGCGCTCGTGGTAGATCGCCATCCAGTAGCCGACGCCGGAGACCGTGAACAGCAACGTCCCCACGCCGACGAGCACGTAGCGCATCGTGCGGATCGAGAAGATGAACTTCAGCTCCTCGATCAGCGAGCGGCGAGCCTCCGACAGGAACTCGCGGGGTGACAGACGAGCGGCCGACTGCTCGGCGTCGATCGGCGTGACGGGACCCTGACCGAGCTCGTGCCCCTCGAGCTCCGACTCGCCCCGCGTGGGCTCGCGCAACTTGAAGCACAGGAACGCGATCAGCGAGCCGGGCATGCCGACGAGTGCGAACGCCCAGCGCCAGCCGAGCTGCGCGCCGACGAACCCACCGAGGGCGAGACCGATACCGCCGCCGAGGAACACCGACACCTGCTGCGCGGAGAAGACCCGCCCGCGCACCTTGGCCGGGTAGTAGTCGGTGAGCAGCGACGTCGACGACGGATCGTCGACCGCCTGACCGATGCCCAACGCCGCCCGGGCGAGGAAGAGCGTCGGGTAGTTGATGGCGATGGCGGAGAGGGCCGACAGGCCGCTCCACGACAGGAGCGTCCAGCCGACGATGCGGGTGCGGTTGTACCGGTCGGCGACCCAGCCGGCCGGGATCGTCGCTATGACGTTCACGAACACGAAGGCGAACCCGAGCGCGCCGAGCTGGAGATCGTTGAGGTTCCAGTCGTCCTTCAGCAGCGGCAGCACGCCCCGCAACACGTTCGTGTCGACCTGATCGACGAAGGCCACGAGGCTCAAGATCACAAGTGGCTTCTTGGCGTACCCCGCGAGCGACGGCGACTTCCCGTTCCCCATGGGCGCGAACGGTACTGCTCAACCCCAGCAATCTGCACGTCGCGTGCGATATCCGCTCATCCGGCGCAGCAGCCGGCTTCGAACAACCACCGCTGTGGGATTCGACCTCGACACGTACAAGCGCCTCGTGCGCCCCGTCGAAATCGACGACATCGACTTCGACACCTTCAAAGAGCGGCCGCTCGACGACGCCACCCTTCGGTGCCTGCGGTACATGCACGACGTGGAGTCGCACACGGTCTGCTACCTCCGCGACCTGCTCGTCACCAGGGCTCACCGCGACCCCGAGATGACGACGTTCCTCACGTTCTGGAACTACGAGGAGTACTGGCACGGCGAGGCCATCGCCCGCGTCCTGGCGATGCACGACGAGCACGCCGGCCCGGCACGGATCGCACCGATGCGCACGCGCATCAGCCGCAAGGAAGCCATCGCGCCGCTGACGTCGATGGCGATGTCGGCCGCGATCAAGGACTTCGGTGCGGTGCACATGACGTGGGGCGCCATCAACGAATGGACGACGCAGGCCGGCTACTCCCGGCTGGCGCAGAAGGCGAACCACCCGATCCTGTCCGACCTCCTCAAGCGGATCATGCGACAAGAGGGCCGGCACATCGACTTCTACGCGACACAGGCTCGCAAGCGACTCGACGCCAGCAAGGCCGCGCGGCGGATCACGAGGCTCGCGCTGACCCGCTTCTGGCGACCCGTCGGTTCCGGCGTCATGCCCGCGTCAGAGACCCGCTTCCTCATCCGCCACCTCTTCGACGGCGAGACCGGCCGCGCGATGGCGGAGCGCATCGACCGCCGCATCGACAACCTGCCCGGCCTCGACGGCCTGAACCTGATCACCGGAAGTCTCGCGACTGCGGGCCGGTGACCGACAGCGACAGTGGATCGATCTTGTCGGCGATCACGTTGATGACCCCTTCCGACTTCTCCACCCGCCCTCGGATGAGCAGCGCGGGCGCAGTGCGGGCGACCCGCCGGTAGCGGGCCCACAACCCCTTCGAGCACACGACGTTGACGAGACCGGTCTCGTCCTCGAGGTTCACGAACGTCGTGCCCTGCGCCGTCGCCGGACGCTGTCGATGGGTGACGATGCCGGCCACCCGAACCCGCGATCCGCTCTCGAGAGCAGGGTCGGCGAGCGCGGCTGCCGAGCGGATGCCCTCGGCGTCGAGGCGGTCGCGGATGTACTGCGTCGGGTAGCTGCGGGGCGAGATGCCGGTCGACCACAGGTCGAACGCCGCGTGCTCGACCTCGTTCATCCCCGGCAGCGCCGGCGCGGCCGACCCGATCACCACACCAGGTAGACGGTCGGGACGCGACTGCGTCACCGCTCCCGCCGCCCACAACGCCCGCCGCCGGTCGAGTCCGAAGCACGCGAACGCACCGGCCGTCGCCAGCGACTCGACCTGAGGCTCGGTCAACCCGTTGCGGCGGACGACGTCCTCCATCGACTCGTACGGCCGCCCGGCAGCGATCCGCTTCGCGAGGCCTTCGCCGATGTGGCGGACCTCCTTGATCCCGAGCCGAACCGTCCCCTGCGAAGGAACCGTCGCCCGCCAGTCGCTCTCGTTCACGTCGGGCTCGAGCACGACCACGTCGTGACGGCGCGCGTCGGCCACCAACGACTGCGGCGAGTAGAAGCCCATCGGCTGCGCGTTGAGCAGCGCGGCGCAGAAGGCGTCCGGGTAGTGGAGCTTGATCCACGAGCTCGAGTACACGAGGTAGGCGAACGACACCGAGTGGCTCTCGGGGAAGCCGAAGTTCGCGAACGCAGCGAGCTTGTCGTAGATCTGGTCGGCGACCTCGCCGGTGATGCCACGCTCCGCCATCCCCTCGTAGAGCCGGGCCCGCAGCCGCTCCATCCGCTCACGCGACCGCTTCGACCCCATCGCCTGGCGAAGTTGATCGGCCTCGCCCGGCGTGAAGCCGGCGACGTCGATCGCCATCTGCATCAGCTGCTCCTGGAACAGCGGCACGCCGAGCGTCTTCTTCAGCGCAGGCTCGAGCAACGGGTGCAGGTACGTCACCGGCTCCTTGCCGTTGCGCCGCCGGATGTAGGGGTGCACCGACCCGCCCTGGATCGGCCCCGGACGGATCAGCGCGACCTCGACCACGAGGTCGTAGAACGTGCGCGGCTTCAACCGAGGAAGCGTCGCCATCTGGGCTCGCGACTCGACCTGGAACACGCCGACCGAGTCGGCGCGGCACAACATGTCGTAGACCTCGTCTTCCTGCGGGATCGTCGCGAGGTCGACCTCGACGCCGTACGCGTCGCGGATGAGGTCGACGGCGTAGTGCAACGCGCTCAGCATCCCGAGACCGAGCAGGTCGAACTTCACCAGGCCGACGGCCGCGCAGTCGTCCTTGTCCCACTGCAGCACCGTCCGCGCCGGACCGCGCCCGCCCGGCAACTCGAGCCGCCCCCACTCGACCGGCACGACCTCGCTCACCGGCCGGTCGCAGATCACCATCCCGCCGGAGTGGATGCCGAGATGCCGCGGGAAGTTCTGCACCTGCCCGGCCAGCTCGAGCACATGAGCGGGGATGTCGTGATCGGGCTGCGCAGCCGTTGCCGACAGCGGACCCCACGGATCGGCCTGCTTCGACCACGCGTCCTGCTGCCCGACCGCGAACCCCAACGCCTTCGCCATGTCGCGGATCGACGACTTCGCCCGGTACGTGATGACGTTCGCCACCTGCGCCGCGTTCTGCCGGCCGTAGCGCTCGTACACGTACTGGATGACCTCTTCCCGCCGGTCGCTCTCGATGTCGATGTCGATGTCGGGCGGACCGTCGCGCTCCGGCGACAGGAACCGCTCGAACAGCAGGCCGAGCTTCACCGCGTCGGCCGCGGTGATGCCGAGCGCGTAGCAGGCCGCGCTGTTCGCCGCCGAGCCCCGGCCCTGGCAGAGGATGTCGTTGCGCCGGCAGAACTGGACGATGTCGTAGACGATCAGGAAGTAGCCGGGGAAGCCGAGCTGCTCGATCACGTCGAGCTCGTGCTCGATCTGCTCGTACGCGCCAGGGACGCGACACGACGAACGCGGCCCGTACCGCTCGAGCGCGCCCTTCCACGTGAGCTCCCGCAACCACGACATCTCGGTGTGGCCGTCGGGCACCGGGTAGTCGGGCAGGTTCGGCGCGACGAGGCGGAGGTCGAACGCGCACTCCCGCGCAAGCGCTGCGGCGCGCTCGACGACACCGGGATAGCGGGCGAAGCGGCGGGCCTGCTCGTCGCCGCTTCGCAGGTGAGCGGTGGCCGCGGGAGGGAGCCAGCCGTCGATCTCGTCGAGGCTACGCCGGGCCCGGACCGCCGCGAGTGCAGTGGCGAGCGAGCGACGTGAAGGCGTCGCGTAGTGGACGTTGTTGGTGGCGATCACCTCGAGGCTCTGACGCACCGCCATCTCGGCGAGGGCGTCGTTGCGGGCCGAGTCGAGCGGGTCGCCGTGATCCCAAAGCTCGACGACCACGTTGTCGCGGCCGAAGGCGACCACGAGATCGGCGAGGCGACGGGCCGCCGCGGCTGGTCCGTCGTTCACCAAGGCGGACGGAACGGGACCCTTGCGGCAACCCGTGAGCACGACCCACTGCCCCGCCGCAGCCTCGGCCAGCTCGGGCAGGCGGAACACCGGCTTGCCCTTCTCGCGTCCTTCGAGGTGGCCCTTGGTGATCGCCGCGCACAGCCGGGCGTAGCCGGTGGGATTGCGGGCGAGGACGAGGAGGTGGGTGCCCTCGGGATCGGGGACGCCGTTCTGCGGCTTCGTCAGCCCGAGGCTGAGCTCGGCTCCGAACACCGTCGGCATGCCGATCGCGCTCGCGGCCTCGGCGAAGCGGACCACGCCGTACATCCCGTTGTGGTCGGTGAGGGCGAGCGCCTCGAGGCCGAGTCGAGCCGCCTCCTCGACGAGCTCCTCGGGATGCGACGCCCCGTCGAGGAACGAGAAGTTCGAGTGGCAGTGGAGCTCCGCGTACGGGACACCGCCGCAGCCTGCGCGGCGCACCACCCCCTCGGGTTCGTAGGGCTGGCGCTTGCGCGACCATGCAGGGCTGTCGCCACCATTTGCCCCCACCGGCACGTTGGTGGTGCGTCCCGACAGGACCTTCTCCAACTCCCGCCAAGGCATCTTGGGGTTGTTGAAGCCCATGTCGCGAAACTATCGAACATATGTTCGTGTCGCCAGCGAGTGGGGGATGCTCGGGAGATAGGGGAGAAACCGGAAGTCGGTGGGTACATGGCGGACGTGGCCGTCGCCGTGTCGATCCTCCTTCTCCTCTTCGCCCTCCTGGCCACCGGCGTGTTGATCGCCATGGCCCTGCGCATGCCGTCCCCGGTCGAGCCGGGGCAGCTCGCGCCGGCACCGAGTCCGAGACCGCGGCGAGCACGCGCGTACCACGACGACATCACGCCACAGCCGGAGCGTGGCCGGGTCCGGCTGATGTCCCGCCTCCTGTTCGCCCGGCGGACGTCGGACGCGATCACGCTCGACTGCACCCTCGTCGCGGTCGAAGGTCAGCTGCCGCCCGACGTCGACCCGCCCCAGGGCCTGCCGTTCACGCTCCGCCTCCGCTGCCCCGACACGACGTGGTTCGCCGGACGGGTCGAGGAGCTGCTGACGGAGTGGGCGGAGGAGAACCGTGAGCTGATGCTCGAGCTCAGCCCCGACCGGGGCAAGGTGCGTACGACGATCGCCAGCGGTGGCTCGTCCGTCCACCTCGAGCTGGCCGGCGCCGCCGGCCTCGGCTCGGGCCTCAGCGCCGCCTGAGGTCGCTCCCCTCGAGCATCGTTTCCGCCCGCTCGCTCAGGAACGCCCGCTCCGCCGGGTTCGAAGCGAGCGCGTGGGCCCGGGCGTAGGCGTCGGCGGCTTCGTCGACACGTCCGAGGCGCCGGAGCAGGTCGGCGCGGGTGGCGTGGAAGAGGTGGTAGCCACCGAGGTCGAGATCGTCGACCACCGCGAGAGCCAGGGCCGGGCCGTGGACCTCCGCCACCGCGATGGCGCGGTTCAGCGCCACCACCGGGGTCGGTGACATCGCGAGCAGCTGGTCGTACAGCGCGAGGACCTGGTTCCAGTCGGTCTCGTCGGCCGAGCGGGCATCGGTGTGGACGGCGTTGATGGCCGCCTGCAGCTGGTACACCCCGGGCTGGTTGCGCCGTAGGCAGGCGCGGACGATCTCGTGGCCCTCGTCGATCAACGCCCGGTCCCACAGCGAACGGTCCTGATCGGCGAGGAGGACCATCGACCCGTCGGTCGCGGTGCGCGCCGGGGTGCGCGCGTGGCTGAGGAGCAACAGCGCGAGGAGGCCGTGCACCTCGGGCTCGTCCGGCATGAGCTGCACGAGCAGGCGCGCGAGCCGGATCGCCTCGTCGCAGAGCTCGGCTCGCACCAGCTGGTCGGCATCGGTGCCGCTCGCGGCGTACCCCTCGTTGAAGATCAGGTAGACGACCGCGAGCACCTGCCGCAACCGGTCGGGGAGCTCGGCGTCGGTCGGCACCCGGTACGGGATCGCTGCGTCGCGGATCTTGCGCTTCGCCCGCACGAGGCGTTGCGCGAGCGTCGCTTCCGGGACGAGGAACGCCCTCGCGATCTCCGGCGTCTGCAATCCCCCGATCAGCCGCAGCGTCAGGGCGATCTGCGCGTCCGGGGCGAGGGCCGGATGGCAACAGGTGAAGATCAAGCGGAGGCGGTCGTCGTGCACGGCACCTCCGTCGGAGGGCTGGTCGTCGTCGTCTTCGAGAAGCCACACCGCAGCTGCCTGCTTGTCGTCGCGTGACGACTCCCGGCGCAGGCGGTCAAGCGCCTTGTTGCGCGCGGTCGTGACGATCCACCCGCCGGGGTTGGGCGGCACGCCGGCTGCGGGCCAGCGCTCGGCGGCGACGAGGAACGCCTCCTGGACCGCCTCCTCCGCGAGATCGATGTCGCGGAAGAGGCGGACCAGCGTGGCGACGGCACGTCCGGACTCCTCTCGGAACGTGCGCTCGACGTCGTTCACTCGCCTCGTCTGCCGCTCGTCAGTCTTCGGCGTCGTCCTGGAACGGACGGACCTCGACCGGGCCCTGGCATGCCGCCGAGCCCTTGGCCGCCCAGGCGAGGGCGTCGTCGAGGTCGTTCGCCTTGATGACCCAGAAGCCTCCGATGTGCTCCTTGCTCTCGGCGAAGGGGCCGTCGGTGGTGATCGTCTCGCCGTTCTCGACCCGCACCACGGTGGCGATGTCGGCCGGGAGCAGACCGCCGGCGAAGACCCAACGACCCGCCGCCTGGACCTCCTGGTTGAACTCGTCCACCGCCTTGAACATCTGCTGGATCGTCTCTTCGTCGGGCACGGGAGCGCCCTCGACCATGTGCACGGAGAGGAGGTACTGCTTCATCGTGGGGTTCCTTTCGTCGGGCCGGCACCGTACCGACCTTCACGACGTCTACGAACAGCCCCCCGCCGAATCGACAGGTCGACGCAGATTTCCTCGGGAGATTCCGAAAGTAGGGTCGGCGGCCATCACCGACGGCCCGCTCTCCGCCCATCCGTTCGACCTGATCCGCCCCCGGCGGCGCATCACCGGCATGTCGGCGATCCTCCTCCCGTTCCGCGATGGGGCCATCGACTGGCCGGCGTGGGAAGCACACGTGGAGCGCACCGTCGAGGCGGGGCTCACGCCGGCCGTGAACATGGACACCGGCTTCGTCCAGCTGCTCGATCCACCCCAGCGGACCGAGGTGCTGGCGCGGACGTCGTCGCTGTTGCGCGGCAACGGCAGTGGGAACGGCACCGACTTCGTCGCCGGTGCGTTCGTAGCCGACGAGCCGGGCGCGCCGCTCGACGTCGACGGCTACCTCCGCTCCGCCGACGCCGTCGCCGCGGCCGGTGGCACCCCGATCGTCTTCCCGTCGAACGGCAGCGCGGGCCGCGAGCTCGAGCTCTACACGGCGATCGGTGGGCGCATCGATCGTTTCCTCGGCTTCGAGCTCGGCCCGATGTTCGTGCCCTACGGCCGCATCTTCGACCTCGACACGTACACCGAGATGCTGCGGACGATCCCGTCACTCACCGGCGCCAAGCACTCGTCGCTGAGCCGCGAGGCGGAGTGGGAGCGACTGCGGGTGCGGGACGAGGTCAGGCCCGACTTCCTCGTGCTGACCGGGAACGACCTCGCCGTCGACATGGTGATGTACGGCAGCGACTACCTGCTCGGCATCTCGACGTTCGCGCCCGATCTCTTCGCGCAACGCGACGCGCTGTGGGAGAAGGGGGACGCTGCGTTCTACGAGCTCAACGACAAGCTGCAGCTGCTCGGGTCGTTCGCGTTCCGCGATCCCGTGCCGGCCTACCGCCACGACGCTGCGCTGTTCCTCGAGCTGCGCGGCTGGGTCGGCCCCGATGCGGCGCATCCACGCGCGCCGCGTCGAGCGCACGAAGACGCGGAACGGGAGATCCTCCGGACCATCGCGACGGGCCTGGGCGTGCTCGGGTGATCCAGGTCCGGAAGCTGCGTACCGCCGATGCCTTCCGAGAGCACGTCGAGGCTCTGGGCGTCGCGTTGCCCTTCGCCGACGAGGTCGACACGGGCCTGCTCGCCTCGGCCGCTCCCCCGTCGGGAAACCGGTTCGCGATCCTGCCGATGGAGGGCTGGGACGGCACCGACGACGGACGCCCCACCGACCTCGTCCGCCGCCGGTGGTCGCGGTTCGGGACGAGCGGCGCCGGTCTGATCTGGGGTGGCGAGGCCGTGGCCGTCGATCCGAGCGGTCGGGCCAACCCGCACCAGCTGGTGATCGGCCCGCACGTCGGTGAGCTGCGGGAGTTGCTCGGAGCCGACCAGTACGCCGGGCTCCAGCTGACGCACTCCGGCCGCTGGTCGTTCGCCGAGCCGGTCACCGCCGGACCGAACCCCGTCCTCGACCGGCGCCGGCCGGGGCGGACGATCACCGACACCGAGCTCGACGATCTCCGCGGGCTGTACGTCGAGGCGGCCGGTGTTGCCGCGGCCGCCGGCTTCGACTTCGTCGACGTGAAGGTCTGCCACGGCTACCTGCTGCACGAGCTCACCGCCGCTGGTCGTGAGCAGTTCGTGATCGACACCATCGCGGCCGTACGAGCTGCGCATCCGTCGATCGCCGTCGGGGTGCGGTTGAGCGTGTTCGACGAGGTACCCCACCGCCCTCGGGAGGAGGACGGCCGGGGTGTCCCCGAACGCGACGCAGCCTCGTTCGCCCCGTTCGGCCGACCCGACGATCTCGCAGCGCCGATCGACCTCGTCCGGCGTCTCGTCGACGCCGGCGTCAGCCTCCTGTGCGTCACCGCGGGCAGCCCGTACTACTGCCCGCACGTGCAGCGACCGGCGTTCTTCCCGCCCTCCGACGGCTACCTCCCGCCCGAGGATCCGCTGGTGGGGGTCGCCCGCCTGCTCGACGCGACGCGCGCCGTGAAGCGAGCGTTCCCCGAGCTGCCGGTCGTCGGGACCGGGTACTCGTACCTGCAGGAGTGGCTGCCCAACATCGCCTCCGCCGCGGTCGCGCAGGGTGACGTCGACGTCGTCGGGATCGGCCGGATGGTGCTGAGCTACCACGACCTCCCCGCCGATGTGATGGCCGGCAACGGCCTCGACCGGCGCCGCATCTGCCGCACGTTCTCCGACTGCACGACCGCTCCCCGCAACGGGCTCGTGTCGGGCTGCTGGCCGCTCGACCCCGAGTACAAGCTGCGCCCCGACCGGCCCGAGCTGGCCGCGGCGAAGCGGGCGAGCCGGTGGACGGTGAGCGACAACTGATGGTGAAGCACCTCTGGACCTACGTCTACGACGACACGCCGAAGCCCCACGTCCATCCGCTGCAGACGCCGGGCGGGCGCCTCCTCACCCGGGTGTCGCCTCCCGACCATCCCTGGATGCGGGGGCTGTGGTTCGCAGTGAAGTTCGTCGACGGCGTGAACTTCTGGGAGGAGAACCCGCACGACCCGGCCGGGTTCGGCATCCAACGCCAGGTCGGCCCGTCGCGCATCGACTGGGTGGGTCCTGACGGCGAGGTCGCTCTGACGGAGCAGCGAACGGTCGACCACCGCGACCTCACCGGCACCGCGTACGCGCTCGACTGGACGACGAGCCTCACCGCGGCGGGAGCCGACCACGACGTGGTGCTCGACCGCACGCCGTACACGACGTGGGGCGGCTACGGCGGGCTCGTGCTCAGGGGAGCAGGCGATTGGGAGGACACGCGCATCCTCCTCCCCGACGGCAGCGAGCACCGCCGGCCCGAGGGCATCCCGGCCGCGTGGGCCGACCTCTCGAACAACGACGCCGGGATCGCGTTCCTCGATCATCCCGACAACCCCCGCCACCCGGTGCCGTGGTACGGCGCAACCCGCTCCCGGGTCTACGGCGACGGGTGGTCGAACTACCTCAACGCCGCGTTCCTGTTCCACGAGCCGATGACGCTGCGGGCGGGGCAGCCGCTCACGTTCCGGTACCGGGTGATCGTGCACGACGACCGCTGGGACGCCGGCACCGTCCAGCAGGCATGGGAGGACTGGACCCGATGACCGACCGATCGAGCTTCGCCGCCGACGCCATGCGCTGGTGCGACCGGTGGTACGACGACGAGGCGTCGCTGCTGTGGAACCCCGAGGGCGCGTACGACGAGGTCGCCCCGCCGCGGACGATCCATCTCGTCCCCCAGTCGGCGTGGTACGCCGCCGGGCTCGTCGAGAGGGGCGACGTCGAGCGCGCGGCGGACGTCTTCCGCCGCCTCTGCACGCTCCAGTACGACCAGCCGGGCACGATCTGGCACGGGACCTTCGCCCGCTTCGCCGAGTCGGAGCAGCCGAAGCCCGGCGCCATCGAGTGGATCGACTACGACCCGAACTGGCGCCAGTTCCTCGGCACGACGTTCTCGCTCGTGATGGCGCAGTTCCCCGACGCGCTGCCCTCCGACGTCACCGACGCGATGCGCGCAGCCATCGATCTCGCGATCGCAGGCGAGCCGCCGGAGCGGGTGCCGCCGTCGTACTCGAACATCGCGCTGATGCGGGCGTGGCTCGAGGTCGAGCACGGCGACGCCGAGCGGCGCGCCGCGGCCGAGTCGTACGCGTCGGAGGTCGTCGCCCTCTTCGACGAGTTCGGCGCCTTCGAGGAGTACAACTCCCCCACCTACTACGGCATCGACCTGTACGCCCTCGCGCTCTGGGCCCGCCACTCGTCGTCCGACGCGCTGCGGCGAGACGGCGGCCGCATCGAGGAGGCCGTGTGGAACGACGTCGCCCGGTGGTGGCACGCAGGCCTCGTGAACCTGTGCGGGCCGTGGAGCCGCAGCTACGGGATGGACATGCGCACCTACGCTGCCCTCCTCGGCCTGTGGATCGGACCGGAGGCCTACCCCGATCTCGACGCGCCGTTCGAGCACAGCCACGACACGACGTTCGCCCCCATGGTCGGCCTCGTCGGCTCGGCGATACCCGCGGGCGTCGAGGACGCGCTCGGTACCTTCCCCGGTGAGCACGAGGTCGAGCAGGTCGTCACCAGCGGGCGGACGGCCACCGGCTGGCTGAGCGACGACGTGATGTTCGGCGGTGAAGCCGGCGGTCCGTACCCCGCCCGGGGCCAGTACCACCCGGCGACCGCGCACTGGCGCGGCGGCTGGCTCCGGGTCCGCCACGAGCAGCCCATCGACGCCACCGCCTCGGCCGGCGCGCTGACCGTGCGACCCAGAGGCAGCGGCACCGCGACGATCATCGTCAGCGGCGACCCTTCTGGAGCGGTCGAGGCGACGGCCGACGGGTCGTCCGTCGAACTGCGGGCCGACGGGAAGGTGAAGCTCGACGGCGTCACCGAGTTCGTCGTCCGAGCGAGGGGATGAACATCGCGGCACGCGGGTAAGTCCGGTTCGTGCCTTCCCTGGCCGCTCTCATCGCCTTCGCGTTCCTGGCTGCGCTGCTGGTCTACGTGATCCTGCAGGTGCCGCTCACCGCCGATGACGAGCCGGTCATCGACCTGCGCGACCGTCGCCACCCGCACGACGCTGCACGGCACCCCGCTCACGCCGCCCGACTCGTGTTCGTCGACGGCGGCTCCCGCACCGTCACCGTCGACGGCGTGCTGGTCGACGACGGATCACCCTTCGCGCTCGAGGTGCGGCGACCGGAAGGCTGGAGCACCGACGACGCCGACCTGCAGCTCGCGGCGTGGGCTGCGGGCGACACCGTGGTCGAGCTGCGGGTCCGCGACGACCTGCGAGGTCAGCGGGTGTGGATCTCCGACGGGGAGGCCGCGCTCGACCTCCCCGTCGCAGGGATGCTCGGGGTTCAGTCGGCCCGATAGGCGTCGGGAACCTCGGTCGGCTTGTCCTGATCCTTCTCCGGACGGTGACCGGGCTCGTTCGCCTCGGGAACCGGGCCGGTCTCGCCCTTCATGTCCTTCGGACCGCCGAGGTCGGTGTGGTCGGGAACGACGTCGGTGCGCTCGCTCCGGCGGATCTCGGGCTGCTGCGGGGTGGCCATGGTTCGTCTGTACCCAGCGGGCCGGCGTCAGTCGTAGGTCGCCTCGATCCACCACCGGCCGCCCTCCACCGCGGCGAGGTGGGCGCCTGCGTCGGTGAGCAGCTGGAAGCGGGCCCGGCGCCGGTGCGCAGGCGGGTCCCACCACCGCTCGTCGACCGGCCACGGACCGGCCCAGGCGGTGATCGCCTGCCACCCACCGCCGCCGATCGAGACCTGCGCCGGCGCTGCGCTGCACAGACCTCGCCCGGTCACCCGCACCTCAGCGCCGTCGCGGTCGAAGACCTCGGCCGCAAGAGGCGCCGGGTGCACGAGCGCAGGTGCGGGAGCCGGCACCTGTCCGGGCCATGGCGTGTCGCCCGGTGTCTCCGCCACTCGCGCGTCGCCCCACGGTACGAGGCGGGCACGTTCGGCCGGTGAACGTCCGCCTTGGACGACGGGCGTGCACACGCCTTCGAGGCCGATCATCCCCTGCACTCGGGCGAGGGCGCGGGCGGCCCGCTCGTCCTGCAGCGTCGTGCCGCCCCAGAAGCCGAGCTGACGGCCGTCGTCCGGACGGACCTCGTCGGGGGTGAGGCGGACGAGGGTGATGCCAGCGGTCGGTCGGTTCTTCGCCCATTGCTCCCGC
This sequence comes from Acidimicrobiales bacterium, assembly GCA_035540495.1. Taxonomy (GTDB): domain Bacteria; phylum Actinomycetota; class Acidimicrobiia; order Acidimicrobiales; family CADCTF01; genus DASVEG01. The sequence continues at coordinate 143,962 of DATLGL010000015.1, forward strand.
CCTCCCCCGGGATCCCTCCCGCCGGGAGTCGAGGTGAGCCACCCGTCGAGCTGCCAGCGCACCCGCTCCGCGATGGCTCCTGCGGTCAGCGCACCGTCGTGGCGCCACAGCCGCACGTGGTGCTCGCCGTGCTCGGTCTCGGCCTCGATCGCGATGCGCGTGCAGGCGAGGCCGCGCCGGCCGAGCTCGTCGTGGAGCTGATCGGCGAGTGACTTCGCGACGAACGCGGCCCGATCAGCCCGGTCTGCCGGTGGATCGAGCTCGGCTTCGAGCGACAGGTCGGCCGGTGGCGTTCGAGCTGCGAGCGGTCGTTCCTCCATACCCCGGGCAAGACGCCACGCGAGCTCCCCGTCGTTGCCGAAGCGAGCGAGCACCGACGACGGCGGCAGCGCGGCCAGGTCGCCAAGCGTGCGGACGCCGAGGCGGACGAGGAGGTCGGCGAGGTCGGGCCGGTCGAGGACCTTCACGGGAAAGGATCCAAGGAACGTCCGGGTCGCGCCGGGTTCGACCGCGAACCACCGTGACGGCGCATCGGCCGCTCGACGTGCTGCGAGCGCCGCGGCGAACCTGCCATCGGCGATCCCGACGCGAGCGTCGACCTCCGCCAGCTCCAGGGTGCGGGCAGCCACCACATCGTCACCGCCGAAGTAGCGCGACGGGCCGCGCATCAAGAACGCGCACAGGCCAGGTCGCACGATCTCGATGCGCGGGCAGACGTCGTCCAACGCGGAGACCACCGGTTCGAACGCGCGCGCATCGCGGCCAGGGTCGTCGTCGACGATGACCAGCTCCGGGCACCGCGCCTGGGCGTCCCTCCGTCGGAGGCCTCGGGTGACACCCTCTCGACGGGCGCCGCGTGAGCACGCGACGACCCGGTTGGCGTGGAACACGGCGGCAGGCGTGTCGGGATCGATCTCGGCCGCGGTGATCGGCCAGTCGGGGCACCACACCACGAGCGTCCTCGGCGCAGCCGTCGCCGACATCGACCTGTCGCCTCGCTCGTCAGACCGCGATGGCAAGGCGACGACCGCGACCGGCCGCGCCACGCCCGTCGACGGCAACGTCGATCGTCCGCTCCCGCAGGAACCCGTGTCCGTCTTCGAGGCCCGTCCACCTCGATCGTCGCACCGAGAGGCGGACGTCGGCGCCCTCCGGCCACTCCCCGGCGACGAGGAGGATGCCGCCACGATCTCGCGCACGGGTGGCGAGACGGCGTGCGTCTTGGGGACGCGCTCTCGTCGACGGGCGGACGACCACGAGGTCGATGGCGTCGAGCAGCGCGGCAGTCACCATCGGCCAGTGGCCGCCCGGATCCGGGATCACCGCGAGGCGCTCGAGCGCGACCTTCGCTTCCGCGGCGGCGACGATCCCGAACGACGGCATCCCGACGACAGCCACCCACGAACCGTCTTGTGACGCCGCGCTCAGCAACCCGAACAACACCGAGGTCGCGCCCGATCCGGGAGGCCCGTCGACCGAGACCACGGTGCCTCGTCTGAGCGCCCGACCGGGCAGCAGCGATGCGACGGAGTCGGCCACGGGAACGAGCTGCTCCCCGGCGAGAACGACCGGCGCGACCTTTCCTGCGAGCTGTCGCAGCTCGGTGACATCGGCACGACGGCCGGCAGGCATCGCTGCCTCGGTTGCTCGCCCTGGCAACCCCACGTCGCGACTATCGAACACATGTTCGAACCTGTCAAGCGCGCCTACGATGCGGCCATGCACGCCCTCACCGCAGCTGCGATCTATGCGTCGGAGGCCGCCGGAGAGCACAAGGAGCTGGAGATGAGCGACCTCCTGCTCTACCTCGGCATCATCGCGGCAGCGACGTTCTTCATCGTGCTCGCCGGCCTCGGGTACTTCTCCCCCGGCAGCGACAAGAAGAGCGAGTAGCTACGGGAACAGGCCGCGGGTGGTCATCGCCTCGGCGAGCCGCTCGACCGCCAGCGCGAAGGCCGCCCGTCGCAGCGACACGTCGAGCGCCTGCGACTTCGCCCACACCGCGGTGAACGCCTCCTCCATGTAGCCGCGCAGGCGCGTGGCGACCTCGGTCTCGTCCCACGCGATGCCCTGCCGGCTCTGCACCCACTCGAAGTACGACGCGGTCACACCACCGGCGTTGGCGAGGATGTCGGGGACGACGATGACGCCCTTCTCGTCGAGGATCGGATCGGCTGCGGTGACCGTCGGACCGTTCGCCGCCTCGACGACGACCTTCGCCGTCAGCCGGCGGGCGACGTCGGCGGTGATGGCGCCCTCGAGCGCGGCCGGGACGAGCAGGTCGCACTCGATCCCCCACATCTCGTCCTGGGTGATGGGGTCCCCGCCGGCAAAGCCTGCGACCGATCCCGTCGCGGCGACGTGGTCGGACAGCTCGCCCGGATCGAACCCACCGGGGTTGTAGACCGCGCCACCGATGTCGCTGACCGCGACGACCCGCATCCCCGCGGACGCGACGAGGAACGCGAGCGGTCCGCCAACCTTGCCGAACCCCTGGATGATCGCCCTGCCACCGACGAAGGGCAGGTCGAGGGCGGCGAACGCCGCGCGAGCCGCCACCAGCACGCCCGTCGACGTCGCGCCGGAGTGTCCGCGGGTGCCGCCGACGCTCAACGGCTTTCCGGTCACAGACGCCGGCATGTTGCGCCCCTGCATCATCGACAAGGTGTCGTAGAGCCACGCCATGACCCTGCCGTCGGTGTTGACGTCAGGCGCGGGGATGTCCATGTCGGGGCCGAGCAGCGGCGAGATCTCGAGGGTGTAGCGGCGGGTCAGCCGCTCGAGCTCACCGAACGACAGCTGACGAGGATCGCACCGCACGCCGCCCTTGCCGCCACCGAAGGGAAGACCGGCGATGGCCGTCTTCAGCGACATGCCGGCCGCCAGCGCGGCGACCTCGCTGCCGGTCACGTCCGGATGGAAGCGGATGCCGCCTTTGGCCGGTCCACGCGTCGTGTTGTGGTGCACCCGCCAGCCCGAGAACACCTCGATGCGACCGTCGTCCATCCGCACCGGCACCGAGACCTCGAGGGTTCGGCGGGGCGTGCAGATCATCGTGTGCAGGTCGCGGTCGAGGCCCAGGAGCTTCGAGGCATCGTCGATCCGCTCGACGATCGCTGCCCAAGGATCCGACCGGTCTTCCACTGACACCGGGCTCCATCATGCCCACCGGCGCCGGAGAACGTGCGCCGCGTTGATCGCCGGCTCAGCCCTGGAACGAGGGCTGCACGCCTTCCTTGTAGTGGATGTAGAGGCCGCGGATGATGTCTTCGATGCCGGCGTCGGACGCACCGCTCGCCAGCTCCACGTTGATCACGTTCGAGTAGATGTGGATCGACGAGGCCACACCGGCTTCGAAGAGGCGGCGGGCCAGCACATCGGGCGGGCGGTCGCCGACGACGTCGTCGATCGAGCCGTAGCGCTCGTGACCCATGCCGGTCAGCGTGCGGTTGATCTCGAAGCGGACGACGCCTGCGCGGTCGCTGGGCTTGCGGGAGACGGCGATCGGCTGGCCCATGGCGACGCGGAGGTTAGTGGGACCGCCGATGGGGCGACCAACCCGTCCTACGATGCCGCCGATGGCGCTCGAGCCCGCGCGGCGGCCGGTCCCGGTACGGACGATCCTCGCCACGATCGGGCTCGTGCTGGCCACGATCGTGGCCATCGCGATCGTCCAGAAGCTGGCGAACGTGATCGGGCTGCTCGTGGTCGCGCTGTTCTTCGCCATCCTCCTGACGCCGCCGGTCGACTTCCTCGAACGGCACCGGATGCGCCGGTCGCTCGCGACGATCGTCGTGTTCCTGTCGGGCGTCGTCCTCTTCTCACTGATGATCGCCGCCTTCGTGCAGCCGATCGCGCGCGAGGTCGACGACTTCATCGAGAACTTTCCGACGTTCGTGGAAGATGCCCGCGAGGGGCGCGGGCCGATCGGCCGTGTCGTCACACGGTTCGAGATCGACACCTACATCGAGGAGAACCAGGACCAGCTCGAACGTCAGCTCCGTGGTGCGGGCGCGCCGGCTCTCGACGTCGCCCGGAGCGTCGCGAGCGGGGTGTTCACGTTCGTCACGATCCTCGTGCTGTCGTTCCTGATGATCTTGGAGGGACCGCAGATCACGGCAGGGATCCTTCGCGTGATCGACGACGGCGACCGACGGGAGCGCCTGCGGAAGGTCGCCGCCGACTGCTCCAAGGCCGTCACCGGCTACATGGCAGGCAACCTCGTCATCAGCGTCATCGCCGGCGTCACGACGTTCGTCTTCCTCAGCATCATCGGCGTGCCGTTCGCCGGCGTGCTCGGGCTGTGGGTCGCGTTCGCCGACCTCATCCCCCTGGTCGGCGCGACCCTCGGCGCGATCCCGACGATCGCGGTGGCGTTCCTCAGCTCGCCCACCGACGGGATCGCTGCGGTGATCTTCTACGTCGTCTACCAGCAGTTCGAGAACCACCTGCTCCAGCCGACGGTCATGTCGCGCACCGTCGACATCAACCCGCTCGGCGTGCTCGTGAGCGTGCTCGTCGGAGTCGACCTGTTCGGCATCCTCGGCGCGCTGCTCGCGATTCCCGCCGCAGGCGTGCTGCAGGTCATCGTTCGCAACCTCTACGACGAGCACCGTGGACGGCTGAAGCCGGTGCCCACGGTCGGAACCGACGAGATCCCGATCACGGAGGCGGACGATGGCGAGTGAGGAGATCGAGCTCCACGGCCACATCATCGACTCGCTGATCCTGCCCAAGGTGATGGACGTCATCCTCTCCGCGGGCGCCGACTACCGGATGCTGCAGTTCGACATCGGGCGCACCAACGCCGACGTGAGCACGGCGCGCATCGAGGTCACGGCGGAGTCGGACGACGCGCTCGCCGCGCTGCTGGTCGAGCTGCAGGTGCACGGCGCGAACCCGGTCCACACGGTCGACGCCGAGGTGGTGCGGGCCGACCGCGACGGCGTGTTCCCGGCCGGCTTCTACTCCACGACGAACCTGCCGACCGCGGTGCGGATCGACGGGCGGTGGATCGACGTCGCGCAGCCCGAGATGGATTGCGGTGTCGTCGTGCGGGATGGCACGGCCGCAACGGTTCCGGTGCATCAGGTGCGAGAGGGCGACGCGATCGTCGTCGGCCACGAGGGCGTGCGGGTGTCGCCGCCGGCCCGCCCCCGCGGATCGAACCCCTTCGAGTTCATGGGCTCGGAGGTCTCTTCGGAGAAGCCGAAGGCGCTGCTCGTGGCGGAAGTCGCCGAGCGCGTTCGGCTGGCCCGCGAGAGCGGACGCAAGATCCTCGCGGTATGCGGTCCGGCCGTGATCCACACGGGGGCGGCTCCTCCCCTCGCCCGCCTCGTGCGCGAGGGGTGGATCGACGTGTTGTTCGCGGGCAACGGCTTCGCCACCCACGACATCGAGTCGAACGTCATGGGAACATCGCTCGGCGTGTCGGTCCGCGAGGGCGCGCCGACCGAGGGCGGCCACTCGAACCACCTGCGCGTCATCAACGAGGTCCGCCGCTACGGATCCATCGCCGCCGCGGTCGACGCCGGGTACATCGATGCGGGCGTCATGTACGAGTGCGTTCGCCGTCAGGTGCCGTTCGTCCTCGGTGGGTCTCTTCGTGACGATGGCCCGTTGCCCGACGTGTACACGAACGTCGTCGAGGCGGCGGACGCGATGCGGTACCTCGTGCCCGACGTCGGCGTCGCGCTGATGCTCGCCTCGACGTTGCACGCCATCGCGACGGGGAACCTGCTGCCGGCCGACGTGGAGACGTTCTGCGTCGACATCAACCAGGCGGTGGTGACGAAGCTCGCCGATCGGGGCAGCCACCAGGCGCTCGGGATCGTCACCGACGTCGGGCTGTTCGTGCACCAGCTCGCGTCCGAGCTCTGCGGTCCGTGACCGCGGCGTCGGTGGGAGACGGCGAGCTGTCGTGGGGGCGGCGGTTCCTCATGTGCCCGCCGACCCACTTCGGCGTGCTGTACGAGATCAACAGCTGGATGTCAGCTGAGGTTCCGGTCGACGTCGATCGCGCGCAGTCGCAGTGGGACACCCTTGTCGCCACGCTGCGCGCCGCCGGCGCCGAAGTCGAGGTGATGGACGCGGTCGAGGGGCTCCCCGACCTCGTGTTCACCGCCAACGCGGGTGTCGTCAACGGGACGCAGTTCGTGCCGGCCCGCTTCCGTCATCCCGAGCGCCAGGGCGAGACGCCGCACAACGTCGAGTGGTTCTCGTCGAACGGGTTCACCGTCGATGAGCTCCCGCTCGGCGTGTCCCACGAGGGAGCGGGCGATGCCTTGCCGTTCGGCTCCGTGCTCGTGTCGGGATACCGCATGCGGAGCGACGCCGCATCCCACGCGTACCTCTCGCGGTTGACCGGTGCGGCCGTGCGGAGCGTCGAGCTCGTCGACGAGCGGCTGTACCACCTCGACATCACGTTCTGTCCGTTGGACGAGCGACGGGCGATCGTCGCGCCGATGGGTTGGGACGCCTACGGCCGTCGGGTGATCGAGTCGTTGGTTCCCGAGCTGCTCGTGCTCGACGAGGAGGCGACGCTGCGGTTCTGCGCCAACTCCGTCGTCGTCGGGCGGACGATCGTGATGCCCGGCTGCACCGTGGAGGTCGGCCGGCAGCTCGAGGCGTGGGGGTTCACCGTCGAGGTCGTCGACGTGAGCGAGTTCCAGAAGGCGGGCGGCGCGTGTCGGTGCCTGACCCTCGCGCTCGACGTCAGACTGTCGACGTGAGTGACATCCGCGAGCACGACGAACGCCCCTGGGGCAACTACACGGTCCTGAGCGACGCCGACGATCACAAGGTGAAGGAGATCGTCGTCCTCCCGGGGAAGCGGCTGAGCTACCAGACGCATGCGCGCCGCTCGGAGCACTGGTTCGTGGTGCGGGGAGAGGGCGTCGTCACCCTCGACGGTGAGGAGCACGTCGTCGGTCGAGGCCAGGCGATCGACATCGCGCGAGGCGCCGCGCACCGCATCGAGAACCGCGCTGACGGCGACCTCGTGTTCATCGAGGTCCAGCACGGCGACTACTTCGGTGAGGACGACATCGAGCGTCTCGACGACGACTTCGGTCGGGCGGGGTGACCGTCACCTACGACGGCGACTGCTCGACGGTCGACTGGGCGCAGGTGAAGGCCGACCTCGTGGCCGACGCCTTCGACAACGGTCGCACGCCTGCCGCGCTGCGACGTTCGTTCGAGCAGTCGCAACACGTGGTCTTCGCACGTGACGCTGGTGGGCGGGTGGTGGGCACGGCACGTCTGCTGTCGGATGGCGTCTGCAACGCGTACCTCGTCGACGTGTGGACCCTGTCGTCCCGTCGCCGTGAGGGCGTCGCGTCGGCAATGGTTCGCTCGTTGATCGAGGCGGTGCCCGGACAACACGTCGGCCTGCAGACCGACGACGCTCAGGCGTTCTACGAGTCGCTCGGCTTCCGTCGCCAGCCCGAGTTCATGGCGACGGTGTCGGGCTCGTGGCTCGACAACGAGCCGAACCGCTCGTGATCGTCGAGCACGCGTCGTGAGGATCGTCCGCTTCGACGCTTCCGCTGGGCGTTCGATCGACGCGTTCGGCAGTCGGAATGCGACGCTGTCGCCCCTGATGGGCGCCGACGACGCCGCCCGTACGGTCTGCATCCACCTCGCCGCGGGCGGCGAGATCGCTGAGCACGCAGCGATGGCCGTGCAGCTGTTCTGCGTAGTCAGCGGGGAGGGGTGGGTCTCAGGCGGTGACGGCCGGAGGCACCCGATCGGCCCGCTGCAGGCTGCGCACTGGTCGTCGGGCGAACTGCACGCCGTCGGCACAGACGGAGGTCTCGTCGCCTTCGTGATCGAAGGTTCGTTCGAGGTCGTCGCTTCGCCCGCGTGACCACTCGACAACACCCCTGGCGTCAGATCCAGCCAGCGCGGCGCAGCACATCGAGCGCGACATCTCGGACCGGGCGGTCGTCGTTCTCGACGACGAAGTCCTCGTGTGCAGCCTGCTGGAGGATCTCCTCGAGCTCGACGGTTCGCGCCAGATGCCAATCGAGGGACGGACCTTCTGGCATGCGCCTGGTGAGCCGTTCGAGACGCACCGGCTCGGGACCGGTGATGCGGACGGTGGTGATCTCCGCTCCCGGGATCGCGGCGCGGTAGCGGTCGACCTCACTCCCGTCCTCGAGGACGTGGGCGAGCACCAGCCGCGTCGCTCCATGGGCTCGGTAGATCGGCCACAGCGCGGCGAGGTTCTCGAACATGAGGTCGGCGTTCCAGCGCGACGACGGTGGCCACATCGCCGTGAGCGCGTCGAGGTCGATCGTCGCGTTCGGGACCTCCATCTCGGCGAGCGCGTCGTTGATCTCGTAGGCGACGGTGGTCTTGCCTGCGCCGACGGTGCCGGTGATCAGCAGCACCGGCACCGGCACCGGCGTCGTGGTCTCAGGCGTCACGAACGAGCTCCTGGAACTCCCGCCCATCGACGTCGAAGCGGCGCACGACGTCGAACCCGGCGGAGAGGCACAGGCGGGTCGAGCGGTCGTTGAACGCGGCGATCGCCGTCCGGAAGCGCTCGGGTCTGAAGCGGAGTCGGGCGAACTCGAGGATCGACGGGAACACCTGCGTCGCGAGGCCTCGGCTCAGCAGGTCGGGACGAACGCCGCCGCCGACGTCGACCGTGCCCGGCTGGGCGTCCTGTCCCCGGACCCGCGCCTCGACGCCGAAGCAGCAGAACCCGATGACCTCGTCGGTGTCCCGCCGCGCGATGCCGAAGTAGCCGTAGCCGTCGTCGTCGACCGCGAGGAAATCGGCCGCGTTCGCCGGATCTCCGTCGTAGATGTCGTACGGCGCCTCGTAGGCCCATGCCGCGACCGCGTCGGCTTCGTCACGACGCAGCGGACGGATGACGACGTCGGTCACTGGTCTGCAGCCCGATGACCGACAGCTGGATCCCACGCGGGCGGCGCGGTCTGCAGATAGGTGCGGACACGATCGAGGAACGTCGGTGCGTCGATCGACGAGTCGCCGTCGTGCGAGAGCGTCGGCGTGAGGGCGCTGACACCGTCCGCCCGCCACTTCACCGCGTCGAGCTCGCTCAGCTCCCTGGCGAGCGGCAGCAGGGCGACGCGCTGGGGACGAGGCCGTGACTGGTACTGCACCCACGTCTCGTACCGATGGGTCAGCTTGAACCGCCGGCCGTGGACCAGCGCGACGATGCTCATGTCCGTCGCGTTGTGGATCGCCATCGGGTGCACGCCGGTGTAGCGCTGCCCGGTGAACCGGTGGCCCCACGTACGTTCGAACGACGGGTCGACCGTCACCACGGCGAGGTCGAGAGCTGGGTCCTCCTCGATGGAGATCAGCTTGTCGTCGATCGCCCGTTCGCTCGCGGTGAGGCGCTCGTCGTCGTCGATCCAGAGGTCGCGGTAGACGTCGATGTCGTCGATCATCCGCGGGAGGTGCTCGAGGCCGACCGGGTACGGGTCGCCGGGCGTCAGCTGCCCGGTGATCGAGATCGTCGCGCTGATGCGGGCCGCCCGACGATCGCGGTAGGTGCCGAAGTCGCCGGCCGCCGCGATGTCCTCGAGGAGCTCGCGGTGCTCCATCGCGTGGTGCGGAGCGACGAGGGCGTAGACGCCGACGAGCCCGTCCTGATCGAAGTGGTTGTTCGTGACCACCTCCGCCTCGCCGTGCAGGTCGAGCCCGCGCTCGACGTACCGGAGCGCCATCTGGGCGGACAGGTCCGCCTTGAGCGACGGCTCGGCACAGGGGAAGCCAGGCCAGTGGGTCAGCGAGAGCACCGTTGCTTCGTTCGGCGATCCGTCGATGACGACGTTCGGGACCGACCTCGACGCGTCGTACTCGAGATACCGCACGCACCCGAACGTAGACCTTCGCGCCGCCGGCATTTCTGTCTCACCCCCGTCGTATCGTCCCTCTTGTGCTGACGTTGCGGGAGATCGAGCGGGAAGTGGCCGAGATGTCGGCCTCGTTCGACGCTGCACTCCTCGATCTGCACGCGGCGCGGCTGGCGGTCGAGAAGGCGACGCGGATCGAGAAGATGGCGGCCTCTGTGCGGACGAGGGCTGCCGCTCGGCTGGCGGCGCTGGGCAGCTACCGCGAGCGGGGCGAGAAGTCACCCGCGCACGAACTGGCCAAGCTCTCCGGGGTGTCGGTCGGCCAAGCCGCGGCGGAGCTGTCGGCGGCCGACCAGCTGGGTGCGCTGCCGGAGGTCGCGGATGCTGCGGCGCGCGGGGAGCTGTCGTCGCAGCAGACCACGTTGATCGCGGGCGCGCTGTCGGTGAACCCTCGTGCTGATGCTGGTTCGCTGGTCGACAAGGCGAAGCGGCTTTCCCACGCCGAACTGCGCTCGGAGTGCGACCGCCTGAAGGCCGAAGCCGACCGCGGCGCCGAGGACCGGCGGAAGCGGATCCACGACGAACGCTTCCTCCGCCGCTCGAGCCATGCCGATGGGTCGTCGTCGATCACGCTGCGCGACAACCCGGAGCGGATCGCCGCGGTGATGGCGGCGATCCAGCCGAAGCGCCGAGCGCTCTTCGACGCCGCCCGCCGAGAAGGCAGACGAGAGCGGTCCGAAGCGCTGGACGCCGACGCATTGGTGGCCACCGTGACCGAGACCTCGGGCGGGAAGCATCGCGGCGCCGGGTCGCAGGCAAAGATCCTCGTGCGGGTCGACCTCGACGCGCTCTTGCGCGGCTATCCCATCGAAGGCGAGGTCACCGAGATCGCCGGCTACGGCCCCGTCGCCGTCTCCGTGATCGACGACATGCTCGCCACCGGCAACGCGTTCCTGGCCGCGATCGTCACCGACGGCAAGAAGGTCGTCGGCGTCGCCCACCTCGGACGCGCACCGAACGCGTGGCAGCAATCAGCGTTGGAGTGGAAGGACCCCGTCTGCACCACCGAAGGCTGCCCCCAAGTCGGGCGGCTCGAACGTGACCATCGAGTCGACTGGGCCGACACCAAGGTGACCCTGATCGACTGGCTCGACCGCATCTGCGACCACTGCCACGACCTCAAGACCCTCCACGGCTGGGCCCTCGTCGAAGGAACCGGCAAACGACCACTCGTGTCCCCAGACGACCCGCGACACCCCAGGTTCAGCAGCCGTGATCGAGCGGGCCCGGCGGCATGATCTACCTCCACGCGCTCGCGGGCCCGACATGGGTCGACGACGAGACGTTCGCAACCGTCCGCGAGATCACGGAAGGCGCGCTCGCCGACGTTCGGGCGCCGACGTCCGCGGCGGAGGTCGCCCGGCTCGCCGACGTTCAGGTCCGGGGCAGCGGGTAGCCGTCTTCGAGCTCGGCGACGGTCCCGGAGCTCAGCGCGTCGAGGGCTGCGAGGGCGCGGCGGCCGACGCGGGGTACCAGCCGGGCTGCGGCAACGTCGCGGCCCACGAGCGACCACGCCGACAACTCGTCGGGTGGGAGGCGGACCGAGGCGCACCGCTCGTCGGTGACGGTGCCGCCGTCGTAGACGAGCATCAGCCCGTCGGGGCGGATCCCGCCGGCGAGCACGTAGTCGACGCAGAGCAGGCGGCCGACCGGCACGGTCCAGCCGAGCTCTTCGAGGACCTCGCGCTCGCACGCATCTCGTGGCGACTCGCCGTCCTCGACCAGGCCGCCCGGAAGCTCGCAGCCGTCCTTGTAGACGGGGTCGACGATCAGCAGGCGAGACCGGGACGCGTCGGTGAACAGCGCCGCAGCGCCGATCCGCTTCTTCGGGAGCGACGCATAGAACGCCTCAGACAGCGCTGAGCTCGAGAGCTGCCGCAGCGGTGGCGGCCTTCTCTCGCTCTCGCCGCCGCGACCGCGAGAGCACGATCCACGTGGCCACCGCCAGAACGACGGACACCAGCGCCAGCGCGACGTGGACGGCCTTGAAGCCGAACGAGTGGTCCGGGTCGCCGATGGTGTTCCAGATCCGGGTACCCCAGACCCAGATCGTCCAGAGCGCGAAGACGCGGATCACGAGGCGTTCGCGGAAGGTCATGGACCGAACGTAGCTGTACGCCGCGAGGTAGCCGGATTTCGCGGAACCACCGGTACCTTGCGAACCAGCGGCCCGTGTCGAGCCGCGTCCTGGGGAGGGCGTCGTGGTTCGTCGGGTCGTGGTCGCGATGGTGGTCGTCGCGGCAGCTGCGTCGACCATGGTTCCGGCGACTCCGGCCGGCGCCGCTGCGGGCGCGCCAGCGTCGGGCTTCGGATCGCCGCCGCTGAGCTCCAAGTACGACGTTCGTGAGGGCGGCGCGGCGTACGACATCGACGGCAACGACCAGCTCAACGAGCTGGCTGCGCTCGACGACGGACGGCTCGTCGCTGCTGGAGTCACCACCACCAGCGACTCGACCTACCTCCGGCGTGGCCTGATCGCCCGCTTCACCGCGAGCGGGCTGCTCGACCCCACGTTCTCCGCCGACGGATGGACGTCCCTGGCGGCGTCCACGGCACCGGCCACAGCGCAGGGCTTCGAAGCGGTCGCGCCCGTTGCGACCGGTGGCGTCGTGGCTGCGGGATGGCACCAGGACGACTTCGGCCGGTACCACTCGTTCATCGCCAAGGTGACGTCCACCGGGACGCCCGACGTCACCTTCGGCGGCGGTGACGGCATCGTGACCCTCGATGCGATCGCCGGGAGGAACGAGCACGCCACCGACGTCGTCATCACGCCCGAGGGCGGGATCGTCCTCGGCGTGTTCACGCAGGCGACCGACGGCACCTCGCCGCAGCAGCAGCGCCACCTCATGAAGCTCACGCCCGCGGGGCTCCTCGACACGACCTTCGGCGGAGGTGACGGCATCGTCGTCACCGGTCTCGGCGACGCCGGCCACCTCGGCGCTTACGGCTACGCCTTCGGCGCCCGGACGCCGCTCGTCGCGCTGCAGGGCACGTCGATCGTCGTCGCCGGCTCCACCCGCATGTCCGACACCGACGCCGACGTCGTCATCGAGCGCTACCTCGCGAACGGCACCCTCGACGCCTCGTTCGGCACCACGGGGACGACGACGGTCGACGTCGACGGGGCCAGGCGGGTCGACCACCCGTTCGACCTCGTCGTGACCACGCACGGGATCCACGTCGGCGCCCGCACGTTCGACGGCCAGTGGATGCAAGGAGCGGTGGTCGCGCTCACCACGACCGGAGCGCCAGCGCCCGCGTTCGGCGGCGGCGACGGATCGGTGACGGTCGTCTTCCCGCGCATGCGGCAGTGGGAGGTCCAGGGACTCGCGGTGCAGCCGGACGGCCGGGTCGTGCTCCTGGGCGACGGCAACGACCTCGGCGGCGCGGAGTTCAACGTGCGCGTCGCTCGCATGAGCGCAGTCGGTGTGCCCGATCCGTCGTTCGACGGCGACGGGTTCGCGCACCTCGACGTCTCGCACTTCGAGCACTGGCGCGACATCGTCGTCAGCGGTGGCCGGCTGATCGCTGCGGGTTCGATCGGCTCGAGCCCCGACACCGACATCGCGCTCGGGGCGATCGACGCCGTCGACGGGCCGCTGCCGATGGCATCGATCGCCGACGCGACCATGGTCGAAGGGGAACCACGTGACGTCCCGCAACTCAAGGTCGCAGTGACGTTGTCGTACGCCGTCAGCCACCGCACGCGGGTGTACGTCACCTCCTACGACATCGACACCCAGTACGACCTCACGCACATCGACGGCGCCATCGTGTTCGAGGCGGGGCAGACGCTCCAGTACGCGCACGTCTCCGTTCACGAGGACTCGATCGACGAGAACGACGAGCGCTTCCGGCTCGTGCTGTCGGCCCCGGAACGGGCAGGCATCGCCGACGGCGAAGGCATCGTCACGATCGTCGACGAAGACCCAGGACCGGCCATCACCGCTGCATCCGTGCGCGGCAACGAGGGCTCGAGCCTGACCTTCGAGTTCCGCCTCTCGGAGACGAGCCCTGCGCCCATCCGGTTCATCGCCGCGACGCAGCCAGGTACCGCGACCGAGAACCGCGACTACACCTACACCTGGGCCAAGTACGAGATCCCGCCCGGCTCGAGGTCGGCGACGTTCACGGTCCGGACAGCAGAGGACGACGAGGTCGAGCTCGACGAGACGTTCCGGGTCCGGCTCTACGACGTCGACAACGCCCGGAGCTTCGAGGAGCCGACGGGCACGATCGCCGACGTCCGCCCGCAGTCGACCACGACGACGACCACCACCACCACGACGACCGACCCGAGCTCCGCGACCACCGGTGGATCGGCCTCGCGGCCAGAGCCCCAGCCGGCGCGACGGCAGGGCTACTGGATGATCGGACGGACCGGCGACGTGCACGCCTTCGGCGACGCCCGCTGGCACGGGAACACCGACGAGCCCGCCGGGAGCGAGGTCGTCGACCTCGAGCCGACGAGCACCGGCAACGGTTACTGGACCGTCACCAACCGAGGGCAGGTGTACACCCACGGCGACGCGCCGTTCCACGGCGGAGGTCCCGCTCTGGCGACCGGCGAGACCGTCACGAGCCTGTCGCGAACGGCGACCGGCCGCGGGTACTGGCTGTTCTCCACCCGAGGACGCGTCTTCGCCTACGGCGATGCCGTCCACCACGGCGACATGGCGGGGCGCCCACTGAACGGCCCGGTGCTCGACTCGATCCCGACCGCCACCGGCCGCGGCTACTACATGGTCGCCTCCGACGGCGGGATCTTCACCTTCGGCGATGGCAGGTTCCTCGGCTCGATGGGCCACACGAAGCTCAACGCGCCCGTGCAGTCGCTGGTGCCCGATCCGGATGCGTCCGGGTACTGGCTCGTCGCGTCGGACGGCGGCATCTTCGCCTTCGACGCACCCTTCTACGGCTCGATGGGCCACACGAAGCTCAACAAGCCGGTCACCGGCATGGTCGGCTTCGGCAGCGGTTACCTGATGGTCGCCGAAGACGGCGGCATCTTCACCTTCGGCAACGCGCCCTTCAGGGGCAGCCTCGGCGACCGTCCGCCGCTCCAGCCGATCGTGTCGGCCGCCGTGCTCGACCAGGTGTAGGCGCGCTCAACCAGCAGACCGCACGCGCGCGAGGAAGCTCTGCGTACGCGCCTCACGGGGTGAGACCAACACCTCGGCCGGCGGCCCCTGCTCGACGACGATGCCCTCGTCCATGAACACCACTCGGTCGGCAACCTCGCGGGCGAAGCCCATCTCGTGGGTGACGACGACCATCGTCATGCCCTCGTCGGCCAGCTTCCGCATCACCGCCAGCACGTCACCGACGAGCTCGGGATCGAGCGCCGAGGTCGGCTCGTCGAAGAGCATCACCTTCGGCGACAGCGCGAGTGCCCGGGCGATCGCCACCCTCTGCTGCTGACCACCGGACAGCCGTACCGGGTACTGATCCGCCTTGTCGGCGAGGCCGACCTCCTCCAGCAGCGACCGCGCACGTGCTTCCGCCTTGCGAGCGTCGAGCTTGAGAACGGTCCGCAGCGCCAGCATGACGTTCCCGAGCGCGGTCTTGTGCGGGAACAGGTTGAACGACTGGAAGACCATCCCCATCTTCGTTCGCACCCGGTCGAGGTCGACACGGGCGGCGGTGACCTCGTCGCCGTCGACCACGATCGTCCCGCTCGTCGGCTCCTCCAGGCGGTTGATGCAACGGAGCAGGGTCGACTTGCCCGATCCCGACGGCCCGATCACGCACACGACCTCGCCGGCCGCGACCTCGAGGTCGATCCCCCGCAGCACCTCGTGCTCGCCGAAGTACTTGTGCAGATCGCGGATCGTGATCATCGGAGGCGACGACACGGCGGTCACCGCGACACCTTCGCCCGCTTCTCCAACAACGCCACGAGCCGGATCAACGGGATCGTGATGATCAGGTACATGATCCCCCCGGCGACGAACGGCGAGCTGTTCGACGTGCCGTTCACGAAGTCGCGGGCGAACTTGGTGATCTCCTTGCCGCCGGCGACGGTGCCGAGCGCAGCGAGCAGCGCGGTGTCCTTGAACAGCAGGACGAGCTCGTTCGTGAGGGGAGGCACGATCAGCCGGAACGCCTGCGGAAGGATCACCTTCCGCATCGCGACGCCGTGCGGCATGCCCAGCGATCGGGCCGCCTCCATCTGCCCTCGGGGCACCGCCTCGATGCCGGCACGGATGGTCTCGGAGATGTACGCGCCGCCGACCAGCGACAGGGCGAGCGACCCCGGGAAGTAGCGCTCGAAGGGGAACTTCCATCCGGTGGCGATGGGGATGCCGAAGCCGATGATGAAGATCGTCAGAAGCGCCGGTAGCCCACGCAGGACGTCGGTGAACACGGCGGCCGGCCACCGCACGAAGCGGGATCGGCTCAACCGCATCAGCGCCACGAGGAGCCCGAGGAGGAGCCCGCCGGTGAACGCGAAGAAGGTGAAGATGATCGTGTTCTTGGCGCCCTCGGTGATGAGCTCCGGGAGCATGTCCCGGATGACGTCGAGGTTCAGGAACTCATCGACGAAGGTGTTCACGACGAGCTACGACGTCGCGCTCTCGCCCAGGTACTCCTCGAGGATCTCGTCGTACGTGCCGCTGTCGCGCAGCGACTTCAGCGCGGCGTTCAGCGCCTCGACGAGCGCGGTGTTGCCCTTCTTGACGACGAACCCGTACTCCTCCTTCTCGTCTTCCTCGAACACCTTCGACACGACGGTGTCGCCGGTCGTCTCGGCGTTGTAGGAGTTGATCGGGAAGTCCTGCAGCACGGCGTCGACCTGCTTCGCCTTGAGTGCCGTGAACAGCTCGTCGGCACCGGTGAACTCCTTCACCGAGTACCCGTTCGCCTTGGCGTTCGCTTCCGCGTACGCGGCACCCGTCGTCTCCGACTGCACGCCGACGGTCTTGCCCTTCAGCGCCGCGAGGTCGTTGAGCGTCGATTCCTCGCCCTTGCGGACGAGCAGCGACTGGTTGATCTCGAAGTAGCCGTCGGTGAACTCGTTGTTCTTCTTGCGCTCGTCGGTGATCGACACCGACGACGCGATCACGTCGCAGTTCCCTGCAGCCAGCGAGGCGAAGATGCCGTCGAAGTCGGTGTCGCGGAAGTCGGCCTCGAGGTCGAGCTCCTTCGCCATCGCCTTCATCAGGTCGACGTCGATGCCCTTGAGGTCGCCGCCGTCCTCGAACTCGAACGGCGCGTACGGGATGTCGGAGCAGACAGTCAGCTTCCCGTCGTCGACCAGACCGAGGTCGGCGGCTTCCGACGATCGCGAACCGGAGCCGGACCCGCTGCCCGACTCGACGCTGTCGCCGTCGTCGTCACCGCCGCAGGCGGACATCAACAGCGTGAGGGAGAAGACGACGGCGAGAAGTCGAAGGAGACGACGGGACACTCAATCCTCCAAGTCGGTGAACAGGTCGGGGCGGTCGGGATCGACCAGGTGCGCCGGTACGGCGCGAGCGATGCCCCACGGCAGGTGGTCCATGAAGACCCACGCCCGCCGGTGGATCGACGTCGGCCCCCACGCGCGCAACGACGCCTTGTGCCTCGGACACGGATAGCCCTTGTTGAGCTCGAAGTCGTAACCCGGGAAGTTCTCGGCCTCCGCCCGCATGATGCGGTCGCGCGAGACCTTGGCCAGGATCGACGCCGTCGCGATGGTCAGGCAACGGGCGTCGCCCTTCACGATGCGGCGCGTCGTGCCCATACCGACGAAGTCCCAGTTGCCGTCGACGAGGACGACATCCGGCGGCGACGACAGCCCCAGCCCTTCGATGGCGCGACGCGCCGCGAGCTTCTGCGCGGCCGACATGCCGAGGGTGTCGCACTCCTCCTGCGACGCGTGCCCGACCGCCCACGCGCGGCACCAGCCGACCAGGCGGTCGTACATCGCCTCCCGCTCCGGCTCGGTGAGCATCTTCGACTCGCGCACCTTGTAGACGCGCCGGTCAGGCGGAAGGACCGCGGCGCCGACCGTGATCGGCCCGGCCCACGCGCCGCGCCCGACCTCGTCGACGCCGACGACGACGTCGTGGCCTTCGGCCCACAGCTCGCGCTCGTACGAGAGGCTCGGAGCCGTGCGACGGTTCGCCCGTCGGACGGCGGGCACCGTCGCAGTCATGCGGCGTCGACGATACCGCTCAGCGGAGGACCACCGAAGCAGGTCCGGCGGCGACGTCGCCGATCACGGTGAACAGCTCGCCGAGGTCGCCGACGGCCCCTGGAGCGACCGCTGCGAGCAGCCCGCCCGACGTCTGGGGGTCGTAGCACAGCGCCTCCATCGCGACGTCGACGCCGCTCGCGACGGCGACCAGCTCGCCCAGCGCGGCCCGGTTGCGCGCGTCACCGCCCGTCCGGACCCCGTTCCTCGCCGCGTCGAGCGCGCCGTCGTAGAGCGGCAGCGCGGACGCGGAGAAGACCAGTCGCGCCTCCGACCGCTCCGCCATCTCCCACCCGTGTCCGAACAGCCCGTAGCCGGTGACATCGGTGACGGCGTGGACCTGCGGCCCTGCGGCCGACAGCGCCTCCGCCGCCTCGCGGTTCAGCACCCGCATGCGAGCGATTGCGGCGCTCTTGTCGTCGTCACGACCTCCTGCGAGGACGATGCCGGTACCGAGCGGTTTCGACAGCACGAGCACGTCGCTGGAGCGGGCGCCGGCTTTCGTCCACACGCGGTCGGGGTGCACGAACCCCTGCACCGCAAGGCCGAAGATCGGCTCCTCGCTGCGGATCGTGTGGCCGCCGGCGACCACGCCGCCGGCCCGCTCGACCACCTCCGCGGCGGCCGACAAGATCGCTTCGACCGCAGCGAGAGGCATGCGCTCCGGGAACGCCGAGATGTTCAGCGCCAGCACGACGCGTGCGCCCATCGCGAAGACGTCACTGCAGGCGTTCGCCGCGGCGATGGCGCCGAAGTCGGACGGGTCGTCGACGAGTGGCGGGAAGAAGTCGGTCGTCGAGACGAGCGCCGTGTCGTCGTTCACCCGCAGGACCGCCGCGTCGTCGAACGGCGTCAGCCCGACCAGGAGGTCGGCGGTCGCCGCCGACACCGCGAGGTCGGCGACGAGCGATCGGAGCGGAGCCGCGCCCCATTTCGCCGCGCACCCGCCACAGGAGGTCCACTCCGTGAGCCGAATCGTGTCGCTTCCTGCCATGAAACGCCCTTCAGCTGACCACCGCATGACGAACTGGTGAAGAACGGGGCGCAACCGGCGTGTCCGCCTTGCCCGCTGCGGCTCAGGCTTCCACAATGGCGCCATGTCCGAGAACGCACTGATGAGTCGACAGGCTCTGCGCCCGGGCACCGCCGTGGAAGTTCGCAGCACCTTCGATCGCAGCTGGAAGCGGGGGTTCCGGGTCGAGTCCGTCCAGGGAGGCGGCTACCGCATCCGTCGCTTGTCCGACGGAGCGGTGCTCCCCACCGTGTTCGCCTTCAACGTCGTTCGCGAAGAGGTCGGCAGCGATCGCTGGTGAGGCGTCCGTCGTCCAGGTGACGACGACGGTCGAGCGGCGCGACGACGCGCACGGGCTCGCGAAGACGTTGGTGGAAGGCGCCGCCGCGGCCTGCGTGCAGGTCGTCGGTCCCATCGTCAGCCACTACCGCTGGCAGGGGAAGACGCAGCAGTCGAGCGAGTACCTGCTGGTCGTGAAGACGACAGCCGAACGGGCCGACGCCACGGTCGCGTCGATCGTCGAGGCGCATCCGTACGAGGTGCCCGAGGTGCTCGTGACCCCGGTGGTCGGCGGCCACGACCCGTACCTCCGCTGGGTCACCGAGAACGTCGGCTGACGCCCGTAGCGTTGTCGGGTGACCTCCCGACGCGGCTCCGGCGACGGCATCCTCAGCGGCCCGATCGACGGCGACTGGCGGACGAAGGAGATCTACCCGGACGTCGAGGCCCGGCCAGGGCTGAAGGTGACCCACCGCGGGTCCGGAACGCGAGGCACCGTCGTCCGCCTCGACCGCGAGGGCGTCGTGCTGCGCACCGTCACCGGCGACCGCCTCTTCCGGCTGACGCCCGGCGGGTTCTCGCTCGACGGCAAGAGCGTGACGCTCGTGCGGCCCGCACCCGCGGCCGCCGCGTCGTCGTCGAAGCGCCCGGCGGTGACGGCGTCCGGATCGGTGAACGTGAAGACCGGTCCGGCCAAGGTCGCGGCGGCGAGCCGCATCTGGGTCGAGGGCGTCCACGACGCGGAGCTCGTCGAGAAGGTCTGGGGCAACGACCTCCGCACGGTAGGAGTGGTGGTCGAGCGCCTCGACGGCATCGACGACCTCGAACGCGAGATCGTCTCCTTCCGCCCCGGCCCGGGTCGGAAGCTCGGCGTGCTCGTCGACCATCTCGTCGCGGGATCGAAGGAGGCGCGGATCGTCGAACGGATCCGGACGCCGCACGTCCTCGTGACCGGCACGCCGTACGTCGACGTGTGGCAGGCGATCCGCCCGAAGGCGCTCGGCATCGAGGCGTGGCCCGTCGTCCCGAAGGGGCGGCCGTGGAAGGAGGGCATCTGCGAGGCGTTCGGCGTGGGCGAGCCTGGCGTGCTGTGGCGGAAGCTGCTCGCCGCCGTGTCGAGCTACGCCGACCTCGAGCCGAGCCTCGTCGGCGCGGTCGAGCGACTGATCGACTTCGTCACCGACCCCGACTGACGAGCGCTCGCACCCGCGACCACGCATACGCGTTCCAGTCGGGATCCGCGCCGGCGGTTAGGACCTCCCGTTCGAGATCGTCCTCCAACGCGAGCAGCTCGTCGATGCCGGCTCCTGACGCCTCGATCTCCGCCGTTTTGAGCGGGTCGCCTGCGGGTGCGCCGACGGTCATCGGGACGAAGATCGACCGGCACGGCGACCCGAGCAACATGCGCGCGAGCGGACGGGACGACAGGTCCGCGACCATCGCCGCCGTGGTCGACTCCACGCCGTCGACGTGCATGCAGACGGTCCACCCGTCGTCTCCGCCGACGTGGGAGCGGAGGTGGGCCTTCAACCGATCGGCCGTCACGTCACCCTGCGCGAGCACGGCCTTGCTCGCGTTCCACCGCGGGTCGACCAGCGCCTCGACCGGCTGGCGGGGATGGCGGTGCGCGGCGTCGAACGACGGGATGGTCGTGCGGTTGGAGATGGCGCGCGTCGACGACACCGGCTCGACCTCCAAATCGCGCGCCGAGGTCTCGACCACGTACGCAGCCCCCGGATCGGCGACGAGGAACGACGACCAGTAGGGGCGTTCCTTGCCGCGGTGACCGCTCCCGCCCTGGCCGTATCGATCGATCAGCTCCGCGATGGCGTCGACGGCGGCCGCCGCTGTCGGCGACGTCTCGAGCGCGAGGCGCACGATGTCCATCCCCGTGAGCGCAGGTGGGAACGGACGCGGGTCGACGGTGGTGTAGATCGTCTCGTTCCCGATCGCAACACCCGCGGTGTTGACGCCGTGCTCGAAGCCCCACATCCACTCGGGGCGGCTGCCGAGCACGCCGATCGAATCGGTGCCACGACCTGCCGTCACGGCCTTCAGGTACGTCGTGTCGAACCCGCCGGCGACGCGACGAGGCGGATGCCACTCGATCAGCTGGGCCTCGTCGGCCGGGCGGTCGCTGTTCTTCGCGAAACGGGTGATCCCGTCGGCCGTGGAACCCGGGAGCGCCACGAGGCAGTCGCACACGCTGCGCATGCTTCCACGCCGTAACCTCCGCCTCATGCCCCGGCGCGTCGTTGCGATTGTCCCCCACACCCACTGGGACCGGGAGTGGTACTCCCCCTTCCAGACGTTCCGCCTGCGTCTCGTCGACCTGCTCGACGAGTTCCTGCCGCAGCTCGAGTCCGACCTGTCGTACGCGCGCTTCCTGCTCGACGGGCAGATGGCGGTCGTCGACGACTACCTCGAGGTGCGGCCGGAAGCCGAGGAGGTCCTGCGTCGCCTCGCCGCCGCAGGACGGCTCGCGATGGGGCCGTGGTACACGCTGCCGGACGAGTTCCTGGTGTCGGGCGAGACGCACATCCGCAACCTGCAGCTCGGCCTCGCCCGAGCTGCCGCGTTCGGCGGGGCGATGGACGTGGGGTACCTGCCCGACATGTTCGGACACATCGCCCAGATGCCGCAGCTGCTGTCGCAGTTCGGGTTCGGCCACACCGTGGTGTGGCGCGGCGTCCCCTCCGCCGTCGACCGCTCCGGGTTCTGGTGGGAGGCGCCAGACGGCACGCAGGTGCGAGCGGAGTACATGCTCCGGGGCTACGGGTCGGGCGCGGCCATCCCCGACGACGCGAAGACGCTCGTGCAGCGCGTGCGCTCCTACGAGCAGGAGCTCGGCGAGATGCTCGTCGGCGGGATCCTGTTCATGAACGGCACCGACCACCAGGTACCGCAGCCGTGGCTCGGCCGGGTGGTCGCCGAGGCGAACGACATCCAGGACGACTACGAGTTCGTCATCACCTCCCTCGAGGAGCACCTCAACGGCCCGGCCACCGCGCTGGACGGGCTGCCGACGTGGAAGGGCGAGCTTCGTTCCGGCGCGCGAGCGAACCTGCTCATGGGCGTCGGGTCGAACCGGGTCGACGTGAAGCAGGCCGCAGCACGAACGGAGCGCGCGCTCGAGCAGATGGCCGAACCGCTCGCCGCGCTCGTGCTGCCGGCCGAGCGCTGGCCCGGGTCGCTGCTCGACCTCGCGTGGCGGGAGGTGATCCGCAACGCGGCCCACGACTCGATCTGCGCGTGCTCAGCCGACGAAGTCGTCGACGCGGTGCTCAACCGCTACGCCGAGGCGCGCCAGATCGCCGACGGTCTCGCCGAGCGGGCGGTGGCCGAGTTCGGACGGTCGATGGCGACGAACGGTCCGGTCATCCTCAACATGGCAGCGCGGCCGAGAGGTGGCGTCGTCGAGCTCGTGCTGTCGGACGACGCGCCCGTCGACGGGACGCAGGTGGTGCGCAGCCGACCCGGTGGCATGACCGAGCGCCGCCACTTCCGTCCAGAGGACTTCTCTGGCGTGCTCTCGACCATCCACCGCCAGAGGTTCTCCGACAACTTCTTCGTCAACCAGATCGACATGGAGGAAGACGGCGACGAGCTCGACGTGATCTTCCGCGTCGGCACCGCCCGCACCGACAACCCGCAGGTGGAGGACGCTCGGCGGACGCTCTACGCGCACCTCGGCGAGCGTCGTTACTCCGCGTACCGCCTGCGGCTCGACCGCCCACCGGTGCAGCGCCTCCTGGCTCGTGTTCCGGCCATCGGCGCGTACGGGTGGCGGGCGTGGACGGCGACGACGGCGTCGAGCGAGGGCGCCGTGCGCGTCGACGGGACGACGATCACCAACGGCACCGTCACCGTCGAGGTCGACGAGGCGACGGGCGAGCTCACCATCAACGGCGTCGCGGGCCACAACCGCCTCGTCGACGACGGCGACGCGGGTGACACCTACAACTGGTGCCCGCCTGCGAGCGACGTCGTCGTCACCGCGCCTGACGCCGTCGAGGTCCACGTCGTCGAGACGGGCCCGGTGCGGGCGACCGCGGTGATCCGACGCACGTACACGCTGCCGGAGCGCGTCGACGAGCAGGGTGCTCGCTCCGGCTCGGTGACCACGGCGATCGACACGTTCGTCTCGGTGCACGCGGGCGAGGAGCTCGTCCGCATCACTACCGCCTGGGACAACCGCAGCCGCGATCACCGGCTCCGGGCCGTCTTCCCGCTGTCGTCGCGCGCGACGGTGAGCACCGCCGAGTGCGCGTTCGCCACCGTCGAGCGGGGCCTCGATGCGGAAGGCGGTCCGAGCGAGCAGGGGCTGCCCACGTTCCCGTCGCGCCGGTTCGTGCGGGCTGGCGACGTGACGATCGTGCACGAGGGCTTGCTCGAGTACGAGCTCGTCGACGGCGGAAACGCCGTCGCGCTCACCCTGCTGCGCGCGACGGGAATGCTCAGCCAGGGTCCGATGGCCACCCGCAACGAACAGGCCGGGCCGACGCTCGCTGTGGAAGGCCCGCAGATGATCGGCCGGGTCGAGGTGCGCTACGCCGTTGCGGTGGGCTCGGCGGCGAACCCGTACGCGCTCGTCGACGACGCGTTCCTTCCGTTGATCGTCGCCGACTCCCGGGCGATGGGTGATCGTCCGGCCGAAGGCGCGCTCCTCGACATCCACGGCGCCGAGGTGTCGGCGGTGCGGCGGGTGCCGGGCGGCGCGCTCGAGGTGCGCGTCTTCAACCCGACGTCGCGAGCGACGACCGTCGACTTCGGCACCCGGCGTGGGTGGCTGGTCGACCTACGCGGCCGGCCGCTCGAGCCCGTCGACGGCAGCGTCGAGCTCGCGCCCTGGCGCATCGCGACCGTTCACCTGGAGGGATGACCGCGGCGCACACGCCACAGGCGAACGCGCCCGATGTCCTTGAGCTGCCGCGGTCGGAGCCCGTGGAACACGTACCGCCCGTCGTCGTCGCCGAGCGTCTCACGCACGCTCGGTGACACGACGACCGACCCCGGCACCGCGATGTTCACGATGCGGCTCGCGAGGTTGACGACGGGCCCGTAGTAGTCGCCCTCGTGCGCGAGCACGTCGCCGCACGCGATGCCGACGCGCACGTCGGACAGCACCTCGTCGTCGGCGTATGCCTCTGCGAGATCGAGGCCGGTCTCGACGGCGGCGGCCGTGTCGCGGACCACGAACATCACCTCGTCGCCGATGACCTTCGCGACCCGTCCGCCGTGTCGCGCGACGTGGTCGAACGCGAGGTCCTCGAACCGGGTCACCACCCCCGCGAGCTCAGCTGGTGAGAGCTCCTGGCTCAGCGCGGTGAAGCCGACGAGATCGGCGAAGCCGACGGCGTAGGTCGAGCCCTGCTCGCCCTGTTCGAGCGTTGCCAGCAACTGGCGCCGGAGCACGGCCTGCAGATGGCGCCGCCAGACGTAGTCGATGAGCTTCGAGTACGTGTCGAAGATCGACTCGACCGTGAGCGCGAACATCGCCTCCGCTTCGGGCGTCGGCATGTCCGCGTCGGCCATCGTCGACGACACCATCGCCTCCGCGATGCGAGCCATCGACGACGCGATCACACGCGTCATCTGCACCGACTCGTCCACCGTCGTGATGCCGGCCGCGATCGACGCGTGCGCCACGGCCAGCACCTCGGCATCGGCGTCGGTGAAGATCCGCTCGCCCTCCCCCGCGTCCGCGAAGCCCATCGCCCGCCAGAGGCGCTTCGCGATGGCGTCGTCGACGCCGACCCGCTCCGAGAGCTCGCCCGACACGTACTTGGGCTCCGCTGGCATGGCCGCGTGCACCGCAGCGAGCAGCGCGACGAGGTTGTGCTCGCGGGCGAGCCGGATCTCGTCGTCCGACGCGCCGAGGCGCTTCAGCTCGCGATCGACATCGGGCGCGAGGATCTCCGCGTCGGTGTCGTCGGGCTCGATCGTCATGGCCGGGCCGGCACCCCGACACCGAGCAGCTGCTCGCCTCGCAGCTCCGTGGTCGACCACGCGGGGTCGAGACCGGGAGCGGTGATGCGGATCGTCTTCGACGGCGCACCCGCGGCGTCCGGACGCAGGTCCCACAACAGCGCGGGCTTGTCGCCATGCCAGCGCACCGCGAACGAGAGCAGGCCCTGGTGCGTCGGCGCGTCGTGGACCTCGATCGGCTGGTTTCGCCACGACTCCGGGATCATCGACAGCAACGCCACGCCGCCGTCGACCTCGCGCACGAGCAGGTTCCTCACGAACGAGAGGAAGTCGGCCGCAGCCCATCCGTGATGGCCGTCGCCCATGCAGCCGCCGAGCAGCTGGGGATGGATCGCCTCCGGCCACGTCGCGGTCGGCGTCGCGCTGTCGACCATCCACTGGAGACGCTCGAGCGCGCGTTCGTCACCGGCCGCCAGCTCCACGCTCGCGAGCTGCAGGGTGAGGTAGGTGCCGAGCCCTGTGTGGCTGATGCCCTGAAAGAACGCGGAGCCGATGCAGAAGCGCTCCCGGATCACCTCCGCGGTCGCCGCGATCCGCTCGTCGTCGGCCGGGAGCAGACCGAGCGGCTCGCACGCGACGAGCGATCCGATGAGCGCAGGGTCGATGCGCCGGCGCGGTCCCGCGGGGATCGCTGGCACGTCGAGGCGAGCGGTCACGATCTCGATCGACCGGCGGAGGTCGGCGTCGAGACCTTCGGCCCACCCCTCGGCGTCGGCCGCCGCCCGGTCTTCGTTTGCCGCCCGTAGGAGCGTCGCTGCATCGCGCAACCCGCGCAGCGACCAGAAGTCGTCCCAGTAGAAGTAGTCGAACGGACCGAGGTGCTCCGCCGAGATGCTCGCCGGCATGAGGCCCTTGAGCTCAGGGTCGCTGCGCTTCCGCTTGGCCTGACGTTTGCGCTCGATCCAACGAGCGGCCCGCGCGACGGACTCGACGTCGACGGGTGACAGGTCGCCGGTGAGGCGCCAGTGCTCGGCCATCGCCCACAGCGCGGCGCCGTTCGCGTCCCACTCCTGGCGCTGGCTGAAGTAGAAGCCGTCGACCCGCTGGCGGGCCGGGAAGTGGGCGATGACCTCGGCCGTTTCCTTGTGGAACCCGTGGCGGTCCATGGCCACGAGCAGGTACGCGGCATCGCGGAACCAGAAGCGGTGGTACGTGAAGGGGCCGGGCACGACGTCGTCGCCCTCGTGGAAGAGCAACATGAAGCGACGGTTCGCGTCGACGGCCGATGCGAGCTTCCCCTCCGGCAGCACGAGACGCATGCCGCGATCTGTCTGCGCTCGCCATCCACGCGCGACCGCATCTCCCGCCGGAATCTTCGCCAGGTCGTGGGCCCGGCCGGCCCGACGCCGAGCGAGCCCGCGACGGCGGGTGCGACGCTCGGGCTCGAGCGGGATCGCGACTCGCAACGTCGCCGAGTGCGCGAGCGGGAAGACGAACGCGGCCTGGGCCAGCCCGGCCTCGCACTTGATCTCGGGCAGCGTCTCGGTGGTGTCGCCTCGGAAGACCGAGAGCGCGGAGTCGCCGTCGTGGAACGTCGACGCGGCCATGCGGCTCGGCCGCCTCGGCAACAGCAGCGCCGGACGGCCGTCGACGAGCACCGTCTCGCCCGAGCCTTCGAGCGCGACCCGCTCGACGACCGCGAGACCCTCTGGGTTGTACGGCCGCACCGCCAGCGCGACCGCGACCGGCACCGGCGTGCGGTTCGTGAGCTCGACCACCACCAGAGGCTCGTCTTCGGCCACCGCGTACGCGCGGTGGAGGACGTCGCCGCCCGGCACCCTCATCTTCGTCTCGACGACCGGCGTGTCGTCGAGGAGCCGCTGCCGGACGGCCGCTTCCCGCGACGGTGCGAACCACCGGTGGGTCTCGCCGTCGTCGGACGAGCCGGCGCCGACCCACCAGTCGAGCGACCAGCCGTCGTACCACGGGGTCACCAGTCCACGAGGATCGACGATCGCCTTGCGATCGGACGCGATCGTGCCGATGGCCGTCCAGTTGCGCGACGTCACGTTCGTGAGCACGGGAAGGTGCCCGCGCGGCACGAACGCCGGTGACGACGGATCGAGCTGGCGCTCGAGCCAGTACGGCCAGACCCAGTCGACGCCGAGCTGCGCCGCGGCACGGGTGCGCACCGCACGGAAGACGGTCCGGGCGCCGATAGGCAGGAGCTCTCGGGGCAGTTCGACCTCGACGGTCTCGCCGAGACGCTGGAACGTGGTCAGGTGGCGGACGACGTCGTCGGTGATGCGGAGCCGGCCCATGGCGCGCCGCAGCGCCCAGTTGTACGCGCCCACGTCAGCGCATGCCGTAGAGCTCGGACTTCGCCGACCGGCGCATCAGGGCAGGGATGATGTCCGCCGCCTTCTTGCCCTCGTAGAGCACCGCGACGACCTGCTCGGCGATCGGCATCTCGATGCCGTGCTGGCCCGCGAGCTCGACGACGGCGCGCGACGTCTTCACGCCCTCGGCGACCATGTTCATCTCCGCCGAGATCTGCTCGATCGTCTTGCCCTTCCCGAGCTCCTCGCCGACGTGGCGGTTCCGGCTCTGCCGGGAGATGCACGTCGCCACGAGGTCACCCATGCCGGCGAGGCCGGCGAAGGTGAGCGGGTTGCCGCCGAGGGCGATGCCGAGGCGGCTGAGCTCGGCGAGCCCACGGGTGATCAGCGCGGCGCGGGTGTTGTCGCCGAAGCCCAAGCCGTCGGCTATGCCCGAGGCGATCGCCATCACGTTCTTCAGCGCGCCGGCGACCTCGCAGCCAACGACGTCCTCGTTGCGGTACACGCGGAACGCGTCGGTCGAGAACACCGTCTGCAGGGTCGTGCACATGCCGTCGTCGTCGAACGCGACGACGCTCGCCGCGGGGTAGCCCGCAAGGATCTCCTTCGCGAGGTTCGGTCCGGTGAGCACGCCTGCGGGATGTCCGGGCGCGACCTCGCGGATCACCTCGGTCATGCGCTTGAGCGTTCCCTGCTCGACGCCCTTCGCCAGGCTGATCACCGGTACGCCCGGCGCGACGTACGGCGCGAGCCGGCCGAGGATGTCGCGGAAGCCGTGCGACGGCACGCCCATCACGACGACCTCCGCACCTTCGACGGCCTCTTCCAACGACGAGGTCGAGGTCAGCGACTCGGGCAGGCTGAAGTCGGGGAGGTAGTCGCTGTTGCGGTGCGACTCGCGGATCTCCTTCGCGAGCTCCTCACGCCTCGCCCAGAGCACCGTCGGCACGTTGCGACAGGCGATGGCAGCGACTGCGGTGCCCCACGAACCTGCCCCGATGACGGCAACCTTCATGTCGCTCACGCTACCGCCGGCGGCGAAGAAGCCCCGTAGCCGCTCGTACACTCGCCCGATGCCGTCCGCTGCCGTCGTCGTGCCGATCAAGGCGTTCGACGCGGCGAAGTCCCGGCTCGCGCCCGCGCTCGACGCGGCCGGCCGTGCCGACCTCGCGCGAGCGATGGCGACGCGCGTGCTGGAGGCCGCGGCGCCGTTGCCGGTCTTCGTCGCCACCGACGACGCAGAGGTCGCCGCGTGGGCGGTCGAGCACGATGGCCATGTCGTGTCGACGGAAGGGCTCGACCTCAACGGATCGATCCGCGCCGGCATCGCCGCCGTGCGCACCGCTGGCGGCTTCGAACGGGTCGTCGTCGCCCATGCCGACCTCCCCTTCGCGTCACGCCTCGCGCGACTGGCCGCCTTCCCCGGCGCGACGCTCGTGCCCGACCGCGGCGACGACGGCACCAACGTGTTGTGCATCCCCACCGCGATCACGTTCGAGCCGATGTACGGGCCGCAGTCGTTCGGCCGCCACCTCGCGCAGCTTCGTCGACTCGGACTACCGGTGCGCATCGCGCGCATCGAGGATCTCGCGTGGGACGTCGATCGTCCTGCCGACCTGCCACCCTCCGTCCTCCGACCAGCGAGCACCCCTGCATGACCCACCCCCTCAGCAAGCCGAGCTCCGAGATCACCACCGACCTGCCGACGCCGTCGTGCGCGCTCGCCGTCGGAGCGCATCCCGACGACATCGAGTTCGGCGCGGGCGCGACGCTCGCGAAGTGGGCGGCGGACGGATGTCGGATCGTGCACCTCGTGTGCACCGACGGGTCGAAGGGGAGCTGGGACCCGACCGAAGACACCGCGAAGCTCGTCGCCTCGCGACAGGAAGAGCAACGTGCGGCGTCTCGCGCGCTCGGCGGAACCGGCGAGGTGATCTTCCTCGGATGGACCGACGGCGAGCTCGACTCGTCGCTGCGCCAGCGGTGGGAAGTCGCGTACTGGATCCGGATGGTGAAGCCCGACGTGGTGCTCGGGCACGACCCGTGGAAGCGCTACCGCCTCCATCCCGATCACCGCCACGCCGGCCTGCTCGCCGTCGAGGGCATCGTGGCAGCGCGGGATCCGCACTTCTTCCCGGAGCAGTCGATCCCCCACCACCGCCCCGACGCGCTGTTGCTGTGGGAAGCCGACGAGGTGAACCACGTCGAGCTCGTCGACGGGTTCGCGGAGAAGAAGTTCGCTGCGCTGATGGAGCACCGCTCGCAGCTGCGTTCGACGATGTTCATCGACGACGTCTCGAACCACGAGCAGGTGGCGTCGTTCCGCCAGCGGATGATGGACCGCCTCGCCGATCACGGCTCGCACGTCGGAGCAGCCGCGGGCGAGGCGTTCCACCTCATCTCGAACCTGTAGCAGCTCACGGCGAACGCGAAAGCGGGAGCCCTGCGGCTCCCGCTTCGACTGGTCTTCCGGTTGCTCCGGCCGAAGCCGAAGGCCTACTTCTTGGTGCTGCGGCTCGCCTTCTTGGCGGTGCTCTTCTTCGCCGTCGACTTCTTGGCGGTTGCCTTCTTGGCGGTCGACTTCTTCGCGGTCGACTTCTTGGCGGTGCTCTTCTTCGCCGGTGCCGCCTTCTTCGCCGCGGTCTTCTTCGCTGCGGCCTTCTTGGTCGACGACTTCTTCGCGCTCGATGCCTTCTTGGCGGCAGGAGCGGCCTTCTTTGCAGCAGGGCTCATCTTGAACGGGGGCCTTTCACTCGGGAATCGGTGCTGACGATGGCGGCCGCTGCCGCCGGTTCGGCGTATGCCGATCTCACGACAGCGCGCATCAACCGTTGAGCGCCGTCTTGAACGCACTACCGGGAGCGAAGCGCACGCCCTTCGCTGCCGCGATCTCGACGGGCTCCCCCGTCTGAGGGTTGCGACCCGTTCGTGCGGCCCTCGACGTCGGAACGAAGTTGCCGAACCCGAGGATGCTGACCTTGTCCCCTGCCTTCGTTGCGTCGATGACTGCGTCGACAAGTGCTTGAAGCGCAGCCTCAGCCTGACGCTTCTCGAGGTCTGAGCGACGAGCGATCTCGTCGATCAGTTCACTCTTGTTCAAGGCGAGACCTCCGATGTTGGGGAAGTTGAGGAAGTTGTTTGCAATGAAAGAGGTTTCGCGTAGGTAGGTCAAGCATTTCCACAGGCAGAACGCCTTGTGGCACAAGGGTTTCGGAGTTCGACGTGCGCGAAAAGCCCCGGTTTGCTTGACTTTTTTGCGTGTCCGACCTCGCGGATGGTGAGTACTCGATCTTCGTGATCGATGCCGAAGAAGTCGACGATGGAACCGTTCGACTCGAGATCACGATCACGGCAGGCGAACACAAGGGAGAGGTCGTCGCGGTGCGTGCGGCGCATCTCACCGGTGATCCCGTGCTGATGATGGGCCTGCCGGGAACGCTTCACGTCGTCGACGGCGTGCCGCGCGTGTCGCTCGAGGAGTAGCTCGACACCCCTCGTGGGTACATGCGCGACGTGCGTTGGGCGTTGCGGCTCGTGTCGTCGATCGCGTTGGCGACGATCTTGTTGGGAACCGGTCTGGCCCTCACGTTGGCCAGCGCCGACACGCTTCGCGGCGCCACGCGTTCGGAAGGGCTCCCGGACATCGAGCTGTCGCCGCTCGCGGTGCGTTCAGAGATCGTCGCGGCTGACGGAAGCGTGCTCGACAACCTCTACGAGGAAGACCGCGTCCCCGTTCCGCTCGACCAGATCCCGCAGGTCGTCATCGACGCGGTGCTGGCGACCGAAGACCACGCGTTCTTCGAGCACGACGGCATCAGCCTTCGGGGCGTGTTGCGAGCCGTCCGTGAGAACGCGACGTCGGGTGAGGTGAAGCAGGGCGGGTCGACGATCACCCAGCAGCTGGTGAAGAACGCGATCCTGACCAACGAACGCAGCTACGACCGCAAGGCGAGGGAAGCGGTGCTCGCCTACCGCATGGAGCAGGAGTTCTCGAAGGAGGAGATCCTCCAGCGCTACCTCAACACGGTGTACTTCGGCGCTGGTGCGCACGGCGTCGTCGCCGCGGTGGAGCGCTTCTACGCCAAGCCGCTGGCCGAGGTGACGCTGCCCGAGGCGGCGTTGCTCGCCGGCCTCATCTCCAGCCCAGAGACCTACGACCCGTTCCGCCACCCCGAGGCCGCGTTGGAGCGCAGGCGCCACGTCCTCGGTCGTCTCGAGACGCTCGGCAAGATCACCCCGGAGGAAGCCGCCGCGGCCGATGCGACGCCGCTGCCGGCGGAGCTCCACGTCCGGCGGGCCCAGCCGACGCAGTACTTCACCGAGGAGGTGCGGCGTCAGCTGCTCGCCGACGAACGCCTCGGGGCGACGCCCCAAGACCGCTTCACGACGGTGTTCCGCGGCGGCATCCGCGTCGAGACGACGTTCGACCCCGCGCTGCAAGCCTCGGCCGAACGTGCCGTCACCGACCTCCTGCCCGAATCCCCCTTCACCGCGGCGCTCGTCGCGGTCGATCCCACCGACGGCGCGGTGCGCGCGCTGGTCGGCGGCCCCGGCTTCGAGCAGGCGAAGTACAACCTCGCGACCCAAGGCGCCCGCCAGGCAGGCTCGTCGTTCAAGACGATCGCACTCGCGGCGTGGCTCGCCGACGGTCGATCACCCGAAGACGTGGTCGATGCGACTGCACCGTGCACGTTCCCGATGCCTCCGCCGCAGGAGCCGTGGAACGTCGACAACTACGACGGCGGCAGCGGCGAGCGGGCGATCGTCTCGTTGCGGGACGCCACGATCAAGTCGTCCAACTGCGCGTACGCACGGCTCGCGCTGATCCTCGGCCCCGAGAAGATCGCGGCGATGGCGGAGAAGCTCGGCATCAGCCGGAAGCTGCCGGCGTATCCGTCGATCGTGCTCGGCACCGGCGAGGTGTCTCCCCTCGAGATGGCCTCCGTCTACGCGACGCTGGCCGCCGACGGGGTGCGCCATCAGCCGATGTTCATCCGGCGCGTGCTCGATCGCGCCGGCAACGTGATCTTCGAGAACACCGCGCAGGGCGAGCAGGTGATCGATCCTCAGGTGGCACGCGCGGTCACCGACGTGCTGCGCGGCGTCGTCGAACGGGGGACCGGCCGCCGTGCGTCGATCGGACGTCCGGCCGCGGGCAAGACCGGCACCGCGCAGGAGTGGCGGGACGCGTGGTTCGCCGGGTACACGCCGCAGATGGCGGCTGCCGTGTGGATGGGCCACCCGCTCGGCCAGGAGAGCATGAAGGGCGTCGGCGGCGTGAACGTCACCGGCGGTTCGTTCCCCGCGCAGATCTGGGGCAGGTTCATGGGCGAGGCGGTCGGGCTGCTCGAGGTCCGCGACTTCCACCGGCCCGACGTGGCGGCGTGGCCTCCGCCGACCACGATCGGATCGATGCCGGAAGGCATCCCGCTGCCGCCGGGGATCGTCGTCGGCGCACCGACGCCGGGCACGATCGATCCCGCCGCGGCGGCCATCCCGCCGGCAACAGGTGATCCCGCTGCGCCCGCGCCCGCACCCGCACCGGCGCCGGCGCCCACAGCCGAACCGGCTCCCGCACCGCCCCCGTCTACGACGACAACGACGACGACGTCGAAGCCGCCGAAGGGGAAGCGGGGCGACTGAGCCCGCCGACGACGGCGGCGATCACGGCCGACGTCAGGAAGCTCAGGATCGAGGCGGACGCCCACGAGGGCACCGTGATCCCGAGCGCGTCCCTGAGGTCGATCCACAGCGGCGCCCACCACGACACGAACCCGGGGTTCACGAGCTGGTAGACGACGAAGCCGGCGATCCACGGCACGAACATCAGCGCTCGCGTCGGAGCGTCGCCCGACACGTCCCACGTCCGCCGGCGGAAGAGGTAGTAGTCGACGGCGAACGCGGCGAACAGCGGCACGAACACCGAACCGAGCAGGAAGAGGAACGACTCGTAGGCGACGTAGTCGTCGACGACGAACGCAATCGTGGTCGCGAACGCGCCGGTGATCGCGACGCCGACGCGCCGGTCGAGCTTCGGCACGATGTTCTGCGCCGAGATGACGGTCGAGTACAGGTTGGCGAAGACCTCGTCGAGCTCGTCGACGACCAGGACGAGCAGGGCGATCGTTCCGGCCGGTATGGCCAGCAGCGAAGCGATCACGTCGTCCCCCGCCTCGCCGGACGCCGTCGCGAGGACACCGAGGACGAAGAAGGCGAGCGTCGCCGCGCCGTAGCCCAACGACGCGCCGAGGAAGGCGTCGCGTCCGGTCCGCGAGTGACGTGAGTAGTCGGCGGCCAGAGGGATCCACGAGATGGGCAACGCGATGACGATGTCGGTCGCCTTCCAGAACCCGCTCCACGACCCTTCGCCGAGGGGTGGAAGCGGACTCCTCGCCACGTGCCACAGCAGGTACGCGCTCGACGTCAGGACGAGCCAGACCGCCACGCGCTTCAGGTAGACCCGCACCACCCCCAGCGGCCGCAGCGCCATCGCCGTCGCGGCGAGTCCGGCGACGATCACCACGATCGGACGCAGCGACTCGTCGAGCAGCCTCGATGCGGCCTCGGCGATGACGACGAGCTCGACGACCGCCCATCCGATGTTCTGCGCGATGTTCGCGACGGTCGGCACGGTCGATCCCCGTCGGCCGAGCAGTCCTCGCACGAGCACCATCGCCGGTGCGCCGACTTCGGCGCCTGCTCGCGCGGCGAGCCCGAGGAGCACGTTGCCGACGACAGCGCCGACGACGATCGCCGTCAGCGCCGCGACGAGCGACAGCGGTGGGAGCGACGGGTCGGGCGCTAGCACGAAGGTCGCTGCGACCACCAGCAGCAGCGAGATGCCGAGGTTGCCCCACAGGGCGAGCTGGTCGGTGAGGCCGAGCGTGCGCGGCGCATCGTCGTCGAGTGTTCGCGGTGCCTCGAGTGGGCTCGTGGTCGTCATCCCTCTCCCTTCGCCGGCATGACCCGGATCAGGTTCGACGAGTCGGGCGCTGCCGCACCCCTCTCAGCCCGGCATCAGGGCTCCCCGGTGAACGCCGGCATCGTAGGCGGATCGCGCGGTCGCAGGGTTGCTCCGCTGCGTGTTGCCGTCGACGACAGCGGGTACGTCGAGGAGACCCACGATCGCTAGAGGAGGACGCATGCCCGACGTCACCGAGCTGTTGAACACGGACCATCGCGAGGTCGAGCAGCTGTTCGCGGAGTACGAGCAGACGCAGGACTGGAACATCGCGATGCAGATCTGCGACGAGCTGCTGCGCCACGCCACCGTCGAGGAGGAGATCGTCTACCCGGCGCTCGAGAAGGCCGACCAGGAGATCACCCAGGAGGCCGAGCAGGAGCACCAGGACGCCGAGCAGCTGATCGAGCAGATCCAGTCGCTCGAGGCCGACGATCCCCAGCTCCCGCAGCTGATGACGCAGCTGAAGGAAGCGGTGCAGCACCACGTCGAGGAAGAGGAGTCGGAGGCGTGGCCGAAGCTGCGTGAGCAGTTCGGCGACAAGCTCGACGAGCTCGGCACGAAGGTGGAGGAGCGCAAGCAGCAGCTCAAGGCCGAGGAGGAAGGCACGGGCTCGGGCGGTTCCGAGTCGGGCGCCGGCGGCCTGATCGACCTCACCAAGGACGAGCTCATGGAGAAGGCCCGCGAGGCCGACATCCAGGGCCGGTCGAAGATGAACAAGGACGAGCTGGCACAGGCCCTCGAGAACCAGTAGATCGTCGGTCGTGACGCTGCAGGGACCTGCCGACCCGACGGACCGGCAGGTCCTTGCGCGTGCACACGACGGCCACGATGACCACGGGCACGATCAGCACGGTCACGGGCACGACCACGGCGGGCACGACCACGGCGGATCCCGGCTGAAGCGGTTCTTCGGGCTGGAAGCGCCCCACAGCCACGATGCCGCCGACCGGGTCGACGACGCGCTGGAGTCGAGCGAGGAAGGCATCCGCGCCCTCAAGGTGTCGCTCGTCGGGCTCGGCGTCACCGCGCTGCTGCAGGCGATCGTCGTGGTCTTCTCAGGGTCGGTCGCCCTGCTCGGCGACACGCTGCACAACGTGGCCGACGCGCTCACCGCGTTGCCGCTGTGGGTGGCGTTCCGCCTCGGCAAGCGTCCCGCCTCCCGCCGCTACCCCTACGGCTACGGCCGCGCCGAGGATCTGGCGGGGCTCTTCATCGTCGTCGCCATCGCCGCATCGGCGATCCTCGCGGGCTACGAGTCGATCCACCGGTTGCTCGACCCCGTCGACGTCCGCTACCTCGGCGCGGTGGCCGGGGCGAGCGTCATCGGCTTCATCGGCAACGAGCTCGTCGCCCGCTACCGGATCACCGTCGGCCGCCGCATCGGGTCGGCCGCCCTCGTCGCCGACGGGATGCACGCCCGCACCGACGGCCTCACGTCGCTCGCCGTCCTGGCCGGCGCTGGCGGTGTCGCCCTCGGTTGGCGGGCCGCCGATGCCGTCGTGGGCCTCGTGATCACGGCGGCGATCCTCGTCATCCTTCGCGGCGTGGGTCGCGACGTGTACCGGCGCTTGATGGACGCGGTGGAGCCGGCGCTGCTCGACGACATCGAGCGCGTGGTGTCAGCCGTCGAGGGCGTCGACGCGGTCAGCGACGTGCGCGTGCGCTGGCTCGGCCACCAGCTGCGGGCGGAGGTGGAGATCGACGTCGACGCGAACCTGACGGTGGTCGCAGGGCACGAGATCGCCGAGGCCGCGTACCACGCCCTCCTCCACGACGTGCCGAGGCTGACGAGCGCGGTGATCCACGTGAGCCCGACCGCCGTCGATGGCGTCGACCATCACGCATCGGTCGACCACCACCGCACGAGGTGACACCGCGCGTCAGGCCTTGGCGCCGTGACGCCCGGCGCCGGCGGCGAAGCGACTCGCTCCCTCTCTCGTCTCGCCCGACCGGATGACCTCGAGGCCGAGCTCGGTCTCCCGCGCCAGCGCGTCGTCGACCGACAGGTCCCACTGCTCGTAGGCCGATCGTCGGTCGGACCGCATGCACCGCTGAGGGAGCTCGCTCAGCTCGTGGGCGAGGGCGACCGCGTCATCGAGCGCGCGCCCCGGGTCGCTGAGGCGATTCGCGAGGCCCATCCGCTGGGCCTCGTCGCCGGACACGCCGCGCCCGGTGAGGATCAGGTCGATCGCGTGCGAGTGGCCGATCAGCCGCGGGAGCCGGATGGTGCCGCCGTCGATGAGTGGCACGCCCCAGCGCCGGCAGTAGACGCCGAAGATCGCGTCGCGCGCGGCCACGCGCATGTCGCACCACAGCGCGAGCTCGAGGCCGCCGGCAACCGCGTGTCCCTCGACCGCGGCGATCACGGGCTTCGACAGGAACATGCGACTCGGCCCCATCGGCCCGTCTCGGGACACGTCGGCTTCGACCCGGTTGCCCCGCCCGTCGCTGATCGCCTTGAGGTCGGCACCGGCGCAGAACGTTCCGCCTGCGCCGGTGAGCACTGCAACCGACTGCGCCTCGTCGTCGTCGAAGGACCGGAACGCCTCTGCGAGCGCGGCGGCGGTCGGGCCGTCGACGGCGTTCCGCACCTGCGGGCGGTCGATCGTGACGATGGTGACGGGTCCGTCGGTCTCGACGCGGACGGTGTCGGACGGGGCGCTCATGGGGGTCATCATCTCGCGATGGATTCGACCGAGCTCCGCATCGACACGTCGGCGACGCCTCTCTACGACCTGACACGCGACGTTCGCGACTTCTGCCGCGGGCGTGGCGACGGGCTCGTCCACGTCTTCGCTCCGCACGCGACGGCGGGCATCGCGTTGATCGAGCTCGGCGCCGGGTCGGAGCCCGATCTGCTGGAGACGCTTGGCCGCGTGCTGCCTCGCGACGACCGGTGGGTCCACCGCCACGGCTCGCCCGGCCACGGTGCCGACCACGTCCTCCCGGCGATCGTCGCCCCGTTCGTCGTCGTGCCCGTGCTCGACGGCGAGATCGCGCTCGGCACGTGGCAGCACGTCGTCTTCGTCGACCTCAACGACGACAACCCGTCGCGCAAGGTCCGCCTGTCGTTCCTCGCGGGCTGAGGTTCGACGCGCACCCGACGCGGAGCTCACGCGGACGCCGTGCTGGCGTCAGCGGTCGGCGCCGACGACCTGCCACCCCTCGCCGCGGAAGCGGGCGACGTTCCCCAGCAACCGGGCCACCATCAGCCCGGCGAGCGCGGCCCACAGCCACAGGAGGCCCGCGTCGCTCGCACGGACGACCACCGCGATCGGGAGGAAGACCAGCAGCGAGCTCGCAGCCATCGCTCCAGCGAGGTAGCGCAGGTCGCCCGCGCCGATGAGCACCCCGTCGAGGACGAACACCACGGCGTTGATCGGCTGCAGGAGAGCGACGACGATCAGCACGTCGAGGGCGAGGTCGATGACCCGCTGGTCGTCGGTGAAGGCCGGCGCGAGCAGGGGCCGCAGCGCGATCACCAGCGCTGCGAAGGTGCACCCGGCGACGACGCCCCACTGCACCATCCGGCGCGACGCGTGTCGTGCGCCCGCGGCGTCACCGGCACCGAGCAGGCGTCCGACCATCGCCTGGCCGGCGATCGCGATGGCGTCGAGCACCAGCGCGAGGAAGCTCCACAGCTGGAAGGCGATCTGGTGCGCTCCGAGCGGCACCTCGCCGAACCTCGATGCGACGGCCGTCGCTACGGCCAGCGCGGCGAGGAGCGACCCGGTCCGGAGGAAGAGCGCCTGCCCGACCACGACGAGACGTCGCAGGCGGGCCGGATCGAGCGCCCACGCGACGCCGGCGGCGACGACGCTCCGGAACACGACGCCGAGGTACACGATCGCAGCGCACACCTGCGCGATCACGGTGGCGAGGGCCGATGCGCCGATCCCCCGGTCGAAGCCGTAGATGAGGACGACTTCGATCACCAGGTTGATCACGTTCGACCCGACCGCGATGACGAGCGTCGTCTTCGTGTCCTGCAGTCCCCGGAGGTACCCGACGCCGACGAGGGCGAGCAGGACCGCGGGAGCACCCAGGGCGCTGATCCGCAGGTAGGTGATCGCGTGCTCGCGCACCTCGGCGGTGGGTCCGAAGAGGTCGATCGCGCCGGGCGCGAACACGACGCCGGCTGCGGCGAGCACGATCCCGAGCCCGGCGGCGAGCCAGACCCCTTGGACGGCGTGCTGCGCCGCCGCCGCCCGCTGATCGGCGCCGACGAAGCGGGCGACGGCCGCCGTCGTGCCGTAGGCGAGGAAGTTGAACAGGAAGAAGGCGGTCGTCAGCACCGTGCCTGCGATGGCCAGGCCGCCCAGTTGCGGTGTTCCGAGATGGCCGACGACGGCCGTGTCCGTGAGGACGTACAGCGGCTCGGCCGCCAGCGCCCCCAGAGCAGGCACCGCGAGCCGCAGGATCTCGCGGTCGGCGGGATGGCGGAGCGCTGGCACGGCGACGGGGAAGGATATGCCCGTGCCCCGCACCTACCGGTTCTACGGACTCACCGAAGCGGGCGCGCGCGAGCTGTCCGAAGCCCTGAACGAGGACGGCATGATCGCCGCCGCGCTGCCGCCCGGTTCGCGTCCGCTCGCGGGGTGGGTGGTCGAAGCTGACGGGACCGAAGACCGCTCGGAGGGACTCCTCGAGATGCTCGCCGGCTTCTACGGCGGCACCTACGAGGGCGAAGACCTCGCCGGCGCCTGACGTCAATCTGCCATTGACGCTCGGCCGTTCGTCAACGCACACTTGACGCATGGACCTCGACCAGCTGATCCGTCTTGTCCGTGACCGCGCCGACGACCCCTCGCCCCTCGGCCTCGTCCACGCCGCCGTGGCCGTGAGCGACGACGTGACTGCAGTGGCCGACGCCGTCGTCAGCCACTACGTCGAGCAGGCGAGGAACGCAGGGCACTCGTGGGCCGAGATCGGCGGAGCGCTCGGCGTGTCGAAGCAGGCCGTGCACCAGAAGTTCGTGAAGCAGGCCGCGTCGTTCAGCTTCGGCAGTCGCTTCACCGGACGGGCCAGGACCGCCCTCGACAACGCCCAAGCCGAGGCGCGCGGGCTCGATCACAACTTCGTCGGCACCGAGCACCTGCTCCTCGGCATCCTGCGTGACCGGGACGCGGTCGCCACCAAGGCGCTGGAGCGGCTCGGGGTCTCGCCGCCTCCCGTCCAACAGGCGATCGAGTCGATGATCGGTCGAGGGCCGCAACGCGTGCACGGCGACCAACCGCTCACGCCGAGAGCGGTGCGGGCGCTCGAACGTTCGCTGTCGGAAGCGCTCAAGATGGGCCACAACTACATCGGCACGGAGCACCTGCTGCTCGGCCTCGTCGGCGAGAAGGACGGCGTCGCGGCGCGCGTGCTGAAGGATCTCGGCGTCAAGAAGGGCGCGTTGGTGCAGACGATCGCCCAGCTGGTGGCTACTGGTTGAGCTGCGTCAGTTGACGCCGCGGTCGCGGCCGGCCCAGAACGGCTCGCGGAGCTTGAACTTCTGGAGCTTGCCGGTGGCGGTACGAGCGAGCTCGGTGCGGAACTCGATCGACGTCGGGCACTTGTAGTGAGCCATCCGTCCGCGGCAGTGCTCGATCAGCTCCGCCTCCGTCGCCGACTGCCCCTCACGGAGCACGACGAGCGCCTTCACCGTCTCGCCCCACTTCTCGTCGGGCACGCCGATCACCGCGCACTCGGCGACGGCAGGGTGCTGGAACAGGCAGTCTTCGACCTCGATCGACGAGACGTTCTCGCCGCCGGAGATGATCACGTCCTTCTTCCGGTCGGCGATCACGACGTAGGGTCCGTCGAGGTAGCCGCCGTCGCCGGTGTGGAACCACCCACCGTCGAGTGCCTTGGCCGACTCCTCCGGCTGGTTCCAGTAGCCCTCGAACACGTGGTTCGACTTGGCGAGCACCTCGCCCTCGTCGTCGACCCTGACCTTCACCCCCACGCACGGCACCCCGGCGCGTGAGAGCAGGCGAGCCCGCTCCGCGGAGTCGAGCTCGTCCCACTCGGAGCGAGCCCGGTTCATCGTGAGCAGCGGCGCCGTCTCGGTGAGGCCGTAGATCTGGATGAACTCCCAGCCCAGCTCGGTCTCGACCCGTTCGATCGTCTTCGACGGCGGGGGCGCGCCCGCGACCACCATCCGCACACGATCGCGGCCCGGGATCTCCTCGCCCCGTTCTCGCCGCGCGGACGCGGCGTCGAGGATCGCGGCGACGACCGCGGGAGCGCCGCACAACAGCGTCACGCCGTGCTCGTCGATCCGGCGAAGGATGTCTTCGCCGTCGACCTTCCGGAGCACGATCTGCTTCACGCCCATGGTCGTGCACGCGTACGGCATCCCCCACCCATTGGCGTGGAACATCGGGAGGGTGTGGAGGTACACGTCGCGATCGGTCACCGTTGCGTGCCAGCCGAAGCTCATCGCGTTGAGCACGTTGTTGCGGTGCGTCAGCTGCACGCCCTTCGGGCGCGCCGTCGTTCCCGACGTGTAGTTGATCGTCGCCGTCGCGTCCTCGTCGGGCTCCCATGCCTGCGGCTGGGCCGACGGATCGTCGGCGAACAGCTCGGCATCGGCGGTGCCGTCGAGGAGGATGCGCTCCTTCGCGGTGACACCGGCGAGCGCTTCGTCGAGCTCGGGATCGATCAGGAGCACCGAAGCGCCCGAGTGGTCGACGATGTAGTTGACCTCTTCCGCGTTGAGCCGGAAGTTGACCGGAACGAGGACGCGCCCGAAGCCACTGACGCCGTAGAAGGCGATGAGGAACCGGGCTGCGTTCTGGCTGACGATCGCGACCCGCTCGCCCTGCTCCACGCCCATCCGATCGAGTGCCGCAGCCATCGTCCGTGCGCGGCGGTGGAGCTCGCTGTAGGTGATCGAACCGAGCGACCCCGGGCGTCCGGGCTCGTCGACGACCGCGATCCGGTCGCCGTAGACGAAGTCGGCCCGCTCCAGGAAATCTCCGACGGTCAGCGGCACGCGCATGTGTTGATGCTCCCCTCCGTGTGTCGTCCGCCACAGTACAGAAGCCGTTTACAGCGGTCGCGCGTCGGCTAGAACTCCTCGGTCAATCGCTGTTGCCGCTCGCGTCCGTCGGGTTCCCGATCGACGCCGGGTGGCCGGAAAGGTCATCTGGGGACTCATGCGCCGCTTGGCGATGGGCGCCATCGTCGGCGTCCTCGCCTTCGCTTCACCCGTCGACACGTCGTCGGGGGAAGCATCCGAGACCGCCCGTCGTGGAGAGCGACCCCGCCGCGAGGTGCGGACGCTCACCACGTCGCTCTCGTCGACGCGAGCAGCCGCGTCGTCGACGGCCGCCACGTTCACGTCGGTGGTCGGGCCGCAGCCGTCGGCGGAGGACGACGAGCAGGCGATGATCGAGGCCGCCCGGCATGACCGCCTCCGTGCGACCCAGGCCGCCGACCGGCGCACCACCCGCAGCCGCGCCGCCGCGATGGCGGCCGCGAACCCCGACATCTGGCGAGCCCTCGGCGAGTGCGAGTCGCACAACGACCCGCGAGCCGTGTCGAAGAGCGGCAAGTACCGGGGTGCCTTCCAGTTCTCGATCCCGACGTGGCGGAGCCTCGGCTACGGAGGCGACCCGATCGACCACTCCTACGCGGAGCAACTCGCTGCGGCCAAGAAGCTGCAAGCGCGATCCGGCTGGGATCAGTGGCCGTCGTGTGCCCGCCGCCTCGGCCTCATCTGAGGCATCCGAGGCTCAGCGGCTCAGCGGCTCAGCGGCTCTGGCTCAGCGGCCGAAGAGACGGCTGAAGCGGCGCCGGCGGGGACGGTCGAACGCATCCAACTCGGTCGCCTCGCCCGCGCCGGCGAGATCGACGACGTCGTCGAGGACGATCGGCTCGTCGACGCCACGATCACGGCGAGCCGACCCGATCAGCGGCGGCCGCTCGACCGGCAACATCCGAGGCGCGTGGGGCTGGCGAGGCTGCGGGGGCTCCGGCACCGCGTGCAAATCCGGTCGCTCGTCTCGAGCCGCGCCGTCGAAGGTCGCCTCGGCCGACTCGAGCGCCGGGAGCAGCTTCCGTGACCGCTCGAGGAGCTCGGCGAGGTCTTCACGTGCCGCGCGCAGATGGTCACGCGCCGGCGCGAGCTCGCCCGCGACGCGCTCGCGCAACACGTCGGCCTCGGCTTCGGCCTTCGCGAGCACCGCAGCTGCCTGCTCCTCGGCGTCGCGAAGGGTCCGAGCCAGCGCCTCCGCGGCCTGTGCCCGCACCAACGCGGCGTCGCTGGCGGCATCGCCCGCGACCGACGCAGCTTCGGTCCGCGCATCGTCGGCGATCCGCTCGGCTGCGGCGTGGCCCTCCGCGATGATGCGGCGGGCCTGCTCCTCGGCCGCAGCGAGGATCACCTCGCGCTCGGCGGCGATGCGGCTGTCCGCGTCCTCCTGCATGCGGACGACCGCTGCGCGTCCTTCGGCGACGAGCTGCTCGCTCCGCTGCTCGGCGTCCGCGACGAGCTCCTCGGTCCGGCGCCGCGCGTCCGCGAGCAGCTGATCGCGCTCACGCCGGGCCTCCCCCAGCATGGTGTCGCGCTGGCGAGCAGCCTCGGCCAGCATCTCGTCTCGGACCGCAGCAGCGGCAGCGTCTTCGGCCTCGACCAACTGACGGGCCGCAGCTTCCCGGGCCTGCGCCGCGAGCTCGGCTCCCGCGAGGATGCGGTCACGAACGGCGTCCGCAGCGTCGAGGGCTTCCAGCGCTGCGGCGTGGCGAGCACGGTCGACGATGTCGTGCCACTCCTCGTCGGCCTCGCGCAACCACTCGTCGGCCAGTGCCTTCGCATCGCCGAGGACGGCATCGCGGGCCGAGGCGAGCTCGTCGTAGCGGCGCTCGAGGTCGTCCTCGGCGGCCGACACCGCCGCCTCACGCGACGCCACTTGCGCCGCGAACGCATCGAGCTCCGCTCGCCGCTCGGCCCACACTCGCTCGAACGCCGCCTCCCGCTCCGCGAGTGAGTCCTCGAAGGCTGCCCGGCGGCGCGAGATCTCCGCGTCGACCTCTTCGAGCTGGCGTGCCGCATCCGCGCGCAGCGCGCGACGACGCTCGATGGTCTCGGCCTCGAGCTCTTCGCGCCGCCGATCGACGTCGGCCTCGAAGGCGGCGCCGGCCGCGGCACGTTCGGCCTCGAACTCCTGGCGTCGGGCGGCGATCTCGGCTTCCAGAGCGCGCCGGCGATCACGGATCTCGGCGTCGGCCGCGGCGTGGCGGGCCGCGATGTCGTCGTCGAGCGCCTGGCGCGCGGCGGCGACCTGCTCGTCGAAGCGAGCCCGCATCCCGGCCAGCTCGCGTTCGGTTGCGAGGCGCAGCTCGTTGGCTTCGACACGAGCGTCCATGCGGCGCCGTGCCGCTTCGTCCTTCGCCGAGAGGACGATCTCCTCCGCCTCGCCCCGAAGCCGGGTGGCATCGGCGCGCGCGTCGGCGAGGATGCGCTCGACCTCCCGCTGCGAGCTGACGCGCGCAGCGGCGACGGCCTCGTTCGCGGCGTCGGCCACGATCCGGGCGGCGTCGGCGTCCGCCGAGGTGTACAGGAGCCGCCGCTCGTGCTCCGCTTGGAGCCGCATCTTGATCAGGGCCTGGCCGGTCTCACCCTCGAGCTGGCGGATCGCGGCCTCGCGGCGTGCGACGGCTTCTTCCCGTTCCCGGAGCCGCTCCTCGACCGACGGCGCGCGAGCGGCAGGCGCGGGCCGGGGCAGGACGTCGTCGCCCCAGAACTCCAGCTGATCGTCGTCCGCGCCGGCCGAATGCACCCTTTGATGATGCCGGATCTACCGCGCCGGCTACGCGATGGCCC
Organism: Acidimicrobiales bacterium; assembly: GCA_035540495.1. Lineage (GTDB taxonomy): Bacteria > Actinomycetota > Acidimicrobiia > Acidimicrobiales > CADCTF01 > DASVEG01. The sequence goes on from DATLGL010000015.1 coordinate 188,373, forward strand.
GGAGGACCTCGTCGATCGACGTCTCGCCGTTGGCGGCCTTCCGCAGAGCGTCTTCGCGCAGCGGGACCATGCCCTGCTCGATCGCCAGTTCCTGCAGCTCGCGGGGCGTGGCCTTCGCGACGAGCAACTGGTCGATCTCCTCGGTCATCTCCATGACCTCGTGGATGCCCATCCGGCCGAGATAGCCGGTCTTCGAGCACGCGTTGCACCCGACGGCCTTGAAGAACGTGTTGCCCTTCTGCTTGAACACCCACTCGGGGAGGACGTCTTCGAGCGCCTCGTCGGCCCCCGGATCGAAGGGCTGCTTGCAGCGCTCGCACAGGCGGCGGCAGAGGCGCTGGGCGACGATCGCCGACATCGCAGAGGTGACCATGAACGGCTCGATGCCCATGTCGAGCAGGCGCACCGGCGTCGACGCGGCGTCGTTCGTGTGGAGCGACGTGATCACGAGGTGACCGGTGAGCGCAGCCTCCATCGCGATCTTCGCCGTCTCGACGTCGCGCATCTCGCCGACCATCACGATGTCGGGGTCGGAGCGCAGGATCGCCCGCAGCGCGCTGGCGAACGTGAGACCGGCCTTGCGGTTGACCTGCATCTGCTTCACGCCGGCCAGGCGGTACTCGATCGGATCTTCGATCGTGATGATGTTGCGGGTGGGGCTGTTGAGCTCCTGGAGCGCCGCGTACATCGTCGTCGACTTGCCGGATCCGGTCGGGCCGGTGACGACGATCGAGCCCCACGGGCGCCGGATGGCGGCCTCGAAGACCTTCAGGGCGGCAACCGACATCCCGATCTCGCTGAGGTTCCGCATGCCCTCGGACTCCTCGAGGACCCGGATGACGATCGCCTCGCCGTAGGCCGTCGGAAGGGTCGCGACACGAAGCGACACGGACCGACCGTTCACCGACAGCGCGATGCGACCGTCTTGCGGGATGCGGCGCTCGGCGATGTTGATCTCCGCCATGATCTTCACGCGGCTGGTGACGGCGGCCTGCGCCGCGCGAGGGACGGTCATGACCTCGTGGAGGACGCCGTCGATGCGGAACCGGACCTTCATCTCGCGCTCGAGTGGATCGAGGTGGATGTCGGAGGCGCGCTCGTTCACCGCGCGGGTGATCAGCTGGTTGACGAACTGGATGACGGGGGCGTCCTCGGCCTGGGCCGACGCGAGCGCCTCGTTGATGTCCTCGGTGCCGATCTCCTCCTCGATGCGGAGGATCGCTTCGTCGCTCTCGGCCGCGCCCCACACGCGGTCGATCGCCCGCATGAGCTGGTTCGGCTCGGCCATGAGCGCGCGGATGTCTTCGCCGGTGACGCTGCGGAGGTCGTCGAGGGAGAAGACGTTCGTCGGGTTGACCATCGCCACGAGGAGTCGGTCGTTCTCCCAGCCGACCGGGAGCAGCTGGTGGTACCGAGCGAACGACTCCTTGACCAGCTGCACGGCGCTCGGGTCGATCGGACGTTCTTCGAGGTCGATGAACTCGAGGCCGAAGTGCTCGGCGAGCGTGCGGACGAGGTCGACCTCGTCGACGTAGCCGCGGGTGACGAGGATGGTGCCGAGACGCTCGGCCGTCACCTGCTGCTCGCGCAGTGCCTCTTCGAGCTGCTCGTCGGAGATGATGCCCTTCGCGATGAGCATCTCGCCCAGGCGAGGGCCACGTGCACGCTTCGCCACCTGGGTCTGCCGGAGGATCGCCACGAATTCAACTATCGGCTGCTCAGCGCCGCTTTGTAGGCGAACCCCCCAACAGGGCTACCTGTGCACCACCCCAACATCTGACGATCTGGAGGAAATTCTCCGGATGGGTTCCGGAGAATTTCCTCCGAGTCGGCAAGTACTGCGGCGAGTGCAGGCGTTACTGCGGGGCGTACACCGGCATGGTCTTGCGGCCGAACTCTCGGCACTCGGCCGAGCTCGGGCGCCAGATGTCGATGCGGCGTCCCTTGATGTTGCCGCCGGTGTCGGCGGCGATGCGGCTGCCTTCGCCGCCGATAAAGACCTCGGAGCCCATCGGGATGACCCGGGGATCGACCGCTATGCGCTCGCGGCTCACCGGAAGACCCGACGCCGTCCGGCCACGCAGGGCGTAGCAGGTGACCTCGAAGTTGCCGAGGAAGCGGCCGCCCGTGGCGACCCAGCTGCCGTCGCCGTCCGGAGTGGCGCTCACGTCGACGACGGGCGCGCCCCCCTGACCGGCGAGGGACCCGTGGAACGCGGCGTCGCCGTAGGTGAAGACACCACCGTCGCGGGCGACGAGCCAGTAGCCCTTGCCGGTGGGCGACGAGGCCATGCCGACGATCGGCTCGTTCATGCGACGCCCCCCGGCGGAACCGGCGAAGGTCGCGTCACCGAAGGCGAAGACGCCGCCGTCACGCGCTGCGAGCCAGTACCCCTTGCCGGTCGGTGATGCGGCCATGCCGACGACGGGCTGGCGTAGGTCGGTGCCGCCCATCGACCCGAAGAAGACGGCGTCTCCGTAGGCGAAGATCCCGCCGTCAGCCGCGGCGAGCCAGTAGCCCTTGCCCGACGGCGTGGCGGCCATGCCGACGATCGGGTCGTTGAGCGGGCGGTCGCCCGTCGAACCCAGGAACGTGGCGGTCCCGAACGCGAAGATGCCGCCGTCGGAGGCGACGAGCCAGTACCCGTTGCCGTCGCTCGTCGACGCGATGTCGACGATCGGAGCCGTCAGGCGCTGTCCCTCGAGGGCTCCGTGGTTCCGGGCGTCGCCGAAGGCGAAGACCGCACCGTTCCGGCCCACCAGCCAGTAGCCACCGCCGGACGGCGTGCGGGCCATGCCGGCGATCTGCTGTCCGGCGGCGGAGCCGAGCGTGTTCGCGTCGCCGAGAGCGGCGACCACGCCGGGCCGGGTGGCGTCGGCGCCGACCAGCGACGTCGAGACGCCGGCCGCACCGGCGATGGCGACGACGCTCGCCGCGCCGAGGCGGCTGAGCTTCTGACGGCGAGCGCGACGGGCGACGGCGCGCGGCGCGAGGTGTTGCGGTTTGTAACGCATGTGGATGGTGCTCCTCTGGGTCGGGAGACGCCCGCGACGAAGAACGGATGCGACGGAAGGCCTCCAGCGAATGACGCAAGGAGGCGAGGGCGCCTCGAGGCTCCGGGCACCCGTGCGTTCGGGCACTCGACGGAGCGGAGTCGCAGAGCCCTCGGACCCCGGGCCGAACCCGGGCGGGAACTCCACTGCTTGCTGTAGTTAGCACAACCTTACCCGCACCTGCACGAAAATGACAACGAATCGCGCCAAAACCTGATCGTGGTCTGGTTGGCTGCGGAGCGTGGATCTCGCGCCAGCCGGCTTCGCGTTCGCCGGCTTCCCCGGGCCGGGCCGGGCGCGGCGAGAGCGGTGACCACGTCGGTCCCCGTCGACGACATCCGCTCGATCGTCGGCGCTGCAGCGCGACTCGAGCTCCGTCGACCGGGTGGGCTCCGCCGCTTCGCCCGTACCGCGATCGGCGGCAACCCAGCGGGCGACGAGCTCGTCGTCGACGACCGGCACCCGGAGCTGCGGACGTTCCTGGTCGAACTGCCCGACGCCGACGATCTCCTGGCCGCGCCCATCGCAGAGGCGATCACGACGACGATCGCGATCCGCCGTCGGTTCGGCCGGGCCGTCGAGGCACTGCGCCGGATCTCGTTCGACGTGTCGGACCCGCGCATGGTGCAGGGCCACGTGATCGGAGCTGCGCAGCTCAACCTGTCGACGATCCATCTCATCGCTCCGTACGCGACGGCGTCGGGAGTGGCCGAAGCCGAGGCCCGCACAGGCCGCCCGGTGCTCGCCATGTCGAGGTTGGTCGCCCACGAGCTGTGGCATCTCATCGAGATCGCGTGGGAGGTGCGCGACTACCGAGCAACCGTCGAGTTCCGCCGCGACCTGGGCCGGTACTTCGGCGTCGAGACGATCGAACACGCGGTACGTGGGGATGACGAGGTGCGAGCTCGACTGGCGGCCGAGGTGTCCGACTACGCGACGACCACGTCGAAGGAGACGACCGCGGAGATGTTCGAGCAGTGGTGGAACGGTGAGCAGTCGCCGGCGGTCGCGCACTTCGGCGCGACGGTCGACCGCTACTTCCCGCCGCCGCCCTCGTAGAGCGCGATCAGGCGGTCGAGCCGCGAGCAGCTGTCGTCGAGGCCGCCTTCGCGGTTGCGGGCGAGCCACAGGCCGCGATGCCTGTCGCGCACGACTGCCAGTCGCGTCGCGAGGCGACGACGCTCGCTCTGGCCCACGTGGTCGATCGATCCGCCGGCCGCGAGGCGAACGCTCAGGTCGTCGACGAGGACGTCGAGGAGCTCCGCCCCGTTGCGCACCTCGTCGACGATCAGCGCGGCGTCGGGACGGACCGACGTGGCACGGCCGAGGCGGCTCACCGCGGCGGCTGTCACCTGTCGGACCTCCTCGAGCTCGTCGCCGGTGATCCCGGCAGTGAAGCCCTCCCCGACCCTCACGGTCGGGAGCATCAGCGCGAGCGCCAGCACCGACGTGTTCGGCAGCTGCGGCGTGATCACACGGTGAACGTCACCGAGCTCGTGCATCGCCGCGGCGATCTCGCCCGAGGCGTCGAGGGTCACGTGGGCCGACAACGCCGCTTCGAGGTCCAGGTTCTGGTTCGTCTCCGCGCACCACGACATCGCCGCCGCGGTGGCGAAGCCGGGCGCGCTGAAGGGCAGGTACTGGAGGTGGCCGTTGTCGCCCCAGTCGGTGACGAGGTACCCGCCCGCTCCGTGGCGCACCGCGGCCCGTGCGGCAGAGGTGCAGTTGTCGCGCATGTTCGTCCACCGGCCGACGACGGTGTTCCAGCTCGAGGTGCCGGGACACACCCAGAACGGCAGCCCGAACCCGGCCAGCGATGCGGCACGGGCGTCGAACGGGTGGTCGGCCTCGTAGCCCCACTCTGCGATGGTGACGCCGTCGGGCAGCTCCTTCGCCCGCTCGGGGTGCTGGGCGACGATGTCGCCCCACATGAGCATCTCCCGCCCGTCGAGCTCCGGCGCGGCACGCAGTGCACGGATGTAGTCGAGGTACTCGCCGAAGCGCTCGTCCGCTAGCTCCCACGGCTCGTCGAGGCCCACGTTCACGCGTGGCGAGGTGAAGTTCGGCAGCAGCTGGCCGAGCAGCTCCCGGACGAGTTCCAGCGACTGGGGCTTCGCAGGATCGAGCGTGGTCGGCTGCCGCGTGCGCCCGCGAGCATCGGTCCATCCGTCAGGACGGATGGCGAGCGGCCGGTAGCGATCGAACTTCAACCAGCGCTCCATGTGCCCGAGGCAGTTCTGGTTGGCGCTCAGCTCGACGTACCTGGTCTTGCAGTGGGCGTCGAGGTCTCGGATCTCGTCCGGCGTGAACGGGCTCGCTGCCGCCCACACCTCGTCGTGACCGTCGTAGGCGAAGGTGTGCTCCATGTAGAGCTGGAGGTGGTTGATCTTCAGCGACGACAGACGGTCGACGAGACCGAACAACGTCGTCATCGTCGGCACCTTGTCGCGCGAGACGTCGAGCATCACGCCTCGCACCAGGACGTCGGGCCAGTCCTCGATCACCGTCGGGCGCGGCGACGGTCCGAGCTGACGCAAGGTCTGCTCGGCGTAGAAGCGGCCGGCGTCGTCGGCGGCGTCGATCTCGCTCGTGCCGTCGTCGCGAACGATCAGTCGGTAGCCCTGGGGCGGCAGCGGCCGATCGGTCCGGCGCCCGACCGAGCGCGGCTGCGGGAGGAGCACGCCCGTCATGGCAGGCGGAGATCGGCGACGAGACCGAAGTGGTCGGAGGGGTACAGGTCGGGCTCGTCGGCAGAAGGTTCGTCCCAGGCGACGGCGCACGAGTCGACCTCGACGCCCCCGCCGACGAACACGTAGTCGACCGCCGCCCCTGCGCCTTCGGGGAACAGCGGCACGCCGTACGCCTTCTCGACGTCGAGCGCGCGCACGAGCGGCGTGGGGTGCGTGGCGTCGGGTTCGGTGCCGTGCACGTGCTCGTGCGCGGAGCGGAAGTGCTGCTTCATCGTCGCGATCGCCGATCCGCTGTGACGCGAGTTGAAGTCGCCGAGCACCACCGTCGGACCCTCGATCGGGCCCAGCCACCGCAGCAGCTGCTCGGCCTGCAGGCGCCGCACCTCGCTTCCGCTGCGAGTCGGCGAGAAGTGGAAGTGGGTGGTCGTGACGTGCAGGCGCTGGTCGCCGACCTCCACGTCGACCCGCAGCGCGAGGTCGTCCGCCGGCAGGTCGGTGCAACGAGCGACGTCGACGACCGGCAGCCGGGTGAGGATCGCCAGCGACTTGATGCTGGTCCGGTTCGGGTTCGGCAGCGTGATCGCCTCGTAGGTGCCGCCGCCACCGCCGCCGGAGATGCCGGACCGGATCCGCTCGATCTGGTCGCTCGTCGCGTCGACCTCCTGGAAGGCGTACACGTCGGCGTCGACGGCCCGTGCCTGGTCGATGACCAGCGGCTCCCGATGGGGCCAGCGACCGTGCGTGTTGTTGAGCAGGTTGAGGGTCGCCACTCGGACCACCGGCACGGCTCGGCATCGTAGGGTTCACCCGTGCTGCGGACCGCGACGGACGTGAACGAGGTCATCGCCGGACTCGATGAGGTCGGGTACGCGATCGTCGAAGGGGTGCTCTCGCCCGAGCAGGTCGCGGAGACCAAGGCGGAGATGCGGCGTGTGCTCGACGCGACGCCCTACGGCCGCAACGACTTCGAGGGCTTCGGCACGAAGCGGATCTACGCCCTGTTCGGCAAGACCCGCGTCTGGGACGAGCCGGCCACCTCGCCCCTCGTGCTCGGCGTGCTCGACCGCGTGCTCGGCCCTGCGTACCAGCTGAGCGCACCGACGGGCATCGAGATCGGCCCCGGCGAGAAGGCGCAGGTGATCCACCGCGACGACCAGATCTATCCCCTGCCCCGCCCGCACCAGGAGGTCGTCGTCAACACGATGTGGCCCCTCGACGACTTCACCGAGGAGAACGGCGCCACGCGGATCATCCCCGGGTCGCACCGCTCGCACGAGCAGCCGTCGCCAGGCACGCCGACGGTCGCGGCCGAGATGCCGGCCGGGTCGGCGATGTTCTACCTGGGCTCCGTCTGGCACGGCGGAGGCGCCAACCGCACCGACCGCACCCGGCTCGGTGTGATCCTCGAGTACGTCGCCGGCTGGCTCCGTCCCCAGGAGAACCACCTCCTCGCGGTGCCACGTGAGGTCGCGGTCGAGCTGCCGGAGAGGCTGCAGGAGCTGCTCGGCTACAACATCTACCCGCCGTTCGTGGGTTACGTCGACGGACGCCACCCGCGCCGTGCACTGGAGGAGAGCGTCCGTGTCGACCGTTGACGACGACGTCCCCACGCCGGGAGACCACCAGCACGTCGACGGTGCGCTCATGCTCAGCTTCGGCGAGATCCACCCTGGGCGTGAGGCGGTCGCGGTGGAGGCGTTCCGCCAGCTCGCTCGCTACTTCGGGCGGCTCCTGTCTGATGGCGAGATCAGCGAGTTCAAGCCGTACTTCTTCGCGGACGGGCCGCTGGGCGACACGCTCGGGTTCTTCATCGTGGAGGGCCGGCGCGACCGGCTCGACGCGCTGCGACGCGAGGAGGAGTTCCGTCGCGCGCACCTGCGAATGGGCGCCGCGTCGGCGAACGTCCGCGTGAACACGATGGCCGCGGGCTCGCAGGCCGGTCGCCTGGCGAACCTGTTCGCCGACGTCCGGCGCGACCTCGGCTTGATGTGAGCCCGCCGACGTGACGAACCGCTCCTGGAACGCGTCGTCGTACCACGCCATCTCCGGGCCGATGGTCGAGATGGCGACGAGGGTGCTCGCGCGCCTCGAGCTGCGCGGCGACGAGACGGTGATCGACGCAGGCTGTGGTACCGGGCGCGTCACCGAGCTCCTCCTCGACCGGTTGCCGCACGGCAAGGTCATCGCGCTCGACGCCGATCCCGACATGGTCCGCGTGGCGGCGGCGACGCTCGCCTCGCAAGGCGACCGGGTGACGGTCGCGCAGGGCGACCTGCTCGCGCTCGACCTCGTCGATGCCGCGGACGCCGTGCTGTCGACGGCCACCTTCCACTGGGTCCTCGACCACGACCTGCTCTTCGCGAACCTCCTCCGTGCCCTGCGGCCCGGTGGGCAGCTCGTCGCGCAGTGCGGTGGGGCGGGCAACGTGGCCGGCGTGCTGGCCGCGGCCGACGCGGTGTCGTCACGCAGCGGGTGGCGTGCGTTCTTCGAGGGATGGAGCCGGCCGATGCGCTACGAGACCGCCGAAGCCACGGCCCGACGACTGGAGCGCACCGGGTTCGTCGACGTCCGGTGCTGGCTCGAGCCGAACCCGGTGGTGCCCGACGACCCGCACGAGTACCTGTCGACCATCGTCCTCGGCGCCCACGCGGAGCGGGTGCCCACAGACCGCCGCTCGTCGTTCGTCGACGACGTGATCGAGGTGATGGACACGCCGACGACGGTCGATTACGTCCGCCTCAACATCGACGCCCGCAGGCCTCGAGGAACCGTTTCGCGCTGACCTGCCGCATCCGGCTGCGCAGCTCTTCCTCCCGCTCGAGGCCCTCGGTCGTATGCACGATGACTTCGTAGGAGCCGTCCCGATCGATGCGCAGGTGGGCATCGCCACCCTCGTTGACGTCCCAAGTGATGTCGAGGCTCCGGTCGTACGAGCTGTGGTCGACCCGTCGGAGGATCCAGTCCGGGTACGGGCGATCGATCGTCGTGCCGTCGACGAGCGGCAGGGTGCCGATGTCGGCGATGACGTCGCGCCTCTCGTCGCGCTCGCGTCGGTCGCCGACGACGCCCGCCACGCCCACGAGGACAACCGCCGCCGACCCCGTGATCGCGGCCAGCACCACGAAGCGACGGCCGCGGAACACACCGCCGAGCGCACCGAACGCGACGACCACCGCCACGAACGTCAGCATCGCGGCGGCAGCGACGACGGGTTCGGGCGCGTGGTACCCGAGCGGCGCCGAGATCGCACCGCCGGCGCCCCACACCGCGAACGGCAGCGCGGCCGTCGCCACCGCGGGTCGCGCTCGTTCACCAGCGGGCTGGGTCCGGCGAACGCCGACGACGACGGTGACGACGTACGCGATCACTGCCATGCCGCCGCCGATCACGACCCCGAAGATCGCCGCGCCGAGCTCCGCCCACCCGTCGTTCTCCGACGCGCCGGCCATCGACACGACGTAGACGATCGAGCCAGCGACGAAGCCGACGGCGGAGGCGATGGCCACGGCAAGCGCGGCGATGGCGAGGAGACGGAGCGCGAGGCGACGGTCGACGGACGTCATGCTCACACCTTCGACTGGAGCGCCCGCGGCAACTACCCGGGCTATCCCCCAACCATCGCCGGGGGCCGCGGCGACAGCGGCCTATGCGCTCGCGTCGTCGCCGTCTTCGAGGCGGAAGCCGACCTTCATCGTCACCTGGTAGTGCATCAGCTCGCCCTCGTCGAGGTGGCCGCGGATCTCGACGACCTCGAACCAGTCGAGGTGCCGCAGCGTCTGGCGGGCGCGCTCGAGGCCGCTCTTGATGGCGTCGTCGACACCCTCGTGCGACGTGCCGACGATCTCGCTGATCTTGTAGGTGCGTGAGCTCACGGCCGAGGTTCTACCCGTAGAGTCGGCGCCCGTCATGGCTGAGGGTCTGCAACGTCTGATCGACCTGCTCGATCTCGAACCGATCGACCGCGACATCTACCGCGGCCCGAACCCCGGCGAGGGATCGGGCAGGGTGTTCGGCGGCCAGGTGGCGTCGCAGGCCTTGCGCGCCGCGGCGGCGACGGTCGAGGCGGACCACCGCGTGAACTCGCTGCACGCGTACTTCCTCCGGCCCGGGCGCTTCGGGATGCCGATCATCTACACCGTCGATCGCATCCGCGACGGCTCGTCGTTCACGACCCGGCGGGTGGTGGCGCTGCAGCAGGGCGAGGCGATCCTCAACCTCGACGCGTCGTTCCACAAGGAGGAGCCGGGCGGTGAGTACCAGTTGCCGTCGCCGGTCGAGCAGGCGCCCGAACCGGAGTCGTTGGAGCCGAACAACCACGGCTGGATCGGCCAGCACCGCCGGCCGATCGACATGCGCGACGTGCACCCGACCGTCTCGCCCCATGCCACCCGCGCTCATTGGGTGAAGGCGGACGGGACGTTGCCGGACGACCCCGTCCTCCACGCGTGCGTGATCACGTACTTCTCCGACAGCGGACCCGTCGGCGCCGCGCGCCGCCCCCTCGCCGGGAACGGCGACTGGGACCGGATGATGACCGCCAGCCTCGATCACTGCGTCTGGTTCCACCGTGCGGTGCGGGCGGACGAGTGGCTGTTCTACGAGCTCGAGGCGGTCGCCTGCGGCGGTGCGAGAGGCCTCGCGAGGGGCGAGATGTGGACCCAGGACGGGAAGCTCGCGATCACCGTCTCCCAGGAAGCCCTCCTCCGCCCCCTCGCCTGACGCGCTAAGGGCCCCGAACGCCTCACGGGTGAGGCGGTCGGGGCCCAATGCGGGTGAAGGGGCGGTGGAGCCGAGGGGTTAGAGGCGCTCGATGAGAGTCGCCATCGCCATGCCGCCGGCGGCGCACATGGTCTCGATGCCGAACTGGCCGTCCTCCGTGCGGAGGTCGTTGATGAGCGTCGTCATGATGCGGGCCCCGGTCATGCCGAAGGGGTGACCGAGGGCGATCGCACCGCCGTGCGGGTTGAGCTGGGTGTCGATGTCGATGCCGGTCTCCCAGCACACCGGGAGGACCTGGGCCGCGAAGGCCTCGTTGAGCTCGACGAAGGAGATGTCCTTCATCGTCATCCCGGTCATCGCGAGGAGCTTCTTGATCGCGTCGATCGGCGCGACGCCCATGATCTCGGGGTCGTTGCCCGAGTAGGCGGTGGCGACGATGCGGGCGAGCGGCTGGATGCCGAGCTCGTCGGCCTTCTTCCGGCTCATGATCACCGTCGCCGCGGCGCCGTCGTTGAGCGGGCAGCTGTTGCCTGCGGTGACGTTGCCATCCGGCTTGAAGGCGCCGGGGAGCGAGGCGAGCTTCTCGAGCTGGGTGTCGGCGCGGGGGCAGTCGTCAGCGGTGACGACGGTGCCGTCCTCCTTGGTGATCGGCGTGATCTCCCAGTCGAAGATGCCGTTCTTCTGCGCCTCGACGGCACGGTCCTGCGAGAGCTTGGCGAACTTGTCCATGTCTTCGCGCGGGACGTTGTACTTCTCGACCACGTTCTCCGCGGTCAGGCCCATCGGGATGTAGACGAACGGCAGGTTCGGATCGCCGCCCATCTTGCCGAGCAGCTTCGGGTGCAGGCCGCCGGGGCCGATGCCGCCGCCACCACCGCGGCGGGGCTTCGGGGCCTCCTCGCCCTCCTTGGCGGGCGGGGGCGGCGGGGCCGACGACTTCTCGACGCCGGCCGCGACGTAGATGTCACCCTCGCCGACCTTGACCGCGTTCGCCGCGACCGTGATGGCCTGGAGCGACGACGCGCAGAAGCGCTGGACCATCGTCGACGGGACCGAGAGCGGCCAGCCCGCGAGGATCGAGGCGGTGCGGCCGACGTGGAAGCCGGTCTCGCCGGCCTGGGCGACGTTGCCGACGATGATGTCCTGGACGTCTTCCTTCTTGACCTGCGGCACCTTCTCCATCACCGCGTTGAGGATGTCGCCGAGGAGCTCGTCGGCCCGCTTGTCGACGAGCGAGCCCTTGTTGGCCCGGCCGATCGGCGAGCGGGTTGCGGCGACGATGACCGCTTCGTTCTGGTCAGGCATTGGTCTTCAGTTCCTCCAAGAGCAGCTTGCTGTAGGTGATCTTGCCGGTCAGCGTCTGGGGATCTCCCGAGACGAGTGCGAGTGCGGCGTCGGCCATGAGCTCGACGGGTTCCGCGATGTCTTCCCGCCCGGGCGGGATGAGCTTGTGGTGCATGACGCCCGGCGTCGCGACGACGCCGGCGGGCGACAGGCAGTTGACGGCGATGCCGTCGGCGTAGACCTCGGCGGCGAGGCCTGACGTGAACCGCTCGAGCGCGGCCTTGCACATCCCGTAGACCGTTCCGCCGCCACCGAGGCCCGGCCGCTGGGGCGGGACCTGGGGATGGCGGGCGGCGCCCGACGAGATGTTGAGGATCCAGCCCGACTTGCGCTCCTTCATGCCAGGGAGCACGAGCTGGGCGAGGTGGAACGGCGCCTTCACCTGCACCTCGAACATGAGGTCGTAGCGCTTCTCGGGAAAATCAGCCACCGGGATGAAGAAGGTGACGGCGGCGTTGTTGACGAGGATGTCGATCGGCCCGAGCGCGCCCTCGGTCTCGGCGATCAGCCGCTCCCGGTCGTCGTGCGACGACAGGTCGGCCTTGATGGCGATGGCCTCACCCCCGCCGGCCTTGATCTTGTCGACGGTGTCGGTGATCGTGCCTTCGAACTGCGACTCGCCGGCTTCGACCGTGCGGGCCGACACCGCGACGCGTGCGCCTTCGGCGGCAAGACGCACGGCGATCTCCTCGCCGATGCCGCGGCTCGCGCCGGTGACGACGGCGACCTTACCGTCCAGAGATCCCATCAGTGCTTCCCCCCTGACCGCATCCCCCACAACATGGCGCCGACGCTAACCGGGCCGGTCACCGGCTGCCCAGCGAGGGCACGGTGTAGTCGGGCGCCTCATGGGCCGGCTCGCGGCGAGCAAGGGCCTTCTCGATGGCGGGCGCGAGCCGCTCCATCTTCTCGGCCTCCCGCTCGGCCTCGCCCTCGTGGAACTCCGGCATGATCTCCTTGGCGAAGAGCTCGAGGCTCTCGCAGATGTCTTCGTGACGGTTCTTGCCGGCCTGGGAGACGAAGATCAGCTGGTCGACGCCGGCGGTCTGGTACGCCCGCACGAGCTCGCGCACCTGATCGACCGAGCCGATCGCGCCGCGGAGCGACCCGATGCCCCGCTCGAGCATCTGCGCGCCGAGCACCTGCCCGCGCTGCGCGGCGATGCGGCGGTCGAAGCCGAAGTTGCCGCGGCGCTCCTGGAACTCCTCCCAGATGTTCGTGACGCCCGGCTTGTGCTGCCCGAACGCGTAGTAGTGGCCGAGCGAGTACCCGAAGAAGTGGCCGCCGTCGAGGCCGCGCTCGATCGCCGTCTCCTCGTCACGTGCCGTCATCATCGGCAGCACGCAGGCGATGTTCGGGTTCACCGAGAAGCCGCCGGGGACGCAGTCTTCGC
>DATLGL010000016.1:0-58581 GCA_035540495.1 Acidimicrobiales bacterium
GCACCCCACCCACGTCGCGCGCCGCGTCGGCGAACACCCGCCAGAACGTCTCACCGATGATCGTCCGCTTGCGCTCCGGATCGAGGACGTCGTTCAGCTCGTCGAGGAAGCGGTCGGCCGCCTTCACGTGGACGAGGTCGACGTGGAACTGGCGCCGGAACGTCTCCTCGATCTGCTCGCTCTCACCCGAGCGCATCAGGCCGGTGTCGACGTAGACGCAGGTGAGCTGGTCGCCGATCGCCTTGAACACGAGCGCAGCGGCGACGGCCGAATCGACACCACCCGAGAGGCCGCAGATCACCTTCTCGTCGCCGACCTGCTCACGGATGGCAGCGACGGCGTTCTCGATGATCGACGTGTTGGTCCACGTGGGCCGGCAGCCGCAGACGTCGAAGAGGAAGTTCTTCAGGAGCTCCTGGCCGCGCGGGGTGTGCACGACCTCCGGATGGAACTGGACGCCGTAGATGCGGCGGTCGGGCGCCTCGAGCGCAGCAACGGGTGCATCAGGCGTCGAGGCAGTGACGCGAAACCCTTCGGGCGCCTGCTGGATGGCGTCGAAGTGGCTCATCCAGACGTCCTGCTCCTGGGGCAGTTCGTCGAAGAGGACCGACGTGTTCGTGACGGTGAGGGGCGTGCGGCCGTACTCGCCCCGGCCGGTGCGTGCGACCACACCGCCGAGTTGCTGGGCGACGAGCTGCGCGCCGTAGCAGATCCCGAGCACCGGAACCTGCGACTCGTACACCGCGGCGTCGATGACGGGCGCGTCGTCGACGTGCACCGACGCGGGGCCGCCGCTGAAGATGATCCCCTTCGGCTTCTTCGCCAGCATCTCGGCGATCGGCATGTCGTGGGGGACGATCTCGCTGTAGACGTGCGCCTCGCGAACTCGGCGCGCGATCAGCTGCGCGTACTGGGCGCCGAAGTCGACGACGAGGACGGTGTCGAACGCCTCCTCCGCGGTGGCGATGACGTCGGTGTCAGGTCCGGTAATTGGGGGCTTCCTTCGTGATGATGACGTCGTGGGGATGGCTCTCCCGCAGGCTGGCCGGCGAGATCTTGATGAAGCGACCGTTGGCCTGGAGCTCCTCCACCGTGCGGGCGCCGCAGTAGCCCATCGCCTGGCGCAGGCCGCCGATGAACTGGTGGATCACGGGAGCGAGGGGGCCCTTGTACGGCACCTGCCCCTCGATGCCCTCGGGGACCACCTTGCCGCTCTCGACGCTGCCCTGGAAGTAGCGATCCTTCGAGAACGAGCTTCCCTGCATCGCACCGAGCGAACCCATGCCCCGGTACTCCTTGAACCGCTCGCCCTGCTTCACGACGATCTCGCCCGGCGCTTCGTCGACGCCGGCGAGGGCGTTGCCGACCATGACGCTGTCGGCGCCGGCGGCGAGGGCCTTGGCGATGTCGCCGGAGAACTGCACACCACCGTCGGCGATGATCGGCACGCCGTGGCGCTTCGCCACCTGCGCGCAGTCGAAGATCGCCGTGATCTGCGGCACCCCGATGCCGGCGACCACCCGAGTTGTGCAGATCGAGTTGTGCACGATGGCGTTGTCGGCGATGAAGGAGTGCGAGTCGTCGTCGACCTCGATGTCGTAGACGGGTACGGCGACCGTCACAGGACCACGCTCGAGCAGCTTCACGACCTGGTAGTCGTCGAGGTGGCGCTTCTCGTGCGAGACGTTGAGACGCGAGCGGTAGCTGTCGTTGCAGTTGGCATCGACGACGCCCTTGAGCCCACCGGCCGAGCCGCGCTCCACCTTCGCCTCCGGGAACGACCCGCGCACGGCCAGGCACAGGACGTTGAACAACTCGGCCAGGCGAGGCGACGTGTTGCGGAAACAGATCCGCCCGCCCGCTTCGACGTTGCCGTCGCTGTCGACGAGGCCGTCGAACAGCCCCCGCTGGTAGTCGGGGTTCGAGGTGAGGTAACCCGCCGGGAGGTGCTTCTCGGTCTTCTTGCCGAACTGGGCGAGCAGGCGAGCCCACTGCAGCGAGTACAGGTGGATGTGGATGGCCGAGCCGACGACGCCCTGCGCCGGCCGCACGCCGGTGACCCGCTCGACCGTGTCGCTGAGCTTGTCGGCGATGGCCGTCTCGTTGCGTCCGAAGTACCAAGACACCCGGCCGACCTCGGAGTTCCGGTTCGGGGCGATGAACGCGTGGCCGTCACCGAGGAACGTGCCGAAGAGGTAGCCGAGGTCATAGCTGTCTTCGATGACGGTGTTGTAGCGGTGGAGCTGTCGCTGCTTGCGGATCGAGAAGTCGCGCAGGTCGAGCCGCAGCCGAGCCGGCAGGTCGAATCGAACCTGCTTCGGCGAGAGCAGCGCCACAGGGCTCTCGACGCCGATCTCCTGCCAGACGAGCTTCGACTGCTTCGTCTTCGTCGGCTGCCCGAGCACGCTGGCGTACCCGCGCGAGGTGACGGTGGTCGGCGATGTCGTCGAGAGGTCGCCGACGAAGTAGCGGTGGTCCGGTGTCGCGTAGGTAGTGCGGGCCGATGCCGTGTGACGGATCGGCATCACCTCACGAACACCGGTGCACCACGCCTTCACGACCGTGACCGGATGACCGTGCATGTTGATCACACGATCGCCCGCGACGACCTGCTCGATGTTCTTGTAGGTCGCGTCTGCCATGAGCACACGGGTGCCGGCGGCGAAGCAGCCCGGCCCGATGCCGACCTTCACCGCGTCGGCGCCAGCACCGATGAGCGCTTCCGTCGCCTCCGACGTCGCGACGTTGCCCGCCACCACGTCGATGTCGAAGTTCGCCTTCACCTTGGCGACGACGTCGATCACCGCCCGGCTGTGGCCGTGGGAGGTGTCGACGACGATCACGTCGACACCTCGGTCGACGAGGGCCTCGACCCGATCGAGGGTGTCGGCCGACGCACCGACCGCCGCGGCGACTCGGAGCCGGCCCTTCGAGTCCTTCGTGGCGTTCGGGTAGTCGATGCGCTTCTGGATGTCCTTGACGGTGATGAGGCCCTGCAGGCAGCCCTTCTCGTCGACGATCGGCAGCTTCTCCACCCGATGGCGGGCGAGAAGTGCCATCGCGTCCTCGAGCGTCGTGCCCTCGCGACCCGTGATGAGGTTCTCCGACGTCATGACCTCGGAGACGGGGCGGTCGGCCGACGGCTGCTCGAAGCGGAGGTCGCGGTTCGTGACGATGCCGACGAGGCGCCCGCTGTCGTCGGTGACCGGGACGCCGGAGATGTGGAAGCGGGCCATCACCCCCATGGCCTCCTCGACCGTCGCCGTCGGCCGCACCGTGACCGGGTCGGTGATCATCCCGGACTCCGACCGCTTCACCTTGTCGACCTCGGCGGCCTGATCGGCGATCGAGAGGTTGCGGTGGACGACGCCGATGCCGCCGTGTCGAGCCATCGCGATGGCGAGGCGGGCCTCGGTGACGGTGTCCATCGCCGCAGAGATGAGCGGGATGGAGAGGGTGACGTTGCGGCTGAACCGGGTGGCGGTGCTCGCCTCCGACGGCATCACCTCGGACGCGGCCGGCACCAGCAGCACGTCGTCGAAGGTCAGGCCCTCACGGCCGAACTTCTCGTCGAAGGAAGGAAACGAGGACGTATCGGGGGAGGCCATGTATCAGTTTACGACAACGACGTCGGCCTTCTGGAACTCCTTGACCGTTTCGTGCCCCGACGACGCCATCTCACGGCGGAGGCGATCGATCGCGCCCGCGAGCTCGGCTGCCGGCACGTCGACGACCGCGGCGTCGGCCCCACATGCGATCGCCTTGGCGATGTCGTCGCCGCTCGCGATGCCGCCGTTCGCGATGACGTGCACGTAGACGCCGGTTTCGACGAGGTGGGCCATCCGCGCACCTGCGGCGTCGGCGATGGTCGTCGCCAGCGGCAGACCGCGCACGCCCGCGAGGATCCCGACGGCACCGGCCCGCATCAGGTGGAGCGCCGCCTGGTAGCTGGCGCACCCGCCGACGATCACCGGGATCTCGAACTCGCGGATGAAGCGCTTGAGGTTGAGCGGCTCGACCGAACGCGACACGTGCTCCGCCGAGACGACTCGGCCGTGGATGGCGAACAGGTCGAGGTCGGCCTTGAGGACGTGCTTCGCGTACTCCTCGACCGCCTGCGGGCGAAGCGACGCGCATGCCAGCACGCCCGCTTCCTTCACCTCCCGTATCCGCTCGGTGATCAGCTCCGGGCTGATCGGCTGATCCATGACCTGAGCCGGGTCGACACCCGTCGGGTCTTCGTGCCGCGTCCACGGCCCCTCCAGGTCGAGGATCCCCAAGGCTCCCGCTCGGCCGAAGGCGATCGCCTCCGCCGGGCTGGTGACGACAGCCGACGAGCCGAGCACCGGGATGTCGAGGTCGTAGGCGTCGATCTCCCAGCGCACGTCGACGTCGTGGGGGTCACGCGTCCGCCTGCTGGGGACGATCGCGATGTCGTCGAGGGAGTAGGCCCGCCGCGCCGACTTCCCACTGCCGATCTCGACCTCTGATGTCACCCCGAGAGTCTACGAGACGCCCGGGGAGACGCCCTCACGTGCCGAGGTAGTCGAACGGCGCGAACGGCAGGTTGCGGAGCGCCATGTAGACGACGGCGACGACGAGTGCGACCACCGGGAAGGCCCGTGAACGGAGCACCGTTGGTTGCCGTCGCCGGATCAGCCACGTCAGCGCCACCACGACCACGACGGGGATCAGCAGCACGTACAACGCGTTGAAGTCGAGCGCCGCGCCCACGTCGCCACGAAGGAGCGCGAACGTGGCGCGGGTGGCGCCGCAGAGCGGGCAGTCGATGCCGGTCGTCGCCTTGAGCGGGCAGGGCAGGCCGAGCTCGACCGCGAGCATCGGCTACCCCCGAAGCGCCCGCAGGAGCTGGCGGGCGACCGCGGCGTTCATCTCGTAGACGACGCTCTTGCGCGCCCCCTCGGCCCGCTTCAGCAGATCGCCCTCCGTCTCGCTCACCGCGTCGAGACCGCTGATCACGGCACGCTTGGTCGCATCGGTGAGCTCGTAACCCATGCGGGTGAGCTGCTTCATCACCTCGCTGCGCGCGACCGGGCCCGGCGCGCTCTGAGCGATCACCGTCAGCGCGTCCTTCGTGAGCTCCGACGCGCGCTCGATCGTCTCGGGGACGCTGAGGACCTCCTCCTCACCGTCGACCGATGCCAGCCAGCGCCGGACCTTGCGGACGATGTCTCCGTGGGTCTCGCCTTCGAACGACAGCGTGGGCACGCCACGAAGGTAGCGTCGCCCGTCACCATGCAGGGCGTCGGGACGATCATCAACGTGGCGACCATCGTCGCCGGAACGGTGATCGGGTTGCTCGTGGGCAGGCGCCTCCCCGACCGCCTCCGGGTGACGATCCTGCAGGGCGTCGGCCTCATCGTGATCGCCCTCGGCCTGGGCCAGGTGATCACCACCGACAACATCGTGTTCCCGCTCGTGGCGATCGTCGGCGGAACCGTCGTCGGTGAGCTGCTCCGGGTCGAGGAGAGGCTCGAGGCGGTCGGTGAACGCCTGCGCCGGCGGTTCGAACGTGATCGCGAAGGCGACTCACCATCCACCTTCGTCGAGGGGTTCGTCGCTGCGAGCCTGTTGTTCGTCGTCGGGCCGATGGCCATCCTCGGTTCCATCCAGGACGGCCTCAACGGAGACATCGGGCTGCTTGCGGTGAAGTCGTCGCTCGACGGCCTCGTGAGCGTCGTCTTCGCGGCGACGCTCGGCTGGGGTGTCGGCTTCAGCGCGCTGCCGGTGCTCCTCTACCAGGGCGCGATGACGCTGCTCGCGGGTACCGCGGATGCCGTCCTGTCCGATCGCATGATCCTCGAGATGAGCGCGACCGGCGGCGTGATGATCATGGGCATCGGCCTCCGCCTCCTCGACCTCGCGGTGGTGCGGGTTGGCTCGATGCTCCCGGGGCTCCTGCTCGCCCCGCTGCTCGTCAGTCTCTTCGCGCGGTGAGCAGGGTCAGCAGCTCGTAGAGCATCCGGGCCGTGGCGCCCCAGATGGTGTCGTCGTCGAGCTCGAAGAAGAAGATGCTCCGCTCGACGCCGCTGTCGGCGATGCCCCAGATCTCTTCCTTGAACGCACCCGCTTCCATGAGGTCGACGATCGGGATGTCGAAGACGCGGTCGACTTCGTCGGGATTCGGGTCGTACACCGGCCGTCGAGGCAGGACGCCCACGAAGGGGTGGATCGATCCTTGGGGGTTGGTGATCGTCGCGAGGCGGGTGAGGCGGCCGACGATCTCCACGCTCGACGGGTCGAGCCCGATCTCCTCGAACGCCTCGCGCAGCGCGGCGTCCGCCGGCTCCTCGCCCTCTTCGGCCCGTCCTCCCGGGAACGACACCTGGTGGCTGTGCGATCGCAGCCACTCCGTCCGGCGGGTGAGGATGATGCGCGCCTCGCCGTCCTCCTCGAACACCGCGGCGAGTACGCCGGCTTCGCCCTTCACCGGCGGGCCGAGGTACGGCTCGAGGTCAGGGAGGTCCTTCACCGCCCGCCGGACGTCGTCGACGGTGATGACCGGACGTTCCTCCGGCGTGAGCCACTCCGGCCACGGCGGCGGACCGCCTGCGCGCGCCGCGGGAGGACGCGGGATCTTCTGCGGGCCTGGCCGCCGAGGGCGAGGGCTCGCCGGCGTCACGCCTCTCCGAAGATGTCCCGCTGGGCTTGGAGCACACGCTCGAGCAGATCGCGCACCCCGGCCGCCTCGAGCGCGTCGAGCGTCTCCGACGGACCGACCCGCCCGCGCTCCCACTCGTTCCACGCGACGAGGACCTCCGCGTCGGTCTCCGCGTTCTGGCTCAGCATCTCGTCGAGCCCGCCCCGCTTCATCGTCTGGAGCGCAGTGCCCGCCGTGACGTCGCCCGCCTTCCATTCGTCGAGCGCCGTCAGGAAGGTCTGGGGATCGGGAGGCGGGCGATCGGCGAACGATGACATCTCCCGGAATCTACGCCGTCGGTCAGCTGGCGCCGATCGAGCCGCCACCGCCGCCGCCGCCACCGCCACCGGAGAAGCCGCCTCCCCCTCCGCTCCCCGACGAGGAGCTCGACTGGGGTGTCGCAGCGGCGACGATCGTCGGGCCGAACGACGACGAGAAGTCGGCGAGGGAGCCGATCGAGTCGAGGGCACCGGTGCCGCCGTGCGACCCGTGGTACCAGGAGGCGAATCCCTGCTGCTGCGCGACCTCCGGTGGGATCTTCGCCGCGAGCGCCCGAGCGACGCCCGCGGTGACGCCGAGCGCGACGGCGTAGACCAGGTAGCGCTCCCACAGGATGAGGTGCCCGACCGGCGCCTCCTCGAGTTGCGAGAAGTCCCGGAGGAAGCGCTCGAAGGCCTCCCACTCCGCGAGCCGCTGGCGACCGGCGATCGTGCGACGGCGCAGCAACACCGTCGCCACCAACTGCAGCGAGCCGGACACCAACGCCACGATCCCGAGCAGCTGCCCGTTCACCAAGGCGATGCCACCGATGACGTCGACGACCACCGCGGCGATGATGTTCGCGGCGAAGACGGATCCCTTCCCGCCCTCGACGTAGCCGCGAGTGGAGAAGCTCTCGCCGCAGCGCCGTTTGACGCTGTCCCACCAGCGGTCGGCGTTGGTGCGGTGCCGCTTGCACCACGCCTCGAACTCCGACTGCGTGGTGACGGGTCCGGCCGCGAAGAGCCGGTCGAGGATCTTCCGCTCGAACGGCAGCACCGGGTCGTCGGTGCGGGTGTGGGTGAACTGCCAGTCGACCTTGTCGGGCAGGATCCGCCGGTCGGTGCGGACCTCCTCGATCGTGAGGTGCCCTCGTTGCGCGAGGTCGACGATCGTCGCCGACAGCACCTGCGGTGTGACGGTCCCCCAGTTCCTGAGGAGGATGACGTGCGCCGGCGGGTCGTCGGGCGGCTCGCGCAAATACTCGCCGACGTCGGTGGTCGCCCGGTGCTCCCGGCCGTACCTGGTCCAGAGGACGAAGAAGAGCACCCAGCCGGCGACCGCGACGAACGGGACGGCGACGCCGAGCGAGTCGACGATCTGCTCGCGGCGACGTCGGGCGGCCTCGTCGCGTGCTCGTTGCGCGTTCGCCTGGTCGGCGAGCACCTGTTCCTCCGACAAGACCACGGGCAGCCGGTCGCCTGGGCGGCGTGCGGTGCTCGAGGCGTCGAACGCCGCAGCTGGCACGGTGATGCGGCCCTCGACGAACTGGCCGGAAGGAAGTCCGTCGACCGACAGCAGGACGCTCGAGCCTCGTGGTTCGACGAGGCCGTTCAACGGCCCGTGCGCCCACGCCCGCACGTCGACGCCGTCGCCTGGCACGTCCACCTGCACCCGCACGACGCCGACGCCCGGGTGCTCCGCGCCTACGAACTTCCAGTAGAGCTCGGCGACGTCGTCGTACACCTTCGCCGCGTCGAGCACGACGTAGGAGATGGCGAACGTCTTGCGCTCGTCCTTCGCGTAGTAACGCCAGGCCAGCTGGTGCGGCGCGCCGGTGAACGGCAGGGCCTCGCCGGTGTCGCGGTCGCGCACGTTCATCTCGACGATCTGGTAGTCGCCGGGTGGGATGAAGCGGGTGCCGTTCCGGAACTCGCCGTCGAAGTCGTAGGTGATGTGCTCGACGACCTGCATCGCTCCGTCGGGCCGCAGCGTCGCCTCGATCTGCACCGCCGAGATCCGGAACGACTTCGCGGACGCCGGCGATCCAAGCCCCAACACGAAGATGGCGGCCCCCGTGAGGGCCGCCATCGTCAACAACAGCTTCCGCACGGGGCGGATGCTTACATCATCCCGCCCATGCCGCCCATGCCGCCCATGCCGCCACCGGCGGGCATCGGGGCCGGCGGCTCCGGCTTGTCGGCCACGACCGACTCGGTGGTGAGCAGGAGGCTGGCGATCGACGCCGCGTTCTGCAGCGCCGAGCGGGTCACCTTGGCGGGGTCGAGGACGCCGGCCTTGAGCAGGTCGGTGAACTCGCCCGTCGCCGCGTTGAGGCCGGTGGAGCCGGTCTCACGCTCGATCGACTCGACCATCACCGAGCCCTCGAGGCCTGCGTTGATGGCGATCCACTTCGCGGGCTCCTCGAGCGCCTTGTAAACCGTGCGGGCACCGGTCGCCTCGTCGCCCTCGAGCGAGTTGATGACTTCGGTGACCGCCGAGCGGGCACGGAGAAGGGCGGTGCCGCCACCGGGGACGACGCCTTCCTCGATCGCCGCACGCGTCGCCGACAGCGCGTCTTCGATGCGGTGCTTCTTCTCCTTGAGCTCGACCTCGGTGGCCGCGCCGACACGGACGACGGCGACGCCGCCCGACAGCTTGGCGAGGCGCTCCTGGAGCTTCTCGCGGTCCCAGTCGGAGTCGGTCTCGTCGATCTCACGCTTGATCTGCGCGATGCGACCCTGCACGTCCTCGGCGGTGCCTGCACCGTCGACGATCGTGGTGTCGTCCTTGGTGATGACGACCTTGCGGGCCCGACCGAGCAGGTCGAGGGTGACGTTCTCCAGCTTCAGGCCGACCTCTTCGGAGATGACCTGGCCGCCGGTGAGGACGGCGATGTCCTGGAGCATGGCCTTGCGGCGCTCGCCGAAGCCGGGGGCCTTGACGGCGGCCGACGTGAAGACGCCGCGGATCTTGTTCTGCACGAGGGTGGCGAGCGCCTCGCCCTCGACGTCCTCGGCGATGATCAGGAGCGGCTTCGACGACTGCAGGACCTTCTCGAGGACCGGCAGCAGCGTGTGGACCGAGCTGACCTTCGAGTTGACGATCAGGATGAACGGATCGTCGAGGACCGTCTCGAGGCGCTCGGGGTCGGTGACGAAGTACGCCGAGATGTAGCCCTTGTCGAACTGCATGCCCTCGACGAAGTCGAGCTCCATGCCGAACGTGTTCGACTCCTCGACGGTGACCGTGCCGTCCTTGCCGACCTTCTCGATCGCTTCGGCGAGCACCTCGCCGATCGTTGCGTCGTTGTTCGCCGAGATGGTCGCGACCTGCGCGATCTCGCTCTTGTCGTCGACCTCCTTCGCGAGGGCCTTGATGCTCTCGACCGCTGCGGCGACGGCCTTGTCGATGCCCTTCTTGAGGGCCATCGGGTTGGCGCCGGCGGCGACGTTGCGCAGGCCCTCGCGGACGAGCGCCTGGGCGAGGACGGTGGCGGTGGTGGTGCCGTCACCCGCGACGTCGTTGGTCTTCGTCGCGACTTCCTTCACGAGCTGTGCGCCCATGTTCTCGAAGGGATCGTCGAGCTCGACTTCCTTCGCGATGGTCACACCGTCGTTCGTGATGGTCGGCGCGCCGAACTTCTTCTCGATGACCACGTTGCGGCCCTTCGGGCCGAGCGTGACCTTCACCGCGTCGGCGAGCTTGTTGACGCCGGCCTCGAGGCCTCGGCGCGCCTGCTCGTCGAACTTGAGGAGCTTGGGCACTACTTGTTCACCTTCGCCAGAACGTCGCGGCTGGTCAGGATGAGGAGGTCCTCACCCTCGACAGTGATCTCGGTCCCGCCGTACTTCGAGTAGACGACGGTGTCGCCGACCTTGACGTCGAGCGGGATGAGCTCGCCGGTGTTCTCGGCGCGACGGCCCGGGCCGACCGCCAGGACCTCGCCCTGCTGGGGCTTCTCCTTGGCCGTATCGGGGATGACGAGGCCGGAAGCCGTGGTCTCCTCGGACTCGCTGGGGCGCACGACGATGCGGTCGTCGAGGGGCTGCAGGTTCATTCTTTTGACGCCTCCGTGGCAATCAGGACGGTTAGCACTCTGACCTAACGACTGCTAACGATAGCCACGGCCGCTAGCACTCGCAACCGCCGACTGCTAAGGGCTGCTCCCGCCCGACGTTTGGCCACGAAGGACGGCTGTGCCCGCCTTCGTGACCAATCGTGGCGGGCGCTAGTCGTCGTTGCCGAGGCGGGGCGACTTGTCCTGGAGCTCGTCGATCTTCTTCGACGCCTCCGCCTTCGTGAGACCGTCCGGCACCTCTTCGCCGGTGTCCTCCGACAACGTCCCGAGGTACGACTCCTGGGCCGGCGTCATCGGCTCGTCGCCGGTCACCCACTCGTCCGGATCGCGCTTGATCGCCTGGTTGTTGTCCGCGCTCTGCAAGCTCTGGTTCGCCATGACCGGACGTGTACCCCCGAACGCGTGTTCGGCTAACTCAGAGGACGGGCAGTCGCAGGTTCGGGTTGGCGCCCGCGTCGAGCAGGGTCGGCCCGTCGGAGCGCAGGCGGTAGAGGCCCGCGGCGGCGATCATCGCCGCGTTGTCGGTGCACATCGCCCGCGACGGCAGGTAACCCCTGAGCCCGTCCTCGATGCAGGCGTCGAGGGTGCGCTCCCGCAGTGCCGAGTTCGCGGCGACTCCGCCCGCGAGGCAGATCGCCTTCGCGCCGGTGGCACGGGCCGCCCTCCGAGCCTTCTTCACGAGGACGTCGACGACCGCCTCCTGGAACGACGCCGCCACGTCGGCCACCTCGACGTCCGGGTTCTTGCGGACATAGGTGACGACGGACGTCTTCAGGCCGCTGAACGAGAAGTCGTACGCCTCGTCGAGCAACCCGCGAGGGAACTGGATCGCTTGCGGGTCGCCCTCCATCGACAGGCGATCGATCGCCGGCCCACCGGGATAGCCGAGGCCGAGGAACCGGGCGACCTTGTCGAAGGCTTCGCCCGCAGCGTCGTCGATCGTCTGGCCGAGGAGCCGGTAGCGGCCGTGGTCCTCCATGAGGATCAGCATCGTGTGACCGCCCGACACGAGCAGCACGACGGCCGGAAGCTCCAGATCGGGCTCCTCGAGGAACGAGGCGTACAGGTGGCCCTCGAGGTGGTTGACCCCGACGAACGGCACACCGTGCACGAGCGCCATCGCCTTGGCATGCGACACGCCGACGAGCAGGGCGCCGATCAAGCCCGGCCCGACGGTGGCCGCGACCGCCGACAGGTCGCGACCTTCGACGCCCGCCGTCACCAACGCCTCCGCCACGACCGGCGTGAGCAGGTCGACGTGCGCGCGGCTCGCGATCTCCGGCACCACCCCACCGAACCGGGCGTGGAGGTCGACCTGGCTGCTCACGACCGACGAGAGCACGTCGATGCGGCCGTCCTCGGTGCCCACCACGACCGACGCCGCGGTCTCGTCGCACGAGGTCTCGATGCCGAGCACCCGCTCGGTTCCTGCGCTCACGTCACTCCTTCTCCGACGACCGTCGATCCCGGAACTGCGGCCTCCAGTCTGGCAAGCCTGGCTGCGTAGTCGTCCCCCTCGACGCCCTCGGCCCACATCACCAGGGCGTCCTCGTTCGTCTCGACGTAGTAGTTCCGGCGGATCCCTGCCGGCTTGAAGCCGAACTGCTCGTACATCGCCTGGGCCGCCTCGTTGCTCACCCGCACCTCGAGGGTCATGTTCTTCGCGCCGCGACGCCGCGCCTCGCGAGCGAGGGCGGCCAGCAGGCGCGTGCCGACCTTCGCCCGGTGGAACGCCGGATCGACCGCGATCGTCGTGACGTGCGCGTCGTCACCGGTGAGCATCAACCCGGCGTAGCCAACAACCGACGCCTCGACCCGCGCGACCAGGTAGTAGCGACTGGTCCGCAGCGCGAGCTCCGACAGGAAGAGGCTCAGCGACCACGGCCGCGGATACACCTGGCTCTCGATGCGAAGCACCGAGCGCAAGTGGCGGCGGCGCATGGGCACGAGATGGACCTCGAGCTCGGCAGGATCGATGTGGGGTACTCGCGCCGCCATCGTCGTCAGCCGGCGCGCGAAGACCAGTTGATCTCAGCGTCCGACTTGCGCAGGTACAGCGGCGAGAGCTCGCCGACCTGGACGAACTCCTCCCGCAGCGCCCGCGGATGCGCGAGCTCGACGAGGTCGGTCGCGCTGGGATAGGCGTTGCCGACCCCGGCGATCTCGATGCCGCGGTCGTGGTCGAGCACGTCTCGGTACCGGATCGCCCCGTCGCCGACGAGGAGCGCGTCCTCGCCACGGGCGCCGATCTCGTTGGCGAGCTCTTCGGCTGTACCGACCCGGTGATCGCTGAGACGCTGGATGCCGCCGGGCACCCGGCGGTAGAACGCGGAGAACACCTCGCCGCGACGCGCGTCGATCACCGGGACGATGAGGGCCGTGCTCCACCGCACCTGGTGAGCCAGGAGGTCGAGGCTCGACAGCCCGATCATGGGGACGCGCAGCGACTGCGCGATGGCCTTCGCGGTGGCGATGCCGACGCGGAGTCCGGTGAAGAGGCCGGGCCCGATGTCGACGGCGACCACGCTGACCTGTTCGAGGCGCATCTCGATCGACTCGAACACGAACTCGATGGCGGGCGCCAGCGTCTCCGCGTGGCGGCGTCCGTGTGCGGAGTGGAACGAGCCGAGCAGGCCCTCCACGCCGCCGACTGCGCACCCGACCTGCTGCGTCGCCGTCTCGATGCCGAGGATGATCACGATGCGCTCCAGCGGGCGAGCGCTGCCCGCAGGGCCTCCGCCCGTGACGCCCACGACGGGCCGACCGGGCGCAGCTCGAACGTTCGCATGTCGGCATCCGCCTCGTCGTGGGGGTACTCGATGCGGATCTCGAGGAAGTCCTTCGGCAACACCGGCTCGGCGACGTCGCCCCACTCGACCAGCGCCACCGCGTTCTCGTCGACGAGCTCCGACAGCCCGAGATCGACGACCTCCTGCAGACGATCGAGGCGGTACATGTCGGCATGCAGCACCGTCAGACCCTCGCGGGCGCCGTAGTGGTTCACGAGCGTGAACGTCGGGCTGGTGATCGGCTCGTCGACGCCGAGCGCCCGGCCGAAGCCCTGGGTGAACGTGGTCTTCCCCGCCCCGAGGTCGCCGGCGAGGAGGATGACGTCGCCCGGTCGGGCGACGCCCGCGATCGCCGCGGCCAGTTCCCGCGTGTCGTCCGCCGACTTCGTCACCGCAGTCGTCACACCAACGCCTCCACGCCCTCGCTCGAGAAGAGCACCTCCTTGGCCCGGACGAGATCCGCCCGCATCTGGGCCATCGGCACGCCGCCGCCTCGCAGGACGGCCGCAGGATGGAACGTGGGGATCAACGTCGCTCCACGGAACGGGTACGCGCGCCCACGCAGCTTCGTGATGCCGTCGGTCGTGGCGAGCAGCCGCTTCGTGGCGAAGTTGCCGAGGGTGACGATCACCTTCGGGCGGAGAAGCTCGAGCTGCTGGTCGAACCACGGCGAACAGGCCGTCAGCTCCTCAGGCTTCGGATCCCGGTTGCCCGGCGGACGGCACTTGATCGTGTTCATGACGTAGAAGGCGTCACGGTCGAGCCCGATCTCCTCGGCGACCAACTTGTCGAGCAGCTGGCCCGACCTGCCGACGAACGGCTGACCCTGCGCGTCTTCGTCGGCGCCCGGCGCCTCGCCGATGAAGACGAGGTCGGCGTCGGCGTTCCCTCTGGAGAACACGACCTGCGTGCGCGTCTGCGCGAGGGGGCACCGGGTGCAGCCCGACGCTAGGCGGGCGAGCTCCTGGAGCGTCTCGGCCACGAGCGCAGGCTACCGGGAGGCGGCTTGACGTATTGCCGCTTCCACTGCTCGCGCGGCCAGCAACCGCACGTGCTCGACAGGTGCCTCGACGCCGCCGACGGAGCTGGCAACGAACGCGTCGCCGTCGGCGAGGGAGTGGGCTGGCTCGAGTGCGCGAGCGAGGCCGTCGTGCGCCGACTGGGCGACGAGGTGGCAACCGCCCTTGTCGAGCTTCGCGTTCGTGACGACGACGCCGATCGTGGTGTTCGTGAACGCCGACGCGGCTGGTGCGGGGTCGGGAGGTGCAGGTCGCGCGTCGACGGCGTCGGTGACGA
Organism: Acidimicrobiales bacterium; assembly: GCA_035540495.1. Taxonomy (GTDB): domain Bacteria; phylum Actinomycetota; class Acidimicrobiia; order Acidimicrobiales; family CADCTF01; genus DASVEG01. Next base: position 14,807 of record DATLGL010000016.1, read on the forward strand.
CGTCGCCGACGGCGTTCACGGCGACGAGCGCGCCGACTTCCAGCGAACCGGCTCGCACGACGTGGGCGCCGAGACCTGCAGGTCGCGCATGTTCGCGACCGCGCCACTTGGCGACGGTGCACCCGATGCCCGCGCCGACGGCCCCGACCTCCGGAACGTCGGGGACCGCGGCAGCCGCGGCCTCTGCGGCCGACCGACCGGCTGCCGCGTCAGGCCGAACGGATCCGTCTCCGACCAGCAGGTCGAACAGCACCATACCGACGACGATCGGGACCGGCCCGGCCGCAGTAGGGAAACCCCGCCCCTGCTCCTCGAGCCACGAGACGACCCCGTCACATGCAGCGAGTCCGAACGCCGAGCCGCCCGTCAGGACGACGGCGTCGACGCTTTGCACGAGTCGCATCGGATCGAGCAGCGCGAACTCCCTCGTGCCCGGCGCCCCACCGCGCACCTCACCCGAGGTCACGTTGCCGTTCGGCAGGAGGACGACGGTGCAGCCGGTGCGGGCGACGTCGTCGGTCCAGTGCCCGACGCGGACGCCGTCGATCACCCGACGTGCACCCGAGGGACGCGAGCGCCGATCCCGCAGAGGACCTCGTAGCTGATGGTGTCGAGGCGCTCCGCCCAGTCGTCCGCCGTGATCACCTGGTCGCCCTGCCGGCCGAGGAGCACCACCTCGTCGCCACGACGGACGTCGAGGTCGTCGCAGTCGACGAGGATCTGATCCATCGTCACGGTGCCCGCTATCGCGCGCCGTTGCCCGGCGACGAGCACCTGCCCGCCGACGGCCGACAACCGGCGCGGGACGCCGTCGGCGTAGCCCAGCGGTGCGGTCGCCACGGTGGCGTCGCGATCGAGCGTGTAGCGCAAGCCGTACGACATCGCCTCGCCCGCCGGCAGCCGCTTGACGTGCGACACCCGCGCCTTGAGCGACAGCGCGGGCCGGAGATCGGCGGCCGTCGGCTGGGCCGGGTTCGGGTGGTACCCGTAGAGACCGAGGCCGACGCGCACCATGTCGTAGCGCGCTCCGACCATCAAGGCGCCCGCGGTGTTCGCCGTGTGCAGCATCGGGATCTCGATCCCGGTGCTCCTGATGCGAGCGACGACGTCGTCGAAGCGCTCGATCTGCTTGGCCGTCGCGTCGGAGCGCTCAGGCTCGTCGGCCACCGCGAAGTGCGTCCACACCGCCTCGAGCTCCAGCGACGGATGGGCAGTGATGAGCGACGCCAGACGGAGCGCACGCTCAGGACTGATGCCGACTCGGTGCATTCCCGTGTCGACCTTGAGGTGCGCTCGCAGACCGTGCTGGGCCGCCGCGGCGACGCCTTCGTCGGTGTACAGCGTGACCCTCAGGTCGAGTCCGGCCGCGACACCCATCGCCTCGGGCGGCGGTTCCGACAGCACGAGGATCGGGGCGTCGATGCCTTCGCCTCGTAGCACCGCCGCCTCCTCGACCAGAGCGACGGCGAGCCACGACGCACCACCCTCGAGGGCGGCGCGGGCCACGGCAGGCGCGCCGTGGCCGTAGCCGTCGGCCTTGACGACCGCGCACAGCCGGCGGGTGCCGGTGACCCGCACGACCTCCCGTGCGTTGTGGCGAATCGCCTCGAGGTCGACCTCGGCCCACGCCGGCCGAAGACCAGGCGGCGACTTCAGCGCGCGGGCCACAGCACCCCCGGGATCGTCTCGATCAGGTCTGACGCCACGAGCCCCTCGCCGCGACCGGCACGCCGTGAAGCAAGCCCGTGCGCGCACGCCGCGAGCGACGCCGCGTCGAGCGGGTCGAGACCGCGGGCGAGGAACGCAGCCACGATGCCCGTGAGCACGTCACCGGTTCCCGCGGTCGCGAGCGTCGCGGCCCCGGTGGTGACGAAGCGCGCCTCACCCGCCGGCGACGCGACGACGGTCGCCGGTCCCTTCACCAGGACGGTTGCGTTCGTGCGGGAGGCGAGCTGCCGCGCGCCGGCGACACGATCCCGCGAGATCGGCTGGCCTGCGAGGTGCTCGTACTCACCTTCGTGGGGCGTGAGCACGACGCCGTCACGCAGCCTGTCGTCAGGCAGCGCACGCAGCCCGTCGCCGTCGACCACCGTCGGGACCGCGGCCTCCGCGATGACCCGCGCGGCCGAAGCCAGCGTCGCCTCGCGCCGACCGAGGCCCGGGCCGATCGCCAACGCGCGCATGCGGTCGCACGCTTCGATCGCTTCAGCCGCCCAGTCGTCGGCGGCGAGCGGGACCGCGACCGCCTCGGTCACACCCAGCGCGGAGACATCGGTGCGCGACGACCCGGGCACCGCGAGGCGCACGTACCCCGACCCGGCGCGAAAGGCAGCCCGGGCACAGAGGGCCGGGGCGCCCGTCATGCCGGGTGAGCCTGCGACGACCGCCACTGCGGCGGCGTACTTGTGCGCGTCGCGAGCACGGCCCGGAAGCGCGGTCAGGTCGGACGGCTCCACCAGATGCGCTCGGGCGGCCGACACGTCGAGCCCGATGTCGACCACCGTGACGAGCCCCGATCGACGGTCGGACGTCAGGTCGTAGAGCAGCCCGGGCTTCAGCGCCGCGAACGTGACCGTCGCATCCGCTCGCACCGCTCTGCGGCACGCTTCACCCGTGAGGCCGTCGACACCGGATGGGATGTCGACCGCCAGCACGAACGCCTCACCGGCGTCGGGCGCGCGGTAGTCACCTCGGAACCCGGTGCCGTAGGCGGCATCGATCGCCAGGTCGGCTGCGGGCAACACCGCAGGACACGACGCGGCGTCGAAGACGGCCACCCGGATCCCCCGTCGTTCGAGCCGGCGGGCTGCCGCCCGCCCGTCGGCGCCGTTGTTGCCGTTGCCTGCGACCACGACGACGCGACGGCCGTAGGTGCCGCCGAGGATGTCGAGCGCAGCCGCAGCGACCGCAGCGCCTGCCCGCTCGACCAGCACCTCGACGGGCTCGGGCGCGGAGGCGTCGATTGCCCGCATCTCCTCCGGCGTGACGACCGGGATCACGAGCGGCTCATCGCAGGGCGGCGACGACGGCGAGCGCGATCAGGTCGGAGTGGGTGATCGAGACCATCCAGCCGTTGATCCCGCGAGCGGCCGCGAGGTCGGCGGCGCGCCCTGACAGCCGCAGTGATGGCTCGCCGCTTCGGGCCTTCGTCACCTCGACGTCGTGGAACTTGAACGCACCGAGGCCGACGCCGAGCGCCTTCATCGTCGCTTCCTTGACCGCGAACCGCGCCGCCAGCCGCTCGGTCGGATCGTTCTTGCGCAGCGCGTACGCACGCTCGCCCTCGGTGAAGACGCGCTCGACCATCCCCGGCGTGCGCTTCAGCGCGATGCGGAAGCGATCGAGGTCGACGACGTCGGTGCCGAGGGACACCAGCTCCACGAGGCGACGCTAGCGAGAGCCGGAGCCGCGCCAGTGCTGTGCGAGCACCTTGACGGGGTCAACGAGCAGGTCGACCAGGTCGACCTCGGCGAGGACGTCGTCTCGGAACGACGGCTCGGTCTCGGTGACCGCATCGACGATCGCCGCGTAGCGGTTGCGGTAGCCGGTCAGCACCTTGCGCGCCGTCGCGGCATCGAGCCGACCGCTGAACGTCGCGTGCAACAACGTGATGCCGGTGACGTGGCCGTCCTTCACCTCGGGGACGATCACGATCGTCCGCCCGTCGCGTTCGCCTCGGCTGACGGTGACCTCACGTTCAAACGCGGCGCGCCGCTTGGTGCCCTTCAGCGCGGGATCGGTTTCGGTGCGCGACGGCAGCGTCGCCGCGACGCCGCCGGCGTCGACGCGGGAGATGGTCGCCGTGCCCGCAGCGACATCGCCGTCGACGGCGTAACGCGAGAAGCCGGTCACCTCGCGTACGGCCGGATCGAGCTCGGCAAGCGTGCGCAGCGCCTTGTAGCCGATGCGATCGCGCGGCGCACCGGCAGCGAGAACCTCCTTGACGAGCTCGCTGCGAGCGAACGAGTCCTCCGAGCGGGAGATACCGACGGTGACGGTCTTCGCCTGGTGCTTGATGGCGTCGATCGGACGCGTCAGCTCGTCGATCGCATCGCTCAGCGCATCCAGCAGATCGTCGATGAGGGCGGCAGGCGACCCGACCTTGCCGTACTCCGTCTCGTACGCCTCGAGCGGCACGGTGCCGAGCGCGTACCGCAACAACGAAGAGAGGCGCACGGCGGTGTCTGCTTCGAGGTGGCCGTTCAGGGCGCCGTTGCGCAACTCGGCGAAGTACGACTCGGCGAGGGGGGCCAGCTGCCCGCCGATCCGCCCGAGGTCGACGTCGTCGGAATGCTCTGCGATCGACTCCTCGATCACGCCACGAGCCTCACGAAGAAGCCGGGCTTGCGCGTCGATGGCCACCGCAGCCTCGTAGCCGAACAGGTGGCCGGCCATGGCCGAGAGGATGAAGTCGAGCTCGGGATGCACCGCCGGCACGGAGATGACGCCCAGCGCGGCGTCGAAGCGCGTCTCGCCGTCGTTCGCGATCACGATCGGTGCCGCCTTGTGCGCCCGGAAGATCGCGACCTCCTTGGCGACGTCGTCCGCTGTCGCGCCGCTCAGTCCCGCGCCGCACAGGAGGATCAGCGGCTCCGACGAGAGGTCGATGTGCTTCTTGTCCTCGGTGACGTCACAGGCGACGGACTTGTAGCAGAGCTCCGACAGCTTGATCCGGACCTCTTCCGCCGCGACGACGTTCGGACCGTTGCCGACGATCGCCCAGTAACGACGGGGTGGCGCGTGGCGCTGCGCGATCTCCGCGATGTCGCCCTGGCGCGAAAGCACCGTCTCCATCGCTTCCGGCAGACGACGCAGCCCGTCGAGCAGCTCGGCGCCGCGATGGCGATCGCCGAGTCCTGCGGCGTCGGCCAGACCCCAAGCGAGGAGGATCCCGGCCGCGACCTGGGCGTAGAACGCCTTCGTGGACGGCACCGCCATCTCCACGTCACGCCCGTCGGAGGTGTACAGGACGCCGTCGCTCTTGTCGACGAGATCGCTGTTGCGCCGGTTCACGATCGCCACGACGGTCGCTCCACGGGCACGCACCAGGTCGACCGTGCGGTTCGTGTCGGTCGACGTCCCGGACTGGCTGACGGCGACCACGAGCGTGTCGCTCATGTCGTCGCGCAACGAGAAGCCCGAGAGCTCGGCTGCCGTCATCGCGCGGGCGTCGATCGCGGTGGACGACAGAGCGTCGGTGAACGACGCGGCGACGGACCGAGCGGCGATGGCCGCGGTGCCTTGGCCCGTCGCGATGATCCTCGTGATGTCGCCCCGGCGCAGCCGGTCGACGAGGTTGCCGGGCATCGCTGCCGCCGGCAGCCGGGCCGCCAAGAGGCCGCGATCCTCGACGAGCTTTCCTCGCAGCGTCTTGCGGATCGATGACGGCGACTCGCCGATCTCCTTCAGCAGGAAGTGCGGCGCACCGGCACGATCGATGTCGCGAGTCGTGATCTCCGCGGTGGAGATGTCGTCGTCCGAGAGCGGGAGCTCCGTGCCGTCGAACGCGAGACGCCGGATCGCAGCGATCGTTCCCGCCCCGTCGCGACGCACCTCGACGACCTGGCCGTTGACGCCGTTGCTGCCGTAGATGCCCTCGCCGTCCATGCGCAGGTACCGAGGCGTCTCCTCGACCAACCCGTAGGGCTCGCTCGCGATGACGAAGCTGTCTTCTGCGAGGCCGACGTACAGCGCCTGGCCGGAGCCGCGGAGAGCGAGGTGGAGGACCTCGGGGTCGGCCGCGCTCGACGTCGCGATGGCGACCGAGCCTTCGAACCGAGCGACGGTCGTTCGGAACGCGTCGAGCAGGTCGTCGCCCTCCGCCACCCGCCGCGACACGAGCGTCGGGATCACCTTGGCGTCGGTCGTGATCTCGGGTGCCACCTCGAGGCGCTCTTCGGCGCGCAACTCGAGGTGGTTGTCGACGTCTCCGTTGAGCGCAGCCACGACGTACGGCCCTCGCGAGCTGTCGCCCTCCTCGGAGTTCAGCGGGTGGGCGTTCGGTTCGCTGATGATGCCGACGCTCGCCCACCGGGTGTGGGCGAGCACGGTGGCGACCGCACCCGGAGCCGAGACCGCTTTCCGCAGGAGCGAGTCGGCGGAGATCGTTGCCCGAAGGTGGGCGGTGTTGTCACCGAGCTCGCCGATCTCGGCCGCGGCCTTGTAGACGAAGCCGAGCCGGCCATCGATCGCGCGCACGCTCCCGTCGGTGAAGAGCTCGTGGTTGCGGGCTGCGATCTCGCGACGCACCGCTTCGTCGTCGAGGTCGACGCCGTGGTTGTCGACGAGGACGTGCACGCCGGCCGAGTCGCGACCGCGCACCTCGAGGCGGTCGATCGACGACAGGGCGACCTGGATCGACAGGTACGCGCCGAGAGCGTCGGCGGAGCGGGCATCGCCGGCGAGGCCGGCGACGGCGCGCGCCGTTCGCAGGCGGTCGCTTCGGACGGCCCACGCGGCGTCCTTGAGCGAGATCAGCGCCGCGTTCGTTCGCTCGAGGTCGGCGCCGGCGAGGGAGCCCGCGGCGTCGAGCTCGCCCTCGATCTCGGCCAGCCGCTGCGCGATGCGCTCGGTGCGGGCGTCGATGTCCTTGACGAGCTGCTTGCCCTCGACGAGGGCGCGAACACCGGGGAGCCCCCGAAGCGACGCGTCGAGCTCACCGAGCGCGGCGGCCGCGTGGAGCAGCGTCTGCTCCGCAGGCGACGCCGCGAGCGCGGTGTCGGCTCGGGTGAGGAGGTCGAGGAGCGCATCGGCATCCGGAACCGGCCGGGTGCTGGGTGCGCGCAGAACGGCGACGATCCCACACATGAGTAGCTCGCGATCCTAGGTGGAGGCCGAAGCGGCGATCACCGAGACGAGCTCGTCGACCGCCTGTTCGGCCTCGTCGTGAGTAGGGGCTTCGACCATGACCCGCACCAGCGGTTCGGTGCCCGACGGCCGGAGGAGCACCCGCCCCTTGCCGTCGAGGCGCTTCTCCACCGCAGCGACCGCGTCGGCGACAGCGGGATCGGTCGACACCGCATCGCGATCGGCGACGCGGACGTTCTTGAGGACTTGCGGCAGCCGGGTCATCGCGCCGCGGGCCATGGCGTCGAACGGCTCGCCGCGCCGGGCGACGATGTCGGCGAGGAGGAGGCCCGTGAGCATGCCGTCACCGGTAGTGGCGAGATCGCGGAAGATCACATGGCCCGACTGCTCGCCACCCAGCGAGTAGCCACCGTCTTCCAGCGCTTCGAGGACGTAGCGATCGCCGACCTTCGTCTCGACCACCTCGATGCCGGCGTCGGCCATGGCGAGTCGGAGGCCCAGGTTCGACATCACCGTCACCACGAGGACGCCGCCGTGCAGCGCGTCGCGCTCGCGCAGGTCACGCGCGGCCAGCGACAGGATCACGTCGCCGTCGATCAACTCGCCGTCGGGCGCCACCGCAAGGACGCGGTCGGCGTCGCCATCGAACGCGAGACCGAGGGACACGCCCGTCGTGGAGCGCACCGCCTCCTGCAGCGACTCGGGATGCGTCGAGCCGCAGCCGTGGTTGATGTTCGTGCCGTCCGGCTGAGCGTGCAGCACCGTGACCTCGGATCCAGCCCGGCGAAAGACCTCGCCCGCCAGTTCGCTCGCTGCACCATTGGCGCAGTCGAGGATGATCCGCAGCCCGTCGAGCGTGCGGCCCTCGAGCGCGTTGTTCAGGTGCTCGGCGTACGCGGCCGCCGCGGTGCGGTCGACCGTGATGTCCCCGACATCGCCGGCCACCTTCGCTTCCCCTGCTCCGCCGCCCAGGATCGAGCGCAGCTCGTCCTCGAGGCGCTCCTCGACCTCGTCGGTGAGCTTGCGGCCCCCGGGAGCGAAGAACTTGATGCCGTTGTCGGGGAACGGGTTGTGGCTCGCGGAGACCACCGCGCCCGGGGAGTCGCGCACCGCCGAGGCATGGGCGACGGCCGGCGTGGGGACGACGCCGAGGTCGACGACCTCGGCACCTTCGCTCGCTAGCCCGGCCGACAGCACCGCCTGCAGCAGCGGCCCGGATCGCCTGGTGTCGCGGCCGATCACCCACGGCCCCGGCCCCAGGACGCGCGCCGCCGCTCGGCCCAGCGCGAGCACGAGCTCCGGGCTCAGCTCCGCGTTCGCGAGTCCACGAACGCCATCCGTACCGAACGTCAGCGACATGCGGCCACGATCCTCCACACGCGACGAAGGTTGGGTCTGTTTCCTGGCAGCGGGTGCCTGGAAACCAACCCAACCCTCGTGGTCGTGCCGACCAGCGGCAGCACTTACCGCTTCGAGTACTGCGGCGCCTTGCGAGCCTTCTTGAGGCCGTACTTCTTCGACTCCTTCTCGCGGGCGTCGCGGGTGAGGAAGCCGGCCTTCTTGAGCGACGACCGGAGCTCGGGATCGAGCTCGGCCAGCGCACGGGCGATGCCGAGGCGGAGGGCGCCGGCCTGGCCCGAGATGCCACCGCCGTCGATGGTGGCGTCGATGTCGTAGACCTCGTTGGTCGTCGTGAGCCGGAGGGGCTCGGTGACGATCATGCGGTGCGTCGCGGACGGGAAGTAGTCGTCGATCGGGCGCTTGTTCACCGTGACGGCGCCGGAACCTGGGCGAACCCGCACACGGGCGACGGCCTGCTTGCGGCGACCGGTGGACTGGATGAGCGGCTGGGGCACTTCGTCGGACTCCTGTTCGCGACCTAGGCCGACGCCCGCTTGGCGATCGGGGCGAGGTCGAGCGTCTGTGGCTGCTGCGCCTGGTGCGGATGCTCGGGGCCGGCGTAGACCTTGAGCTTCTTGAGCATGTTGCGACCGAGGGTGTTCTTCGGGAGCATGCCCTTCACGGCGCGGCGGACGGCTTCCTCGGGGTTCTTCTCGAGGAGGTCGGTGTAGCGGGTCTCGCGAAGGCCGCCCGGGTAGCCGGTGTGGCGGTAGACCGTCTTCTTCTCAGCCTTGTTCGACGTGAGCACGACCTTCGCGGCGTTGGTGATCACGACGAAGTCGCCGGTGTCGACGTGCGGGGCGAAGATCGCCTTGTGCTTCCCGCGCAGGACGCGGGCGACCTCGGTGGCGAGCCGGCCGAGCACCAGGCCGTCGGCATCGACGACGTGCCAGGCGCGCTGGATGTCAGTGGGCTTCGGTGAAAAGGTGCGCACGCGACGACTTTCTTTCGAGAACTGCGATGTCAGACCGCGCGCAACCAGCGTCGCGGGACGGTCGACCAGTGTACGGGACGCGCGTGCTAGGCGACAACCGGCGCTAGCGGCTCGTCGTGCGGTGCAGCGGCGTGGTTGCGGACAGCCACAGCGCGAACCCAGCGAGGGCGATCGTCGCCAGGCGGCCGACGACGCTCGACAGCTTGAACATCGCCGCTGCGCTCGCCGTGAGGTCGACGACGACGCCGTTGGCGGCGAGGAGCACGGTGACGAGCGAGACCGCAGCGCCGAGCCCCAGGGTGACCGAGGTGGCGACCTGCGCGGGCTCGCCACCCTTGCGCCGCTCGTGCACGACGAGGGCGATCGCCGTGAGCGACAGGCCCGCGACGAACGGGGTCGCCGCCTGGGCGAGCAGGCGGAATCGCTCGGTCGCCTCGTCGTTGCGGGCGTCGGCCAGCGCGAACGCGTACAGCACGCCGGCCAGCAGGAGCATCGCGGCGGCCGCCACGAGCACGAGCGACCCGTAGTCGAGCGGCGAATGGCGCACCCGGTCGGCCATCGAGGCGTCGCTCGGCAGGTCGTTGGTCGTCGTGTCGCTCATCCGTACAGGACCTCCCACAGGCACAGCCCGTGCGCCGGAGCGACCGGTCCGGCGACCGAGCGATCCTTCGCACGCAGCATCCAGGTGATGTCGCCGGCCCGCTTCTTCCCCAGGCCGACGTCGACGATGGTGCCCACGATCGAGCGAACCATCTGATGGCAGAAGGACTGAGCTTCGATGTCGAAGCGCAGGATCCCTTCGCCGAGGTCGACCCAGGTGGCGTCGTGCACCTTGCGCACCATCGATCTCGCCGGATCGTCGGGCTTCTTGCAGAACGTCGAGAAGTCGTGCTCACCGAGGAACGGATCGCACGCGGCGAGCATCGCCCGCACGTCGAGCGGGGTGTCGACGTGCCACGCCGTGGTGGCCCGGAACGGGTCGGGCGTCGGCGTGTTCACGATCGTGTAGCGGTAGCGCCGGGCGGTGGCGCTGAACCGGGCGTCGAAGTCGGGCGAAGCGACATCGGCAGCCCGGACGACGACCGACGGCTTGAGCATCCGGTTCAGGCTCCGCTGCAGGCTGGCGAGGTCGAGTTCGCCTGCGCTCGCGTCGAGCGGCGAGTCGAAGTGCACCACCTGCCCCCACGCGTGCACGCCGGCGTCGGTACGGCCGGCGCACGTCAGCTTCACCGGGTGCCCGAGCACCTTGTGGGCCGCCTCTTGGAGGACCCCTGCGACCGTGCGGACGCCCTCCGCCTGCGCCGCGAACCCCTTGAACCCGCTCCCCTCGTACGCGACCACCATCCGGACGCGCGTCCGCGCCTCGACGGGGGTGGCGGTTTCGGGCGGGTCCTCGAACAGGGTCACGACGCGATTCGGGCACGCTTTCGCCGAGATCTCGGCGGAAGCGTGCCCAAAACGTAGAGGGTGAGGATCAGTCGAGCTAGACGAGCTCGATGCGCGCCATGGGGGCGTTGTCGCCGTGGCGCGGGCCCAGCTTGAGGATCCGGGTGTAGCCGCCCGGGCGGTCGGCGTAGCGGGGGCCGATCTCCTCGAAGAGCTTGTGGGCCATGTCCTTGTCGCGCAGGAACGACACGACGTCGCGCTGGCGGTAGACACCGCCCTTCTTCGCCTTGGTGATCAGCTTCTCCGCGATCGGGCGGAGCGCCTTGGCCTTGGCCTCGGTGGTGACGAGGGCCTCGGCCGCGATCAGCGACGCGGCCAGGTTGGCGAGCATCGCCTTCTGGTGCGAGGCGTCGCCGCCGAAGCGGCGACCCTTCTTGGGACGTGCGGGAATGCTCATGACGCCGTTACTCCCCTCGGCGGCGCAGGCTCAGGCCGCGCTCGTCGAGCTTCTGGATGACCTCGTCCAGCGACTTCTGGCCGAAGTTGGTGATCGCGAGCAGGTCTTCCTCGGTCTTCTCGACGAGCTCGCCGATGGAGTTGACCTGGGCCCGCTTGAGGCAGTTGCGGGGACGCTCCGAGAGATCGAGGTCTTCGATCGGCAGGTCGAGGTCGGGCGAGCCCGAACGCTCACCGGCGACCTCGCCGAGCTCGAGGCCCTGCGGGGCTTCGCTCATGTCGGCGACGAGGCCGACGAGCGAGCGGAGGGTGTCGCCGGCGGACGCGAGGGCCTCACGCGGCGAGATCGAGCCGTCGGTGTCGATGTCGAGCACCAGGCGGTCGTAGTTCGTCGACTGCTCGACGCGGGTGGGCTCGACGGTGAAGGCCACCCGGCGAACGGGCGAGAAGATCGAGTCGACCGGGATGACACCGATCGTCGACGACTTCTTGTTGCGGTCGGCCGAGACGTAGCCGCGGCCCCGCTCGACGGTGATGTCGACCGCGAGGCGGCCCTTCTGGTTGAGCGTCGCGAGGTGCAGCTCGGGGTTCAGGATCTCGACGTCGGCGGTCGTCTGGATGTCGCCCGCGGTGACGTCGGCCGGACCGCGCACGTCGAGGCGAAGCGTGACCGGCTCATCCGACTCGACCCGGAGGACGAGGTCCTTCAGGTTGAGGATGATGTCGGTGACGTCCTCCTTGACGCCGGGGAGCGTCGAGAACTCGTGGAGCGCGTCGTCGAAGCGCACCTGGGTGACGGCCGCGCCCGGGATCGACGAGAGCAGCGTGCGGCGCAGCGAGTTGCCGAGCGTGTAGCCGAAGCCCGGCTCGAGGGGACCGACGGCGAACCGGCCGTTGGTGGGTTCCTCGTCGCCGACAGCCTCGACCGTGGGTCGCTGGATGATGAGCATGAAAGGCGAAACTCCCTGGACGCTTACTTGGAGTAGAGCTCGACGATGAGCTGCTCGCGCACGGGCACGTCGATGTGCTCGCGGAGCGGGAGGTCGTGCACGGTGACCTCGTTGCCGTCGCCGGCGCGATCGAGCCACGGGGGCGTCGACCGGTCGAGCGTGTCGATGTTGTGGCGGACGACGATGAGGTTGCGGCTCTTCTCGCGCAGAGCGACGACGTCGCCCTTGCGAACCCGGTACGACGGGATCGTCACCCGCTTGCCGTTCACCGTGACGTGGCCGTGGCGCACGAGCTGGCGGGCCTGCGAGCGCGACGAGCCCCAGCCGGCGCGGTACGCGACGTTGTCGAGGCGCAACTCGAGCATGCGGAGCAGGTTCTCGCCGGTGATGCCCTGCTGGCGGTTCGCCTCCTCGTAGAGGTTGCGGAACTGCTTCTCGAGCAGGCCGTAGATCCGGCGCGCCTTCTGCTTCTCGCGCAGCTGGATCTGGTACTCGGACTCGCGCGGCCGGTCGCGGCCGTGCTCACCCGGAGGGTAGGGCCGGCGCTCGATCGGGCACTTCATCGAGTCGCACTTGGGGCCCTTCAGGAAGAGCTTCATCTTCTCCCGCCGGCACAGGCGGCAGACGGGTCCGGTGTAACGCGCCATCTCTCTCTACTTCTCTGCGATCAGACCCGGCGCCGCTTCTTGGGGCGGCAGCCGTTGTGCGGAATGGGGGTGACGTCCTTGATGCCGCCGACTTCGATGCCGACGTTCTGGAGCGAGCGGATCGCCGTCTCACGGCCCGAACCGGGGCCCTTGACGAGGACGTCGACCTTGCGGACGCCCTGCTCCATCGCGGCGCGGGCGGCCTTCTCGGCAGCCAGCTGCGCGGCGAACGGCGTCGACTTGCGCGAGCCCTTGAACCCGACGTTGCCAGCCGATGCCCAAGAGAGCACGTTGCCCTCGGGGTCGGTGATGGCGACGATCGTGTTGTTGAACGACGACTTGATGTGGCAGATGCCGAACGGGACGTTCTTCTTCTCGCGGCGACGGGGCCGACGGCCACCCGGCTTGGGCTTTGCCATTACTTGCGAACCTTCTTCTTGCCGGCGACGGTCTTCTTCGGGCCCTTGCGGGTGCGGGCGTTGGTGTGGGTGCGCTGGCCACGCACGGGCAGGCCGCGGCGGTGGCGGATGCCCTGGTAGGAGCCGATCTCCATCTTCCGCTTGATGTCGTTCTGGACGTCGCGACGCAGGTCGCCCTCGACCTTGAGGTTCGAGTCGATCCAGTTGCGGAGGCGGGTGACCTCTTCCTCGGTGAGATCACGCACTCGCGTGTTCTCGTCGATGCCGACGCCTTCGCAGACCTTCTTCGCGGTCGTGCGGCCGACGCCGTAGATGTAGGTGAGCGAGATCTCCAACCGCTTCTCGCGGGGGATGTCGACGCCTGCGATACGTGCCAATCCGGGCTCCTACTGCCTTCTTCTCTCGGCTGCTTCTCAGCCCTGGCGCTGCTTGTGACGAGCGGACGCGGTGCAGATGACCATCACCCGGCCGTGGCGGCGGATGACCTTGCACTTCTCGCACATCGGCTTGACGCTGGGACGAACCTTCATTGCTGTTCCTTCGCGGGGAGGACTACTTGTAGCGGTAGACGATCCGACCTCGGGTGAGGTCGTACGGCGTGAGTTCCACCTGGACGCGGTCGCCGGTGAGGATGCGGATCCGGTTCATGCGCATCCGGCCGGAGCTGTGCGCGAGGACCTCGTGCCCGTTGTCGAGCCGGACCTTGAACATCGCGTTGGGCAGAGGTTCGACGACCTCTCCCTCGAGCGTGATCCCTTCCTCTTTGGCCTTGTTCGCCAGTGGTCCTCCCTGGAGACGATGAAATCTGGTGTACTTGCGGTGCTGGTGACCCGATCGGGCGCTCGACGCAGCCGGCTTCCGGACGTGCCGGAGGCAGCCGCGGGCGCGACAGGCCGAAGAGCAAGGGTAGCGCGGGTCGCAGCCGTTCACAAAAGGACGAAGCCGCAGGCGTGGAGCCGCCGAACTACTCCGTCCGCAGGGTAGCGGCGGGGCTCGGGCGGACCGCCGACGGGGCGACGGCGAGGGTCGCCAGCACGGCCGCCAGGAGCGCGCCCGCCACCACGGCAGCCAGACCGACCGGCGGAACCGTCGTCTGGACCAGGAACCCGACGTTCGCGCCGAGGAGGCCGTAGACGGTCCGGCCGGCGACGATCCCGAGCGGGAGGCCGGCGACCAGCGCGAGCAGCGTCAACGTCGCCGACTGAGCGCCGATCGCCCCGATCACCTGGCGCCGGACGAAGCCGAGCGACCGCAGGACGGCGATCTCGCGCCGTCGGCGCCGGATCGTGAGCACCATCGCCGACACACCCGCCACCACCGACAGCACGGCGAGGAAGGAGGCGACGAACGCCGGCAGCGAGCCGATCTCGTCGAGGTTGTCGATCGACGAGGGCGCCGGGATCGGCCGCACCTCGAGCTCAGCGCCGGCGAGTCGCTGGGCGAGCACCTCGGGATCGGTGTCGCCGCCGTCGACGAGCACCGCCCCGGACCGGGCATCGGTCGTGATGTCGTCGAGGCCCTCGGGCGTGAGGAACGCGCTCTTGTCGATCTCGTCGATGCCCGGCGCGATGAGCGTGCCGACGATCGTGCGATCCACCCGCGTGTTCGCCGCGTAGGCGGTGACGCGATCGCCGATCTCGGCCCCGAGGAGCTCGAGGACCCGCTCGCCCACGACGATCTCGCTGGCGCGAATCGGCGCCCGTCCCTCCACGATCGACACCGGGATGACTCCCTTCACGGGCCGGATCGTCTCAAACTCCTGGGGAATCGTGCGGTCGCCGAACGTGAGGGACGAGACCGTCTCGTCGGTGTCGATGTACTGGTTCATCGCGACCGCGACGACGCCGTCGACCTCGGCCGCCGCCTCCGCGAGCCGGGTCGCGGCGTCCGTTCCGTCCGGGGCCTCGACGAGGAGGTCGAATGTGGCGCCCCAGTCCTCCGGACGTTCGAGGAGCCCGTCGATGCTGGCCGACAACGTCAGAGTCGCGACGACGGCTGCGACGCCGACGGCCGCGCCGATCACGGCGGACCTCGTGGGGACGCCGCCGCTGGCGCGACCGCTGTCGAGCGCGAACCGCACTCCCGTCGCCGCCTCAGCGCGAAGGTGAAGCCGTTTTCCGAGCGTGGCGGCGAACGTCGCGGTGTTGTCGCGGCTCTCGACCCGGTTCAGTGCCACCGCGATCGCACCGGTCGCACCGAACGCCGCGATGACCAGCAGAACCCCGGCCACAGCGACGAGCGGGTCGATCCAGGGCCCCGGGTCGGGCTCCGCCTGGCGGGCGAGGCCCGTCACGAGCAGCGGCGCCACGACGATCGCCGCCGCAACCGACAGGAAAGCCGTGCACGCCGCAGCGGGCAGGAGCGTCAGCCCGGCGGCCGTGAACTCCATGCGGCGGGAGGCGCCGATCGCGCGGAGCGCATCGCGCTCCGCGAGGGTCAGGGCGACGAAGCGGCGCACGTTCTGCATCACCGCGAGCAGCCCTGCCGCCCCAGCTACGGCGGCGAAGAGCAACAGCGCGATCCGCTGAACCGCGAGCCCGTCACGGACGCGGGCGCCGAAGTCCTCCGCTCGTTCGAGTTCGAGGCTGGGAAAGACGTCGCTGACGGCGGCCTGCACCTCGTCGAAGCGCCGCTCGTCGATGCGGAGCAGCACGATCGTCGAGAGGTTGCCGATCTCGTCCTGGTAGCGGTCGGCGAAGGCAGCCGAGACGATGATCAGCGGGTCGGACACATCCGAGACGTCTTCGGCACCTCGCCCGACACCGGCGATCGTCACCGGGATCGTCGGGCCACCGGGTGTCTCCGGTGTCTCCCCTGTCTCCTCGGCCCGTTCGACCTCCTCGGGGGTGTAGGAGACAAGGTCGAACCGGTCGCCGGCACCCAAACCGGTGACCTCCGCGAATGCCTCGTTCACGTTGATCTCGTCGACGGCTGACTGATCGAGCAGCCTTCCCTCGGTCAAGACGGCGCTGAGCGACTTGCCGAACGGGTGGCGGATCGAGACGCCGATCACGTTGCCGCCGGCGACGAGGTCGCCGCTCGCAGGGCCGACGATGAACATGGAACCGGCCGCGCCACCTTCGACCCCGTCGATCTCCCCGAGCCGCACGAACGCGGATCCGTCGACGGGGCCCTCGATGAATCCGGTGGCGTTCGCCGTGCCCGTTGCGTCGAGAAGGCGGTCGAAGCTGGTGTCGGCTCGGCGAGACGCCGCGAACGCAGCGACGGTCGCGGTGGCACCGAGCCACCCGACGAGCGCGATGACGGCGAGCGACCGCCACCTCGCTCGCCACTCGGACTTCGCGATCATCCACGCCGGCCCGCCGACCATGGAGGCAACTGTCGCAGTCGCGATGCGCCGCAGGTAGCCGGTGGTCACCACACCGGGGGGTGGGGCTACCACCACCCTCCGGACGCAAGTCCTCGCCCTCGCCGGATCGCTGCCGATGGGGTTCGCTGTGGGCATGACAGGTGGGAGCGGTGGAGAGACGGTCGTCCTGACGAGGAGCGTCTACCGGACGTTCGATCAGGAGACGGCGCCGGTACGCGCCCTTCGGGGCGCAGACCTCGACGTTCGCCGTGGCGAGTTCGTCGCCGTCATGGGTCCGTCGGGCTGCGGGAAGTCGACGCTTCTGAACATCGTCGCCGGGCTCGACTCAGCCGACGAAGGCGAGGTCGTCGTCGCCGACAACGACCTCACGAAGATGGACGAGAACGCCCGAGCGATCATGCGCCGCAAGCACGTGGGCATCGTCTTCCAGTTCTTCAACCTCCTCGAGGGCATGACCGTTCTCGAGAACGTCGTGATGCCGGCCGCGATCGCCGGCGTGAAGCGCCGGGCGGCCGAAGCGCGCGCACGCGACCTCCTCGACCTGCTGGGTCTCGGCGACAAGGCGAAGCAGGCGCCCGGCGTGCTCTCCGGCGGTCAGCGTCAGCGCCTGGCGATCGCCCGTGCGCTGGCCAACGAGCCGACGGTCGTGCTCGCCGACGAGCCCACGGGCGCGCTGGACTCCGAAGGCGGAGCCGAAGTGCTCGAGCTGTTCCGGCGCCTCCACGGAGGCGGGCAGACCATCATCATGGTCACGCACGACCAGCCGGTGGCCGACGCCGCAGGACGGATCGTCCGGATGAAGGACGGCCGGGTGATCGACGACGGGCTGATGACGTCTGGTGCTGCAGGCGCCTACGCCACGTCCGTCACCGAGTCCTGACGGTGCCTGCGGCCCGGCTCTGGGCGCGGGCCGAGTGGCGGCGGCGCCCCGCCACGTTCGTCATGCTGACCGTTGCCGTCGGCCTCGCGCTCGGCGTCGTCCTCGCGACCGCTGCCGGGGCGATCCGCACGCGCACCGCGTACGAGCGACTCGTCGAGGCGACCGACCGTTACGACCTGCAGATCCAGGACGACGCCGCGGGGTCTCCGCTGCTCGACGTCCTCGCGGATCTGGAGGGTGTTGCCGCGGCGGATCGGATCAGGGTCGGGTGGGGCTTCGTCGACGGCGGCCGGCAACTCCTCCTCGTCGGCGGACGTGACGGGAGGTTCGGCGCCGAGTTCGACCGCCCTCTGGTGCTCGAAGGAAGGCTGCCGACCGGCGACAACGAGGTTCTGCTCAACGAGGAGGCGATCGAGTCGACCGGGCTGGGCGTCGGCGACCGCCTCACCGTGGCGACGATCACGCCGGAGCAGCTCGATCGAGCGTTGGAGCTAGGCGATCCGGGTGGGCCTCCCGCGGGGCCGGTGCTCGATCTGCAGATCGTCGGTCGTGGGCGGGTGGCGGACGACCTCGACCGTCCTGATGCCGCCGGCATTCTGTCGTCGAAGGTGATCAACGCAACCGCTGGCCAGATGGGCGCCTTCGACAACATCGTCCGGCTCCGCCTGGATGGCGGCGCAGCAGCGGCAGCTGCGTTCCAGCGCCAGATCGAGGGCAGACCGGAGCACGACCCGGGCCTCGTCTACGTCGACCACGCCATCGACGACGGCAAGCGCGTCATCGACGGACTCGTCGTGCAGTCGGGCGGCCTCCTTCTGTTCGCGCTCGCTGCGCTCCTCGCGACGTTCGTCTCTGCGGGGCAGGCGATCGCCCGCCAGCTCGACCTCGTCCGCAACGACATGTCGACGCTGGCGTCGATCGGCGCCGATGCCTCGAACCGGGCAAAGGCATTGACGATGACCTTCCTCCCTGTCGTTCTCGGGGCTACAGTCGTCGCCGTCGCGGTCTCGGTCGTCGTGTCGCCCGTCTTTCCGACCGGTCTCGCCAAGCGAGCGGAGCCCGATCCGGGGCTTCGCGTCGAGCCCGCGGTCGTTGCGGTGGTCACGCCGGTCATCGTGGTGCTCGCCGCCGGAGGGCTTGCGTGGCTCGCACGCCGGAAGGCGAGACCGAATCGTCCGGCAGTCGGGCGCCGAACCGGCACCGGCCTGGTGTCCTCGCTTGTGCGCCGCGTTGCCCGGTTCCCCGCCTTGGCCGCAGGCGTCCAGCTGGCTCTCGATGCCGGCAGCGGCGATCGCCGTACGGCTGCGCGATCGACGCTCGTCGGCATCGTCGGCGCCGTCGCCGCGGCAGCAGCGGCACTCTCGTTCGCGTCGAGCCTCGACCGGTTGGTCACCACCCCCCAGCTCTACGGCTGGGCGTGGGACGTCACCATTGGCGGCGGCGGCGACGCTGATGCGACGGCAGCTCTCGCCGACGATCTCGCCGAGCGCGACGACACCGCAGCGGTCGCGATCGCGCGGATCCGCGGCGTCGAGATCGCCGGCAAGGAGGGCGAGGCCTTCGCGCTCGACCTCGTGCGGGGAGCGATCTCGCCGGTGGTGCTGGAGGGAAGGCTCCCGCAGACGGCCGAAGAGATCGCGCTCGGCCCCGCGATGCTCGATGCGGTCGGAACCGACATCGGCTCGCTGATCACGCTCGCTGGAGACCGTGGCGACGACGTGAACCTGAAGGTCGTCGGCACCGTGGTGCTTCCCGCGGGCGAAGACACGGCCGGCGTGTCGAGCGTGGTGACGCGCGACGGTCTCGAGCGTCTCCGGCGGAGCGACGGCTACAGCGACGTGTTCGTGCGGTTCGCCGAGGGCGCCGACCCGGAGGCAGCGCTCGCGGAGCTTCCGGAAGGTCGCGACGTGTTCTTCGCCGAGCAGCCGACGAGCGTCAAGAACCTCGTCCCGGTGCGCTCGACCCCGCGTGCGCTCGCGCTCTTCCTGGCCGTCCTCGCGCTCGCGGCTGCGGGACACGGCCTCGCCACGGCCGTCCGCCGGCGGCGGCGCGACCTCGCGGTGTTGCGCGCGCTCGGCTTCCGCCGCAACCAGATCAGCACGATCGTCGCTTCGCAGGCGACCGTCGTGGCCGTCGTCGGTGTGGCTGTCGGCATCCCCGCGGGCGCCGTTGTCGGCCGGCTGGTGTGGACCGAGTTCGCGTTGGGCGCACGCGTGGTTCCCGCCCCGGCGACGCCGGTGGCGGTCTTCGCCGCTTGTCTCGCGGGTGCGATCGTCTTGGTCAACGTCCTCGCCATCGGCCCTGCGTGGTACGCGCGCCGGGCCGCTGTCGCTGCCGCCCTGAACGCCGAATGAAGCTCGCCGCCACGCTCCTCGCGATCAGCGCCTGCTTCGGTGCGGTTGCTGCGTTCGCGTTGTCTGACGGTGACGCCGGAGATCTCGGCTCCACCGCGGTCGCTCTCGCACTCGTGCTGGCGTGGGCGACGGCCGCTCTGTTGACCACCCTCGACGGGCGGGCGCGCTTGGGCGCCATGATCGCCGCCGGCGCCGCTCTCGGTGGCGCGACCTCGCTCGCGAGCGCGTCCGGAGCGCACATCGTCGCCGACCTCATCGCCGCCGGGATCCCGTGTGTCGCAGCAGCCGTCGTCGTGAGCCTGCCCGACGGCCATCTCACGAGTGCCGGACGCCGCATCACGATCGGAGCGGGTGTCGTCGCAGCGGCGGCCGCAGCGGCGACGGTGGTGGCCGACGACAGGGGCGACTGGTGGCTCCTCACCGGCGCAGCGGCCGTCGCTCTCCTGCTGGCGCTCCCGACCGCGAATCGGCGCTACCGCGAGCTCGGCGGGCTCGAGCGGCGCCGGATGCAGTGGGTCGGGTGGGGTGCAGCCGTCACCGCCGAAGTTGCCCTCGTCCTCCTCGCTCTCGATCTGTTCGTCCAGTGGCCGGGCCGGGCGCTCTCGGTCGCAGCGGCCGCGACGATCCTGTTGCCCCTGGCCATCGCGGCGAGCGCGTCGCCGAAGACGGTGATGCGCGTCGACCGCCTGCTCACGCACACGGTGTCGCTCGCCGGCCTCACCAGCCTCGTCGTCGGCGTCTACCTGCTCGTCGTCATCGGCCTCGGGCGGTCGCCCCGCGACGACGAGCGTGGCCTGTTGCTGCTGTCGATGGCTGCTGCGGCGATAGCGGCCGCGATCTACCTGCCGGCCCGCATCCGCCTCGAGGAGTTCGCGAACCGCCTCGTGTACGGCGAGCGAATTTCGCCCGACGAGGCGCTTCGCACCTTCGGCACGAGGATGACCCGCGCCATCCCGCTCGACGAACTGCTGCTGCAGCTCGCGGAGTCGTTGAAGAAGTCGTTGCCTCTCGAGGAGGTCGAGATCTGGACGGGGTCCGACGGCCTCTACGAACGCGTGGTCTCGCTTCCGCACCGCGACGTCGTGCTGATGTCGGTCGGCGAGAAGGAGCGCCCGGTCGTGGCGCGTGCCGGCGTCACCGGCGGCACGTGGCTCGAGATCTGGCTCAAGGACGTCGTTCAGGATCGCGACGTCACGAGGATGCGGGTCGCGTCGCTCGCCCATGCCGGTGAACTGCTCGGCCTTATCGTGTTGATGCGCCGCGCCGGCACCGATCCGTTCACAGAGGAGCAGGACGACATCCTCGGCGAACTGGCTCGTCAGGTCGGGCTCGCGTTGCACAACGTCCAGCTCGACTCGGCCCTCCAAGCGTCGCTCGAGGAGGTCCAACGCAAGGCGGAGGAGCTCCAGGAGTCCCGGTTGCGCATCGTCACCGCCGGCGATGCCGAACGACGCCGCCTGGAGCGCGACCTCCATGACGGCGCGCAGCAGCAGCTCGTCGCCCTGTCGGTGAAGGTGAACCTCGCGCGAACGCTGCTCGAGTCCGACCCGGCCATCGCGATGCAGATGCTCGACGAGCTGAAGACGGACGTCACCGACGCCGTCCAGGAGCTGCGGAACCTGGCCCATGGCATCTTCCCGCCGCTGCTGATGTCGGGCGGCCTCGGCTCCGCGCTCCCCGCCGCCGCCACCCGCTGCGTGCTTCCGGCGACCGTCGACATCGAGGGGGTCGGGCGCTACCCGCAGGCCGTGGAGTCGACCGTCTACTTCTGCTGCCTCGAGGCCATGCAGAACGCGTCGAAGCACGCAGGCGACGGATCGTCGCTGGTCGTGCGGGCATGGGAGGACGACGGTGGCCGCGTGCTGTGCTTCGAGGTGGCCGACGACGGCGCCGGCTTCGACCTCGGCAACGGCGCCGTGCGTGGCCACGGCTTCGTCAACATGGAAGACCGCCTCGGCGCCCTCGGCGGCGAGCTCGTCATCTGGTCGGAACCCGGCAAGGGCGCCCGCGTCGGCGGCCGCATCCCCCTCACGGACGACCTCCTCCAACCCTGATTCTGTGGTTCAGTACCGAGTGAAGACCTCGGGGCCGTCGTCGGTGATCGCGATCGTGTGCTCGAAGTGGGCGGAGAGGGAGCCGTCGGCGGTGACGACCGACCACTGGTCTTCGAGGAGCATGGTCTCGGCCGTTCCCGCGTTCACCATCGGCTCGATGGCGAAGACCATCCCCGTCTTGAGCTTCGGCCCCGGAGTCCCCGGCCAGTAGTTCGGCACCTGGGGGTCCTCGTGCATGGCCGTGCCGATCGCGTGACCGACGTACTCCTTCACGACGGAGAACCCGGCGGCCTCGGCGACGTCCTGCACCGCGCGGCCGATGTCGTGCAGGCGGTTGCCGTCGTGCATCACGTCGATGGCCGCCCACAACGACTGCTCGGTCACCTCGATGAGCTTCTTCGCCAGCGGCGAGATCTCCCCGATGCCGGCGGTGTACGCGGCATCGCCGTGGTAGCCCTCCACGATCGCCCCGCAGTCGATCGAGATGATGTCGCCCTCGTCGAGCACGACGTCGTCGGAGGGGATGCCGTGCACGATCATGTCGTTGGGCGATGCGCACACGACCGCGGGGAACGGCGGACGTCCGTAGTTGAGGAAGTTCGACCGTGCGCCGCGCTTCTCGATCACCTCGGCGGCGATGCGGTTCAGTTCGCCCGTGGTGACCCCGGGCTTCAGCGCCGCCCGCGTCTTCTCGTGCATCTCGGCGACGACCTTGCCGGCCTTCCGCATCTTCGCGAGCTCGTCGGGAGACCTACGCATGAACGACCCTCAAATCGGGCGACGGCGGTTGTCGATGGCGCGGACGAGGCGGTGGAAGACGTCGTCCGGGGAGCCCATGCCGTCGACGGTGATCAACTTGCGACGCTCGAGGTACCACGCGATGAGCGGCGCGGTCTGCTCCTCGTAGAGCGCGAGCCGGCGAGCGATCGCCTCGGGCTTGTCGTCGTCGCGCTGCACGACCTCGCCGCCGCAGTGGTCGCAGATCCAGTCGAGGTGGGGCGGTTGCGCTGTCGAGTAGATCGCCCCGCACACCGAACACACCCGGCGCGACGCGAGGCGCTCCATGACGGCCTCGGTGTCGGCCTCGAGGTCGATCGCCATGTCGAGGTCGCGATCGCCGCCGAGGAGCTCTGACAACGCCTCGGCCTGGGCCGCGGTGCGCGGGAAGCCGTCGAGGATGAAGCCGCGCAATGCGGTGTCCTCGTAGTCGAGGCGCTCCTTGACGACGCCGATCATGACCTCGTCGGGGACGAGCTCACCGGCGTCCATGAACTCCTTCGCCTTGCGCCCGAACTCCGTGTGCGAGCGCGCGGCAGCGCGCAGCATGTCGCCCGTCGAGATGTGAGGGACGACGTAGTGGCGCGCAAGACGCACGCACTGCGTGCCCTTCCCGGCGCCTTGCTTACCGAGGATGACGAGTCGAACTCCGGGAACCACGAGGTCGAAGACGCTACTTCCGCAGGAACCCGTCGTAGTTGCGCATCATCAGCTGGCTGTCGATCTGCTTCATCGTCTCGAGGGCGACGCCGACGGCGATGAGCAACGTGGTGCCCGCGAACGGGAAGTTGTCGATGTCGGCGACCGCGAGCGCGATCGACGGCAGCAACGCGATGAAGGCGAGGAACAGCGCGCCCGGCAGCGTGATCCGGTTGAGGATCCCCGCGAGGTGCCGTTCGGTGGGCGGCCCGGGGCGGATGCCAGGGATGTAGCCGCCCTGCTTGCGGATGAACTCCGACTGCTGATGGGGGTCGAACTGGATCGCCGTGTAGAAGTACGCGAACGCCAGGATCAGCAGGCCGTAGAGCAGCACGTACACGATCGAGTCGGGCTGGAACAGGTTGTCGTTGACCCAGTTCCGCACCGACACGCCCCAGCCGCTGTTCGGGAGCACGTTGCTGATCAGGATCGGGAACTGCAGCAGCGAGCTGGCGAAGATGATCGGGATGACGCCGGCCTGGTTGACCTTGAGCGGGATGTAGCTCGACTGGCCGCCGTACATCTTTCGTCCCACGAGCCGCTTGGCGAACTGGACCGGGATGCGGCGCTGGCCCTGCTCGACGAAGACGATCGCCACCAGCACGGCGAGCACGAGCAGCATGATCACGGCGAAGAACGCCCAACCGACCTGGGCCCGGATCTGGGCGCCGCCCGCGGGCAGGCCCGAGACCACGCTCGCGAAGATGATGATCGACATGCCCTGGCCGATGCCGCGCTGGGTGATGATCTCGCCGAGCCACATGACGAACGCGGTGCCTGCCGTCATCGACAGCACGACGAGAAGCACCCGCGGCACCGTGAATTCGGGGATCAGGTCGATGTCTTCGAGCCCGCCGCCGAGGAAGCCGGGCGCGCCGTTGTGGAACGCGAACGCCAGCGCGGTCGACTGCATGAGCGCGAGAGCGACGGTGACGTACCGGGTGGCCTGGGTGAGCTTGCGCTGACCGACGGCACCCTGCTCGCGCCACTCCTCGAGCTTCGGGATCACCACCTGCAGCAGCTGCATGATGATCGACGCCGTGATGTACGGCATGATCCCGAGCCCGAACACGGCGAAGCGGGTCAGCGCACCCCCGGAGAACAGGTTGAGGAACCCGAGGACGCCGCCGCGCTGGGAGGCCTCCGACAGGTTCTCGACCGCTTCGAAGTCGACCCCCGGCGTGGGGATGTGGGACCCCAGGCGATAGAGGGCAACGATCGCCAGCGTGAACAAGATCTTCCCGCGCAGGTCGGGGATCTTGAACATGTTCTTGAGGTTGGTGAACGTCCTCAACGCCGCTCCTCCCCGCCTGGACCGGGACCGGTCAGCGGTTCATGTGCTGGTTGCCCGCCGCCGGCGGCCTTCCCTGACCCCACGGGGGAGGGATGACCTCGACACTACCGCCGGCCGCGCGGATGGCTTCCTCAGCCGACTTCGAGAAGGCGTGGGCGGCGACGGTCAGCTTCTTGCCGCTGAGGTCACCACGGCCGAGGACCTTCACGAGGCCGTGCTTGTGGATCAGCCCCTTGGCGCGCAGCGTCTGGGGGTTCACCTCGTCACCCTCGAACGCCGCGAGGGTGTCGAGGTTGACGACCGTGTACTCGACACGGAACGGGTTCTTGAAGCCCTTGAGCTTCGGGATGCGCATCTGCAGGGGCAGCTGGCCACCCTCGAAGCCGGGCTTGATGTTGTTGCGAGCGCCCTGGCCCTTGGTGCCGCGACCGGCGGTCTTGCCGCCCTTGCCGGCGATGCCTCGGCCGACGCGCCGCTTCGCCTTGCGGCTGCCCGGCGCGGGCTGGAGATCGTGGATCTTCATGTCAGAGCTACTCCGCTACTTCCTCGACCCGGATGAGGTGAGGAACTCGGTTGATCATCCCCCGGATCTCCTTGCGATCGGGGAGCGTGTTCGATTTGCCGATGCGGCCGAGGCCGAGGGCGCGGAGCGTGCCGCGGTGCTCGGGCTTCGTTCCGATCGCCGACTTCACCTGCGTGACCTTGAGCGCCATGCCGGATCAGCCCTCGTTCTGCGACGCCGCACGCTGCTCGCGGCGGGTCTCGTTGTACGCACGGAGCACACCCGCAGGCGTGACCTCTTCGGGCGACTTGCCGCGCAGGCGGGCCACCTCGTCGGGGCGCTTCAGCGACTGCAGACCGGCGATGGTCGCGTGGGCGACGTTGATCGCGTTCGACGAGCCGAGCGACTTGCAGAGCACGTCGTGGATGCCGGCCATCTCGAGGATGACGCGAGCGGCGCCACCGGCGATGACGCCCGTACCGGGGGCGGCGGGCTTCAGGAGGACCTTCCCGGCCCCGGCCTCGCCGATGATCGGGTGGGTGATGGTCGAGCCCGCGAGAGGCACGTCGAAGACGTTCTTCTTCGCGTTCTCGGTCGCCTTCTGCAGCGCGATCGAGTGCTCCTTGCCCTTGCCGTAGCCGAGGCCGACACGGCCGCTGCCGTCGCCGACCACGACGAGCGAGGTGTGCGAGAAGCGGCGGCCGCCCTTGACGACCTTGGCCACTCGACGGCCGCGGCCGATGGGGCGCTCCTGCAGGTGCATGTCGCCGCCGTCGCGATCACGACGATCGCGACCGCCGCGCTCTTCACGCATTGCCATCGTTAGAACTCCAGTCCTGCGTTGCGGGCCGCGTCGGCGAGCGCCGCGATCCGACCGTGGTAGATGTGCCCGCCGCGGTCGAAGACGACCTTGGTGACGCCGGCGGCCTTGGCGCGCTCCGCGACGAGACGACCGACCGTCTCGGCCGCGGCGCGGTTCCCGGTGGCGCCGCTCGCGAGGTCCTTCTCGAGGGTCGAGGCCGCGGCGAGTGTGCGGCCCGCGCGGTCGTCGATCACCTGGGCGACGATGTGCTTGTTCGAACGGAACACGGCGAGGCGCGGACGCTCCGCCGACCCCTGCACCTTCTTGCGCACCCGGTAGTGGCGGCGGGCCTTGGCGACCTGCTTGTCCTTCGCGGAAAAACTCATGACTACTTGGCGGCCTTTCCGGACTTGCGCTGCACGACCTCGCCCGCGTACCGCACGCCCTTGCCCTTGTAAGGCTCGGGCTTGCGGATCTTCCGGATGTTGGCCGCGACCTGACCGACGAGTTCCTTGTCGATCCCGCGCACGATGATGCGAGTGGGTTGGGGCGTCTCGAACGTGATGCCGGCCGGCGCGTCGACCACCACGGGATGGCTGAAGCCGAGGGCGAGCTCGAGGCGGTTCGGGCCCGAGGCAGCGGCGCGGTAGCCGACGCCGACGATCTCGAGCTCCTTGACGAAGCCGGCGGTGACGCCGACGACCATGTTGTTCACGAGGCTGCGGGTGAGCCCGTGGAGCGCGCGGTTCTGGCGCTCGTCGTTCGGGCGCTGCACGAGCAGCGATCCGTCTTCCTGGACGACCTCGATCTCGCCGGGCAGCTCACGCTCGAGCGTGCCCTGCGGGCCCTTCACCGAGACGCGGCGGCCCGACAGCGTGACTTCGACGCCGGAGGGGACGGGGATGGGAGCCTTACCGATTCGGGACATGGGTTCGCTTTCGCCTTACCAGACGTAACAGAGGACCTCGCCGCCGACGCGCGACTGGCGGGCCTCCTTGTCGGTCATGAGCCCCTGGCTGGTCGACACCACGGCGACGCCGAGACCACCGAGGACTCGGGGCAGGCGGTCGGCCTTGGCGTAGACGCGCAGGCCGGGCTTCGACACGCGGGTGATGCCGGAGATGGTGCGCGACCGCTCGGGGCTGTACTTCATGGTGATGGTGAGGGTGCGGCCCGGCCGGCCCTCGTTGTCGGCGGCCGAGAAGTCTTCGATGTAGCCCTCGCGCTTGAGGATGGCGGCGAGCGCCTCCTTCAGCTTCGACGACGGCATGAGCACCTCGTCGTGCATCGCGACGTTCGCGTTGCGGATGCGGGTGAGCATGTCCGCGATGGGATCGGTCATCGTCATCGTTCGATCCCCTCCCCTACCAGGACGCCTTCGTGACGCCCGGGATCTCGCCGGCGTGCACCATCTCGCGAAGGCACACGCGGCAGAGGCCGAACTTGCGGTAGACGGAGTGCGGACGGCCGCAACGGCGGCAGCGTGAGTACGCGCGCACCTTGAACTTCGGCTTGCGCTGCTGCTTCTCGATCAGAGCCTTCTTCGCCATTACTTCTTGCCCTTCTTCGCCTTGGCGGGTGCACCCTTGCCTGCAGGACCACGACCGGGTCCGCGGCGCTTCTGCTTCTTCGGGGCGACGGCCATGTAGCCCTCGTCGCCTTCCTTCTTGAACGGGAACCCGAACGCATCGAGGAACGCCTTGCCCTCGGCGTT
Source organism: Acidimicrobiales bacterium (assembly GCA_035540495.1). GTDB lineage: Bacteria > Actinomycetota > Acidimicrobiia > Acidimicrobiales > CADCTF01 > DASVEG01. Next base: position 42,214 of record DATLGL010000016.1, read on the forward strand.
GGTGCGCGCCGTCGTGACGATCGAGATGTCCATGCCTCGCGGCTGGTCGATCTTGTCGTAGTCGATCTCCGGGAAGATCAGCTGCTCGGTGACGCCGAACGTGTAGTTGCCCTGGCCATCGAAGCTGTGCGCCGGCAGGCCACGGAAGTCACGGATGCGGGGGATCGCGATCGACACGAGGCGGTCGAGGAACTCCCACGCCCGGTCGCCCCGGAGGGTCACCTTCGCGCCGATGGCGTTCCCTTCGCGGAGCTTGAAGCCCGCGATCGACGTACGGGCCCGGGTGGTGAGCGGCTTCTGACCCGTGATCTGGGTGAGGTCCTTGACCGCGTTCTCGAGCAGCGAGGGCTGCTGGGTCGCGCGGCCGACCCCCATGTTGATCACGATCTTCTCGAGCCGCGGCACCTCCATGATGTTGGAGAGGCCGAGCGACTCCTTGAGCTGGTCGCGGATCTCGTCGTCGTACTTCGCCTTGAGGCGCGGCTTCTCCGCGCGCACGTTCGTGCCGGCGGTGGCGGTGTCGCTCATAGGTCGCCCTTGCACTTCTTGCAGATGCGGATCTTGTTGCCCTTGTCGTCGAAGCGATAGCCGACGCGGGTGGGGCCGTCGGTCGGGCAGACGATCGCGACGTTGGATACCGGGATCGGCATGTCCTTGTCGATGATCCCGCCCTGCTGCGCCTGACGGGTCGCCCGCTGGTGCTTCTTCGCGACGTTGACGCCGTCGACGATCACCTTGCCGGCCTCGGGAAGGGCGCGCATGACCTCGCCCTCCTTGCCGCGGTCCTTGCCCGTGAGGACGCGGACGCGGTCACCCTTCTTGATCTTCATTCCACTCATGGTCAGAGCACCTCGGGGGCGAGGGAGACGATCCGCATGAACCGCTTGTCGCGGAGCTCGCGGCCGACGGGGCCGAAGATGCGGGTGCCGCGGGGCTGCATCTGGTCGTTGATGAGCACAGCGGCGTTCTCGTCGAACTTGATGTAGGACCCGTCCGGACGGCGCTTCTCCTTGGCCACACGGACGACGACGCACTTCACGACGTCGCCCTTCTTGACCGCGGCGCCCGGGATGGCGTCCTTGACGGTGGCGACGAACACGTCGCCGATGGAGGCGTAGCGACGGCCGGAGCCGCCGAGCACCTTGATGCAGAGGACCTCGCGGGCGCCGGAGTTGTCGGCGACGCGCAGGCGCGATTCCTGTTGGATCATCGAGCCCGCTCCACGACCTCGAGGAGCCGCCAGCGCTTCAGCTTCGACAGCGGGCGGGTCTCCTGGACACGGACGCGATCGCCGACCCGCAGGTCGTTGTTCTCGTCGTGCACGTGGAGCTTCTTCGTGCGCTGAACGGTCTTGAAGTACCTCGGATGGCGCACGCGCTCGGTGACGGTGACGACCGCCGTCTTCTCCATCTTGTTGGAGGTGACGATGCCCTCACGCACCTTGCGGCCGTTGGCCCGCTTCTCGGCGCCCTCGGCCTGTGCCTCGGTTGTGCTTTCGCTCTGCTCGCTCACGACTGCTGCTCCTGGGCCTCCGCAGCGGCGATCTCGCGCTGGCGGAGGATGGTCTCGATGCGGGCGACCTGCTTCTTGATCTGGCCGATCCGCGCGGTGTTGTCGAGCTGACCGGTGACCAGCTGGAACCGCAGGTTGAACAGCTCCTGCTTGGCCTCGGAGAGGCGGCTCTCCAGCTCGGAGTCGGCGAGCTCGCGGATGTCGTCGGCTGCCTTGTTCGGCATCAGACCTCGACCCCTTCCTGCTGCACCCGCTCGACGAACTTCGCCTTGATCGGGAGCTTCTGGATGGCGCGCTCCATGGCGGCCTTGGCGATGTCGCGGTTCGGATACGAGAGCTCGAACATGATCCGGCCCGGCTTGACCACGGCGACCCACTTCTCGGGGTTGCCCTTGCCCGAACCCATGCGGGTCTCGGCCGGCTTCTGGGTGATCGGCTTGTCCGGGAAGACCCGGATCCAGACCTTGCCGCCTCGGCGGATGTGGCGGGTCATCGCGATACGGGCGGCCTCGATCTGGCGGGCGGTGATCCAGCCCGGCTCGAGGGCCTGGATGCCGTACTCGCCGAACGACACCGTGGTGCCGCCCTTGGCCTCACCCTTGAGGCGACCGCGCTGCTGCTTGCGGTGCTTGACCTTGCGGGGCATGAGCATGGCTACTCAGCGTCCTTCCGGAAGTGCGGCGCCTCGTGGTGGTCACGAGTGCGGCGCTCGATGTCTTCCTCCTCGGCGAGGAGGCGCTCGAGCTCGGGATCGGCTTCCTTCACGATGGGGGCGTTGTTCTCCACACCGCCGTCGTCACCCGAAGGAGGCGTGGTCGGCGCACCGCCGTTCGGCGCCTCGCCCTCGCCCGGGGCGCGGCGGCGAGTGCCACCGCTGGAGATGACGCGGCGCGGACGGGCGCCGCCGCCGGAGGTGCCGCCGGTGGCCATCTCGGCTTCGCGGAGGACCTTGTCGTCGGACGACACCGCGTACGGGAGGATGTCGCCCTTGTAGATCCACACCTTCACGCCGATGCGGCCCTGAGGCGTGCGCGCCTCGCGGAAGCCGTAGTCGATGTCGGCCCGGAGCGTGTGCAGCGGCACACGGCCCTCGCGGTAGAACTCCTTGCGGCTCATCTCAGAGCCGCCGAGGCGGCCGGAGCACTGGACCCGGATGCCGTCGCCTCCGGCCTTGAGCACCGTCTGGACCGCTCGCTTCATGGCGCGGCGGAAGCTGACGCGGCCGGAGAGCTGGTCGGCGATCGACTGGGCCACGAGGGCGGCGTCGAGCTCCGGCTGCTTGATCTCCTGGATGTTGAGCTGAACCTTCGGGTTCCCGGTGAGCTTGGCGAGGTGGGTGCGGAGGCGGTCGGCCTCGGCACCGCGACGACCGATGACGATGCCGGGACGCGCGGTGTGCACGTCGATGCGGACGCGGTCACGGGTGCGCTCGATCTCGATCCGGCTGACGGCCGCTCGCTCGAGCTGGCTCATCAGGTAGTTGCGGATCTTCCAGTCCTCGACCACCCAGTCCTGATAGGCGTCGTCGTTGAACCAGCGCGACTTCCACGTGAACTCGCGGTTGGCTCCGAGCCGGAAACCGTACGGATTGACCTTCTGACCCATTACTTCTCCTCCCCCTCGGGGCGATCTGCGCCCTCATCGGGGGCTGCTTCGTCCGAACCCTCCGCGGGCTCGTCGGTGCTCTCACCAGCGTCGGCCGACGAGTCACCCTCGCCGGGACCCGAGCTGTTCTCCGCGACGTCGACTGCGGCCGCGTCGTCGACGATCTCCTCGGCGACGTCAGCCGCCTGCTCGTCTTCGATCAGCTCTTCGGTCTCGACCTGCTCATCCGTGGTCGGGGCAGCTGCCTGCTCGCCACCGCGGCGGTTGCGGCGGAAGCGGCCGCCGCGGCCCTGGTCGCCACCGCCCGATGCCTCGGCACCGCCGGCGGCGCGGCCACCGGCGACGCGGCGGGCGCGGCGAGCCGTCGCCTCGGCCTGCTGCTTCGCGCGGAACCGGCGGAGCTCCTCCTCCGGCATGCGGCTGACGATGATCGTGACGTGGCACGTGCGCTTGCGGATCCGGCCGGCGCGCCCACGGGCACGGGGACGGAACCGCTTGAGCGTGACGCCCTCGTCGGCGTAGGCCGTCGACACGTAGAGATCGTCGGGATCGAGCCCGTCGTTGTTCTCCGCGTTGGCCACGGCCGAGGCGAGGACCTTGCCGACCACGTGCGCGGCGTCGCGCTGGGTGAAGCGGAGGATCTCCGCTGCGCGCTGGACGTGCTCACCACGGATCAGGTCGAGCACCTCACGCACCTTGTAGGCCGAGATGCGGATGTACTTCGCCTGCGCGCGGGTGCCCTCGCGCTCGTTGGTCTTGACACCGGAACCGTTCGCCATCAGCGACGCCCCGCCTTCTCCTGGCCGGCGTGGAACCGGAACGTGCGGGTGGGCGCGAACTCGCCCAGCTTGTGACCGACCATCGACTCGGTGATGTAGACGGGCACGTGCTTGCGGCCGTCATGGACGGCGATGGTGTGGCCGACCATGTCGGGGATGATCGTGGAGCGGCGCGACCAGGTCTTGATCACTCGCTTCTCGCCCTTCGTGTTCAGATCGTCGACCTTCTTCAGGAGGTGGTCGTCGACGAACGGGCCTTTCTTCAGACTGCGCGGCATCAGCGATTACCTCCGCTCACCGCGCGTCCGGCGACGGCGGATGATCAACTGGCTCGATTCCTTCTTGTGGCGGCGGGTGCGGCCTTCCGGCTTGCCCCACGGCGACACGGGGTGCCGTCCACCCGAGGTCTTCCCCTCGCCACCACCGAGGGGGTGGTCGACGGGGTTCATGGCGACGCCACGGGTCTGCGGCTTGACGCCCTTCCAGCGGTTGCGACCGGCCTTGCCGATCTTCACCAGGTCGGCCTCGGCGTTCCCGACCTCGCCGACGGTTCCGCGGCAGTCGATCGGCACCCGGCGCATCTCGGTCGACGGCAGTCGCAGGGTGGCGTAGTCGCCCTCCTTCGCGATCAGCTGCACGCTCGAGCCGGCGCCACGGGCGATCTTGCCGCCCGCACCGGGACGGATCTCGACGTTGTGCACCGTCGTACCGACGGGGATGTAGCGAAGCGGCAGCGCGTTGCCGGGACGGATCTCGGCGCCCTGACCGCTCTGCAGCATGTCGCCGACCCGCACGTTGCGCGGGGCGAGGATGTAGCGCTTCTCGCCGTCGGCGTAGTGCAGCAGCGCGATGCGCGCGTTGCGGTTGGGGTCGTACTCGATCGCGGCGACCTTGGCCGGCACGCCGTCCTTCGTCCGCCGGAAGTCGATGACCCGGTACTGCTGCTTGTGGCCGCCGCCCTTGTGGCGGGCCGTCTTGCGGCCGTTGTTGTTGCGGCCACCGGTGCCCGGCTTCGGAGCGAGGAGGCTCTTCTCCGGCTTGTCCTTCGTGATCTCCGAGAAGTCGGAGACGGTCTGGAAGCGACGGCCGGGGCTCGTGGGCTTGCGCTTGCGAAGCGGCATCTCTTATCCCTCGAACAGGTCGATGCGCTCACCCTCGGCAAGGGTGACGATCGCCCGCTTGGTGTCGGAACGGGTGCCAATCCACCGACCGCGGCGCTTCTTCTTGCCCTTGCGGTTCAGCGTGTTGACGTTGGTGACCCGCACGCCGAAGATCGACTCGACGGCCTGGCGGATCTCGGTCTTGTTCGAGTCCGGGTGGACGATGAACGTGTAGACGCCCTCGTCGAGAAGCGCGTACGACTTCTCCGAGACGACAGGCTTGATGAGGATGTCGCGCGGATCCTTCACGCCGACGCCTCCTGTTCCTTCTTGGTGGACGTCGGGAGCGTCTCCTGGGTGAACACGATCCAGTCGTTGACGAGCACGTCGTAGGCGTTGAGCTCGCCGGCGAGGATGCACTGCACGTTGTCGAGGTTGCGGAACGACTTGTAGGCGATCTCGTCGTCGCGGCTCAGCACGACGAGCACGCGGCCCTCGGTCAGGCCGAGCACGTCGAGCGCAGCGATCGCGTTCTTGGTCGACGGTGCTTCCCAGCCCCACTGATCGATGACGACGACCTTGTTGTCGGCCGCGCGATCGGACAGGGCCGAGCGAAGCGCGAGCTGGATCATCTTCTTCGGGGTCTTCTGGGTGTACTTGCGCGGCTTCGGCCCAAGGGCGACGCCACCGCCTGCCCAGTGCGGCGCGCGGGTCGAGCCCTGGCGCGCACGGCCGGTGCCCTTCTGGCGCCAAGGCTTCGCACCGCCGCCCGACACCTCGGCGCGGGTCTTGGTGCTCTGGGTGCCGGCGCGAGCAGCAGCGAGCTGCGCGGTGACGACCTGGTGCATCACCGGGACGTTGGGCTGGATGCCGAAGATGGCGTCGTCGAGCTCGGCGGTGCCGGCGTTGCCGCCGGCGCGGGTGCGGATGTCGATCGATGTCATGCCTTCGTACCGCCCTTCACGGCGTTGCGGATGAGGACCAGGCCACCGCGAGGACCGGGAACGGCGCCCTTCAGCAGGAGCAGCGAGCGTTCCGCGTCGGCCTCGACGACCTCGAGGTTCAGGGTCGTGACCTTGTCGGCGCCCATCTGGCCGGCCATCCGGGTGCCCTTGAACACGCGAGCCGGGGTGGCGCAGGCGCCGATCGAGCCGGGCGCCCGATGCTTCTTGTGGTTGCCGTGCGAGGCGCCCTGGCCCTTGAACCCGTGCCGCTTCATGCCGCCCGCGAAGCCGCGGCCACGGCTGACGCCGGTGACGTCGACCTTCTCGCCCTTGGCGAACACGTCAGCGCCGAGCTCCTGGCCGATGGTGTGGCCGTCGATGCTGTCGAGGCGCAGCTCGACGAGACCCTTGCCGGGATCGACGCCAGCCTTGGCGAAGTGACCGGCCTCGGGCTTCGTGAGGCGCTGGGGCTTCTGGGTGCCGTAGGTGACCTGGACGGCGGAGTAGCCGTCGGTCTCGGGAGTCTTGACCTGAACGACCCGCACAGGCGTGACGCGGACGACCGTCACCGGGATCGCCCGGTTCTGGTCGTCCCAGACCTGTGTCATGCCGACCTTCTCGCCGACGATCGCTTTCGATGCCATTGGAGCAGTTCTCTCTTGCTCGTAGCCTCCCGGTGCCCTGATCGGCACCGGGTTGACACGCAGACGCTCCGCCCGGAAGCCCGGCGCGGAGCGCAGATTCTTGATTGCTGTGAGGTCCCCGAAGCTGGGCGCTCACAGACGTCGGTTGCAGGGGTGCTTCGTGGAACGTGGACCCACCCGGAAGCGGGACCGGACAACTCTACAGGAGACGCCCACTAACTTCCAACGGCCGTGGACGTCACTGCGGTAGAGGCGACGCTGTCGTTCGATTGTCGCGTAGGTGTGGCCCGAGCCGAGACGGTGATGCGGTTCACCCAGTCGGATCGAGGCGGCGTGTTCGACCTCCGCCAGGAGATCGAGTCGGCCGAGCTCGACGGTTCGCGCCTCGACGTGGCGAACCTCGCGCCCACGCCGGACGACGTCCGCGAGGTGCCGATGCGCCTCGACTGGATGAGCGGCCCGGGCGAGCACGAGCTCGTCCTCCGGTACGCCCTCGACCTGCCTCGCACGACCGATCCGCTCCCGATCGGGTGGACGACCAACGCTCCCGGGGTGATCTTCGACCTCTGGATGAGCGACCTCCACCCGGGGCGCTATCTCGAGTCGTGGATCCCGGCACCGCTGTGCCACGACCGGTTCGCGCTGACGGTGAACCTGGAGATCAGTGGGACGTCGCTCCCCCACGCGGTGTTCGCGAACGGCACGTACACCTCGAACGGGGTCGAGTACCCCGCGTCGTTCACGTCGCTCTCACCGATGCTGGTGATCGCGCCCGAGTCGCGGGTCGAGGTGGAGGAGGCCGGCGGGATCACCGTCTGCAAGCTCGCCGGGCCGGAGATCGACCTCGGTCAGTGCCACTCGATGATCCGGGAGTTCCTCGACTCCAACAACGAGGTGTTCGGCGAGTACGCGTTCGGGGACTCCTTCCTCGCCTACGTGTGGGGAACGACGCGGGGGATGGAGTACGACGGCGCGACGACGTCGTCGGTCGGCGCGCTCGAGCACGAAGTGTTCCACTCGTGGTTCGGGCGGGGCGTCAAGCCGGCCACAGCGAACGACGGGTGGATCGACGAGGCGTTCTGCGTCTGGTACACCGCGGGCCCGCCTCGCGAGCGCCGCTTCGCTCAGGCGTTCGACCGAGACGAACCATCGGTGATGTTGCGCCCGCCCGGACCTTTCGACCGCTACACGCCGCGCGAGTCGTACACCGCCGGCCCGCGGTTCTTCGCCGGTGTCGCGGATCTGCTGGGCGGACCGGACGCTCTGATCGAGGTGATGCGCGGGGTGTACCTGGAACGCCGGGGCGGCTTCCTGTCGACCGACGACCTCAAGTACGTGCTGTCGGAGGCAGCGGGGCAGGATCTCACGTGGGCCTTCGACCGCTGGGTCCACGGGAAGGACTGACCACGGTGGACATCCGCTCTGCGTACCTCGACGCCGCATCCGTCGCCGCCGAGCTGATCGGACGGCGCGAGGCGGGTGAGCGGTGGGGCGAAGAGAGCGTGCTGCCGGAGTTCCCGGTGCGCGGCCTCGCCGGTCATCTGGCGCGGTCGATCCTGCAGGTCGAGTGGTTCCTCGACATGCCCCAGCCCGACGCTCCACCCATCAGCGCGGTGCAGTACTACGCCGAGCTGGCGGGAGTCGACGACGTGAACAGCGAGCTGAACGTCGGCGTTCGATCGAGAGGCGAGGAGACCGCTGCGGGCGGGTGGGCCCGGTTGTACCTCGACGTGTCGAACGCGCTCGACCGGCTCCGTTCGCGCCTGCCCGAGGTCGATCCTGCGACGCGGGTGCTCGCCTTCGGCCGTTCGTTGCCCATCGACGAGTACCTGAAGACGCGGCTGATCGAGCTCACCGTGCACACCGAAGACCTCGCGCTCTCCGTCGGCGTCGAACCGCCGGAGCTTCCCGAGGCGGCCACGACGCTGGCGATCGCCGTGCTCGTCGGCGTCGCGCGCGCACGTCACGGCGACGCCGCCGTCCTCCACGCGCTCACCCGTCGCGAACGCGACGTCGTCGACGCGCTGCGCGTTCTCTAGACACTCGATCCGGCCCGGCGGCAGGGCTCTCCTCGTTCCGGAGTGCGATCAACGCAACCGGTTGCGTCTGGGGCACTCCAGTTCGTCGAGTCTTCGCGTACGGACACATTCCGGACGGCAACTGCTGTTACCGCAACATCGTTCAGAGGGTGCGAAGTCGACGGACGGACAACGGCTGCGCATAGAGCGGTGGAACGCTCCGAGCGAGCCTCGGAGCGGCCGAGTTCCTCTCTCGTGCTCGGAACCCCGGGCACCTCGACAAAGGCAAACCCGTCGGAAGGCGGGGACGCAAAGCCACGGGGCCGAGAGGTCAGCCGGGCTACCGAAAGGAAGAACAGCAATGGGAATCAAGAAGCGCATCGCCACCGGCGCACTCGCCGGGACCGCGGTGTTCGGCGCCGTCTTCGGCCTCGCCGCCGGGCTGAACGTCAAGACGAGCCAGCTCGGGAGCGGCAGTGAGACCGTGACCTCGTGCGACGCCACGGTCACCACCAGCTACCTCGGTGGGGCAGGTTTCGTCGACAAGGTCAAGGTGTCGGACATCGCCAACGCGTGCGACGGCGCGCAGATGTACATCAAGGTGACGGGCCCGCAGCAGCCCGTGACGCCGCCGCCCGTCGTCGTCGACATTGCCGAACTGGCTGACAACGACACCTGGATCGACGTGGATCTCGGAACCGAGGTCGATCCGGCCGAGATCACGGGCGTCACCGTCACCTTCCTCGGTGGCGAGACGGTCGACCTCCAGCAGTAATGAGGCGTAGCGCCAACCTTCTCAGCTGGATGGCGCTGCTGCTGATCGTGGGCGGGTGGTTCGCATACTTGCGGCCACCCGCCCTCGGCGGCGGCACCGAGTACGTCTTCGTGCGCGGCGATTCGATGCTCCCGACGTTCCGTCCCGGCGACCTCGTGGTGACTCGAGCGAAAAAGGCTTACGACGTCGGCGACGTCGTTGCGTTCGCCGTGGAAGGGCACCAGGCCCGCATCATCCATCGCGTCACGGCGGTCGCCGACGGCAGGTACGTCCTCCAGGGCGACAACCGCGACGCGGCCGACCCTTGGCACCCGACCGACGACGACGTCACCGGCGTGCAGTTGCTGCACGTCCCCCGGCTCGGCGCCGCGCTCATCCGGATCGCGCAGACGCCGTTGCTCCTCGCGCTCCTCGCCTCGTTCATCGCGTTCGCCACGGTGGCGCTGAGCCAGGACGCGGATTCTCAGCCCTCGAGCATCTCCGCCAACCGCTTCAGGCCGCCGAGGCCCCGAGACACGTAGCCGTCGTCGAGCACGACCGACGGGACGATCTTCTTGTCCCACGAGTCGAACTCCGCCTGCCACTCGGCCTGCCGCTCAGCGCCCTCGTCACCGGCGAACACCGCGGCGGCCGCTCCGTCGGACCACACCGCAGCGAACAGCTGGCGTCGCATCTCCGCAGTTGGCGTGCCGGCGTACGAGCGGCACATCGTCGAAGTGTTCGGAAGGACCTCGGGCACGCGCAGCGTGAACTCACCGTCGAACGCGGTGACGAGGGCGAGCACCTCGTCGACCTCGGACTGCAGGTCGTCCCGCACGCGGGCGACGACGGCACGCCCGTCGAGCGGGATGTCGGCCGCGTGCTCGACAGCGCGGAACTCGACCTCGGCGATGCCGCGCCCGACCAGGAGATCGATGCGATGGCTGGCGAGGGCGCTGAAGGGGCAGTTGAAGTCGCCGTAGACGGTGAGCGGCACGTGCAGCACGATACGCAGGATGGAAGCCCACAACGCCTCGATCTGGGAGACCGTCGCCGACGCGATCCCCGACGCCGATGCGATCGTCCAGCAGGCCCGCAGGCGCACATGGGGCGACTTCGAGGCGCGAGCGGCTCGACTCGCCGGCGCGTTCGCCGAGGCCGGCGTCGGCCCGGGCGACCCGGCCGAACCCGGCAGCGCCGGGAAGGTCGCGCTCTACCTCTACAACTCGCCGGAGTACATGGAGACGTACTTCGCCGCGTTCAAGCTCCGTGGCATCCCGGTGAACGTGAACTACCGGTACCTCGACGACGAGCTGCTCTACCTCGTCGACAACTCCGAGAGCCTCGTCGTCGTGTTCCACTCGTCGCTCGGCGATCGCATCGGACGAGTGCGCGATCGCCTGCCGAACGTGAGGCGGTGGATCGAGGTCGCCGACGACGACGCTCACCTCGAAGGAGCAGAGCGCTACGAGGATGTCATCGCGTCGACCGGGCCGGCGCCCCGGATCGAGCGGTCGGCCGACGACGTGACCATGACCTACACCGGTGGCACCACGGGCATGCCGAAGGGCGTCATGTCGCGCATGGGGCCTGGCATCGCCGCGGCTCACGCCGGACTGCCGACGCTGCTCCAGCTGCCTGCGCTCACCCCAGAGACGGTGGCGACGGTGGCGGCAGAGCAGGCGGCGACCGACTCTCGACCGCGCGTGATGTCGCCGCCCCCGCTGATGCACGGCACCGGGATCGCCGCAGCGAACTGGGTGCTCAACGCCGGCGGCACGTTGATCCTCGTCGACGGTCGCACGTTCGATCCGCACGAGGTCTGGGACACGGTCGAGCGCGAGGGCGTCCACGCGATCACGGTCGTCGGCGATCCCTTCGCTCGTCCGATGGTGAGGGCGCTCGAGGAGAAGCCGGGTCGCGACCTGTCGTCGATGAAGTGCATCACGTCGGCCGGCGCGATGTTCTCCAAGGAGGTGAAGGAGGCGCTCGTCGAGCACATGCCTCAGCTGCTGATCGTCGATTTCATGGCGTCGACCGAGGCGTCGATGGCGCAGTCGGTGTTCACGAAGGACGTGCGAACCGATACCGCGAAGTTCGCGATGACGCCGACGACGAAGGTCTTCACCGACGACGATCGCGTGGTCGAGCCCGGCAGCGGCGAGATCGGGATGCTCGCCGTCGCGGAGACGCCGACGCTCGGCTACTACAAGGACCCGGAGAAGACCGCTCGCACGATTCGCGAGATCGACGGCACGCGCTGGACGATCCCGGGCGACTACGCAACCGTCGAGGCCGACGGCACGATCACCCTCCTCGGCCGCGGCTCGCAGGTGATCAACACCGGAGGCGAGAAGGTCTTCGCCGAGGAGGTCGAGGAGGTGCTGAAGACCCACGGTGTGATCGACGACTGCCTCGTGGTCGGGGTCCCCGATGAACGCTTCGGAAGCCGGATCGTCGCCGTGGTGTCGGCCCGTGATGGCGCGGAGGTCGCGCCGGCCGATCTGATCGCCCACGCCAGATCGAAGCTGGCGGCGTACAAGGCACCGAAGGACGTCGTGGTCGTGGCGACCGTGCCTCGCGCTCCCAACGGCAAGGCCGACTACAAGACCGCGAGGGCGCTGGCCGTGCCCGTCTGAGCAGGAGTTGCCGCCGTTCAGGCGGAAGCTAGACGGATGCGTCTTCGCGCCCTTGCTGTCGCCGCCGTGTCCGCCCTCGCCGGTCTCGCCGGGTTCGCTCCTGCGAAGGCGGTGGTCAACGGCACCTCCGCGGCCGACGGCGAGTTCCCGTTCATGGCGTCGCTGCAGTACCAGTCGGATGACTTCGCCTTCTGTGGCGGCAGCGTCGTCGCGTCCGGATGGGTGCTGACGGCCGCGCATTGCGTCGATGGCCACAAGCTCGACAAGGAGCCGCTGCAGGTCGTCGTAGGCCGGACCCGGCTGTCCGATACCTCGAAGGGCGAGGAGATACCGGTCGCCGAGATCCGTGTCCATCCGAAGTACGACAGCTCGGCGATGGCCAACGACGTGGCCCTGCTGAAGCTCGCTCGAGCCACGTCGGCTCCAACGATCCGCCTGGCCGCTGCTGCCGACGACGACCTGGAGATCCCGGGGACCCGTGTCACCGTCGCGGGCTGGGGCGACCGGTTCCCGACGCTCGGACTCTTCGCGACCGACGATCTGCGTTCGGCGGAGTTGAAGGTCGTCGGTGACGCCGAGTGCGGCCAGACCAACATCGGGTTCGACGCCCCGACGGGCGTGTGCGCCGAGGAGTTGCTGAAGGACTCCTGCCAGGGCGACAGCGGTGGCCCGCTGTGGGGCGTCAAGAACGGCGAGCGGATCCAGATCGGGGTCGTGAGCTACGGGACCAGCTGCGCGATCCCGGAGTTCCCCGGCGTCTACAGCGAGCTCAACAACCCGGGCATCGAGTCGTGGATCGCGGGGACGCTCAACGGCACCACCGGCGGTCCGACGCAGGGTCCGAAGAAGCCTCGCAACAACAAGGGCTAGGCGGTCGCGAACGCCGCGACGACGGGAGCGAACGCGTCGAGGTCGTCTGCGGTGCGCATCGTCGGCACGTTGACGATCGCGTGCTGCACGCCGGCATCGGCCAGGTCGCGGAAGCGACCGATCTGATCCTCGGCCGTTCCCGCGTTCATCCGTCCGACCTCGGCTGGTGTGAGGTCGTGCCGCTCGCCGACGATCGTTGCGGACGACAGGTGCGTGACCTCGATCGTCGACGGATCGCGGTGGAGATCGCGGCAGTGCTGGCGGAGGACGTCGATCTTGTGGCGCACCGTTGCGGGGTCGCCGAAGAGGTTGCACGCGTCCGCGTACTGCGCGACGAGGCGGAGCGTCTTCCTCTCGCCTGATCCACCGACGAGGATCGGGACGTTGTCCTGAAGCGGCCGCGGGTAGCAGATGGCCTCCGGCACCTTCACGTGGCGTCCGTCGAACGACGGCGAACCCGACGCCCACATGAGGGGGAGGAGCTGCAGCGCGTCCTCGAGGAGCTCGAAGCGCTCACGCAGCGGCGGGAAGTCCCAGCCGTATACCTCGTGCTCCCGCTGGAACCAGGCGGCGCCGATGCCGCACACGGCTCGACCACGCGAGAGCACGTCGAGCGTCGCCACGATCTTCGCCAGGTGCGCGACGTTCCGGTACGTCACGCCCGTCACCAGGGCACCGAGGCTGACGCGCCGGGTGTGAGCGGCCAGGAACGACAGGGTGGTGTAGCTGTCGAGCATGTCCTCCCACTCCCGCCCCGCCTGCGGGATCTGGAGGAAGTGGTCCATCACCCAGAGGCTCGAGAACCCGATCTCCTCGGCTCGCTTCGCAACGTGTTCGAGGTGATGGCCGAGCTCGCCCGGTCCACCGTCGAAGGCGAAGCGAGGGATCTGCAGTCCGAACTTCATCGTGGTGGGCTCCTTCGATTGGCGATCGGCGGCCGACCCGGCCAGCTGCCATCCCGTCGGGACGACGCGCACCGGTACATCGACGGCACCGGTCAGGACGTGGATCACGTCGAACGCACCCTCGGGCAGCACCTCGAGCGTGTGAGGCCACCGCTCGAGTTGCGCGTTCACCACGCTGGCCGGCACTCGGCGCGCCCGTTCGCGATTTCGGCGACGGCACTCCTCGGCCGGCGTGTCGAAGGCGACGGCGATGCACGGCCGCCCGTGCTTCTTCGCCACCTTCCGGTACGCGGCGCGCTGCTTCGGATCGAGAGCGAGCGAGTCGACGACGGTCAGGAGCCCGCGACGGAGGCGGCGGTCGAGCACGTCTTCGAGCACCGCGAACGCGTCCTTCGACGCACGCTGGTCGTGCTCGCCCTCCCCCACGACCGCCCGGAGCGCGTCGGACGACACGACGTGGTTCGGGAAGTGGCGCCCGGCCCAGGTCGACTTCCCCGACGCGACCGGGCCGACGAGCACCACGAGCGCGTCGTGCGGGATGCGGACGGTCACGGCCGCTCCGGTTGCTCGAACTCCCGAACGTCCTCGCCCGCCGCTCGCCACGTCGAGAGCACGTCGAGATTCTCGCCTCGCACGATGCCGATCCGCCCACCCGCATCGCACATGACAATCGCGGAGGCCTCCGCCGGCAGCCGTGCGCACACCTCGCCGTCGGCTTCGGTGAACGCGAACGCGGTGCGCCGCCGGGTGGACTCGTCGTGCAGCAGCCACGTCCGCCGGTCGTAGGCCGGGAACAGCGTCCGCTGCCGGTCGTAGGCGAGGGCTCCGCACGCGTACGCGCCGGTGCGGTCGTAGCGGAAGACGACGACCGGCACGTCGAGGTCGTCGATGGTGTCGCAACGCGCAAGGGTCTCGGCGACAGGCGTGACCGGCGCGCCTGCGGTGGCGCGCCCGATCGCGGCGATCGCACTCGTCCGCTCGTCGAACGTGACGGCCCGCACGGTGAACGTCGCCGCCGACACGACCACGGCCGCACCCACGGCTGCGAGACCGAGCGAACGTCTCCGCGGCTCGACCGTAACCGTCACGACGAACCACAGCGCGACGGGCAGCAGGTGGACGTACCGCCCGAAGGAGAGCCACGGAGACCCGGTGCCGTCGAGGGCCTTCGGCGCCGCGAGCATCACCGCAAGCCCGCCCACCACCCCGGCCACCGCCGCTACGGGCGCGGCGCGGCGGCTGGCGATCGCCAACGCGAACACGGCCGCTGTCGCCGCCGCCACCACCAGCCACGAACGCGCCAGCTCCGGCGCGGCGACATCGACGTAGCGGCCGATGTCGCCGAGCGTCGCTCGGAGCACCGTCAGGTCTGGTGCGAAGGACGCGCCGCGGTGGATGTCGTGGTCGGGTCGTGCACGAACGAACAGTTGAGCCCAGGCGAACCACGCCGCAGCCGGAAGCGACGCCACCGCCGCCTCCAGGACAACCCGCCGTGACCGGTGCTCCACCAGCACCCATGCACCCACAGCGGCGGCCAGCACCAGCGACGTCGGGTTCCACACGACCCCCAGCGCGAGCAAGCCGAGTCCGGCGGCCACCGAACGCACCCGGTCAGGCCACGCGACAACGAGGGCCGTGCCGACCATGGCCGCTGCGATGCCCGCTCCCCTGCCGCCCGGCGACTCGACCGACACGAGGAACTCCGTCCGCATCACGACGGGGAGGGCGAGTGCGGCCGCCGCGGCGCCCGACCGACGGCGGTGCCACGCGGCTGCCGCGACAGCGAGCCACGGCCCCACGACGAGTGCCGCCGTGGCGATCGGAACGCCCGTCCAGAGCGGCACGCCGAACCATCGCAGCACCTCCGCCGGCAGCGCCTCGAACGTCGTGAGGTACGCCTGGCCGTAGAACGACGGCTGGAGGATGCGGCCGGCCCCGAGGTCACGGGCCGCGTGCCAGAGCAGCGTCTGGTCCTCGTTGATCCAGTGACGGGAGAAGCCGAGCACGAAGCGCGCCTGGTCGACGACGAGCAGAACGGCCAGGAGGCCGAACGCGACTCTGGAGGCGGTCGATGGCGTCGGGCGCCACGAACCGCCTCCAGATGTCGAAGGACTGCGAGAGATCGAAGGACCTACGCGGTCTGGATCTTGATCTCGATGTCGACGCCGGCGGGCACCTCGAGGCGCTGCAGGCTGTCGACGGTCTTGGGGGTGTGCTCCACGATGTCGAGGAGGCGCTTGTGCACCCGCATCTCGAAGTGCTCGCGGCTGTCCTTGTACTTGTGGGGCGACCGGATCACCGTGTAGCGGTGCTTCTCGGTCGGCAGCGGCACGGGGCCGCGCACCTTGGCGTTGGTGCGCAGGACGGTCTCGACGATCTTCTTCGTCGACTGGTCGAGCACCTCGTGGTCGTAGGCCTTGAGCCGGATGCGGATCTTCTGCGCCATCGCTACGTCGTCTCTTCTCTTACTTGAGGATCTTGGTGACTCGGCCCGAGGCGACCGTGCGGCCACCCTCACGGATAGCGAACCGCAGGCCCTCGTCCATCGCGATCGGCTGGATCAACTCCACCGTGATCGCCGTCTGATCGCCCGGCATC
>DATLGL010000017.1:0-240623 GCA_035540495.1 Acidimicrobiales bacterium
CTCCTCGATCGCCGGGGCGGGGGCGGTGGTGCGGGCGACGATGCGCAGCCGATCGCGGTGTCCGGCATCTCGGTGCTCGACCCGACCGATGGCGAGGAGAAGAACAACCGTCTCCTGCTCGCTCTCGACGAGGACGACAGCACCTCCTGGGAGACCTCGCAGTACTCGAACCCCCAGTTCGGCGGGCTGAAGCCTCACCTCGGGCTGAAGCTCGACCTCGGTGAGGAGGTGGAGGTCCGCAAGGTGACGGTGACCTCGCCCACGTCCGGGTGGAACGGGCAGGTCTACGTCGCCGGCGCGCCGTCCGACGACGTGCGCGCGTGGGGCGAGCCCGTCGCGTCGCTCGACGGCGTGGGCGGCACCGGCGTGTTCGAAGGCTTCGAGAAGAAGGGCCGGTACGTGCTGGTGCTGTTCACCCGTCTCGGCTCCGACAACCGGGTCGAGGTCCAGAGGGTCGCCGTCGCCCGCTGAACGGATCGTTACCCTCGGGCCATCGAGCGGGGCGACGAGCGCGACGAGGCCACGCTGCTGGCGGAGGCACAGCGCGGCGACAGAGCGAGCGTCGACGCGCTCCTCCGTCGCCATCTCGACGCCATCCACGGGGTGTGCCGCCGCATCACCGGCAACGACGCCGATGCCGCCGACGCCACCCAGGAGGCGCTCATCGCTGTCGTCCGAGGACTTCCCCGCTTCGACGGGCGGTCCGCCTTCTCGACCTGGGTGTACCGCGTCGCGACGAACGCCTGCCTCGACGAGCTCCGGCGGAAGAAGCGCCGGCCCGATCCGGTCGACGACGACGAGCTCCTCGTGTCAGGGGGGGCCGGCGGTGACGCTCGCGAGTCGCTGGCTTCGCAGGCTGCGCTCAAGCTCGACGTCGACGCCGCGCTGCGCCGCTTGCCGGTCGAGTTCCGGGCGCCCGTCGTGCTGCGCGACCTCTCCGGCCTCGACTACGCGGAGATCTCCGAGGTGCTCGACGTGCCCGTCGGCACCGTGAAGTCACGCATCTCCCGGGGCAGGGCGATGCTCGCCGACCTCCTCCAGGGGAACCCATCGCCGCCTCCGGACCGTCGAACCCCGTGACGACGACATGACCAGGCCCGCCCCCCACCTCGACGACGACGCGCTCAACGCGATCATCGACGGCGAACCTGCCGGCGAGAACGCGGGCGCGCACGTCGACGGATGCGCCTCGTGCGCGGCGCGGCTCGACGCGCTGCGGGCGGCCGCGGCGTTCGTGGCCACGCCCGTCGCCCCGCTGTCCGCCGCGATCTCCGACGACCTGATCGCCGGGGCCCTCGCCGCCCTCGACGGTCGCGCCGACGTCGTGCCGATCGACGCGAGCCGGCGGCGCCAGAGGATGTGGATGTCGCCGAGGGTGCTCTCGGCGGTGGCGGCCGTAGCCGCGGTGCTGCTGGGAGTTCCGGCGCTGCTGACGCTCTCCGGCCGGAGCGGCGACGATTCCGGGTCGCAGGCGATGGTCCCGCGCACGGAGAGCTTCGATGAGGAGAGCACCGCGACCGCTGGCGGCGGCGTCGACGCGACCGCCGCTGGCCGTTCTGGTGCGGGCGGCGGAACCGCCGACACCGAGTCGCACGCGGTGATCGCGGCTCCCGCCAGCGGGAGCCTGACGGCGACGTCGGGTGAGCCGAACCTGGGACCGATCGACACCGACGACGATCTCGTGCGCCGCTTGGTGAGCGAGCTCTCCTCAGGCGGGCAGAGAGGGAGCGAAGGTGCGTCGCTGTGCGAGAACGAGGCGCGAAACGTCGGCGGCGACCGCATCAGCAGTCGGGTCTTTGTCGGATCGCTCACGTGGCGGGGCGAACCGGCCCGGGTGTTCGTCTTCCAGCTGACCGAGCCGGCGGAAGGCGTCAGCCGTCAGGCGTACGTGCTTCGGGCGAACGGCTGCGCGGTCCTCGCCGAGCCGCGGTTCTGAGCCACGCGGCCGCGGCCGCCGCGCCCAGCACCACGCCCACCCACGCCTCCGGCGCGGCGGCGTCGAGCTGATGTCCGGTCTCGATGTAGAGCGCCCACACGAAGCCGGCCTGCGTGAGGATCGCGGCCGCCGCGGCGAGGTAGAGATCGCCGTAGCGTGCGACCGACACCACGACCTCGGCGATCGCCAACCCGAAGAGCACGCCGGCCACGAGAGCCGTCGCCCCCTGCAACGGCTGCTCTCCGAGCATCACCGCGCCGAGTGATGCCACGGCGGCACCGGCGGCGACGCCGAGCACCGGTCTCATCGTCGTCCTCCAGGAGGTCGTGCCGTCGGCGGCCTCGGAACCATGGCTGGGTAGTGTGCCCGCCATGGCGAGCCCTGTTGAGCCGCGCCCGTCGAGCACGGCCGTGAACACGGTGTCCGGTCCGGACTGGACGGTGCAGGTCACCGACACCATCGAGTCGGTGGTCGGGTCGATCCGCGACAAGACGACAGTTCCGGCCGAGACCATCGCCCGCGCGCTCGTCTACGGCATCGTCATAGCCGTCGTCGGCACCGCGGCGATCGTGCTCATGACGGTCGGCCTGGTCCGCCTCCTCGACAACTGGCTGAAGATCTGGGGCGTCTACGGGATCCTCGGCGGACTATTCACGCTCCTCGGGTTGTTCTTGTGGCGGAAGCGCCGCCCGACCGGCGCCCGATAGAGGAGCCAACGTTGAGCAGCACTCGCGACGTCGTCATCATCGGGTCAGGCCCCGCCGGCCTCACCGCCGCCATCTACACGGCCCGGGCGAACCTCCATCCGCTCGTCCTCGAGGGCGAACCGTCGTCGACGACCGACCAGCCCGGCGGCCAGCTGATGCTGACCACCGACGTCGAGAACTTCCCCGGCTTCCCCCAGGGCATCACCGGCCCCGAGCTCATGGCGAACTTCCGGGCACAGGCCGAGCGGTTCGGCGCCGAGTTCCGCACCGTGAAGGCGGGCAAGGTCGACTTCTCGGGTCCGCCCCATCGGGTGTGGGTGGGCGACGAGGAGATCGTCTCGCGGTCGATCATCGTGGCGACGGGCGCTCGGTCGCTCATGCTCGGATTGCCGAACGAGCAGCGCCTGCTCGGCTACGGCGTCTCGACCTGCGCGACGTGCGACGGGTTCTTCCACCGCGGCAAGCCGATCATCGTCGTCGGTGGCGGCGACTCGGCCCTCGAGGAGGCGCTCTTCCTGACGCGCTTCGCGGAGAAGGTCACGATCGTCCACCGCCGCGACAGCCTCCGGGCCTCGAAGATCATGCAGGAGCGGGCGTTGGCGAACCCGAAGATCGAGTTCGCCTGGAACTCCGTCGTCGAAGACATCCTCGGCGACGACGCGGTCACCGGCGCCCGGCTGCGTGACGTCAACACCGGCGACACGCGGGAGGTGCCGGCGTCGGGCTTCTTCGTCGCCATCGGCCACGTCCCGAACACCGACCTGTTCAAAGGTTGGTTGGAGATGGAAGATTCTGGCTACTTGGTGACCCAGCACGGCACGTCGTTCACGAACGTCGAGGGCGTGTTCGCCGCCGGCGACGTGCAAGACCATGTCTACCGTCAAGCGATCACCGCGTCGGGGTCGGGCTGCATGGCTGCGATCGACGCCGAGCGCTGGCTCGAGGCCACCGGTACCGCCGAGCACGAAATCGAACGGACGCCCCGCGACTGGTAGGTGCCCTGTCGGCGGCGACGAGCGTCTGGGAATAGGCGTTCGTTGACGCTGTTGAGTAATCCACTGCTGGGTACGGTCTGCGGTGCCTCTGACACCGCAACGGCAGTGTCCACCCCCAAGGAGGAACGGCTTCGATGGCCGAGAACATCACCACGCTCACCGACACCAACTTCAACGAAGAGGTGAAGGGCTCGTCAGAGCCGATCCTCGTCGACTTCTGGGCGGAGTGGTGCGGCCCCTGCAAGATGATCGCCCCGATCCTCGAGGAGATCGCGTCCGAGCAGGCCGGCAAGGTCCGCATCGGCAAGCTGAACGTCGACGACGCGCCGTCGACGGCTCAGGAGTTCCAGGTCATGAGCATCCCCACGCTGATCCTGTTCAAGGACGGTGAGCCGCAGAAGCGCCTGGTCGGCGCACGCGGCAAGGGGCAACTGCTCGAGGAGCTCTCCGCATTTCTGTAGGAGATCTCCCCCTTCGCGGAGGGTCTGACGGTGAGGCGGTGCGGGATCTCCAGCACCGCCTCTCCGCGTTGGGCTTCGATGCCTCCGCCGACGAGCCGGGCGTGTTCGGCACGGCCACGGCGTCGGCGGTTCGCGCCTTCCAGGACCATCGCGGCCTCCCCCTGACCGGCGCATGCGACGCCACGACGTGGGAGGCCTTGGTGGAAGCGGGATGGCGTCTGGGCGACCGGCCGCTGTACCGGACGATGCCGATGCTGCGGGGCGACGACGTCGCCGACCTCCAGCGCCGGCTCGGGGCGATCGGCTTCGACGCCGGCCGTGTCGACGGGATCTTCGGCCCCCGCACCGATCGCGCGCTCACCGACTTCCAGCGCAACTACGGCCTGGTGGCGGACTCGATCTGCGGTCCGGCGACCGTCGGCGCGCTGGCCCGACTCGGCGACCGCCACCTCGCGCCTGCGTCCGTGGTCGACGTGCGGGAGCGTGAGCGGTTCAGGTGCGGGCCTCGCACGCTCGACGGCCGGATCGTCGTGCTGGCCCACGCAGGCGGACTCGACGCGCTGACGACCAGCGCAGCCCGGCACCTTCGCACCGCGGGCGCCACCGTTCAGGTGGTCGAGCACCCCGACGGGTCGCAGCAGGCTGCGCAGGCGAACGACCTCGATGCCGACGTGTTCCTCTCCGTCGCCATGGCGGCCTCCGGTGACCGTTGCCGGGTCGCGTACTACCGCGCGCCCGCGGGATGGGAGTCGCAGGCCGGCCGCCGTCTCGCCGAGCTGCTCCACGAGGCCATCGCCGGACGCCTGCCGTGTGACGACCGCGGCATCACCCCCATGACGATCCCCGTGCTGCGGGAGACGCGCATGGCCGCGGTCGCGCTCGAGCTCGCTCCGGCGACCGAGGTGGTGGCCCACACCGGCGACTTGGCTGCCGCACTACCTCACGTGCTGGAGGAGTGGCTGAAGAGCTTCTCCGACGGCAGCTGAGGCACCGTCCACAGACTTCTCCCCAGGGTGGGGATGGCCTCCAGCGCTTCTTGAGGTGGAGACGGAACCTTCGATCAAGGCTTCCTGAGCGGCGAACTCACCCCGATTGCGCCTTTGAGCGCTGTTAACCCTCGATCTCCGGTTGCGGCTTCGTCGACGACGGTGCCTCGGTCATCGAGCGGTAGATCCGCTCCAGATCCTCCAGGGTGGCGAAGTCGATGACGATCCGCCCCTTCTTCGAGCCCATCTCGACCTTCACGCGCGTGTCGAGGTAGCCGGCGAGCAGGTCCTCGAGCTCCAGAAGGCCCGGCGGGCGAAGCTGCTTCCCGCTCGGGGGACGCGCCGTCGAAGGGCCACCGGACGACAGTTGCGCCGCGAGCTCGTTGCGCTGGCGGACGGCGTCTTCCACCTCGCGCACCGACAACGACTCGGTGATCGCTCGCTTGGCCAGCGACTCCTGGAAGCCGCGATCCGGCGTCCCGAGCAGCGCTCGCGCGTGGCCCGCGCTGAGCTGGCCCTCGGCCACCATCCGCTGGATCGTCGGGGGCAGCTGGAACAGACGGAGCGCGTTCGACACCGCGGACCGGCTCTTCCCGACTCGGGTGGCCACCTCGTCGTGGGTGAGGTTGAAGTCCTCGATGAGCTGCTGGTACGCCGCAGCCTCCTCGAGTGCGTTGAGATCCTCTCGGTGGAGGTTCTCGACCAGGGCCTGCTCAAGACTGGAGACGTCAGTCACCGTCCGGACGACGGCAGGGATCGATCGCAGGCCAGCGCGCTTCGCCGCACGCCACCGACGTTCGCCGGCGATCAGCTCGTAGGAGCCGTCGTCGCGCTGGCGCACCAGTACCGGCTGGAGCACACCCAACTCCCGGACCGATGCCGCGAGTGACGCGAGCGCCTCCTCGTCGAAGTGCTGGCGCGGCTGGAAATGATTGGGAGAGATCTGCTCCACGGACAGCTCCACGAGCGAGGAGCCGGTGTCGTTGGCCACCTCGGTCGGGATGAGCGCCCCGAGTCCCCTACCCAGTCCGCTGCGGCGGGCCACCGCTCACCTCCCTGGCAAGCTCGCGATACGCCAGGGCGCCACGCGAGGACGGATCGAACACGATGATGGGTTGTCCGAACGACGGCGCCTCGGAGAGGCGCACCGTGCGCGGCACGACGTTCCGGCAGACTCGATCACCGAAGTGCTCCCGGACCTCGTCCGCGACCTGCTCGGCCAGCTTCGTGCGGGCGTCGTACATGGTCAGCACGATCGCGCTGAGCTCGAGGTCGGGGTTGAGGTTCGACTGGACGAGGTTGACGTTCCGGAGCAGTTGCCCCAAACCCTCGAGTGCGTAGTACTCGCACTGGATCGGAACCACCACCTCGGTGGCTGCGGAGAGGGCATTGACCGTCAGCAGCCCGAGTGACGGCGGGCAGTCGATCAGCACGAACTCGTAGTCGGCCTTGACCTCCTCGAGCGCCCGCTTGAGCCGCTGCTCGCGTGAGAACGCCGGAACCAGCTCGATCTCCGCTCCCGCGAGATCGATCGTCGCCGGCGCCACGAAGAGGTTCCGGAGCGTCGTCGGCTCGATGCAGTCGTCGAGCGCCGTGTCGTGCAGGATGACGTCGTAGATCGAGCAGTCGAGGTTACGGCTGTTGATGCCCAAGCCGGTCGTCGCGTTCCCCTGCGGGTCGAGGTCGATCACCAGCGTCCGGTAGCCGAGCACGGCGAGCGATGCACCGAGATTGACGGTTGTCGTGGTCTTCCCGACGCCGCCCTTCTGGTTCGCGATGGCGATGACCCGCGGAAGGGGCCGTACGAACCGCTGCGGATCCGGTAGCGGGGCCGTCGCGGTGGGAGGAGCCGGGTCCATCACCGAGGCCGCGACGTCGAGCTCCTGCGACGGAAGGTCGTCTTCGTTCGTAACGTACGCGAGATCGTCGTCGATCACGGCAGGCGAGGTGTCCAACTCATGGAGAGCTTCGACCGCCTCCGCCTCCCCCGGAAGAGCGTCAGCGGGGCTGTCCTCGAGGTCCGCGCTTGGCTCCGAACTGGTCCCGGCGCCCCATGGCACGGGAGGAGCATGCAACTCGATCGGCGCCGAGTCGTCGTGCCCGACATCATCGACGTCGTCGCCTTCGACCGGCTCGTTGCGATGCAAGACCTCTTCCCGCACCTCGGAAGGTTCTGGGGCCACCTCCGCGGCGTGAGCATCGAGGGCCACGAATTCGTCTGCTGCGTCCTCAGCGGCCCCGGCCGGTGCTTCGACTGGTTCCTCGGCGGGTGGCGCGCCCAGCTCCTCCACCGGCTCGACCGCATGTCCATGGGTGGTGGTCGCATCACTGATGTCCGCGATCGGCTCGGCGCTGTCGTCGCTCTCGAGGGGCGCGCCCGGCTCCTGCGGAGCAGCATCTTGTGCGTCCGGCTCGTCCTCCGTCTCGTCCTGGAGGGACGGAGGATCAGCGGGCGGCTGTTGCTGTGCCGCCCGGAGCTGCTCGAAGATCGACCGCGAACGTTCGGCGAAGTCCTCCTCGGGCAAGCTCACCGCGCCATGGTTGCCCACCGTTGGAGTGGGCGCAAGGACCCACAGCCCGTTTCACGTGAAACATCGTGCGTGATTTGCTGCCGCCTGGTTTCACGTGAAACGTCACCAGACCGGCGCCGACCGCTGACGCTCGATCGGGCGAGGGAACTCCGGAGCCGGAACGCCGGTCTGCTCCAGAACGACGACGCGGCGGGGTGACTCCACCCGTCTGGCGAGGCGAAGGCCGAGCGAGGGGACATCCTCGGGCCAGCGATCCGAGGATGCCGGCGGTTCCGCGACGATGAGGCAGCCACCCGGACGCAGGAGCGGCGCTCCAGCTTCCGCTGTTGCGGGCGGTGGACCGAAGCTTCGAGCGGTGACCGTGCCGGCTTGTCCCCGCCACTCCGCTTCGTGCGCGAGCTCCTCGGTACGGGCGCGCACCACCCGGACACGACCTGCAAGCCCGAGCGCCGCCACCTGCGCGGCAAGAAACGAGGTGCGGCGGCGCTGTGCGTCGATCAGCGTCCACTTCCAATCGGGAAGCCAGGACGCAAGCAGGAGGCCGGGAACTCCACCGCCCGACCCGATGTCGACGCCCGGAGGCTGCGCGCCGAACCCGACGATCGCCGAGTAGAACCCCTGCGCGGACGCAACGTGTTCCTCCAGCGGACCGGGCCCTAGAAGACCGAGGGCCCTGGCAGATGCCAGGGCCCTCATCACCTCAGGTGCTGCTATCGGAAGCGTCATCGCTTCAGCCGGCTGACGCCTCCGGCAGCAGGACGACCCGCCGACGGGGGTCTTCGCCCTGCGATGTGGTTGCGACGCCGTCGATCCCGTTGACCGTGTCGTGGATGATCTTGCGATCGGCCGCGCTCATCGGCTCGAGCACCACACGGGCGCCGGTCTCCAGCACCTTGTCGGCCGCGGTCCGGGCGAAACGCTCCAGCGCTTCCTTCCGACGCTCCCGATAGCCGCCGACATCGATGAGGAGGCGCCCGTTGCGCGCCGACGTCTTCCGTTGCACCACCGTACGGGTCAGATCCTGGAGGGCGCTCAGCGTCACACCCTTCGGGCCGATGAGCAGGCCGAGGTCCGGCCCGTCGACGACGACCTCGATCGTGTCCTCGTCGATCTCCCTCGTGGTCACCGTCGCCTCGACGGCGAACTCCTTGACGACACCTTCCAAGAACGACACGGCGACGGCGCCCTGTTCGTTCAGGGGCACATCTGCGCCGGTCTCGCTCATCGAATCCTCCTCCTGGGCCGCCGAACGTCGCCGGCCACTGTTTCGTCCTCCGCCGCCGCTGCGAGCGCCGCGGCCGTTGCGTTCGCCCGACGGCTGCTCTGCCATGGCAGGGCTGTCATCGAGATCGGATTCCGCCTGGGGAGCGGCGTCCGCTGCATCCTCAGGAGCCGCGACCTTGGTGGGCCCGGACCCGTTGCCGCCGCTTCCACCGCCTCGCTTGCGGCGATCTCGACGATCTTCCTTGGCTCTCGGCTTGGTCGGGCGCACGCGAGCTCGGATGCGTGCGTCGCCGCGCAGCCGGCCGAAGAGGCCGACCTTCGGCTCCTCGAGCACCTCGTACTCGACGTCGTCCTCTGCCACCCCGAGCTGGTCGAGAGCAGCATCGAGCGCCTCATCGACCGACTTGCCGGTTGTCTCCACCCACTCCATCAGCGCTTCTTCTTCTTCTTCGACCGCTGGCGGGGCGCGGACGCCCCTGCAGTCACCCGTCCGGACTCGATCGACTTCGCCGCGCCGTTGCCGCCGTTCGGCGTGGGCTTCTTCGGTGTGACATCACGGCTCGCGGCCGGGGCCGCTGGGGGGTTCCCTCGGCCTGGCAGGAGCTCAGGATGCATCCGGTAGATCAACCACTGCTGGGCGATGCGGAAGAGGCTCGACGTCAGGAAGTACACGTTCAGGCCGGCCGGGAGCGTGAAGCCGAAGACGAGGTACATGAGCGGGAAGATCCGCGTCATGGTCTGCATCTGCTTCGCCATCGGGTTGTCTTCGATGTTCTGTTGAGGGTTCCGCCGGCTGATCATCGCCTGCTGCCAGTAGCCCGCCGCGACGACACCGGCGATCAGGATGAGGAACGGGATCGCGTGGACGAACGACTGCTCGACCGCCTTACTGGCAGTTTCTGCCAGGTCGATGCCGAAGGCGTTCATCGTCTTCGACGTGTGCAGGCGCTGGTAGAGCTCCGACCCCTGGTCGAGGTACTTCGGATCGAACGTGCCGTCTTCACCGCGGTTCGTCAGGCCGCGGAGCACCTGGTACATGATGAACAGCACGGGCATCTGCACGAGCATCGGCAGTGCACAGCCGAACGGGCTGGTGCCGTGCTCCTTGAACAGCGCCATCACTTCGGCGTTCTGCTGCTGGGGATCGTCCTTGTACTTCTGCTGGATCCGCTTGAGCTCCGGCTGCAGCTTCGTCAGCGCGGCCTGCGACCGCACCGCCTTCGCGTTGAGCGGGAACAGGATCAGCATGACGGTGATCGTCAGCAGCGCGATGGCGATCGCGTAGTTCGGTATCAGCGCGTAGAACGCGCTCACCAACCACGCGAGGCCTGTGAACAGAGGGTCGAACATCGTTCTCTCAGTCGGGGAGGGGTGAGGAGGTGCTGCCTGGCACCGGGTCGAGACCGAAGCCGCCCCACGGCTGGCAGCGGGCGATCCTCCGGGCGGTCAGCCACGCGCCTCGCACGGCACCGTGACGCTCGATCGCTTCGAGGCCGTAGTGGGAGCAGGACGGGATGTATCGGCAGGGCGAGGGGCGGCCGGCCCGCACCAGTTGGTAGCCGCGGATCATGGCGTGCAGGACGCGAGCGAGCGGGCTCACCGAGCCCGCTCCGGAAGCGCCGAGATGGCCGTACGTAGGTGGTGGCGTAGGTCCTGACCAGGAAGTTCGCGTGCGCCGGCCGCGACACGAACCAGGTAGGCGCCCGGTTGGAGATCGAGCCGTCTGCACTCGTCGCGCAGCACACGCCGCAGCCGGTTCCGGACGACGGCGCCGCCTGCGTCGCGTCCGATCGCGAACGCGACGGAAGGCGCTCCCTCGGAGGCGGGAAGCGCGATCACCGTGAGCGGACCGCTCCGGGAGCGGGTGCGAGAGCGACGGAGCGCCGCGAACGTCGAGCGATCGCGAACGCTCCAGAGCGCCGGCACGAACGGGCGTTCGTCACCGGTCGGCGTCAGGCCGACAGCCGGTGGCGTCCCTTGTCGCGGCGCGCCTTGAGGATGGCGCGCCCAGCGCGGGTCGACATGCGATGACGGAAGCCGTGGCGCTTCGCTCGCTTCAAGTTGTTGGGCTGGAACGGTCGCTTCACAAGAGCCTCCTGCGAGCCTCGGAACGCTGCCAGGCGGGGCAGCGTGAGCCGAGCTCGATCTCACGGCGTCAGTCAGGATGGAGCACCCAGGCGCTGCAGCTGCACGGGTGCGTGCGCACGGCGCGCGCCGACGCTCACAAGGGAACCAAGGTACCAACGAAACCCCCAGGTTTTCCAAAGGCCCCGTAGAAGCCCTCCGATCTTGCTGGTACCGTGCCCTTCTTCGTTGCGAGCCGTTCAGCGCAGGCGAGGGTGCTCTTCCCCAGCCCAGCCCCTTAGCGCACAAGGCTTCGTGGCGTTTCCACAGGTGTGGACCGTGTTGTGGACGATCGAGAGGCCGGGGAGGCACAAGCGCTGGTGGCGGACGCCGAACAACTGTGGAAAACATGTTCGGACGCTCTCCAGGAGCAGGTGTCCGACTCGACCTGGAAGACGTTCTTCTCGGGGGTTCGGCCTCTGGCGTTCACCGGCGATCGGCTCGTCCTCGCCGTTCCCAGCCTGCTCGTGAAGGAGCGGCTCGAGGGTCGCTACCTCTCACTCGTGGAAGACACGCTCGCCGGCGTGGCGGGAGGGGGCGTGGGCGTCGAGCTCGAGGTCCACACCGATCCCCGCGACGCGTTCGCATCCGACGACACCGACGACGACGCGATGCCGGGCACCGTCGCCGACGGCCAGTCCGCCGGGTCACGCCGTGCGTCCGATCCCGCGACGTTGGCGACTTCGGCGACCTCCACATCGACGAACGGGTCGGCAACGGCGGCCCAGGGCAGCCTGCCGATCAACACGAAGTACACCTTCGAGACCTTCGTCATCGGCGCGTCGAACCGGTTCGCACATGCCGCCGCGCTGTCGGTGGCCGAGACTCCTGCGAAGAGCTACAACCCGCTCTTCATCCACGGTGAGGCCGGGCTGGGCAAGACGCACCTCCTGCAGGCGATCGGCCACTACGTCCGCGAGCACTACGCCGACAAGACGGTTCGTTACGTCTCGACCGAGACGTTCATGAACGAGTTCATCGACGCGATCCGCACGAACACCACGCCTGCCTTCAAGCGGCGCTACCGGGAGTGCGACGTCCTCCTCGTCGACGACATCCAGTTCCTGGAGAACAAGGAAGGCACCCAGGAGGAGTTCTTCCACACCTTCAACACGATCTACGGCGCCGGTGGACAGATCGTCATCACCTCCGACCGCCACGCGAAGTCGCTGGTCACGCTGGAAGATCGGCTGCGCAGCCGGTTCCTGTCGGGCCTGATCACCGACGTCCAGCCGCCCGACCTCGAGACCCGCCTCGCGATCCTGCGGAAGAAAGCCGACATCGAGTCGGTGATCCTTCCGGACGACGTCCTCGAGTTCATCGCCGTCAACATCAAGAACAACATCCGTGAGCTGGAGGGCGCACTCGTGCGCGTCTCCGCCTTCGCGAGCCTCAACCGGGAGCCGGCGACGCGCGACCTCGCGGAGCGGGTGCTGGCCGACAGCGTCACCTCCGACGAGCCGCGGCCGATCACCCCGCAGCTCATCCTCGACACCACGGCCGAGACCTTCGGGTTCACGGTCGAGGAGCTGTGCGGTGCCAGCCGGCGCCGTCCCCTGGTCACCGCCCGCCAGATCGGGATGTACGTCTTCCGGGAGATGACCGACTTCAGCTACCCGGCCATCGCCCGCCAGTTCGGTGGGCGAGACCACACGACCGTCATCCACGCGGTCGAGAAGATCAACAGCCAGATGAAGGAGCGGCGCCAGATCTTCGACCAGGTCACCGAGCTGATGCACCGCATCAGGAAGGGCGCCTGACCATGGTGGAAGGGTCCGCGATGACCAGCCCCTGCGCGACGGACAATCGTGTGTCGGTGCCTTGTAACTACAGGGGAAAGACCGCGGGCTGCCCCCAGGGCTCCGCGTTCGTGTCACACCCCTGTGGGAACCTGTGGACGGCGCGCGCGGCACGACGTACCGCCTGAGCAGCCACAACAGCAGTTACCCACAATCCACAGCACCTACTACCACTACATCCATTTCTTTCTATAGAGAGAAGAGAAGAGAGCCCGTGAAGTTCCGCTGCGAGCGTGACACCCTCGTCGAAGCCCTCGGCATCGCCGGGCGTGCGGTGGCAACGCGAGGTGGTGCGCTGCCGGTGCTGTCCGGCGTACGGATGGAGGTCGTTGGCAACCAGCTGCGGCTGGCGGGCTCCGATCTCGACCTCACGATCCAGGTCGACGCCGAGGTGAACGGCATCGAAGACGGCGTCAACGTGCTGCCGGCCCGACTCGCCACCGACATCGTGCGGGCGCTCGAGCCCGGCGCGGTCACGTTCGAGACCGGTGACGAAGACGTGCGGATCACCGCCGGCCGATCGCAGTTCTCGGTGCGGATCCTGCCGACCGACGAGTTCCCCCGTCTGCCGTTCCCGGCCGAGGCCGAGGGCGCGATGGGCGACGCGGTCACGCTGTCGGGTGCGGCGTTCGCGGAGGCTCTTCGCCAGGTGGTGCGCGCGGCCTCGAGTGACGATTCCCTGCCCGTGATCTCCGGCGTGCTCATGACGGCCGAGTCCGACGGCCTCCGCCTGGTCGCGACCGACCGCTACCGCCTCGCGGTTCGTGATCTGCCGGGCACGAGCGTGCTCCGCGAAGGGCAACAGGTGCTGGTGCCGTCCCGCGCACTCAGCGAGCTCCAGCGACTGCTCAGCGGTGCCGACGAGGTCACCCTTCGGCTGGGCGAGCGCGACGCGTCGTTCGAGGTCGGGCGGGTGCGTCTCACCACCCGGCTCATCGAGGGCGAGTTCCCGCCCTACCAGCGCCTGATCCCCGAGAGCTATCCCAACCGGCTCATCGTCGGGAAGGAGGCGCTGCTCGACGCGGTTCGCCGTGTGCGGCTGCTCGTGAAGGACGCGATCACGCCGGTTCGCGTCACGCTTCGCCCCGACGGTGTCGAGTGCACGGTCGTGACCCAGGAAGTGGGCCAGGCCACCGAAGACCTCGACGCGAAGTACGAGGGCGGCGAGATGGTCATGGGGTTCAACCCCACGTTCTTGATCGACGGGCTCGAAGCGGTGACCGGTGACGAGGTCGCGCTCGAGACGCTCGATCCGATGAAGCCGGCGACGCTGCGGTCGACCGACGGCGGGGAGTACCTCTACCTGCTGATGCCCGTCCGCCTCACCGGCTAGGCCGCCCGGCGTGCGGGTCACCCGCCTCTGGCTGACCGACTTCCGGAACTACACGGCGGCAGAGCTCGAACCGGCCGCGGGGCTGACGGTGGTGGTCGGGTCGAACGGCGAGGGCAAGACCAACCTGCTCGAGGCGATCGGCTACCTCGCCACCTTGTCGTCGTTCCGGGGCGCACCAGGTGACGCGCTCCTGCGAGACGGGTGCACCACCGCAGTCGTGAGGGCCGAAGGCGAGCGCGACCACCGGTCGGTGCTGATCGAGGCCGAACTGCGGGCGACGGGGCGTGATCGGGTCCAGGTGAACCGCCAGCCTCTGAAGCGCACACGTGATCTGCTCGGCGCGCTGCGGGTCACCGTGTTCGCGCCCGACGACCTCGTGGTGGTGAAGGGCGGGCCGGCCGAGCGCCGTCGGCTGATCGACGAGCTGCTCGTGTCGCTCCACCCCAAGTGGGATGCCCTGCAGCGAGACGTCGAACGCGTCCTGAAGCAGCGCAACACCTTGTTGCGCCAGGCCGGTGGGAAGTTGGCGCCCGAGGCAGCGTTCACCCTCGACGTCTGGGATGCCAAGCTCGCCGAGCTGGGGGAGTCCCTCGCGTCGGCCCGGGAGGAAGCGGTCGCCGTCCTCGAACCGGAGGCGGGCAAGGCCTACGACGAGGTCGCACACACCGCGGCCGATGTCGGCGTCGCCTATCGGCGGTCGTGGCAGGGCGCGCTCGCCGACGCCGTGGCCGCGTCGCGGGCCGACGACGTGCGGCGCGGGGTGTCGCTGGTGGGTCCGCACCGAGACGATCTGCACCTCACGATCGGCGGCATGCCGGCGCGCACGCACGCCTCACAGGGCGAGCAGAGGTCGCTGGCCTTGGCGTTGAAGCTCGCCGGCCACCGGATGGTGGCCGACGCGGTGGGGGAGGCGCCGATCCTCCTGCTCGACGACGTGTTCTCCGAGCTCGACCCCGAGCGCAGCGACGCGCTTCTCCGTCACCTGCCTCCAGGGCAGTCGCTGCTGACCACCGCCGGAGGCCTCCCGGAGCGGGCCGAGCCGGAGTTGATCGTGCGGGTCACGAACGGCACGCTGGTCCGATCGTGAGCTACGGCGAGCGCCCGCCCGAGTTCCTGCCCCGGCAGGGTCCCGATCCGCGCAAGATCGGTGACTCGCTCGACTCGCTGGCCCGGCGCCTCGGCGCACCTGCGGCCTCTGCCGTGGGCGCGGTGTTCACCCGGTGGGAGGAAGCGGTCGGCTCGGCGGTCGCCGCGCACGCCCGCCCCGTCGGGCTGGCCGACGGGGTGTTGACGGTCGCCGTCGACGACCCGGCGTGGGCGACGCAACTGCGGTTCCTTGCCACGGAGCTGGTCGAGAAGGTCGCCGCGGTGACGGGCCCCGACGTCGTCGGGAAGGTCGAGATCAAGGTGGTGCCGAAGCTCGGCTGATTTTCGGGCCTCCTGCGGGCTTCTGGAGGCCTGAGAAGCGCCATTTACGTCACCCCCTTCTGGTACACTTACGTCGTTGCAATTCGACCCGCTGAGGTTGCCGCACGGTGGCTCTGAGCAGCCGTTTCGGTGTCGAACTGCCGAATCGCACACCCCACGTCTGAGAGGTCGCGCCCATGGCGCAAGCGATGGCTGATCCCCCCGCCAGCGGCGAGGGCGACGTCCAGAAGAAGAAGCCTTCCGGCGGCTCCTACACAGCGAAGAACATGACGAGCCTGAAGGGGCTCGAACCGGTCCGGAAGCGGCCCGGCATGTACATCGGGTCGACGGGGCCGAGCGGGCTGCACCACCTGATCTGGGAGGTCGTCGACAACTCCGTCGACGAGGCGATGGCTGGCTACTGCGACCGGATCGACATCACCCTGCTCGCCGACGGCGGGTGCCGGGTCGTCGACAACGGGCGCGGCATCCCAACCGACATCCACCCGGTCGAGAAGATCAGCGGTGTCGAGATCGCGCTCACCGTCCTCCACGGCGGCGGCAAGTTCGGCGACGGTGGCGGCTACAAGGTGTCCGGCGGCCTGCACGGCGTCGGCGTCTCCGTGGTCAACGCGCTGTCGTCGAAGACGGTCGTCGAGGTCGATCGCGACGGCAACCGGCACCGGATGGAGTTCG
This sequence comes from Acidimicrobiales bacterium, assembly GCA_035540495.1. GTDB lineage: Bacteria > Actinomycetota > Acidimicrobiia > Acidimicrobiales > CADCTF01 > DASVEG01. Next base: position 16,200 of record DATLGL010000017.1, read on the forward strand.
CCAACGGCGGCAAGCCGGTCACCAAGCTCGAGGTCGTTGGCCCCGCGCCGCGCGGCCGCACCGGGACGACGGTGTCGTTCTGGCCGGATCCGACGATCTTCGAAGACGTCAAGTTCCGCGCCACCACCGTGCTCGAGCGCCTGCAGCAGTACGCGTTCCTGAACAAGGGCCTCGAGATCCGCTTCCGCGACGAGCGTGAGGGGGCGAACGAAGAGCAGCGCGAGGTCACCTTCCGCTACGCGGGCGGCATCATCGACTTCGTCAAGCACCTCAACACCTCGAAGGAGTCCCTCTTCAAGAAGGTCGCCTACTTCGAGGCCTCCGATTCGAACCAGGAGGTCGAGGTCGCGCTGCAGTGGAACACCGGCTTCCACGAAGGTATCCACAGCTTCGCCAACGGCATCGCCACCAACGAGGGCGGGATGCACGAAGAGGGCTTCAAGACCGCCCTCACGTCAGTGGTCAACAAGTACGCGAGGGCCGGCGAGCGTCCCCTCCTCAAGGAGAAGGACGACGCGCTGTCGGGCGAAGACATCCGCGAAGGCCTCACCGCGATCGTCTCCGTGCGCCTGAGCGAGCCGCAGTTCGAGGGCCAGACCAAGGCCAAGCTCGGCAACACCTCGATGCGCTCACTCGTCCAGAAGATCACCAACCAGAAGCTGGCCGAGTGGATGGAGGAGAACCCGACCGAAGCACGGGCCATCGTCAACAAGGCCATCTCGGCCGCTCGCGCCCGCATCGCGGCCAAGCAGGCGCGTGACGCCACCCGCCGGAAGTCGATGCTCGAAGGCGGCGGCCTCCCGGGCAAGCTCGCCGACTGCTCGTCGAAGAACGCCGACGACTCCGAGATCTTCATCGTCGAGGGCGACTCGGCCGGCGGGTCGGCCATTCGCGCTCGTGACCCGCAGCATCAGGCGATCCTCCCGATCCGAGGAAAGATCCTCAACGTCGAGAAGGCCCGCATCGACAAGATGCTGAAGAACAACGAGATCCAGGCCCTCGTTCAGGCCATCGGGGCGGGCATCGGCGAGGAGTTCGACGTCTCGAAGATCCGCTACGGCAAGGTCATCATCATGGCCGACGCCGATGTCGACGGCTCCCACATCCGCACCCTGCTGCTGACGTTCTTCTTCCGCCAGATGAAGCCGCTCATCGAAGGCGGCCACGTGTACATCGCGCAGCCGCCGCTGTACTCGACGATCGTGGGCAAGGAGAAGGTGTACCTGAAGGACGATCTCGCGAAGGATCAGTTCCTTCGCGATCGCCCGAACCACAAGGAGCAGTTCGTCCGCCTGAAGGGCCTGGGCGAGATGGACCACGACGAGCTCAAGGTCACGACGATGGACCAGAGCCGCCGCACCCTCCTCCAGGTCAACGTCGAACAGGCCGCACTCGCCGACGAGGTCCTCTCCATCCTCATGGGGGACGACGTCGACCTGCGCAAGCACTTCATCACGACGAACGCCAAAGACGTTCGCTTCCTCGACATCTAAGAGGCTCCGCCTGTGACTGACACGACCGCGCCGCCGGAAGACCCGCGCCCGGAGATCGAACCGATCGAGATCCAGGAGGAGCTCGAGCGCTCGTTCCTGGAGTACGCGATGTCGGTCATCACCGACCGCGCCATCCCCGATGCGCGCGACGGCCTCAAGCCCGTGCACCGGCGGATCCTCTACTCGATGTTCGACTCGGGCTTCCGTCCCGATCGCCCGCACGTGAAGTGCGCTCGCATCGTCGGCGACGTCATCGCCAACTACCACCCCCACGGTGTCGACGCCGCGTACGACACCCTCGTCCGCCTCGCCCAGCCGTTCTCGTTGCGTCACCCGCTGATCGACTTCCACGGCAACTACGGCTCGCCCGACTACCCGCCGGCCGCCCACCGCTACACCGAGGCACGCCTCGACCAGCTGGCCATGCACCTCCTCGACGGCCTCGACGAGGAGACGGTCGACTACAAGGACAACTTCTCGGGCGACAAGCAGGAGCCGATGGTCCTGCCCAGCCGGTTCCCGAACCTGCTGGTGTCGGGCGGCCAGGGCATCGGTGTCGGTATGGCGTCGAACATCCCGCCTCACAACCTGGGTGAGGTCATCGACGCCACGATCCACTTGATCGACAACCCCGAGGCCACCGTCGAAGACCTCATGCACTTCGTCAAGGGTCCCGACTTCCCGACGGGCGGCCTCATCCTCGGTCGGGCCGGGATCATGGACGCCTACCGAACCGGTCGGGGCTCGGTGAAGATGCGGGCCAAGGCCGAGATCACGGAAGACAAGCGGGGCAACGTCCAGATCATCGTGACGGAGCTGCCGTACCAGGTGAGCCTGGGCGCGGTGGCCGAGAAGGTGCGAGAGATCGTCGACAGCCGCACGGTCGAGGGGATTCGTGAGCTGCGCGACCTCTCCGCCGGCGATCACACCCGCCTCGTCTTCGACCTGAAGCGCGACGCGAACGCCAACGTCGTCCTGAACAACCTCTACAAGCACACGCCCCTGCAGACCAGCTTCGGGGTGAACATGGTCGCCCTCGTCGACCAGGACGAGGCCGGCGTCGGCGTGCCGCGCACGCTGAACCTGGGCAGCGCGCTCCAGTACTACGTCGCCCACCAGGTCGAGGTGGTCACCCGCCGGACCGAGTTCCGCCTGAAGAAGGCCCGCAACCGGGCCCACATCGTCGAAGGCCTGGTCAAGGCCCTCGACATGATCGACGCGATCATCGCGGCGATCCGCAGCTCCGAAGACAAGGCCGCGGCGCGAGAGGCCCTCCAGGCCGCGCCGTTCGAGTTCAGCGAGGTGCAGGCCGAGCACATCCTCGACATGCCGCTGTCCCGCCTCACCCGGCTCGCCCGGGCCGACCTCGAGGGCGAGCTGGCGGAGCTGCGGGAGCGCATCGCCGAGCTCGAGTCGATCCTCGCCGACGAAGGCAAGTTGCGCGGCGTCATCAAGAGCGAGCTGGGCGAGATCCGCGAGAAGTTCGCGACCCCGCGCCGGGCCGAGCTGACCTTCGACCCCGGCGACATGAACGCCGAAGACTTCATCGACGATGCGCCGCTCGTCGTCGTGATGACCAAGGCCGGCTACATCAAGACCGTCGCGGCGACGGCGTTCCGCACCCAGGGCCGAGGCGGCCGTGGCGTCGCGGGCACGAAGCTGAAGGAGGAAGACCTCGTCACGAGGATCATCCACACCTCGGCTCACGCCTACCTGCTGTTCTTCTCGAACCTCGGGAAGGTGTATCGCCTCAAGGCCCACGAGGTGCCGATGAAGGAGCGCACCGCGCGCGGCACCGCGATCGTGAACCTGCTGCCGCTCGCTCCGGACGAACGGATCCAGGCGGTCATCGACACCCGCGACTACCCCGACGACCGCTACCTCTTCTTCGCGACGAAGAAGGGACAGGTCAAGAAGACCGCGTTCGCCGAGTACGACAAGAGCCGGCGCGAGGGCTTCATCGCCATCAACCTGAACGACGACGACGAACTGGTCCGGGTCATCCAGACCGGCGGCGACGACGACATCTTCATGGTCAGCCGTAGCGGTATGACCATCCGCTTCAACGAGACCGACGTTCGCCCGATGGGGCGCAGCGCGGCCGGTGTGCGCGGCATGCGGATGAAGGCCGACGACGAGGTCGTGTCGTGCGACGTCGCTCGCGACGACGCGGCGATCCTGATCGCCACCGATGGCGGCTTCGGCAAGCGGACCCAGCTCGACAAGTTCAACCGCCAGACCCGGGGCGGCCAAGGCGTTCGGGGCATCAAGCTGACCGCCCGCAAGGGCTTCGTGGTGTCGGCGTTCATGGTCGGCCTCGACGACGAGATCTTCCTCGTGTCCTCGGGCGGCGTCACCATGCGGATCCCGGTCCGTGGCATCTCGAGCCAGGGTCGCGACGCCACCGGCGTCCGGATCATGAACCTCGACGAGGGGCAGACGGTGGCTTCGGCCGCCCCGATCCTCTCGTCCGAGGAGGACGAAGCCTCCTCCTGATCGCTTCCCCCTCCGGTCCGCTTCCGACAGAGGAGGCGTCGTGGAGGAACGACATCAGCAGCACGAACGAGATGCACGAGACGCCGGCCAGGCGCTGCCCCTGGTCGTGCTCGTCCTGACGGCCGCCGGCGCGTTCGCCATCGGGCTCAGCTGGCTCGGCTCGCTTGCCGCCGGGGAGGCGCGGGCGGCGACCGCAGCCGACGCGGCCGCCCTCGCCGGAGCCGGCGGTGGTGCCGGCGACGCGCACCGGCTGGCCGCAGCGAACGGAGGGCAGCTCACCGACTTCGCGCGCCTGCCGGGTGGAGACGTGCGGGTCGAGATCGAGATGGAGGGCACACGTCACCGAGCGTCCGCACGGGCACGGCGTCGAGTCCCAGCCGCATCGCCGGACGCACGCGGGCTGGCGCCGGCGATGCGGGCGGCGATCGCGCGAGCCGAGCAGCTGCTCGGGAAGCCGATACCGATCACGTCGGGCTACAGGTCGGCGTCGGAGCAGGCCCGGTTGTGGAACCGGCGGGCGACGAACCCGTATCCGGTCGCCGCGCCAGGTTCGTCCAAACACGAGCTCGGACTGGCGATCGACGTGCCTGCGTCCTTCGCCGAGACCCTTGCGAAGGTGGGTCGAGCGGCCGGTTTGTGCCGCCCGTTCCCGGCCGCCGACCCGGTCCACTTCGAGTTGTGTGGCGACGGGTTCACCGGCAGTAGTCGTGGGTAGGCTCGCTTCGTGGCTCAGGGGCGCCGTGTTCGTCGGGTGGTTCGGAAGATCGACACCTGGTCGGTGCTCAAGGTCTCCGCCCTCTTCTTCCTGACCTTCACCATGGTGCTCGTCCTCGCGGGCGTCCTCCTGTGGACGGCCGGAAGCGTGCTCGGCGCCGTCGGCAGCGTCGAGAGCTTCATGCAGGCGATCGGGTTCGAAGACTTCCGCTTCGTCGGCTCGCAGCTGCTGCGTGGGTTCGTCGCTGCCGGACTGGTGATCGTCGTGCTCGGCACCGGCTTCAGCGTGCTGATGGCGGTCGTGTACAACCTGATCAGCGACCTGGTGGGTGGCATCCAGCTCACCGTCCTCGAAGAAGACACGCGGGTGCGCCCGACCCCGGCACCTGCACCCGAGACCACCGAAGCGCCGCTCAACGGGACCGTGCTGACCCCCCGCTCGGAGCCCACGCGAGGGATGGCGCCCGCCGTGGCCAGCTCGGCAGTAGACCCCGCTCGGGCTTCCTGACCCGTTCCGGCGCGCGGCTATCCTGAACCGTCCGTTCCGCTGGGCTCCCGGCGTGGGCGAACGGGGCTATAGCTCAGTCGGTTAGAGCGCAGCACTGATAATGCTGAGGTCGCTGGTTCGATTCCAGCTAGCCCCACGGACGTACCGCGGTGAGCCGCACGGCCAGCGGTTCCGCGGCACTGGGGGGACCGGATGCACCAGAAGCACCTGTGGCGAAGGCTGCTGATGGCCGTCCTCGTGTGCGGGGCTGCATCGGCCGCGGGATGTGGAGGCGGCAACCGCGACTCGGAGGCGGAGGCGGTGTCGCCGGAGCCGGTCGAATACGGCACGGCCATCGAGGCGCACGACGAAACGTCGCCGTCCGCAGCTACCGGCGAACCGGGACCTTCCGAGCCCGCTCACCCAGCACACGTGGCGGCCGAGCCCCCGACACCGGAGAATCGCGCGCCGGCCCGTCCGGCGAATCGGACCGAGATCGACCGCCCCGAGGGTGTGCGTCTCGTCCTCGTGGCCGAGGGCACGACGCGCTACCGCACCGACCACCGGATCCGGTTCCAGCTCGAGTACGAGAACGTGTCCGGTGCGACGCTGTACCAGAACCCCGACCAATCGCTCCGGTTCGTGCTCTGGCAGCCCGGAGCAGAGCCGCGTCCGGCGTGGTCGAACACCAGCTGCCGGTTGTCGTTGGGCGGCCTCGACGAGGATCGCCCGCCCAGCGGGGTGATCGAGCTGGCGCCCGGAGAGCGGGCGAGCTTCATCGACGAGTACCCCACGAAGTCGACCTCCGACCATGCCGTGGGCCCGTCGTGGCGGGAGTGCGTGGTCGCGCCCGGGGAGTACTTCCTCGTCGGCTACCTCGAGCTGTGCGGCACGCTCGAGCGGAGCGCCTACAACGACCAGCCCTATTGCGGGCGGTCGGCGGTGAAGCAGCTCGCCTCCAGACCCTTGAAGCTCACGTTCAGCGGCTGAGGTGTGCGGGCGCGCCATCTATCGTGCTGGTCGGCACGACACGCGCAGCGGGGTGGCTGGTGGTACGGAGGAGACGGCGTCTGTGGGCTACGGAGCTAGAGCGGTGAGCCGCCGTCATCCAGGCTGCTCGCGCGGCCGTGTACCCGCGCTGTCGGGCCCGGCCGACCGGCCGGAGGAAGGATGAGGGCGATCCGGCGGGCGATCGCTGCGCTCGTGACCGCCGGACTCGTGGCCGCAGTGCTGCGCCTCCGAGGAACCGGGGGAACGCCGCCGCAGGGTGGGGGATGGCGCGAGCTCTCCGGGCCCGACCTCCGGTGAGCTGCTGATGCGGATCGTCGTCGTGGGCGCGGGCGCGGTCGGCGCGAGGGTCGCGCGTCAACTCGTCGTAGCCGGCGACGACCAGGTGCGGGGCACCGTCCAGCTGGTCGATCCCGATGCCAAGCGGGCGCAGGCGGTTGCGACCTCTCTCGGACAGCCGGCTCGGGTCGCTCGAGATCTCGACGCCGCGGTCGCCGACGGCGCCGACGTGGTCGTGCTCGCCTGCCCCGGCCCTCAACGGCGACTTGCCGAGAAGGCGCTCGACGCCGGCGCGCATGTCGTGTCGACGACCGACGATCCCCGCTCCGCCACCGCGCTCCTCGACCTCGACGCCGAGGCGCGCGAGCGCAACAAGACGGTGGTCGTCGGGGCCGGGTTCATGCCCGGGCTCACCGACGTCCTGGCCCGTCACGCGGCCGCCGACCTCACCGCGGTCGAGGAGATCCACGTGGCGAAGGCGGGCACCGGTGGCCCCGCATGTGCACGGCAGCATCACTGGGCCCTCGCCGCGCCGATGCGCGAGTGGCGAGACAGCGAGTGGGTCGAGCGAAACTCCGGCTCCGGGCGCGAGCTGTGCTGGTTCCCCGATCCGCTCGGGGGACTCGACTGCTACCGAGCGGCCCTCCCGGATCCGGTGCTGCTCCACGCCGCGTTCCCGTCGGCCATCCGGGTCACGGCGCGTGTCGCTGCGACCCGCCGTGATCGGATCACGGCCCACCTTCCGATGCTTCGCCGCCCTCATGCGGAGGGACGAATCGGCGCCATCCGGGTCGAGGTGCGCGGCTGGCGGGGGGCCGTGGCGGACACACGGGTCCTCGGCGTCCTCGACCGCCCGGCGGTCGCGACGGGATGCGTCGCCGCCGTCACCGCCCTGTGGATCGGCGACGGCCGCCTCGCCCGACCGGGAGCGTCGGGACTCGGACTGGTCGTGACCGACCCGATCCCGTTCCTCAGCGAGCTGGGCGAACGCGGTGTACGAGCGGCGATCTTCGAAGGCCACGCCGCGGCCTGACCTGCTTGATCGACGATGTGCACAACGCTGGGGAAAACGATGGCGAAGCTGTGGAAACGACAGCTGGCCCGCGCCTGCGCCGGCGGGCGCGGCGTTTCGCTCAACTTCGTCCGGTTCGCACCGATCGGAGGGACGTGACGTTCCCGCCGTCGCTCTCGCCGCGCCGTGTCTTGGCCGTAGCCCTCGCGCTGATCATCGTCTCGGCGACGTCCGCGGTGGCGCTGTCGGTCGCCGGCGACGACGACTCGGCCAGGAGCACCACCTCCACCGCCATCGCCGCTGCGACCACCTCGACCGGGCGAACGGACGACGACAGCGTCGACGAGCCGACCGACCCGCCGGAGGCGGAACAAGCGGATCCCGCCGGCAGCGGAACCGAGCACGACGCCGCCGACGATCCGGCGCCGGCGACGCCGTCGACGCAACCTTCGGTTCGCCGCACCCGCCGTGCGTCGGTCACGTCCACCACCGTCGACTGGGCCGACCGCGGGGTGCCGGACCCGTGGCGCGACGAGCTGCGCCGAGAGATCGACGCATGGATCGCGGCCGATCCGACCGCGCTGCGCATCTCCGCCGCCGTGGTGGCGCCTGGGCGCGACATCGTGTGGTCGGACGTGAGCTCCAAGCCGAACGTCGCCCCCTTCGGCATCGACGACCGCTACCCGATCATGTCGATCACGAAGTCGATGACGGCGGCTCTCGTGCTCCGAGAGGCCGCGGCCGGCCACCTCGACCTCGACGCTCCCGTTCCGGCGATCCCGGGGGTCGAGGTGGCCGAGCCGGCGCGATCGATCACCCCGCGCATGCTGCTGCAGCACACATCGGGGCTGGTCAACTACACCGAGACCCGCGGTTACGACCCAAACGCGGCGATCACTCCCAACGACATCGTGCGGCTCGCCACCCGCACCCCGCTGTGGACGCGCCCCGGCGGAGGCGTCCGGTACGCCAACACCAACTACCACTGGCTCGGCTTGTTGCTCGAGCATCTGACGGGCCGCACCTACGCCGACCTCGTCGCCGACCTCGGTCGGGAGGCCGGCCTCCCCACGCTCGCGATCGACGCGCCGCCGAGGCCCGGGTGGGTCGGCTACGCATCCGGCGGCGCACAGGCCAACGTGCGTGACGTGGCGCGATGGGGCGACGCCCTCTTCACGCCCGGCCGGGTGCTGGCGCCCGACTGGCTGACGCAGCTGTCGACCACGTCGCCGCTCGGCACCGGGCTCGGTGTGTGGCCGCTGTGCCCCTGCCCGGCGGCCCCCGACGGCACGACGCCGCCGACCGCCCTCGGACAGGTGGTCTCGACGGGCACGCTCGTCCACTCGACGACCACCGGACTGACCATCGCCGTACGCATCGAGCCTGCACCGCGGAACGATGCGCAACTGACCGACCTCGCTGCTCGGATCCAGCAGGCGGTCGTTCGAGGGCTCGAGCGGGAGCGGACGCCCGGCGCCTAACCCCGCCTAGCGGGGCCTCCTGCGGGGTAAGGAGGTGTCGACCGGCGTCCTGTCGAACCTCTGGAACCGGACGTCCACGTCGTTCTACCGGTCCTCCGCTCGTCCGCCATGGCGCATCCCACCTCGCCTGCCCGGCCTGCCCCGCCAGCATCTCCGCCGCCGCCCGCGCCGGCGGCGTCGGTCGCACCGACGGGTCGTGATGCCGCGCTCGACCTCCTCCGCAGCGTTGCGCTGGTTCGGGTCGTCGTCTGGCACGCCTTCGCTGCGACCTGGTTGACAGCGTTCGCGGCCATGCCGCTGATGTTCTTCGTCGCCGGCACCCTGCTCGGCCCCGCGGCGGGCGCCCGCCGCTACTCCGACCTCGTCGTTCGCCGGGCGCGCCGCCTGCTCGTCCCTCTCTGGGGCTACGGAGCGGTGGTTGCCGCCGCGATCGTGGTCGCCACCAAACCGGACAACTCCTCGATCGACGTCGGGCGCCTCGCGGTTCGAGTCGCCACGTGGGCGCTCCCTGTCGTCGACCCGGTCGACACCTCTTGGCATGCAGGTTGGCTGTCGAACCACCTCTGGTACCTGCGGGCCTACCTGTGGATCGTGCTCCTCGCGCCGGTGCTCGTCGGGTACGCGCGCCGTTGGTGGGCCGCGCTGCCCGTGTTCGCGGTGGCCATCGTCCAGCTCGAGATCGGTGCGCGGTTCGAGGTGCCGATCGTCGGTGACGGCATCGGCCGGATGCTCGTCGGTGACGCGATCACCTACGGCATGTTCGCCATGCTCGGGATGGCGTACGCGATGCGCACGCGACCCCCACGCCCGGGGTTGCTGCTGGTGGGGGCGGTGGCGGCCGGAGGAGGAGCCATCGCGCTCGCCCGCTTCGCGGGTCTTCCGGCGGGGGGCATCAACGGGTCATACGGCGCGATCGCGCTCACCGGGCTCGCGTGGCTGTGCCTGGCCGGATTGTTCGAGCGCCCACTCCGGGCGGTCGCCGAGGTCCCCGCAGTGGCCGGGCTCACGCAAGCCATCTGCCGGCGGGCGGTCACGATCTACCTCTGGCATCCAGCGGCGATCGTCGCTGCGCTCGCGCTGGTCGACATCGAAGGTCCGTGGCGCGTGCCGGCTGTCGTGGCGGTCACCGCCATCGGGACGACCGCCGCCGTGGTGGTCATCGGGTGGCTGGAGGACGTTGCCGCGCACCGCCGGCACCGGGTCAGCCTGCCCGCCGTCCGGTTCGCCAGCGCGGTGCCGGTCGGGGTCGCTGCGCTCGTCGTCGCGGTGCCCCTTCTCGTGGTCGACGTCGACTCGGCCCAGGCCGAGACCTCGCCACGTCGAGCGGGGGCGATCCCACCGCCGTCGTATCGTGAGGCGCTGTCGTCGAGCGCGTTCAGCGGCAAGGCCAAGGCTCCCGACGCGCCGATCGACCTTCGCTGGGGCCGCTTCCCCGAGAAGCGGCTCCAGGCCGTGGTCGACGAGTGGCTGGCGGCCCACCCCGACTCGCGGTCGGTCACCGTCGGCATCGTCGTCGACGGCAAGACCTGGACCGGGGAGGCCCACCGCGACAAGCGCGAGGCCGCGATCCGGAAGGACGAGAGGTTCATCGCGGCCAGCGCGACGAAGCTGTTCACGGTCGCACTGGTGATGCGCCAGATCGACGCGGGCACCATCGACATCGACGCGCCGATGCCGCCGATCGACGGCGTGAAGGTGCCGCGCCGGGCGTGGCCGATCACGCCCCGCCAGCTCCTGACCCACACGAGCGGGCTCCCGAACTACACCGACGGTCGGGGCTACGACCCCGATCGTGCCTTCTCGCCGGTCGACGCGGTGAACATGTCGCTCGGCGTCAAGCGCCTGTTCAAGCCGGGCGAGCGCCTCTACTACACGAACACGAACTACCTCTACCTCGGCCTGCTGCTGGAGCAGGTGACCGGCCGCTCCTATGCCGATCTGGTGGGGGACATGACCCGTGAGCTGGGGCTTCGCCGAACGAGCGTCGGCGGCGACCGCCCGGGCTGGGTGGGGTTCTCGTCCGGCGGCGTGCGGTCGACCCTCGACGAGCTGGCCGTCTTCGTCGACGCCCTCTTCACGCCGGGCAAGGTCGTGTCGCCGGCTCGGCACGCGGACATCACCACGGTCGCCGATCACAACATGGCCCTCGGGACATGGCCACTGTGCCCCTGCGGCACCGACGCCACCGGCCGGAAGACCTACAGCGCGATCGGCCAGACGGTCGGTTTCGGCGGCGTCGCCTACTTCCCCGATCAGATGGGCATGGCGATCCGCATCGACCCGCCGCCGGAACACATCGACATGACGCCCTTCATCATGGCGATGGCCGATCCGCTCCGAGCGGCGCTGCGGGGCTGATCCGACGGCTACCCTTGAAGGGCCTTCGGGGACGTAGCTCAGCTGGCTAGAGCACCTGCTTTGCAAGCAGGGGGTCGTGGGTTCGAGTCCCATCGTCTCCACCACGAAGCCCGCAGGCGCGCCGGGCGCACCTACCCCCAGGTTTCGACTTCCTGACGTCCTGGGTACGCGCCTGGTCGTGGCAGCGGCAGAAGGCACAGGGCGCGATACCGACGCCGTGCTCGAGCAGGGCGACGAGCTCCTGCGCAGCTCGCGCGACCTCCTCGCCGAGCTCGACCGCCAGCTGAGCGGCGACGCTGTGCACAACCCTGTGGACAGCTTGCGGACAACCGAAGCAGGCGCTGGGGATTCCTAGGTTTCCCTGCGGACAACCTCTGGATTTCGCGAAACCCTCTTGACCCCGTTCATCGGCGGGAGCATCGTGGGGCTCACCAGGACGGCAACGCACTGGATGGCCCGGAGGAACCGGCGCTGATCTTCGGAGAAGCGGCGGGGAGGACGGGTTCCCGGAGCGGAGACGCACTGGGGCGGATCGAAGGATCGAACAGCGACGAGGTCGGGCAACCGACCACAGAGGTGGGAGAGAGAACGACCGCAAGCGAGGCGGGCAACCGCCCCGCGACGGGCTCGGGAAGCCGAGTTCGAAGGCACAGCCCCGAGGAGCACGAAGGCTTCGGCCGGATGGCTACTCGGGGCTTCGCCGCGTCTGGCGGGCGGTGCCTTCCTTCGTCTGCGAGCCCGACACGGTGGCGGTCGTCAGCCGTGGTCGAGGAACTCCACGTACCGAGCGCCGAGGGTCCAGTGCCGCAATCGGCCGCTGATCCGGTTCATCCGCCCGTCACGGCGTCACCGTACGGCGCTCGGAACCGCGTGTCCTCAGGGTTCCCGGATGCGGCGGGGGAGAGCCCCGGTATCGGCGGCCGCTACTCGGGGTTTCGCCGCGTCTGCAGGGAGGTGCCGGAGCGGCCGAGGGGCACCGCCCGCCACTCGTCGGCGCCGTTGCGCACCGCGGTCGACGACACGCCCCGCACCCAGTCGGGGACGACGAGCTCGTCGACGCCCGCCGGTGTCGGTGCACCCGCACGGGGAGCGCAGACCACTCGCGGAAGGCGGGCCAGTGCCTCGTCGCGGTGACTCGCGGAGTCGTAGAACGACAGGTCGTGGAGCTGCGCCCACTTGTCGGCGCCGAGCACGAGCACGTCGTAGCCCTCGGCGATGTCGGCGAGCAGCCGAGACTGCGTCACCCTCGCGTCGAGCCACGGGCGGCCTTCCACCGACGCAGCCCGGATGATCGCTACTCGCTCGTCGAGCGGGTGGTGGTGCGACGGCTTGCCGAGGGCGTCTTCCGACAGCACGAGGTCGAGTCGCTCGAGACCGCACTGCTCGACCGCGGCGTCCGCGATCGCGAGGTGGGCGACGGTGAGCGGGTCGAACGACCCGGGGAAGCAGCCGACCGGGGTCCGGCCCCGAGCGCCTGGCGCGCTCACGGGCCGATGAGCAGCGAGCCCTGCAGCTCGTGCTCCCCGGGACGGACCCGCACCTTCACGCGGTCGACCGCCGTCTCGCCGTGCTTGATCTCGCCGATCTCGACCGGCACGACGGTCGCCCCGACCTTGAGCCGCACGGTGCCGTGCCAGTCGAAGCGGCTCCGGTTGGTGATGGGCAGCTCGAGCTCGACGCGGTTCGCGCCGGCCGGACCGACGGCCATGTCGAGGACGAGCCCACCGCACACGCCTTCCGGTTCCTCGCGACTGATGGTCTGAGAACTGACGATCACGGGATCGCCGACCTCGGGCACGATCAGTGAGAACGGGATCTCCGCCTCGTCACGACACGTGAGCACGTGGGTCAGGCCCCGCAGCGACGACGTACCGATCGGGATGAGGAACGCGGCCAGCAACGCGATCATCGCCACACGGGACCGCAAGCCGGACGGCATCACCCCAAAGCTACGCCGTCCACCCCCTACGATCGGTGCGCATGACCTACGCCTCGACGCGGCGGCTGATCCTCGGTGGAGGGGTCGCCGTCCTGCTGCTCGTCGCGGCGATCCTCTTCTTCCGGCGGGTCGACACGGTCGAGGTCCTGGCCGTTCTCCTGTTCATCCCGGTCTTCCTCGCTGCGGTCATCTGGAACCTCCCCGGCGGCGCCATCGGGGGAGCCCTCGCGTCGGCCGCCTATGCCGCGCTTCGCCTCGACGCCATCGACGCGGTCGGCGGCGGCCGCTTCATCGGCCTGCTCACCACGCGGACGATCGGCTACCTGGCGTTCGGGCTGCTCGGCGGATGGGCGGTCCACCAGCTCGAGCGCTCGCTCGAGAAGCTCGACATCTACGACCTCATCGACGACGACACCAAGCTGTTCAACGCCCGGTTCTTCCTCCAGGAGACCGATCTCGAGATGGCCCGAGCACAGCGGTACAAGACGCTGTTCTCGGTCGCGTTCGTCGACATCCCCGCCAGCGCGATTGATGCCCTGGCCCGCCGCAAGCGCACCGGCCTGCTCCTCGACCTCGGCCGCGCGCTGCATGGCGCCATCCGCACCGTCGACCGGGGGATCCACGCCCGGATGGGTGGCGTCCACCGCGTCGCCGTGATCTGCCCCGAGACCGGTCCGGAGGGAGCCGAGATCTTCCGCAGCCGGCTTCACGAGCAGCTCGCGTCGTTCCTCGGCGGCCGCGGCGTGAAGGCCGAGCTCTCCTCGACGGCGATCACCTTCCCCGGTGGCGACCACGAGCTCGGGCGGCTCCGAGGGGAGTTCGAACGGGTCGAAAGGGAAGAACACCCCGAACATCCGCGGCCCGCGTAACCCGCCGGACGTTTTTTCGTCACATCTCCGTTTGAACGTTCTTCAGCCGGGTTAGAGTGGTCCTCTGGCAGCGAACCTTGGGGGTGGTATGCCGGGTGGAGCCTCGTGCTCCACGCGTGTCATGCAGGCCAGCCGCCGGTGTGAGCAGTGACACTCACGTCGGAGGAGACCTAAATGGCCATCACGATGGAGTCCCCTCGTTCATGGGACGCCAGCATCGAATGGCGGCGTGAAGCCGCCTGCAAAGACCTCGACCCGAATCTGTTCTTTCCCATCGGAGTGACCGGTCCGGCAGTCGATCAGATCGCCGCGGCCAAGTCGATCTGCAACCAGTGCCCCGTGCGGGGCGAGTGCCTCGACTTCGCCATCACCACCAACCAGGAGTTCGGGGTGTGGGGTGGCACGACGGAAGACGAGCGCCGGGTGCTCCGCCGCCAGTGGCGGGCCCGCATCCGTCGAGAGCGTGCGGCCGCGGCCGCCGCTGTCGCAGCTAGCTGAACCACCCAACCCACGACCGATCGAACGCCGCCCCGCTCGTCAGGGCGGCGTTCCTTCTTCCACCCGGCGTGCGACCGAGATCAGCACCGTCGCGCCGAGGATCAGCATCCCGCCTGCGGCCTGCCACGGCCCGAGGCGCTCGTCGAGCAGGATCGCTCCGAGCACCACCGCGGAGAACGCCTCCATCGTCATGACGATCGCCGTCTGACTCGCGCCCATCCGTTTCAGCGCGGCGAACAGCAGGCAGAACGCCGCCGCGGTGGCGACGCCGTTGATCACCATCACCCACCAACTCGACGCCGGCGACCGCAGCGCGCCGGTCGCGACGCCGTGCGTGGTGAGCGACAGCGCCGCTCCGAGAGCGACCCACGCGCCGTTGGTCAACGAGTCCGTTCGTCGAACGGCGCGTGACGACACGAGCAGGTACAGGGAGAAGCTCAACGCGGCCGACAGGGCGAACGCGATGCCGGTCGCGCTGATGGCGACGTCGCCGCCTGACGCGACGATGAGCACCGTGCCGGTTGCCGACAGCGTGAGCGCGACGAACAGCCGAGGCGACGGGCGCAACGTACGTAGGGCGAGCTCGAACACGGCGACGATCGCCGGATACGCGTAGAAGAGGAGAGCGACCGCAGCGGCGGTGCCGCGCTGCAACGCCGAGTAGAACAGCGCCGACTCGACCGCGTAGCCGACGGCGCCGAGCAGCAACGGCCGCCATCGCTCGCCGGGAGCGGGGAGTACCGGGCGGCGGGCGACGACGAGCACGGCGAACGCGACGACGGCCGCGAGCCCGAACCGCACCGCCAGCGTGGCGGACGGCCCGAACCCCCGAAGCGCGAGCTCCCGGTTGCAGACGATCGTGATGCCGTAGGCCACTGCCGACGAGAGCGCCAGCAGTGGCCCGATCAGCGGACGCTCAGCGGGCGTAGAGCGCCTCGATCTCCTCGGCGTACTTCTGGTTGATGCCGCGCCGCTTGAGCTTCATCGTCGGCGTCAGCTCCTCGGAGTCGGGCTGCCACTCCCGGCTGAGCACGGTGAACTTCTTGATCTGCTCGACTTGGCTGAAGCGCTTGTTCGCCTCGGCCACGATGCGCTCGACCTCGGCGATCACCTCGGGGTGCTGGGCGAGCTCCTCGAGCGAGCCGTCGATGCCCTTCGACTTGGCCCAGCCCGGAGCGACGTCGGGATCGAGCACCACCAGCGCGGAGATGAAGGGGCGGCTGTCGCCGATGACCGCGGCCTGGCCGATGAGCGGGAACGACTTCAACGCGGCCTCGAGGTTGGCGGGCGAGATGTTCTTGCCGCCCGCAGTGATGATCAGCTCCTTCTTGCGGTCGACGATCCGGAGGTACCCCTCGTCGTCGAACTCGCCGATGTCGCCGGTGTGGAGCCACCCGTCGCTGTCGAGCGCGTCGGCCGTCTTCTCCGGGTCGTTGAGGTAGCCGGGGAAGATGTTGCCGCCCTTGGCGATGACCTCTCCGTCGTTCGCGAGGCGCACGGTGCACCCGGGGATCTCGCGACCGACGAAGCCGGGCTTGACCCGCTTCGGGTCCCACGTCAGCGGCCCGGTGTTCTCCGACATGCCGTAGATCTCCGACAGCGGCACGCCGATCGCCCGGTACCACTCGACGAGCTCGGCTGGGATCGGCGCAGCACCGGTGACCGCGGCCTCGAGCGCATCCAGCCCGACGAGCTGACGGACCTGGCTGAAGGCCACGGCGTCGAGGAACTCGTACGTCGCGCGCTCGTCGTCGGTGAGCGCGTCGTCGCCCTCGAGGGTCCGCTTGGCGACGATCGGCTTCGCGGCCTCGACCGCCTCGTCGAACTTCTGCTTCTTGTCCGGATCGGCTGCGAGCGCAGCCTGCACGCCGCCGTAGATCTTCTCCCAGATGCGGGGGACGCCGAAGGCGAGCTGAGGACGGATCTCCCGCAGGTACTCCGCGATCTGGCCAGGGTCCGGGCACGTGGTGACCTCGTAGCCGGCGAAGATCGCGTTGTAGTGCGACGTCGTCCGCTCGGCGATGTGGGCCATCGGCAGGTACGACACGACCTTCCAGCCGACGAAGTCCTCCCGGTCGCCGCCGAGCGCGCGCAGCAGTGACTCGACCGTCCACGCCACGTTGTAGTGGGTGATCATCACGCCCTTGGGCGGCCCGGTGGTGCCCGAGGTGTAGATGAGGGTCGCGAGGTCGTTCGGCTCGCAGATCGTGCAGGCGTCCGCGAGCGGCACGGGGTCGTGCGAGAGCAGCTCGTCCCACGTGGTGTCGTCGTCGCCGTTGCTGCCGTCACCCTTGATCGTGACGATCGCCTTCAGGCCGGGCAGCTCGCCGCGGACCTTGAGGAAACGCTCGAGGAAGCCGTCGTCCTCCACGATCGCGACCTTCGCCTCGGCGTGCGACATCAGGTACTGGACCTGCTCGGGCGACGACGAGTTGTAGATCGAGAACGGCGTCGCGCCGACGAGCAGCGCCGCGACGTCGGCCACGTGGAACTCCGGGGCGTTGCGGATCATGAGGGCCACACGGTCGCCCTTGCCGACGCCGAGTGCCGCGAGGCCTGCGGCCGCGCGAGCCGACTTGTCGCCCCACTCCGTCCAGGTCATCGACTGGAGCTGGCCGGAGGAGTCTCGCCATCGGATGGCGACCTGGTCGCCTCGGGTGCGGACCGTTTCCTCGAACGCCTTGGGAATCGTGAGGCCTTCCACCTGGGCGTCGATCTGCTCTTTGGTGACCTCGTTCACAGCGGGAACGCTACCCATCGCGGAATTGTTGACTACTTCAGTCGGGTATTGTGCGCGGCCAGAACGAGAACGACCAGAGAACGAAACGGACAGAGGAGCACGACGGATGACATTGCGCCTGGGCGACGAGGCCCCCAACTTCACAGCGACGACGACGGAGGGCGAGATCGACTTCCACGAGTGGCTGGGCGACAGCTGGGGCGTGCTCTTCTCGCACCCGAAGGACTTCACCCCGGTCTGCACGACCGAGCTCGGCTACACGGAGAAGCTCCGCCCGGAGTTCGAGAAGCGGGGCGTCAAGGTGATCGGCCTGTCGGTCGACCCCGTCGACCGCCACGAGGGGTGGGCCCAGGACATCGAAGAGGTGACCGGCCACAAGCCGCAGTTCCCGATGATCGGCGACGAGGACAAGAAGGTCGCGACCCTCTACGACATGCTCGACCAGAACGCGGCCGACACCCAGACCGTCCGGTCCGTCTTCGTCATCGGTCCCGACAAGAAGATCAAGCTGCAGCTGACGTACCCCGCGTCGACGGGCCGCAACTTCGACGAGATCCTCCGTGTCATCGACTCGCTCCAGCTGACGGCGAAGCACAAGGTCGCGACGCCGGTGAACTGGAAGCACGGCGAAGACGTCGTCATCGGTGCCGCCATCACCGACGAGGAGGCGAAGGAGCTGTTCCCGGGCGGCTGGGACGCGAAGAAGCCCTACCTCCGCCTGGTGCCGGACCCCTCCGGCAAGTAGCTCCCGCTACACCATCCGCAGGCGGAGGCCCCGCTTCCGCTGCGAGACGTTGACGAGGCGGTCGTTGATCCTGGTGATCCCGGGAACGGCGACCGCCTTGTCCTGTATCCGGGCGTGGATCTCGGGAGTGACACGGCCGGTGAGGGTCGCCACGCCGTTCTCGACCCGGACCTCGATCGCGAGGCCGCGGGTCATGGGATCGCGAGCGAGCGCCGCTCGGAGCCGGAGCTCGGCCTTGGCGTCGTCGGCGCCCTTCCCGCCCGCGACATCGCCCGCGGCGCGGAGACCGAACGTCGCCCAGTCGAGCACCTTGTAGCGGTTCCTCCACCCCCACAGGGCGAGTCCGATCTTCGACGTGGGGAGCAGGTTGCGGAGGAGACGGCGCATGCCGCGGTTATTGCCCGCCAGCCTCTTCTCGATGCAGGAGGAAGCGCCCGGTGGCGCGGCTGACGATGTTGCCGTCGGGATCGGACACCGTCGCGATGGCGAAGCCGACCTGCTTCGTCATCCGCGTCACCTCACCCCGCACGGCATAGGTGACACCGCGGGTCGCGCCCCGCAGGTAGTCGCCCGCCATGTCGATGGTCGCCTTGGTGCGGTCGCGCCCGTCGAGGCTCGCGTTGAGCGCGAAGTTCATGGCAGCGTCGAGCACCACGTCGTGCACACCTGCCTGCACACCGCCGTGGGGGTTGCACGCGAGATCGGTCGGTGTCCACGTCGCGGTCGAGAAACCGTCGCCGTAGCCGTCGAACGCGCAGCCGAGTGCCTCGATGATCGGCATCCCGCCGTCGCCGAGCCAGCGGTCCATGTTCTTGCCCATGCCTGTGCCTCCGACGAGCTAGGTGAAACGGCCCTACGCGAATCGAATCGTGAAGCGTGCTCCACCCTCGGGCGGCGATTCCAGTTGCAACGATGCGCCCAACCTCTGGCACAGGTCGCGGGCGACGGGAAGACCGAGTCCCATGCCGGCGCCGGTGTGGTTGCCGCGGTAGAAGCGCTGGAAGACGCGCGACCACTCGCTCTCGGGGATGCCGGGCCCGTCGTCGGCGACCACGATGGCGAGACCGTCGCCGTCGCCCCGACCGGCGGTCACCTTCGCGTCTCCCGCGTACTTCAGGGCGTTGTCGACGAGCTGGTTGAGGATGTGACGGAGGATCACCGGGTCGGTCACGACGAAGATGTCGTCGGGCACGGTGAGATCGACGCGCGACGAGTCGATCGACAGGTCGCGCACCTGCTCGAGGAGCGAGCGGAGGTGGACGTCCTCGAGCTTCACCTGCGTCATCCCGGCTTCGAACGACGCGACCGTGAGGATCTCCTCGATCAGCGCCGAGAGGCGGCCCACCGAGTTCTTCACCCGGTTGAGGACCTCGGCCCGCTGCTCCGCGTCGAGACGGTCGCCGTGCAGGAGCAGGGTGTCGGTGAAGCCGCCCATGATCGTCAGCGGGGTGCGCAGCTCGTGGGAGATGCGGGCGATGAAGTCCGACTTCATC
This sequence comes from Acidimicrobiales bacterium, assembly GCA_035540495.1. Lineage (GTDB taxonomy): Bacteria > Actinomycetota > Acidimicrobiia > Acidimicrobiales > CADCTF01 > DASVEG01. The sequence goes on from DATLGL010000017.1 coordinate 35,812, forward strand.
CGCTCGAGCTCGACCTCGCTCTCGTGGCGGCGGGCGCCTTCGATCGCGCCGGCGACCTGCACCGCGAGGCCTTCCATCAGCGCGATGTCCTCGCTGTCGAAGGCGTCGATCTCCTCGGAGTCGATCTGGAGCGCGCCGACGACCTCGCCGGTGACGATCAGCGGGACGGCGAGGTAGCTGTGCGCGATCTCGTTCAGCCGGGCCTGGTCCTTGTCGACCCGCTCGTCGTCCCACAGATCGGGGGAGTAGATCGTCTGCCCGGTCTGGACGACTCGGCCCGAAAGGCCCTTGCCGACCGGTACCCGCGACGCCCTGAGCTCCTCCGACACGAGGTTCTCGGGGTCGGCGGCCGCGATGAACACGCCGCGTTCGTCGCGCAGCTGGATCGTTCCGCCCTTGAAGTCGACGAGCGAACGCATCGCGCCGAGCACGGTCTTGAGCACCGGCTCGAGCTCGAGCGCCGGCCCGATCTCGCGCGCGACCTGGGCGAGGATCCTCTGCAGCTCGAGCACACGCGCGAGCCGCTCCTCTGCGCTGCGCGCCGGCCGGCGGGTGGCCACGGGGGGAATGGTGGCAGACGTCCCAGCCTGGCCACTAGCCCGGCAGCCGCAGTAGGCTTTTTGCATGGCAGATGCAGTGATCGTCGATGCCGTCCGCACAGGCTTGGGACGGGGCAAGAAGGACAGCGGCAAGCTCAGCGGGTGGCACCCCGTCGACCTGGCGTCCGAGGTGCTGAAGGCGCTCCAGGAGCGCAACAACCTCGACCCCGAGATGGTCGACGACGTCGTCATGGGATGCGTGATGCAGGTCGGTGAGCAGGGCCTCAACATCGGTCGCTCCGCGGTGCTCGCCGCCGGTTGGCCCGAGTCGGTGCCCGCCACCACCGTCGACCGCCAGTGCGGCTCGTCGCAGCAGTCGGCCCACTTCGCGGCTCAGGGCGTGATGGCCGGTGCGTACGACATCGTCGTCGCCGCCGGTGTCGAGGTCATGAGCCGCGTGCCGATGGGCGCCTCGATGGGTGGCGGCTTCGGCATGCCCTTCGGCCCGAAGGTCGGCCTCCGGTACGCCGAGCGCGGCGGCATGGTCCCCCAGGGCATCTCGGCCGAGCTGATCGCGGAGAAGTGGAACATCAGCCGCGAGGAGCTCGACGCCTTCGCGGTCGAGAGCCACAGGCGTGCTGCTCGGGCGACCGAGGAAGGCCGCTTCCAGAACGAGATCATCCCCGTCAAGGTCCGCGACGCCAACGGCAACGAGACCGACGAGGTCTTCGACTACGACGAGGGCATCCGCCCCGACTCCAACATCGAGAAGCTCTCGACGCTGAAGCCGGCGTTCAAGCCCGACGGCGTGGTCACCGCCGGCAACTCGTCCCAGATCACCGACGGCGCCGCGGCGCTCCTGATCATGAGCGAGGAGAAGGCGAACCAGCTCGGCCTCAAGCCCCGCGCGCGCTTCCACACCTTCGCTCTCGCCGGCGTCGACCCCGTGATGATGCTCACCGGCCCGATCCCGTCGACCCAGAAGGCGCTCGAGCGGTCCGGGCTCTCGATCGACGACATCGACCTGTTCGAGGTCAACGAGGCGTTCGCGTCGGTCGTGCTCTCGTGGGCGAAGGAGTACAACCCCGACATGAGCAAGGTGAACGTCAACGGTGGCGCCATCGCCATCGGTCACCCGCTCGGCGGCTCGGGTGCCCGGATCATGGCGACCCTGCTCAACGAGCTCGAGCGCACCGGCGGCCGCTACGGCCTCCAGACGATGTGCGAGGGCGGTGGCATGGCCAACGCCACCATCATCGAGCGCCTCGACTGATCACCCTTCTGTCTGATCTGGGCACGGTTTCGCCGACATACCGGCGAGATCGTGCCCAGAATCGCGTCCGAGGACGGACATGGACATCTGGATCAAGCTGATCGTCGGCGGCCTGTTCGCCTACGTCGTCATCCGCATCGGGTTCTGGATGCTGCGCGGCCTGGCGAACCCGCTGCCCGCGCCGCCCCCACCGGGCGAGATGCGCCGCATCAACCTCAAGTACCGGTGCTCGATGTGCGGCGTCGAGCTCAAGATGACCGCCGCGCCGAACGAGGAACCGGAGCCTCCCCGGCACTGCCAGGAGGACATGGAGCTCGTCGCTCCTATCGAGTAGCCGTCGTCCCCAGCCTGTGGACAAGTCTGGGGAGAGTTACTTCCGTGTAACTCAGCGTTGTGACTATCGCCACTTCGTGGCGACGATGAAGCCGGCGGTGATCAGTCCCAATCCGCCCAGGAGGTACCAGTTGCTGGGGTCGTCGCCGGGCAGCAGGTTCATGTAGTTGGTGATGATCACGAGCATCCCCGTGATGAGCAGTGCGCCCATCACCCACGGGACCCACGGTGCGCCGACCTTGACCTCGCGAGGGATGGGCGCGGTGTAGCGACCGCTCGTGGTCGAAGACCCGGTGCCCTTGGGCGTCACCCGCCCGTGCGGGGCGTTGACCGGCTTCGCCTGGATCGCGGCTCCGGGACGGCGGCTCTTGCGCTTCGTCGGCTTCTGGGCGGGCACGGCCTTGAAGCGTAGGAGAATGGAGCCGTGCGTAGGAGCAGGCCCTTCGGTGTCGCGCTGGCCGGGATGGTCATGGCGTTTCTCGCCGTGGTGGCGATGAGCGGCCCCGAGACGGCGAGCCCGGAGGCGCGTCTGCCCGAGCGGTACCGGCTCGCCGATCTCATCGAGCGTCAGCAGGAGGCGACCGCCGAACTGCGCCGCGAGGTCGAGGCGCTCCGGGCCGAGGTCGACGAGGCGCGAGCTGCCGGTGCCGATCGCTCGGCCAGCGTCGGTCTGCGCCAGATCCGCGTCGGCGAGCTGAGCGACGTGGCCGGCATCGCGGAGATGAAGGGGCCGGGCCTCAAGGTGACCCTCGACGACTCCGACCTTCGCTCACCGCCAGACGGCGCCAACGTGAACGATCTCGTCATCCACTCCCAGGACGTGCAGGCGGTGGTCAACGCCCTCTGGCGCTCCGGAGCCGAGGCGATCTCGATCAACGGCCAGCGTCTCGTGTCGACCAGCGCCGTGCTCTGCGTGGGCAACACGCTGCTCCTGAACGGCACCGTCCACTCGCCGCCGTACGTCGTCACCGCGATCGGGGCCACCAGAGACCGGTTCGACAACGACCGCTTGATCAAGCGGTTGAAGCAGGCGTCGACCGCGTTCGGCATCCGGGTCGAGGTCGAGAAGGGGAACGAGCTGACGGTGCCCGCGTACCGCGGCTCCACGAAGCTCACCTACGCACGGCCCGTAAGCTGAGCGGCCCATGACCGCCGCTCCTCGCGTCGTCGTCGTCGACAACTACGACTCGTTCGTCTACAACCTCGTCCAGTATCTGGGCGAGCTGGGGGCCGAACCGATCGTCCACCGCAACGACGCGGTCACCGTCGACCAGGTCGCGGAGCTGAAGCCGGACGCGATCCTCATCTCACCTGGCCCAGGCCGTCCGGACGACGCCGGCATCTCGAACGAGCTGATCCGGACCCTCGGCCCCACGACACCGACGCTCGGCGTGTGTCTCGGCCACCAGTGCATCGGCGAGGTCTTCGGGGGCGAGATCGTCCGCGCGCCGCAGATCATGCACGGGAAGACCTCGCCGGTCTCGCACCGCGACGTGGGCGTGTTCGCCGGCCTGCCCGATCCGCTCGAGGCGACCCGCTACCACTCGCTCGTCGTCGACCGGGCCACCTTCCCCGAGACCGAGCTGGAGATCACGGCGGAGACCGACGACGGCATCGTCATGGGCCTCCGCCACCGCAGCCATCCCATCGAGGGCGTGCAGTTCCACCCGGAGTCGATCCTGACCCGCGCCGGCCACGACCTCCTCCGGAACTTCCTCGGGCTCGTCGCCGCCGCCTAGGGAACCGGCTAGGGGCTCGACGTGGTCGACGACGCCGTCGTCGTCGACGTGCTGGCGACGAACCTGCCGAGGCGGACCGTCACCGTCGAACCGGGCTCGGCCTTGGTGCCGCCGCTCGGGGTCTGCGCGACCACCTTGCCGTCCTGGTCGGGGTTCGCAGGCGCAGCCTGGCCCTCGCGGTAGACGAGTCCGGCGCCCTCGATCGCAGCCTTGGCCTCGGCCGCGGTCATGCCGAGGACGTTCGGCACCGTCGCCTGCTCGGGCCCCGTCGAGACGAACATGCGAACGGTCGAGCCCTCCGCCAGCTTCTCGCCCGCCGCCGGCTCCGTCCGGATGACCTTGCCCGCATCGACCTGGTTCGACGGCTCGTTCACCCGCTGGACCTTGAACCCGGCGCCGGCGAGCTCGGCCGTCGCGTCGACGATCTCCTTGTTGGTGACGTCGGGCACCGTGTTCTGGGCCTTGCCGGTGCTGACGACGAGCGTCACGTCGGAGCCCTTGTTCACCTCGGTGTTGGCCGCCGGGGTCTGGCTGATGACCTGATCCTCGGGCACCTTGGCGTCGGTGCGCTCCTCGATCTTCGGGTTGAGGCCCAGCGCCTCGAGGAGGGCGACCACGTCGTCGACGTTCTTGCCGACGGCTGCCGGCACCTTCACCTTCTCCGGCGCGGCGGCGACGGTGATCCTCACCTGCGCACCCTCGTCGACGGGCGCCCCGGCTGCCGGATCCTGGGCGATGACCCGCCCGTGCTGTGCGGCGTCCTGGGTGACCTCGGTCTCCTGCGCGACCTTCAGTCCCTCGTCTTCCAGCTCACGCACCGCGTCTTCCGCGAGCTTGCCGATGACGGAGGGCATCGTCACCCGGTCGGCACCGGAGTTGCCGAACAGACCGGCCTCACGACCGAACAGGTAGAGCAACGCGCCGAGCACGGCGAGCATCACGACGAGGAGGACGAGGAACGGGCCGACGCCCCGCTTCTGCGGCGGGGGCGGGCCGGGGCGTGAGGCCACACCGGCGGGCCCCCCGACCATGGTGCGGTCGACCATCTGCGTCCGGTCGACAGCCGGCGCGGCGACGGTGGCGTCGCTGTAGGCGGGCACCGCGACGGTCGGGTTGGCCAGCACCGCGCGTCCCTGCCGGAAGCGCAGCAGGTCCTGGCGCATCTCCTCCGCGGTCGCGTAGCGGTCGTTCGGGTTCTTCGCCATCGCTTGGAGGACGATCGACTCGAGCTGGGCCGGGACGTCGGCGTTCGCCTGCCGGGGCGGAACCGGCTGCTCGCGGACGTGCTTGTACGCGATGGCCATCGGGTTGTCGCCCTGGAACGGCGCGCGGCCGATCAGCATCTCGTAGACGACGACACCGAGGCTGTAGATGTCGCTGCGGGCGTCGACGCGGTGACCCTGCGCCTGCTCCGGCGAGAAGTAGGTGGCGGTTCCCATGACCGATCCGGTCTGGGTCAGGTCCTGGTCGGTGTTGGCAGCGCGAGCGATCCCGAAGTCGGTGACCTTGACAAGGCCCGTCTTCGAGACGAGCACGTTCCCGGGCTTGACGTCTCGGTGGACGACACCGCTCTGGTGCGCGTAGTTCAGCGCTGCGGCGACGTCGGCGCCGATGTCGGCGGCCCGCTCGGGCAGGAGCGGCCCCTCGCTGCGGATCAGCTGCCCCAGGGTGCGCCCCTCGATGTACTCCATGACGATGAAGTACGTGCCGTCCTCTTCGCCCCAGTCGTAGATCGAGACGATGTTGGGGTGGCTCAGGTTGGCCGCCGCTTGAGCCTCTCGCCGGAAGCGCTCGACGAAGCTGCGGTCGGTCGACAGCTCCCGGAACAGCACCTTGAGCGCGACCCTGCGGTCGAGCATGAGGTCGTGCGCGAGGTACACCTCCGCCATGCCGCCCCGCGCCAGGTGGCGCAAGATCTCGTAGCGCCCGCTGAAGACCTGCGATTCCGTCGGTTGCGACATGACCCTTCCAGGCTAGGCGGAGTGCTCCCTCAGACCGTGTCGGTGGCGAATGGGTTGCAGCTGGAGCGCGTCGGTGCGTCAGCCGACGCCAAGGGCGGCCCGGAGCACCGCCTGCGCGATCGGGGCGGCGACCCGTCCACCCGTCGCCTCGCTCAGGCCTTCCTGGCTCTCGACGATCACCGCCACGGCGACGCGCTTCTCGCCGACCTCGCCGAAGCCCATGAACCAGGCGTGCGCGTTGTCGCCCTGCGTCTGCGCGGTGCCGGTCTTGCCGCCGACGACCGCGCCGGGCACCTTCGCCCGCGTGCCCGTGCCGTTCTCCACCACGTTGATCATCAACTCGCGCAGCTGCCCCGCGGCCTCCGGCGACGTCGCCGTCTTCCACGGTCGGGGCTCGTAGCGGCGAACGACGTCGCCCTCGCTGTCGTGGACCTCGGCCATCAGGTGCGGCTGCATGATCACGCCGTTGTTCGCGATGCCCGCTGCCACGAGGGCCATCTGGAGAGGCGTCGATCGCACGTCCTGCTGTCCGATCGCCGAGTACGCGAGGGCCGGCTCGTTGCGGTCGAAGGCGTCCGCGTTCGGGATCGCCGACGCGCGCACCGCGGTCAGGTCGAGCGGCGGGCGGCTGTCGAAGCCGAAGTCGCGAGCCTCGTCGACGAGCGCCTGGGCGCCCATGTCGATGCCCATCTGCCCGAAGCCGGTGTTGCACGACACCCGCAGGAGGTCGGGGAGGGTGCCGCCGCACGTGCCGCCGCCGAAGTTCGGCAGGTTGCGGTTGGTGCGCGGGAGGTCGAGCTCCTTGAGCGGGGGGTACGCCTTCGTCGCCAGCTCGGGCGCCCGTTCGAGCGCGGCGGCCGACGTGATGACCTTGAACGTCGAGCCGGGAGCGAATGTCTCCTGGTAGGCGCGGCCGAGGAGCGGCCGGGTGGGCGCCGCGTTCAACAGCTGCCACGCCTCCTGGACGCCCTTCTGCGAGTGCTGCGACAGCGCGTTCGGGTCGTACGACGGGAAGCTCCACATCGCGAGGACGCTGCCGTTCGTCGCGTCGATCGCCACGACCGACCCTCGCTGCTGGCCCAGAGCGTCACGTGCGACCGTCTGCAGCTGCTTCGACACGGTGAGGAAGACGTCGCCGGTGATGGTGCGGTCGACGACGATGTCCTTCAGCGAGCCGATGCCGAGGTCGCGTCCTGCCAGCTCGTCGTTGTACCGCCGCTCGATGCCGGTGGCGCCGTAGGTGAACGAGAAGAACCCGGTCAGGTGGGCGAAGAGCTCGCCCTCGGGGTACTCCCGAAGGCGCTCGAACTGGGAGTCGACGTCGATGCTCCTGGCGAGCACCGCCCCGTCGGCCGCCACGATCTGGCCCCGGGGACGGGAGAAGTCGCGCACGGCAGCGCGCGTGTTGCGGGGGTCGTTCGCGAGGCTGTCCCCCCGGTAGAGCTGCAGGTAGTTGAGTTGCAGGAACAGCGCGAGGAACAGCGCCATCAGCGCGATCCCGACCCGGCGGATCTGGCGGTTCACGCGGTCACCTTCGGCACCGTTCCGGCGACGGTCTCGTCACTGGATGCGCCGCGCTCGGCGGTGTCACTCGAGACGCGCAGCAGGAGTGCGAGCAGGACGTAGTTGGCGACCAGCGACGATCCGCCGTACGACACGAACGGCAGGGTGATGCCGGTGAGCGGCACGAGTCGGGTGACGCCTCCGAGGATGATGAACGTCTGCACCGCGAGGATCACGGTCAGGCCGCAGGCGAGCAGCTTCTCGAAGTCGTTCGTCGCCTGTATCGCGATGCGCAGCCCGGCGCCGACCATCAGGAGGAAGGCGGTGATCACGGCCGTGGTCCCGACGAGGCCGAGCTCCTCACCGATGGCCGCGAAGATGAAGTCGGTGGTGACCGCCGGGATGCGCGTCGGGCTGCCGAGGCTGATCCCGCGGCCTGCGACGCCGCCGCTGCCGAAGGCGAAGAGCGACTGGACGAGCTGGAAGCCGCGGCCGCCCGCGTCCTCGAACGGATCGAGCCAGATCGCCACCCGGGACTGGACGTGGGCGAACGCGCTGTACGCGATCACTGCGCCGGCCATGAACAGGATCAGGCCCATCCCGAGGTAGACGCCGCGGCTCGTGGCAACCCAGAGCATCGTGACGAACAGGGCGAAGAAGAGCAGCGACGATCCGAGGTCCTTCTCGAAGATCATGACGACGAGCGAGAACCCCCACGCGCCGAGCACCGGCCCGAGGAACTTCGGGTCGGGCAGCCCGACGGGCCCCAGGCGACGGGTGAACGTCTGGAGGAGCTCGCGCTTCTCGACGAGGTACCCGGCGAAGAAGATCGCCAGCGCCACCTTGGCCAGCTCACCCGGCTGGAACCCGACAGGACCGACACGGATCCAGATCCGTGACCCGTTGATGTTGCGCCCGATGCCGGGCAACAGGGGCATGAGCAACAGGCCGATCCCGACGAAAGCGAGGGTGTAGCGGTAGCGCTCCAGGTCGCGAGCGCGTCGCACCACGACGAGGGTGCCCACGAACGCCAGCACACCGACGGCCGTCCACACCGCCTGCAGGCCGGCCTTGTCCTGGTCGAGGCGTGCGATGAAGACGTACCCGATGCCGTTGAGCAGCCCCGCGATGGGCAGCAGCACGCCGTCGGAGTTGCGAGCGAGCCTCCGCATGGCGACGTGCGCGACGCCGAGCAGACCGAGGATCACGAGCAGGAACGGGACGAGGTTCGCGGGGAGGCTGGCCGACTTGCCGAGGCTCGCGAGCGTGTAACCGCCTGCGGTGACGAGGGCGGCCAGCACGATGAGCCCGAGCTCGGTCGTGCGCCGCGAGGCAGCCGCGATCACGGGCCGGCGGTCGTGGTGGTGGCTGCCGAGGGGTCGGCCGGTGCCACCGACGTCGTCGGCGACGGCGTCAGCACGCCGGCATCGCGCCGCAGGTTCCGGACGTACCGCTGCGCGTCCTCCAACGACCCGACGGTGTGGCCTTCGGCGACGTCGTCGGCCCGCGCGGGCGGCACCGCGGCCTCGGTGAGGTCGGTGGTCTCGACCACCTCTGGCTGGATGAACAGCAGACCACCGGGGCGGCCCTTGAAGATCGCGACCCGGCCGTCGTCGAGGCCGACGAAGTAGCTGTTCGTGGCGTACCACCAGACCGCGCCCGCGCTCGCTCCGAGGACGGCGAGGAGCACGAGCACGAACAGCGCGACTCGAAACGTGAATCGCCGGCTGGGGAGGTCGGCGTCGTCGCCGAAGGTCCGGTTGCCGTTCTCCCACGGCGCAGGTCCGTCGTCGTCCTCGCCCCGCGCGAGCCGGCGCAGCTCGGCGTTTCGCTCTTCCGCCGTCATGAGACCACGGCGGCTCGCATCGGCGTTGCCCGACGGCGTCGACGTGCGACGGTCTCCTGCCGCGGCGAGTGCGGCCGACGCCGTGCGGCTCCGGTCGTCGTCACCCAGGACGTCGACCACCACCACCGTGACGTTGTCGCGTCCACCGTGCTGGTTCGCCTGCTCGACGAGCCGGCGAGCGGTCTCGTCCGGGTCGGCGACCGATCGCAGGATGCTCGCGATCTGGTCGTCGCTCAGCTCGTCGGTGAGACCGTCGCTGCACAGCAGGAGCCGGTCGCCTGCGTACGGCACCAGCGTCTGCATGTCGGGCGCGTGCTCGCCGCTCGGACCGAGTACCCGGGTGATGATGTGGCGGCGAGGGTCGACCGCCGCCTCCTCCTCCGACAGCTGGCCCGCCCGCTTGAGGTCTTCGGGCACCGTGTGGTCGTCGGTGAGCTGGCTGAGCTCCCCGTCGCGGAGCAGGTAGATCCGCGAGTCGCCGATGTGCGCGACCGCGAACACCTCGCCATCGGGGGAGTCGACGAGTGCCACGGCGCTGAGGGTCGTCCCCATCTGGCGCAGGTCGGGATCGCTCTGCGATCGCTGCTGCACCGCTCGGCCGGCCTGGAGCACGGCGTCTTCGAGCCCTTCCGCCGTCGGGTCGTCACCGAAGACCTTGCGAAGGACCTCGATCGCGGTCGACGAGGCGACCTCGCCTCCGGCGTAGCCACCCATGCCGTCGGCGACGGCGAACAAGCGGTCACCGGCGAACGGTGTGTCGTCGTTCTTCTGCCGGCGTCGGCCGGTGTCGGAGTGCGCGGCTGCGCGGACGACGGTCATCGGGCGACCTCGAGCACCGTGCGCCCGACCATCAGCCGGTCGCCGAGGCGCAGGGGCATGGGGCCGCTCACCTTCTCCTTGTTCTGCGTGCCCTTGCGGTTCACGTAGGTGCCGTTCGTCGATCCGAGGTCTTCGACGAACACCTGTCCGTCCTTGCGGAAGACGCGTGCGTGGAGCTGCGACGCGTACGTGTCGTCAACCTTGACCTGGCAACCCGCCGCGCGACCTACCGTCATCTCCTCCCCGAGGTCGTAGGTGTGCCCGCGCTGCTGGGCCGGCTCGACGACGCGCAGGCGGTTGGGCGTCCCCTTCGGCCCTGAGGTCACCGCGCGGCGATCACGAGGCGCGCCGCGCGCCGCGCTCCCTGCCGGAGCGGTCGCCACGCGAGGTGCGTTGACCTCGGCCCACACCGCCCGCAGGACGCGCAGGAAGAAGAGGTACAGCAACGCCATCAACAGGAACTTGAGGATCGTGAGGAGCGACTCGGGCACGGGTGGCTCTGGTTACTCCAACTCGAAGCGGAGGGTGTGGGCACCGATCTGGATCAGATCACCGTCTTCGAGCCGGCGGTCGGTGACGCCGGCTCCGTTGACCTTGGTGCCGTTGAGGGAGTCGAGGTCGACGACGTGGAACCCGCCCTCGATGCGGCGCACCTCCGCGTGGTGGCGGCTGACCTCGTCTTCGGGCAGGACGATGTCGTTGTCGGGATACCGGCCGAGGCTGACCGGCTCGGGCCCGATGCGGACGCGGCTGCCATCGCCGAGGATGATCGACGCGGCAGGGCCTCCGTCCTCGCTCTCGGCCATCTCGGAGGCGACGAGGAACTCGCCCCGGCCGAGCGACTCGTCGACGACCATGTCGACCTCGACCGGCCCGACGAGGCTGTAGCCCTCCTGCTTGGCGTGCTCACGGGCCAGGCCGGCGAGCTCGCCCTTCATCTGGTTGGCCATGCCGGCGAGCTGGTCGTTGTCGTCCTTGCTCAGGGCGACGGTGAACTTGTTCGGAGCGATGAGCCCGCGCACGCCGACGGTGCGCTGCACGTCCATCTCGCGAGTGATCCGGCGGCCGACCTCGATCGGGGTCACGCCGCGCCGGAACGCCTTCGCGAAGACGCCCTCGACCAGCCGCTCGAGGCGACGCTCGAACTCCTGCAATGCCATGGCGGCCGAAGCCTACCCAGGGGTCAACCGCGCCGAACGGCGCTCGATCGCGGTCCGATACGATGGCGGCTCCTCACTCGGGCGAGTGGCGGAATAGGCAGACGCGCTGGCTTCAGGTGCCAGTGTCCGTAAGGACGTGGGGGTTCAAGTCCCCCCTCGCCCACCAGCAGGTTCTCGCAGGTCACGGCATACGCGCGAGCCTCGACCTTGGGCTCAAGGCCGGATGGCGCGGAGAGGCGGGCCCGCACGTCGTCGATGAAGCCCCGGATCTTGCTCGCTTCCTCCCAGCGGCGGACTTGGGCGCGGAGGTGCTCCACGCGGTCGGCCTCGATGAGGCGCAGATGCGCTGAACGCATCGCCTCCTCCCAGTCCCTGCGCTCTCGCTCCAGCCGCTCGCGCTCTGCGGCAGCGCGTCGCTCCGCCTGCAGGTCGAGTTCGCCAGCTCGCTGCTCGAGGCGATCCAGCACCTGGCCGAGTCGATCCTCGAGCTGCCACCGCGCTCCGTCCGCGGCCAGCTTCCCGTCGCTCGAGTGTCCATGGCGAAGTACGAGTCGGCCTGTCGCGACGGAGTCCCACTTCGGCACGTGCGTCCACTCGTACCTCTGCGCGCGCGTCTCTTCCTCGGCCGTCGGGACGTGCGGCACGCGCCTCGTCTGCTCCGCCAGCGTCAGCTCGAAGCGCTGCCCGCCGATCGCGACGCACGCGCCGGCCGAACACCCGCGGCTGCCGCCTGTCACCTCGACGCGGTGCCCTCGTCCCGTCGCTTCTCGAAGGATCGCGTGTCCGATGCGGAGCGCCCGGTTGAGGTTCTGCCTGGTCACACGTAGGTGAATGACACCAGGCCTGCGCATCGTGTCGACCCATCCATCAGGACCGGGGCGCGCGGCGTCGCGCGTCGCCGCGACGATCGGATGAAGTTGCCGGGGAAGGCGACGCGGCACCCGGATCGTCGCGACGGCCGGCCGCTCGGTCTCGGCAGCGAGCGGCACGAGTCGGATCACGAGATCGCCCCCATCACGACCCGAGTGCTGGATCCGCTGACCGATGCTCGCGGCGACGTCTCGGCTCGCGTGGATCGCCCGCCTCCACCCCGCCCGCATGGCCGGGTTCGGATTGGCCACGCGGAGCACGCCGTCGCCCGCTTGCAGTGCTCCGACGAGGTCGTGTCCGCTGGGGATCACCGCACTCACTGGGCGAGGGTCCGGTCGATCCGCGCTTGCAGCGACGGCGTCCACCTGGTGCGTCCCGTCGACTCGTCCAAGGAGAGCGCGGCCTTCGTCGGTCAGCGACGCCGACCAGTAGTGCCGTGTGCTGGTCGTCGATACCAGCCGACGGGATCGCAAGGCGTAGACCGAGACCGCCAACCGTGAGTCGGCGGTCGTCAGCGGATCGGTCCCCTCGGCGATCCGCCGGAGCAGATTGAGCTGGTCTGGCGTCAGTGGCAGGGGCACTGGAGCGGCCTGGCGCGGCATTGGTGCCGGCGCCCCGAACACGCCGGAAGGGGGAGGGCTTTCATGAGGGTCCAGGAACGTAGTGAGACCCTGGTGTATCCACAAATCGAGAAGTACTGTTCAGTTTGTGGGAAGAAGCCGAGAGCCGGCGCCGCCACTACTGCCGATCTTCCGATCCCGACAGCAAGCCGAGCTGCTCGCGCTGCTGCTGGGCGATCCGCTGCTCGAGGTGAGCTTGTCGGATCTGGCGGCGCGCGTCGGGACGCCGTACCCATCGGTTCATCGCGAGATCGATCGGGCCGAGGCGGCCGGCCTCGTCACATCAAGGAAAGTCGGCAACACGCGGCTCGTCCGGGCGAACACCTCGAGCCCGTACTTCGAAGGGCTTGCGCAGGTGCTCACGCGTGGGTTCGGGGTTCCCGCGGTCCTTGCCGCGGCTCTCCGGCCGCTCGAGGGGATCAGCGACGCGTTCATCTATGGCTCGTGGGCGGCGAGATTCGTCGGTTCGGAAGGTCGGCGGCCGGTCGATGACATCGACGTTCTGGTGCTCGGCAAGCCCGATCGTGACCGCCTCTACGAGGCCCTCCACGGAGTCGAGCGCCGGTTGGGTCGACCGGTCCAAGTCGCGATTCGCGCTTCCGACTGGCTGGCGAGCGGTACTGGATCGTTCCACGACACCGTGGCGAGCCGACCGATGGTTCCCATCCCGCTGCCCGGCGGCCCGTAAGGCCGAGTCACGCGGGACCAAGAACCCGCGCGATGAGTGCTCGCAGCCTCGTGAACCGCTCGTCGGCAGCCGCGCCGGAGAGATGCTGCTCCGCCTCGAGCGCGCGCATCCCCGGCCCATCGCGCCGCTCGAACAGGGCTCGGAGGTGCCTCGCCGCCTCGGCGCGATCGCCGTCTGCGAACTCGTGCGGGTCGACGCCGGCTGCGAACGCGACCTCCAGACAACGCCAGACATCGACGACGTCGGTCTCCTTGTTGCGGACCCGAGTGGCGAACGCCTTCAGCACGAGCGCCGCCACCTCGTCAGGGAACGCGATCTCTACGTCGAGCCGCTCGCCGTTGAGCCGATGCAGCTCCAGCGCCAGGAGCACTGGTGGCCGGTTGAGCGCGGTGGGCAGCCCGAGCACCTCGGTGGTCACGAGCTCATCGCTCACGCGACGGTCGTTGCGCGCCCGGCTCGTGTACGCCGGCACCAGCACATCGATCACTGCTTGCGGAGGCGCGTCGGCGTCACCGGGGACGCGCAGCGGAACGTCGCGGAGCGTCTTGGCGAAGCGGTTCCCGGCGACCCGCTCGTAGCCGAGGTCCAGCAGGCGTTCGATCACGTGGTGGTCTCGGACGATGACGGGTGGGACGCCGAGGTCGGTATCGCCCGTCTCGCGGTACAGGTCGGCGCCCAACTGCCAGCGCGCCACGAGTGCCGTGACCATGTGACCGCCGATGACGCGGTAGTTCGTTCCGACGTCTGGGCTGAGCGCGCGGCCGAGGTCGGAGAGCGCGACGTAGCCAAGGTCGTCGGCGACAGACGCGGCGCCGAGGACGAGGAGGTTCAGGGGCGCTTCAGCAGCCATTCGCGCAGCATGCCTGCGGCCTCGAGCCGGTCAGCTCCACCGAGATCCTGCAGGTCCCAGATCTGTTGTGTGGGATCGGCGAGCGGGATCTCGGCGCCCCGTAGCTCGGCGACCAGCTGAGGGACGGGGAAGACGGACAGGTCCCGCGGGCTTCGCAGGATGACGTTGGCATCGTGGCGGCCCTGCGCGTCGACGAGGTCGAGCTCCGCAGGATCGATCGCGGCGTGCGCGTAGAGGATCAACGCGGTTGGGCGTCGCCACGCGAGGAGCACGTCGGGCCCGACATCGGCGGACACGACGATCGGCCGGCCCGGGGATGCGAGGCGCGCGGCGCGGACGGCGACATCCGTAGGCGAGTCGAGGCTGTAGAGGTACTGCTCTGATCCGCCAGGCCCTCGGTAGTCGGCGAGGAACCGGTCGAGGAGGGCCTCGCGGCGGGGCGACCAGCGTCCGTCGTCCGTTCGCTCCACGAGGTCGAGGTCGAGCAGCTGATGGAGGACTTGGGAGGCGCGCGGCTGCGAGACCTTCGCTTGCGCGGCCAGCGCGGTGGCGCTCGGTTCTTCCTCCTCGCCTTCGCCGAACCGGATCAGTGCGCGGACGATGGCGAGGCTGCCGGAGCCCTGAGGCAGCTTCGTTCGCCGTGGCTTCGGCGGGGTCGACGTCGTTCGCTGGCGGAGGACGAGGCCGGGCGCGCGCAGGTCGAAGTTCCCCTGGCCGTCGGCCCAGGACCAGCCGGAGGCGCGGAGCGCGGAACCGAGCGCGTCGTGCACGAACGGCGCGACGAGCATCGGCTCGCCGTTGCGCGCGATGCGCTTCCGCTGCGCGGCGAGATGGTTCAGCTCGTTCGGGTACGGCGCACGCCCTTTCACCTCGACGGCGAAGCGTGATCGTGCTTTGCCGGCACTGACCTCGAGGACGGCGTCGATCCCGGCATCATCGGCGGGCTGGACGACGACGACGTCCACCTCAGCGCCCCGTAGGGCCCGGACAGCGTCCATAAGCACGACGCCAGTATAAGCACGGTGCTCATAGTCGCAGAAGTAATTATGACTCGTCGTCGAAGACGGCGAGTCGTCCATTGCGGAGGTTGTCCTCGAACTCGCTCGGATCGAAGGCCTCGGGGTCGAACGGCCGGCCGAGCCAATCCCGTCGCTCGTCGTGCTCCGGATGTTCGGGGTCGGAGAGGATGTCGAGCAGCTCGCGGTAGCCCCACGTCCCCCCGCAGTCCTCGGGCGGGCACGCTCGTCGACCGTCGATGCAGGCCGGGACCGTGGCGACGCTGCTGGCGGGGAGCACCTTCTCGACGACAACCCGGTGCTCCCAGCCATCGCCGAAGTCGTAGGTGTAGCGGAAGGTCGAACCCTCACTGGCGACGGCATCAAGGCGGGTGCGGCGCGCGTCGCGCGGCGGCTCGCCCCAGTCCTCACCCGGATCGGGCACGCCGTACCGCGTGCGGCCGACCTCGAACTCGTGCAGGTGGTAGTTCCACCAGCCGAACGCCGCCTGGATGACCTCGTGGACGTGGTCGAGCGTGGCGCTCCCGTCGACGAGCACCCTGCGCCAGATCGGCGGCTTGGTGTCCTGCAGCGTGATCTTGAGCTGGAAGACGGTCCCGCTCGCCGTCCGCGGCTTCGGTGCAGGCGCGGCCGGCGCCGACCGGCCCGGGAGAGGGATCACCTTGGCGAGCGGTTCCGTGCCGCCGACGACGGCGGCCAGCTCGCGATCCGGCGAGCCGTTGCGCAGCTTGCCGACGATGAGGCTCGCCATGCGGAGCGAGAGCGCCTCGAGATCGTGATGCCCTTCCTTGAACAACCACTCGCCGTGGAACGCGAACTCGTTCATCACGCCGAGGACGCTGCGGTCGTTCGTCGGGGCGATCCGCACCTCGCGCATGGCGTCGCGCTCAGCGGTCAGGAACGGGTCGTCCATGCCGTGCTGGCGGAGGACGGCCTCGATGGCGGCGGGGGCGCGGTCGAGCAAGGTGGCCGCCGGCGCCAGCTCCATGAACACCGGGAGCAGCGTGCGGCTGTTGACCAGCAGCGCGACCTGCGGCCGCCAGAACAGGGCGTTGGCGAACCAATCGCCGAGCGCGGTGGTCGATTCGTCGCCGTCGACCGCCGTCGCGCCCTTCACGCGATCGCGGAGCTTCTTGGTGCCTCGGAGCACGAGCACCGGGCCAGTCTCGCGCCGGTTCTGCCGGCGGACGTGGGGCCCGGACTTCTACCGAAACTTCTACCGGACTTCTACCGGACGGGTTGAAATCCGGTAGAAGCGGTCAGCACGGTTCAGCACGACGATCGGCGAAACCCCAGGTCACAGGCACTTTTCAGCATCGACGATCATCGATCAAAACGCCTCGGATCGGAGTTCAAGTCCCCCCTCGCCCACGACGATCAAGACCCTCGAGCTGGGCGGGAGGATCACGGAGCGCGCGCACCGAATCCTTCGGGAGTCCCGATAGAGGAGTGAGCATGACCGTCATCCGCGTGAACCCCCAGAGCGTCCGCGCCTACGGCACCGACGCACAGGCGAAGTTCGACGCGATCCGGGCCGAGTTGGTGCAGTTGGTCAACGCGGTCACGGAGGTCCGGTACTTCGGCCCGAACGCGGTCGACTTCAAGACGAAGTCCGGGCAGCTCGCCGCCGACTTCGCGAACAAGCTCAACCAGGACCTCGGCGGCATCGCCGATGCAGTGCGCGTCTCCACGTCGAACATCGCCGCGTCGCTCGGTGGTCAGCCGGTGACGATCTCGGTCAACGGCTCGACGATCTCCCCGCCCGCGGTCGCGACCGTCGACTACGTCGACGTCGACACGTCGGCCCTCGACGCGCTCCGGACGGTCGTCGACCGCCACTTCTCGATGATCGCCAACCTCTTCGACGCCCATCTGCAGAAGCTCCTCGCCACCGACTGGACCGGCAACGCCCGGGAGCAGGCGGTCGCCGCCGTCCGCAGCTTCACCACTGCCGCGAAGGCCAAGAGCGCCGACGCGCAGCGGAGCCTGAACACCTACATCTCGAACCAGGTGCAGTCGGTCGTCACCGCCGACAAGTAACGGCCGTGCCCTCGTCCTGGGGTAACAGCACCGACGTCCGCTTCGACTACGACGGCGCGCTTCGACTGGCGCGCTCGTTGTGGGCGTACGCCGACGAGCTCGAGGCCGCGAAGGCCGAGCGCAAGACCGAGGCGGAGCACGCGCTCCGAACGTGGAAGGGTCCGTACGCGACCGAGTTCGTCGGGCGTGGCAACGACGAACAGACGTCGATCAGCGCGCTCATCGCCGCGTTGCGGAGCGACGCCGACGCGTGGGCGCAGGCGTGGAAGAACGCGATGGACGAGCAGAACCGACGCCTCTACGCGCGGCGGGTCGCACGAATGAAGGAGGAGCGGTCGGTGGCGGCCAAGATCGGTGACTGGTTGACCGGCTTCGAAGCACCGCCTCCGCCTGCGCCTCTGCCGAAGCCGGGTCCGGCGGGCTTCTATCCGACCGGCTGCCTCACCGGCTGAGTTCGAACATGTCGATCACCTCCGCCAATCCCGACGATCTCGAGCAGTTCGTCGACCGAGCGTCACGTCGGCGTCGCGCCCTCGAGGCCGACCTGAGCCGCCTGCAGGGTCAGCAGCGCGCGGTCGTGTCGGGGAGCCCCGACTACGGCGTCCAGTCGGTTGCGCTCGCCCGCGCGTCGCAGATCTTCTCCAACCTGGGGCAGAACGAGGCGTTCGTCGGCACGATCAGGCGCGAGCTGCTCAACGCCGATCGAGACCCGAAGACGGGCGTCGCGTCGATCTCGAGCGCCGCGGTCGCCGACGCGCTCCGCAAGGCGGGCCTGTCGGCGCCACCGCCGCCGGTCGAGGTCGAGCCGAGCGTGCTGTTCGGCCTGCCGCCGACGTCGGGCTTCGTCGACGACCCGATCTGTGCGGCCAACGGCAACTTCGTCCATGCCGAGATCGACCTCGCGTTCCCTGCGAACTCGTCGCTGCTCGACATGGTGCGCGTCTACAACTCGCTCGCGTCCTCGACGCTGGGCGCGTTCGGCCCGGGCTGGTCGTCGATCCTCGACGTGCGGGTGGCGTACGTCGAAGGAGGCGTTCCCCGGGTGCATCTTCCCGATGGGGCGATCGTCCCCTTCGTCGATCGCGACGGAACGGGCAGCGGCACGCTCGTCGGCATCGGGCGTAGCGGTCTGAGCCTCACGCCGCACGAACCAGGGTGGACGCTTCGCGAGCGACATCAGCGGTCGTGGGAGTTCGACGCCGACGGCATCCTGCACGCAGTGGTCGACGGTCCTGCCGTCGTCCGCCTCGAACGCGACGCGTCGGGCCGAGTGGTCGACGTCGTCGAGGACACGTCGGGGCGCGCCATCCAGGTCGAGTGGGAGGACGAGCGGGTTCGCGCTCTCGTCTCCACCGACGGGCGCTCCGTCTTCTACGCGTACGTCGATGGCGTCCTCGCCTCGGTCGACCGACCGACCGGCACCATGTCGTACGCGCTCGATGGCGACCTGATCACGAGGCTCACGGACGCCGACGGCGTCGTCCTCGCGCAGAACGTCTACGACGAGGTGGGTCGTGTCGTCGAGCAGACCAACGAGTTCGGCCGCACGACGCGCTACCAATACTCCGACCTCCGTACCACGGTGGTGTCCGACACCGACGGCGGACCCAAGAACGCGTTCACCCACGACCGCCGCGGGAACCTCACATCGATGGTCGACGGCACCGGCCGGGCGATGCGGCTCACCTACGACGACGCCGGGCGGGTCGTGATGGTGGTCGACCGCACGGGAGCGGTCACCCGGTTCGCGTACGACGACGCCGACAACCTCGTCGAGCGGGTCGATGCCGACGGCTGGTCGATGCGCTGGGCGTGGGACGACCACGGCCGGCTCGTCGCGGAGACCCACCGCAACGGCGAGACGACGGTGTACGAGTACGACGGCAGCAGCCGTCGTCCGGTGAGGATCACCGAGCCGAACGGCGGTGTCATCACCATCACGCTCGACGAGCGCGACCAGCCGACCACGATCACCGACGCAGACGGCGTGGTGACCCGATTCGAGTGGGACGCTGACGGGCAGCCGGTCGCGGTCGTCGACGCCCTCGGCAACCGGATCGTGCTCGAGTACGAGCCGAGCGGCGAGCTGCGGCGTGTCGTCGACGGATCCGGCGTGGAGACCGGGTTCACCAGCGACAGCGGAGGTCGCGCGGCCGAGGTGATCGTCGCCGGCGCCGTAGAGGCCTATCGCTACACCGCTGCGGGGCGCCCCCTGTCGGGAACGGATGCGGCCGGCGCCTCGTGGCGGGCCACCTACGGGACGAACGGGCGCCTCGACGTGTTCGTCGACGGCGAGGGGTCGACGATCGGCTTCGAGTGGGACGTCCTCGGGAACATGGCCGCGGTCGTCGCTCCTGACGGCGAGCGCTTCGGCTTCGAGTACGACCTCACGGGAAACGTCACCGCAACCGTCCTCCCGGACGGCAACCGGGTCGAGCGCGTCCACGACGCCGAAGGCCGCATCGTCGCGTTCACCGACGCCGCCGGCCGGGTGTGGCGGCGCGAGCTCGACGGCCTCGGACGAACGGTCCGGGCGACGGCGCCCGACGGAGCATCGACCCGCTACGAATACCACCGGGTCGGCGTCGTGAGCCGCATCGACGGCCCGGGCGGCTCGATCACCCGTACGGAGGTCGACTCGTGCGGCCGCGTGGTGGCGATCGTCGACGGCAGCGGCCGTCGGTTCGAGTTCGAGTACTCGCCGGCGGGCCGACTGCTCGAGCGACGGTTCCCGAGCGGGCGCACCGAGCGGCTCACGTACGACGCGGCTGGTCGCCTCGTGGCCGTCGCAGCCGGTGACGCCGAGGAGCGCCTCACCCTCGACGGTCGCGGACGCGTGATCGCTCGAGAGACCGACCGCGGCCGCACCGAGCTCGCCTACTCCGACGCTGGCGAGCTCGTGGAGCTTCGGGCGAGCGATGTGTCGACCGTCCTCGAACGCGACGCCGGCGGACGTGTCCTCGCCGTCGTCGACGGCGCGGGCCGCCGAGCCACCTTCGAGCGCGACCGGCGCGGCCACGTCGTCACCGCACGCGACGCGGCGGGGGTCGAGTCGCGATTCGCGTACGACGCCCGTGGGCGGTTGGCGGAGCAGACGGCCGCCGGTGTCAGCACCCGCTTCGGGTACGACCGAACCGGATACCTGCACGAGCTCACCGATCCGTCCGGCACGTTGCGCCGCGTCCTCGACCCGACGGGCCTGGTGTCGCAGGTGCGTCAGCCCGACGGCACGTCGGTCGACATCGCTCGCGACGCCGCGGCGCGGATCACCGGCGTGTTCGCCGGCGGAGATCTGATCTCGTCGCTGTCGTACGACGCCGCGGGCAACCTCGCGGAGGCGGTCCGCAGCGCGTCTGGCGCTCGATCGACGCTCGGTCGCGACGGGGCCGGTCGGCTGACCAGCGTGCAGACGCCGGCGGGTGGCTTCGACCTCGCCTACGACGACGACGGCATGATCGCCGGATGGGCGCACGGCGCGTTCACCACCTCCGTCGAGCGTGACGCCGGGGGGCGCATAGCCGCCCTGGTCGACAGTTCGGCCGGGCGGATCGTCGCACCCGGCGCCACTACGAAGGCCACTAGTCGTGACCGGTCCGGCCGGATCACCGGCTCGCCGTCGGGTGCGACGTACCGCTACGACGACGGTGGCCGTCTCGTCGAGGCGGTCGATCAGCACGGTCGCCACTGGAGCTTCACCTACGGCCCGGACGGGTTGCTGGCATCGGAGGAGGGTCCGCTCGGTTCACGGCGCTACACCCGCGGGCTGCTCGGACGGATCGAGCGCATCGACGAGGGCGGCGGGTCGTCCACCTCGTTCACCTACGACGGGGCTGGGCGCCGCACGGCCGCATTGCGATCCGACGGCGGCTCCGTCCGCTGGGAGTGGGATCTCGACGGCGCGCTTCGCGCGATCGCGCGAACGTCCCCGGACGGCGGCGTCCAACGCCTCGACGTCGCGCTCGACGGCCTCGGGCGGCCGTTCCGCGTCGGCGCCGCCGACGTCGTGTGGGACGACGCGCTGACGGGTCGTCCGTTGCAGGTCGGAGAGCAGCGCTACCTGCATCTCGCAGGCGCGACTGCGCTGGCGACCGACGGTGCCACCTGGCTCGGAGAGATCGCGGACCCGTGGGGCAGCGAGCCCGGTCGGGATGAGCCCCACGTCGGGTTCCGCGGCGAGCTGGCGGCGTGGGGCCTCGTCTGGATGGGCGCGCGGGTCTACGACGCCACCACCCGCGAGTTCCTCTCGCCCGATCCGTTGCCCCCCGTCCCTGGTCGACCGGCGTTCGCGAGCGCCTACGCCTATGGGTTCCTCGACCCGGTCAACCACCTCGATCCGTCGGGAGCGCGTCCGATCAGCCAGGCCGAGTACGACGCGTTGCGCGAGCGCGAGGAGCGAGGCTTCCTCGGCAACACGTGGCAGGCGATCAAGGACGACCCGTGGAGCGCGTTGGGCGCCGCAGTGCTCATCACCGCTGGGGTCGTCATGATCGCCACCGGGTTCGGCGCAGGCGTAGGCGCGGCGATCCTCGTCAACGCGTTCGCCGCCACGGCGCTCAGCGCCGCGTTCACGGGGAGCGTCTCCCCGCGCGAGGTCATGATCAGCGCTGCCACCGGCCTGGTGCCGGGTGGGAGCAGCTACCGCAGCGCGATGGCGATCAGCGCCGGAGTGAACATGGGTGTCGAGGGCGCGCGCCAGGGCTTCCGCGGCGACTTCGACCCCCGAGCGATCGCGTTCCAGGGGGGGCTCGGCGGCACAACCGGTGCGGCGTCGCGGTACGTCTCCGTGCGCATCGACGGCGTACGAGCTCGCGTGGCGACCGATCCGACGCCGGTGTCGTACGGTCAGGCTCGGTTCGTCGTCGACAGCCAGGGGACGGTCACCGACCTCGGGCCACGAGTGGCCACGGGGCGTCCGATCGTCATCGGCGAAGACATGCGGAACCGGGTGATACCCGCCGCCGAGCGGATGGGCGCCGACTACTACGCGCCGCCGCAGTTCCGAACCGACGGCCAGTCGATGGCGCACAACCGCTACTGGATCAACGAGCAGATGAACCAGGGGAGAGGCATCATCGACGTCGGACCGGCGCCGGGCCGAGCGCAGTACCCGGAGCCGACGAGTCCGTACTACCAGATGGAACGCGACGAGATGATGGCCCGGAGCTACAGCAACTACGTGCAACGAGAGCCGTGACCGCGGGCGCGGCGCCCGTGCTCTACGTCCACGTCGGCGACGACGGCGGGCTGCTCGTCATCGACGACGACGAAGGCCGCCCGGCGTGGGTGACCGAGGCCGACCTGGTCCGACGCGTCGACGCCCTCGCCGCGGCGGGAGGCTCGGTGCTGCTCAGCACGGAGGACGGGTCGCGCCATGCGCGGCCCGTCGTGTCCGCCATCGAGGCGCGGGTGCCGGTCCGTCGGGCGACGCAGGTGCACCCCGACGCGGAGCGGCGCGGCGGGCTCACCGCACTGATGCGCGCGGCATACGTAGGTGCGTCCCTCATCGTCGACGACCTCCTGCGGCGCGGCATCGACGTCGATGCCGCCGACGAGCGGGGCTACACCGCCCTCATGTACGCGGCGAACGCTGGTGAGGACGAGATCGTTGCCGGGCTCGTCGCAGCAGGCGCGAACCTCGACGCGGCTGACGCCACCGGTGCGACGGCGCTGATGTTCGCGGCTCAGCACGGCCACGCGTCGATCGTGAAGCGACTCCTCGCCGCCGGGGCCGACCCGTCGCTTCGACGGAGCATCGACGGCGCCACGGCTCGAGACGTCGCGGAATCCAACGGCCACTCCCGCGTCGCCGCCGTGCTGCTCAGCGTCGAGCAGCAGCGACGGTGACTCAGCAACGGAGCTGGCCGCAGCGCTACCTCGTGACCGTGTGCGCGCGAGGCGACGTGCGCACGTACAAGGTGGTGACGTGGCTCGACGAGTCGAAGGCACGTGCGATCGCGCTGGAGGCGCACCGCCGTGACCACCCCGACTCCGGCGTCGCCGTCGCCGACGTCGAAGTTGTCGATGCCGGTCCTGTAGCTCGCGACGAGCGCGGCCGGATGGCGATCGAGCGCGATGCGCTCACCGATCGGATGGAGTTCTAGCCGCCGGCTCCTACTCGCGCGGGTGGTTCGGTGACCCGAGCGAACCCGCTGAGCGCCGACCGCACGAACGCCGGCTCCATGTACACGACGAACTGGCCTCGGTCGTCGTCGCCGCGAACCCGCACGACGCACGCTCGCTTGTTGATCCACACGCTCACGACGTCGATCTCGGCGTTGGTCGTGCGCCACGCCCGATCGACGTCCCTGCGCCGCGACGGGACGAACACGATCTCGCCTGGCGCCGCGCACAGCACCCCCGGCGCCTGCACCTTCCGTGCCGGGGGGAGGAACTTGATCTGCCACGTCGGTCCATAGGCGAAGCGGTCGGCCGGCAGGCGGACGGGATACTGCTCGAGGGGTCGATGCGTCACGGCGGTCGCCATGGCGGTCGCCCCGGCGCTTCGTGCGACCGCCATGTGGTGCATGACGATCGCCACGGTGATCCACGACATGAAGATGCCGGCGGCGACGATCGGGAGCCCGGCCATCCGCAGACCGGCACCGACGACGACGACCGCCATCAGGAGCGTCGCGGTGCGCAGGCCTGAGGGCTTCGACCAGTCGGTCACCCGGCGGGTCACGCCGCCGTCACCAGCCGAGCGACTTCTTCATCTCGTCGCACTGCGGGCACACCGGGTACCGCTCGGGATCGCGGGACGGTACCCACACCTTCCCGCAGAGCGCCGTCACCGGTTCGCCGGTCACCATGCTCTTGACGATCGCCTCGTTGCCGCCGATGACATAGTGCGCGAACCGGTCGTGATCGCCCTCGTCGAGGGTCGGCGACGGAACACCTGTTTCGGTCCGGATGTCGGTGTCGGTCTCCGCGGCAGCCACCCCCCTATGGTGCCAGCGGCGACGCTCTCCCGCTAAAGGCGGTAGAACTCCCCGCCGACGATTCCGAGGTAATGGAGGGCATGGAGCGAACGAGCGCGCTCCGCGACGAGCGTCGACGGCGGCTCCTCGGCGTCGCGCGCGTGTGGGCCCTCGCGGTGGCAATGCTCGTCACCGCCGTCGGGCTCTACCT
Source organism: Acidimicrobiales bacterium (assembly GCA_035540495.1). Taxonomy (GTDB): domain Bacteria; phylum Actinomycetota; class Acidimicrobiia; order Acidimicrobiales; family CADCTF01; genus DASVEG01. The sequence goes on from DATLGL010000017.1 coordinate 60,197, forward strand.
CGTGGCGCTCGCCGACGACGGCGGCGTCACCGACGCGCCCTTCCACCTGCCGTGGTGGAGCCTCGCGCCCTTGTTCTTCGCCACCGAGACGCTCGTGGTGCGGGTTCGCTATCGCGGTCAGGGCCAAGCACTCAACCTCAACGAAGTACCGCTCGTCATCGGGCTCTTCTTCTCCTCGCCCGCCGAGCTCCTCCTCGCGCTCCTCCTCGGTTCGACCGCCGCCCTCGCCCGCAAGCGGCGGCAGTCGCCCCTCCAGCTCGCGGTGAACACCAGCCACTTCTTCCTGGCCGGCGTGCTCGCCTCGATGGCGTTCCGGCAAGTCACCGCGAGCGGCCTGAGCGGCGACGAGATCATCGGCCCCAGCGGGTGGTCGGCCGCGATCCTCGCGGCGATCCTCGTCACCGTCGTCGGCCACGCGGCGATCACCGCGGCCACCGTGCTGTCGGGAAGCCAGCCGGACGTCGACCGCCTCCGTCAGGTGCTGTCGCTCGGCGCGACGACGGCGATCACGACGACGATGGTGAGCCTTATCGCGGTCGTGATGCTTTGGCGCGACCAGCGGTCGGTCGTGCTCCTGGTGGTGCCGGTTGCGATGAGCGCGCTCGCGTACAAGGCGTACACGGAGCATCGGGCGAAGTCGGACACCCTCGATCTCATCTACGAGTCGACCCGGATGCTGCACCGCTCGCCCGAGGTCGACTCCGCGCTCGTCGGCCTCCTCAGCCAGGCACGGACGATCTTCCGAGCCGAGCGGGCGGAGATCACCCTCATGCCGGTCGGCGACGTCACGCAGGTCGTGCGCACCACCCTCGGGCCGGGCGCCGCGGTCGACGCCATGGTGCGCGTCGAGCTCTCGCCCGAGGAGCGTGAGTGGGCCGAGTCATTGCCCAGTGACGAGCCGTGCTTCTACCCCGACGCCGGGCGCCCGCTCTCGCGGGTCCTCACCGAGCGGGGCGTGCACGAGGCGATGGCCGTGGCGGTTCGCCGTGACGGTGTCGTGGTCGCGACGATCGTCGTCGCGAACCGCATCGGCGAGGCGAACCACTTCGATTCGACCGACCTCGAGCTGTTCCGTGCGCTGACGTCGAACGTGGCGGTGGTGCTCGAGAACGGCACCTTCGAGCAGTCGCTCCAGCAGCTGCGCGACCTCGAGGCTCAGCTCAAGCACCAAGCCTACCACGACCCGCTCACCGGTCTCGCCAACCGGTCGCAGTTCATCGAGCGGGTGGAGCTCGCGCTGGAGTTCGCGGCATCCGACACACGCCGCCTCGCGGTCCTGTTCCTCGACCTCGACGACTTCAAGCTCCTCAACGACGTGCTCGGACACGCCACCGGCGACGAGCTGCTCAAGGCGGTCGCTTCGCGCATCGCCGCTGCGGTCGGGCCGGAGGACGCGGTCGCCCGCCTGTCCGGCGACGAGTTCGCCGTGCTCCTCGACGGGCACACCGGAGCGGACGCGGTCGCCGTCGCGCGGCGGGTCCTCGATGCCGTGCGCATCCCGGTGACGCTCGGGGGCGAGCGACACAGCTTGCGGGCGACGATCGGCGTTGCCATGGGTGACTCCGCCACGCGAGCCGACGAGCTCATCCGCAACGCGGACGTCGCGATGGACACCGGCAAGCAGGCCGGCAAGAACCAGGTGCAGGTCTTCTCGGCCGACATGCACGTCGCCGTGATCGAGCGCCACGAGCTGATGGCCGACCTGCAACGCGCCGTCGAGCGAGACGAGTTCGTTCTCCACTACCAGCCGATCGTGTCGCTCCAGACGCAGCGCGTCGTCGCGTTCGAGGTGCTCGTCCGCTGGAACCACCCTCGCCGCGGGCTCGTGTCACCCGCGGACTTCATCCCGCTCGCGGAGGAGACCGATCTCATCCTGCCGATCGGCCGGCTCGTGCTGGCAAAGGCGTGCGCGCAGGCCAAGGCGTGGCAGGAGACGTACCCTGAGCACGCCGACCTGGCCCTCACCGTGAACCTGTCGGCCCGCCAGCTGCAGCAGCCGTCGTTCGTCGGCGACACCGTGCAGCTGATCGCGGAGTCGGGGGTCAGCCCGGAGAACCTGGTGCTCGAGATCACCGAGAGCGTCCTGATGGAGGACACCGGTGGGAGCATCGCGAAGCTGCTCCAGCTCAAGCGCCTCGGCCTGCGCCTCGCGATGGACGACTTCGGCACGGGTTACTCGTCGCTCAGCTTCCTGGCGGAGCTCCCGATCGACATCCTCAAGGTCGCGAAGCCCTTCACTGAAGGCCTCGGACGGACGGAGCGGGAGACCGCCTTCGCTGAGGCCATCGTCGGCCTCGGGAAGACCGTCGGGATGCAGGTGATCGCCGAGGGTGTCGAGCGCCCGGAGCAGGGCGAGATGCTGCGCGCGATGGGCTGCGACATGGGCCAGGGCTACCACTACTCGAAGCCCCGCGACGCGTCCTACGTCGAGCACCTCCTGCGGCTCGGATCGGCGCCGGAAGACCGCAAGATCATCCCGTTCCCGGCGTAGCGGACACCACCCGCCTCGGTAGGGTGGGCGCCCGTGGTCGTCCCGCGACGGCCGGTCGACGTCAGCCGCCGCGCCCCCCGAAGATTCCCGCGCCTGATCCTGCTCGCACTCGTGCTGAGCGTCGTCGTCGTGGCCGTGAACTCGATCCTCACCACGAGCTCCGAGGGCATCGACCAGTCGGTCGCGTACGCGGATCGGGTGCGGCCCGCGGTGGAGCGTTCGACCCGCCAGGCCGCCGCTGTCGACGACCTGCGCAACCAAGCCGGTCAGCTGCAGGCAGCCGCGCTCCGACGCGCGCTCGAGCGGCTGGCGCGCGAGGCGAAGCAGCTCGAAGGGCAGGTCCGCGCCGTCGATCCTCCGTCGGAGGTGACGATCGGTCACGGCCTGCTCGTGACGTCGCTCGCTACGAGGGCCGCCGCGATCGAGGGGGTGAAGGCTGCACTCACCGCCGACGTCAACACGCCGCTCGACGAGGCGATCACATCGCTCGAGAAGGCGGGCCAAGACCTCGTCGTGTCCGATCGCGCGTACCAGCTCTTCCTCGACGAGCTGCCCGAGTCGGCCCGGTCGACGATGCCCCCGTCGATCTGGGTGAACGACGCGACGAGATGGGCGCGCCCGGAGATGGCTGCGCTCGCGTCGACCGTTCGAGCGAGCGGGTCCGTGGCACCGGTCAACGACGTCGCCCTCGTGACCGTGACGCCGGATCCGCGACCGGTAGCGGCCGAGGCCGACGGGCGCCAGGTGCTGCCCCGCTCGAAGAACATCCGGCTCGACGTCGTCGTCGCGAACGCGGGCAACACCCAGGCGAGGCGGGTGGCGGTCGAGGCGGTGCTGACCATGGAGGGCGGTCTCGACACCGCTCGCCAGTTCGTCGACATCGCGCCCGGCCAGCGTCAGGCGGTCACGTTGAACCTGCGCGTGCCGGCGGGGCCGGAGGCCTCGATCGTGGTGCGCGTCGGTCCCGTGGCAGGCGAGGATCGCGTCAGCGACAACGAGCAGACGCTCAACTACGTGATCCGCTGATCAGGCCGGGGTGCCGTCAGGGTCGTCGAGGTGTCCTCGGCGGGCGTGCCACGTCGCTTCGGCGCGCGAGGTCACCTCGCGCAGTGGCAAGCCGGTGAGGCGGGCGACACGGGCGGCGTCGTCGTGTTCGACCTTCGCCCGTCCCGGACCGACTTTGACGCGCACGGGCAGGCCTTCGACCGCGACCGATTCGGTGCTGCGGTTCGCCGGCCAGCGGGAGAGGGTCGATCCGCGAACCCCGAACGACCCGGTCTCGCTCGTGATCGTGTGCGCGACCTGCTCCGCGAGGGCGGGATCAGCCAGCGCCGAGACGGTGTAGGCGGGGCGTCCCTTCTTCATCACGATCGGCGTGATCCACGCGTCGTGCGCGCCCGCCTCGAGCAGCGCGGCGACGGCATGGGCGAGGGTCTCGCCGGTGGCGTCGTCGACGTTCACCTCCAGGAGGACGACGGGTTGCCCTTCGTCTCCTCCGGCGCCGACCACGTCGAGCTGTCCGACGATCGCCTGGACGAGGTTCGGGAGGTCCGGCAGCTCCCGGGTGCCGGCGCCGAACCCGGACGCCTCGATGGTCATCCGGGGCATGGGTCCCCATCCCGTCGCAAGGGCCGCGAGGATCGCCGCGCCCGTCGGCGTCGTGAGCTCGGCGTTGACGTCACGGCCGTACGTGGGTGCTCCCCGGAGGAGCTCGACGACGGCAGGCGCCGGATTGGGCAGCGCGCCGTGAGCGCTGCGGACCATGCCGATCCCGGTGGCGACCGGCGACGCGTGCACCTCGTCGATCCCGAGCGCCTCCAGCGCCGCCGCGACCCCCACGACATCGACGATGGCGTCGATGCCGCCGACTTCATGGAAGTGAACCTGCGACGGGTCGCGCCGGTGGATCTTGCCTTCCGCCTGAGCGAGCGCGGCGAAGACGGCGAGGGCTCGGGCTCGGACCCGCTCCGGGAGACGTGCCTCCTCGATGAGCCCGACGATGTGCGCGTGCGTGCGGACGATGCCGGTCTCCGAGGCGTGGACCTTGACGTGGGTCGCCCCGATGCCGGAGCGGGTGGCGGGCGCCGCCTCCACCTCCCACCCTCTGACCGGGAGTCGTTCGAGCAGCTCGCGCACGACGTCGAGGTCGGCTCCGGCGTCGACCAGCGACGCGAGCGTCATGTCGCCCGCGATCCCGGCGAAGCAGTGGAACCAGACCGCGCGGGTCACGGCAGGATCCGGGCTACCGCGCAGGCGGCTCCGAACCCGTTGTCGATGCCGACGACGGTGATGCCGGACGCGCACGACGACAACATCGCGAGCAGCGCGGTGACGCCCTCGAGCGCGGCGCCGTAGCCGACGGACGTGGGCACGGCCACCACCGGCGCGCCCGTGAGCCCGCCGACGACGCTGGCGAGGGCGCCTTCCATGCCGGCCACGACGACGACGACGTCGGCCCCGGCCACCTCGTCGACGGTGGCGAGCAACCGGTGGACGCCCGCGACACCGCAGTCCGCGACGAGCTGGGGCCGGAACCCGAACGCCTCCAGCGTCGCCATCGCCTCGTCGGCGACCGGCAGGTCGGCGGTGCCGGCCGTGATCACGAGCACGCGCCCCGGCCGCTCCTCCGCAGGACGCCAGACGACGGTGCGCCCGCGTCGGACGCCGCCGGGGTTTCGGGCCAGCGCCGCGTCGGCCTGCGCGTCGTCAGCCCGAGTGAGCAGCACGGGCAGCCGTGGCGAACCTCGCTCCGACAGCAGCTCCGCCACGATCTCGGCGCAGTGCTCTGGAGCCTTCCCCGGCCCGTACACCGCCTCGGCTGCGCCCTGCCGCAGCGACCGGTGGTGGTCGACGCGGGCGAACCCGAGATCGGCGAACGGGAGCCGGCGCAGCCGGCCGACGGCGTCGTCCGGATCGAGCACGCCCGATCGCACGTCGTCGAGCAGTTGGCGGAGAGCGGGTTCGTCCATGTTCGGCTCGTAGTCTTGCGGCTGATGGCACGAATCGCCTTCCTCGGACCCTCGGGCACGTTCGGCGAGGAGGCCCTGTCGACCCAGGGCGACCTCGTCGACGAGGAGCTCGTGCCGATGACCTCGCACGCGGAGGTCATCGCGGCGACGGTGGCGGGCGAGGTCGACCTCGGCTTCGTCGGCTTCGAGAACTCGATCGAAGGGTCCGTGCGGTCGGTGCTCGACTCGCTGATCTTCGACGTCGACCTCCTCATCCAGCGCGAGGTCGTGCTGCCGATCAGCCAGAACCTGGTCGCGCCGGCCGGGACGTCGATGTCGGACGTCCGCCGCGTCGTTTCGTTCCCCGACGCGATGGAGCAGTGCCGCGAGTTCTTCGGCCGGGAGCTCCCCGACGCAGAGCTCGTGCCCGCCAACTCGACGGCTGAGGCGGTGCGTCTGGTCGCCGAGGAGCGCCCCGCCGCGACCGCAGCTCTGGGCACCGCCCTCGCCGCGAAGCTCTACGGCCTCGAGGTCGTCGCCGCTGGCATCGAGGATCACCGTGACAACTCGACGCGGTTCGTGCTCGTCGCCCGCGACGGCATTCCCGCCCCGACCGGCCATGACAAGACGACGATCGTGCAGTTCCAGCAGGCCGACCGCCCGGGCAACCTCCACCTGATGGCGGCCCAGTTCGCCGCTCGCGACATCAACCTGACCCGCTTCGAGAGCCGGCCGACGAAGGAGTCGCTCGGCGACTACTGCTTCCTCATCGAGTTCACCGGTCATCTCGCCGACGACGTGGTGGCCGACTGCCTGCGCAACCTGCGGGCGGATGTCGGCCCGGTGAAGTTCCTCGGTTCGTATCCTGCCGTCGGCGAGGGCGCGGACGTCGCCCGCCAGGACGCCGAGCGCCGGTGGCACGAGGCCGATGCGTGGATCGAGGAGCTGCGGCGCCACATCCGGCGGTAGCCTGACGCCCACCAGGAGGGGTGCGAGAGCGGCCGAATCGAACCGCCTTGAAAGCGGTCGGGCGAAAGCCCCGTGGGTTCAAATCCCACCCCCTCCGCTCGGTCGGCGAGGCGGTACGCTGAGCCGGCAGCTCCGGAGAGGTGCGAGAGTGGCCGAATCGGCCTCACTGCTAATGAGGTGTCTCTTCACCGGGACCGAGGGTTCGAATCCCTCCCTCTCCGCTCGATTCGGCGAAGATATCGCTGTTTACCCGGGGGGTGAACAGGGAGAGAACGGCTTCGTCATGAGTGACGACCTCCTCGACCTCGACCTCGGGCTGCGCGAGCTCACGTCGCTGCTCCTGTCCGAAGAGACCCTCGCCACCACCCTCGACCGGGTGACCGCAGTCGCCCAGCGCTGCGTCACCGGCGGTGACGGCGCCACCGTCACCCTGGTGAAGGGCGGATCGCCGTACACGGCGTTCCACTCCGACGGCCGGGTGCTCGCCGTCGACGAGCGGCAGTACGAGTTCCACTCCGGCCCGACCCTGGAAGCACTGAAGACCGGTGAGTTGCAGATCGCGACGTGCGGCGACGCCGACGAGCGGTGGGACGAGCTCCTCGCCTACGCCGCGGCCTGCGGCGTGGGAAGCATCCTCGCCGTCCCGCTCGTGGTCGGCAGCGAGGTGGTCGGATCGTTGAACGTCTACTCCGAATCGACCCGCGCGTTCGGGCCGGACGAGGTCTCGTCCGCGGTGCTCCTGGCGGGGCAGGCGTCGGTGAGCGTCGCCAACGCGAAGGCCCACGAGGAGTGCGTGTCGCGGATCCAGCAGTTGCAGGAGGCGCTCGACAGCCGCGTCGTCATCGAACAGGCCAAGGGCGTGCTGATGGAACGTCACCGCTTGAGCCCCGACGACGCCTTCGATCGCCTTCGTGAGAGGTCGCAGCGCGAGAACGTGAAGCTTCGCGAGGTCGCCGCCGGGGTGGTGGCGACGATAGCGGCGCCCGCGGGATAGCCTCTGTCCAGTTGCGGTTGAGATGTCCAGCCGCGGCCCTTCGTCAGGAGAGCCGGGTTCATGGACGACTTCCGTGTCGACATCGCAGGTGACGGTCCCGTCGTAGTGGCACGCGTGGTGGGTGAGCTCGACGCGGCAACCGCGCCGGTGCTCGACGAGGCGCTTCGCCGGGTCGAAGACGAACGGCAGCCGCCCGAGCTGGTGGTCGACCTGTCGGCCGTCGGCTTCCTCGACTCGTCGGGGCTGTCGGTGCTCGTCGCGCACCACAAGCGCCTCCGGGTGCGGGAGGCGTCGTTCGTGGTGGCGAGCCCGTCGAGCGGGATCCGGCGAATCTTCTCGATCGCTGGCCTCGACGGCGTCCTCACGATCCGCTGACCTGCGGGATCGCGGCAGGGACTACCCCGCGAATAGCCCGATCGGCCTATTCAGGGCACCACTCTTCGTGGCCGATAGCCGTGCATGCCTTGGAGGTGGGACGACGCACGCGCTTCGCGCCAGGTCGCGCGCCAGCTCGTCCCGCTCGCGGTGTTCCTCGTGGTCGCAGCCGCGGTGGTGGGCGTGGGCCTGCTCCGCAACCGGGCCGATGAAGGACGCACCGGCGAGCTGCTGCTGACCCGCATCGACGCCCTGGCCCAGCAGCAGCATTCGCAGCTCGGTCGGGCGGTGACCGGACCGGCGATGCCGGCCGGTCTCGCCGACGACATCACCGTCACACGTTCGGCGCTTCGTGCTGCGGTCGACAACGTCCCGCCGCGGGCCGAGACGGAGCGGGTGGTCCGCGCGGCCAGCCGGTTCGATGCGTCGGTCGAAGCGGTCCTCGGGCTGCTCGACGAGCACGGCGCGGCCGCGGCACGGCAGGTGGTTCGCGACGAGACCGGCCCAGCGATCACCAACCTCCACCAGGCCGTCACCCAGCTCCGCACCGCAGAGGCCGCCAGGGCAGACCGACTCGCCCGCACGAGCGACATCGCGTCGCTGCTGCTCCTGCTCGTCGCCGGGTTCATCGTGTGGTTGCTGCTGCGCCGGGCGGAACGGGCCCGTCGGGCCGCGCACCAGGCCGAGACGACTGCCGCCAGCCAGCGTCGCTTCGAGGCGCTCGTGCAGAACTCCTCCGACGTCATCACGGTCTGCTCGGTCGAGGGCCGGATCCTCTTCCAGACGCCGTCGGTCAGCGAGGTTTTCGGCTACGAGCCGAACGAGCTGATCGGCACCGACATCAACAAGCTCGTCCACCCCGACGATCTGCGGCCGGTGCAGAAGTCGTTGCTGCGCACCGCCGGCGACGACGCGGTGTCCGACCGGGTCGACTGCCGGGTTCGGCATGCGGATGGGTCGTGGCGGTACACCGAGACGTCGGTCAGTGCTCGCCTGGACGATCCGCTCGTCGGCGGGTTCATCCTGAACACCCGCGACATCACCGAGCGCAAGGAGCTGGAGGACGAACTCACGCACCAGGCGTTCCACGACTCGCTCACCGGCCTGGCCAACCGCGCGCTCTTCCGCGACCGGATCCAGCACGCGTTGAACCGGCAGCGTCGCCAGCGCCGGCCCTTGGCCATCCTCCTGTTCGACCTCGACGGCTTCAAGACCCTCAACGACAGCCTCGGCCACGCCTTCGGTGACCGGTTGCTGGCTGCTGTCGGCGAGCGGTTGAAGAACCTGTTGCGCCCGTCGGACACCGCCTGCCGGCTCGGTGGCGACGAGTTCGCGGTCCTTGTCGAGGACCTCACGGGCGGCATCGACGCGACGGTGGTCGCCGGCCGCATCCTCGATGCGATCCGTCAGCCGTTCGACGTCGACGGCAAGGAGGTCGTGACTGCGGCGAGTCTCGGCATCGCCATCGCCGGCTCGTTCGCCGAATCGCCCGACGACCTGCTCCGCAACGCCGACGTCGCGATGTACACCGCGAAGGGCCGTGGCCGTGGGCGCTACGAGCTGTTCCAGCCGAGCATGCACAAGGCGATGCTCGACCGGCTCGACCTCGAGGCCGACCTTCGTCGTGCGGTCGAGCGGGGCGAGTTCGTCCTCCACTACCAGCCCACCGTGGCGCTGGCGACCGGCCGCATCTCGGGCATGGAGGCTCTCGTCCGCTGGAACTCCCCGGAGCGGGGCATGGTTCCGCCGGGGATGTTCATCCCGGTCGCAGAGGACACGGGTCTGATCGTTCCGCTCGGCGCGTGGGTGCTCGAGGAGGCGTGCCGGCAGACGGTCGCGTGGGCCCATGAGTTCGGCCCCGACGCGCCGACGACGATCAGCATCAACGTCTCCGCCCGCCAGCTGCAGGACGACGCCCTCGTGCCCGCGTTCGCGGAGATCCTCGAGCGCACCGGCATCAACCCGTCGAACGTCGTGCTCGAGATCACCGAGAGCGCGGTGATGAGCGACGCCGAGGCCATGGTCGCCCGTCTGCACCAGCTGAAGAACCTCGGCGTGCGCCTGGCGATCGACGACTTCGGAACCGGCTACTCGTCGATGAGCTACCTCTGCTCGTTCCCCATCGACATCTTGAAGATCGACCGCTCGTTCGTCAGCGGCGTCCCGAACGAGCCGCAGAAGGTCGGCATCGTCCGCACGATCGTCGAGCTCGGGCACATCCTCGAGCTCCAGACCGTCGCCGAGGGCATCGAGCTCGACGAGGAGCTCGAGCAGCTTCGGGCGCTCGACTGCGACCTCGGCCAGGGCTACTGGTTCGCGAAGCCGCTCCCGGTCGATGCAGTCGTCGATCTGCTCATCGATCAGGCGGCCAAGCGCCGGCGAGGCGAGCTCGCCGTGTTCACGGCCGCCGGCTGACCTCGAGATCGTCGGCGGGGGCGACCTCGAGCCTCGGCTGCAGCGACCGTTCGTCGGCCGTCAGCAGCGCAGCCTGGGTCCCCGCGGCTCCGACCGTCGCCACGCCGGCTGCGATCGTGGCGCCCTCGGGGTGACGGATGCTCCATCGCCGCTCGACCTCGTCGATCATCGCCTTCACCGCCGCGCTGTCGCCTCGCGACAGCATGACGACGAGTTGGTCGTCGCCGAAGCGTCCGACCGCCGCGTCTTCGGGGAGCACCTCTCGAAGGGTGCGACCGAGCGCCCGTAGCGCGTCGTCGACGTCCGCGGGCGCGCCCTCGAGTCGCATCAAGGCCAGCGTGGCGCCGATCGGCTGGCGAGCGATCGCGCGCGCCGCTGCTCGCCGTCCGAGGAACCCGGTGACGGGATCCACCTTGGTGTCGTCGACCAGCGCGTCGTCGATCGCGTCGACCGCACGCGCCGCTTCGTCGACGAACTCCGGCAGCACGTTGTCGAGCACCGTCCTCGCGAGCGACCCGGGAGGCGCGGTGACGAGCAGCGGTTCCCCAGCGCCGAACGAGATCTCGTGCGACAGCGCCATGGCGTTGGCGGATCGTGCGGGGATGCATCCGCCCCCGAGCGAGCGAGCGAGGGCGATCGTCGCGGCGACCACCTGCTCGACGACGATCGCCTCCCGTACTGCGTTCTGCGCGGCAGCGATTGCTGCTTGCGCGACAGCGGGGAGCTCGGCGCGCTCGCACAGCGCCGCGTCCGGCCGCTGCATCGCGTAGGCACGCGGGGCAGTGATCACGGATGTACCACCGGCACCAGGAGCGGCGCGTCGCTGGATCGAGCGCGGCAGGGTGAGCACGAACTCGGCCCCACCGCCGGCGGCAGCGCGGCAGCTGAGCTCGCCGCCGTGGGCGCGGGCAAGGCTGCGGGCGATGTAGAGCCCGAGACCGGTGCCCTTCTTCGAGGTGTCTGCACGGAAGAACTTCCGGAAGATCTCGCCGATGAGCTCCGGTTGAACGCCGGGACCGTGGTCGACGACCGACACGAGGACGTCCGAGCCCGACGTGACGATCCCGACCTCGATGCCCTTCTCCGGCGGGCTGAACTTGGCCGCGTTCGTCAAGAGGTTCAGCAGGATCTGCTGGACGCGCGACGGGTCGACGTGCACGTTGATCGCGTCCGATGTCGCTGTCACCCGCACCTCGTGATCCGGGAAGAGGTGGCGGTGGTCGGCGACGATCCCGTGCACGAGCTCGGTGAGGTCGACGGTCTTTCGCCGCAAGGGGAGCGTGCCGGCCTCGAGCGCGTTGACGTCGGACAGCGTCGCGATCAGGTCGTCGAGGTTCGAGACGTTGCGGGTGATCGCAGCCGTCGCCTTCGCGACCACCGGCGACGTTGCGTCGCCGAGGTGGGCCGACATGGTCTCGGCGTAACCCTTGATGACGGTGAGCGGGGCGCGGAGCTCGTGGGTGATGAGCGAGACGACGTCGATCGCCTGGCTGGCGCGCGCGGCGACTCGATCCGCCGGTGCGACTGGCCTCGGTGAGCCGACGAGAGCGCCCTTCGCCAGCATCGGGGCGATCGACGACGGCGGAATGGGCGGGCTCCACAAGTAGCCCTGGGCCAGCTCGCAACCGATGGTTTCGAGTTCGGCGACATGTCGCTCGTTCTCGACACCTTCCGCCACGACCTCGACCCCGAGGCTGCGGGCGAGGTTCACGACGGCCGAGACGATGACGAAGTCCTCCGGATCGCGACCGAGGCCGGCGACGAACGAGCGGTCGACCTTCAGCTGCTCGAGGGGAAAACGCTTCAGGTAGGCGAGCGATGAGTAGCCCGTGCCGAAGTCGTCGAGCGCGATCTGGACACCCGTCTCCTTCAGCCGCCGGAGGATGGCGACGGCGCCCTCTGCGTCTTCCATGAGCATCGACTCGGTGATCTCGAGGCACAGCGACGCCGGCGGGATGCCGGCAGCGCGGATCGCCGCCAGCACCATCTCGGGAAGCGCGTTGTTGCTGAGCTGACGGGCCGACAGGTTCACGGACACGACGAGCCGTCGCTCCGGGAACTGCTTGCGCCACTCGCCGAGCTGGCGGCACGCCTCCTCGATGACCCACTGGCCGATGGGCTCGATGAGGTGGGACTCCTCGGCGATGTCGATGAAGGCGGCCGGACTCAGCAGACCACGAGTGGGATGCTCCCACCGGATCAGGGCCTCGACGCCCACGATCTCGCGACTCTCGAGCCGGATCTGCGGTTGGTAGAAGAGCCGGAACTCGCCTCTCTCGAGCGCAGTGCGGATCTCGTTCTGCAGCGCGAGGCGGCCGACGACGCGCGCTCGGGCCTCGCTGTCGAAGAGCTCGACGCGGCTGCGGCCGCGCTCCTTGCCTCGGTACATCGCGACTTCGGCGTCCGCGAGGAGTTGCTCGGGCACCGAGTGGTCGTCGGCGATGGCGACGCCAGCGGTGGCAGACACGTGGACCTGGTGACCGTGGACGATCCGTTGGCCGTTGAGCGCGCGAAGGATGCGAGCGGCCGCGGCCAGCGCATCGTCCTCCGACGCGAGACCAGGAAGGCAGATCGCGAACTCGTCGCCGCTGAGCCGAGCGATCGTGTCGCCGGGCCGCGTCTCCAGGCGGAGCACGTCCGCGGCCGCCTGCACCAGGGCGTCGCCGACGCTGTACCCGAGTGCGTCGTTCACGAGCTTGAAGTGGTCGAGGTCGACGAACACCACTGCGAGCGGCTTGCCGTCGCGCCGGCGGGTGGCGAGAGCGTGGTCGAGCCTGTCGATCAGCAGAGTCCGGTTCGGGAGGTCGGTCAGGGGATCGTGGAGCGCCGCGCGAGCCAGCCGCTCCTCCGCGATCCGGCGGTCCGTCACGTCACGGGTGGTGACGACGATGCCGTTGATCGCCGGGTGATCACGCAGGTCGACGCCGACGCTCTCCATGTGGCGGACCGCGCCCGTGGCGTCGAACAGCCGGTACGACGTCACGGCGCCGAGCCCGCGCCGCCACGACTCGAACGCTGCGTCGACGAACTGCCGGTCGTCCGGATGGATGTGCGGATCGACGCGGAACCCGCTGAGATCGATACCGGATCGGAGCCCGAGGACACGGGTCGCAGCCGGACTCGCCCAGCTGATGCTGCCGTCGGTGCGATGGATGCTGATGATGTCGGTGACGTGCTCCACGACGGCGGAGAAGCGGCTCTCGGACGCGAGGCGCTCGGTGATCTCCATGCCGACGCCGACGACGCCGGTCACGGTGCCGCCGGCGTCGATCATCGGCGTGAACCGGACGTCCCACGAGGTGTCGTCCCGCTGGCGGACGCTCGCGACGTGCTCCCCTGCCAAGCCGCGGTGGATGTCGTTGACGATGCCCGTCTCGTCGTCGCCGAAGCACTCGAAGATCGATGCGCCGACGACGTCCGCCGGCTCCGCACCGAGCGCTTCGAGAGCGCGGCCGTCGGCGTAGACGATGCGGCCCGTCGAATCGATGACGCACAGCACCATCGGTGCGACGGAGACGACCGTCGACAACAGCAGCTCGCTCCGGTGGCGCGCCTGGACGGCTTCCCGAAGCTCGGTCAGGTCTCGTGCGGTCACCACGACGTTCTGCAGGCGACCGCTCACGCCCGGCACCGGACGAGCCGACATGGCTACGTGGGCCGTGGAGCCGTTCGCGCGGCGGCGAACCACCTCGAACTCGACGGCCTCGCCGTCGAGCGCGGCGCGATGGCGAGCACGTGCCACCTCGCGCTCTTCCTCGGGGATGATCTCGAAGACGTTGCGCCCGATGGCTTCGCTGGCGTCGATGTGCCACATCCTCGACGCCGCCTCGTTCCACGCGACGATCACACCCGTCGCGTCGAGGATCGCCACGGCATCGGACGTCGTCGCCATGACGCCGCGGATGGCGTCGACGGCACCGATCGGCGCCGGCGCGAGAGCGGCGCCGCTGCTGGCCTCTGCCGCGCTGGCTTCTTCGACGATCGCCACGAACTCCCTCAGCCCCGCGCCGTCGTCGAGCATCGTCGAGACGCGCAGGCGGAGAGGAACGGAAGCACCGCCGGTACGTCTCGCGCCGATGACCCCGTGAGCACTTCCGCGGTCCGCGGCCTCGGCGAGGAGCGCGCCGAGTCCGGCGCTGGGCGATCCGCCAAGGAGCAAGGTGAGCGGCACGCCGATCGTCGCTGTGCGATCGGTGCGGCCGAGGAGGGTCAGGAGGTGCCGGTTCGTGTAGGTCGTGAGGCCCAGGACGTCACCACGCCAGACGCCGACCGGCGCGTTGTCGAGGATTCGGCGATGCCCCTGATCGCCACGGAAGAACGTTCGGTCGAACCGCTTGCGTTCGATCGCGAGACGCACCCGGCGGCGCAGGACTGCGCCATCGAACGATCCCTTGACCATGACGTCTTGAGCGCCGACGCCGATCGCAGCGGCCGCGGTGTCATGGTCGTCGGATCCGGTCACGACGAGCACCGGGACCTCAGGGTGCCGTGCGACCACCGCCGCGACCACGTCGACACCTTCCGCGTCCGGCAGCCCGAGATCGAGCAGCACGCAATCGGGCGCGTTGACGGCGATGGCCTCGAACGCGCTGCGCATGGAGGTCGCCGTCATCACCTCACCAACCGGCTCGAGGAGAGCGGACATGAGGTCGGCGGCAGCCGGGTCGTCTTCGACGACGAGGAGCCGGAGCGGTGGCGTGCGCGGGTTCGGGGGCGTGTCCAGCGGGGGCGTCATCGCAGAGGGGGTCGCGTTCGAGTGACCTAGTGAAACGCTCGGTAGCGGTTCGTGTGAAGGGCTATTCGCCCTTTCCTTTTCAGTCCTGATGGGCTGCTATTTCGAATGGGCCGTCCGGGCGATGATGTGCATGGTCTCCGGTTTCGAGCCGCGAGTCGTCCGCGAGCCGTCGTGTACGCTGATGCGTCCCATCCCGGCGCTCGTAGCTCAATGGATAGAGCATCTGACTACGGATCAGAAGGTTGGGGGTTCGAATCCCTCCGAGCGCGCTGGCTCGCTGACGACCGCTGACTGACTGGCTGCGAAGGTGCTGGTGGACGGTCCTTCAGGACGCGTCGTCGCTGTCGTCGGCGCCGGCCTCGGGGTGCAGCGCTGCGAGGTCCCGGAGTCGAGCGAGCACGGCTTCGAGCGCGGGGCGAGTGTCGCCGTGACGCAGCCGGTAGTAACCCATTCGCCCTTCCCGTCGCCGGTGGACGAGCCCGGCGGTGCGTAGGAGGCGCAGCGCGTAGCTGACGGAATCCTCCGACGCGTCGAGAGCGAGGGCGATGTCGCCGACGCACATCTCGTCGGTCGCGAGCAACGCCGAGAGGATCCGCGCGCGGAGCGGGTCGACGAGCAGGCTCAGCGATGCGCCGATGACCTGCGCCTCCACGTCGGGTATGGCCTCGGCGCGGGCGGTGCTCACCCGTTCGGGATCGACCGGATGGCCGTGATCGGTCACATCATCCGTTTATCCGCACGGTTGTGCGGATAAACGATCTGGTGTCCGACCCAAGGAGTTGCCATGACCGTCGCGAACGACATGCTGCGCACGACGCCGAGCGACATCGGCTACGACCTCGATGCCCTCGCCGCGTGCATCGACGCGTGCTTCGAGTGCGCCCAGGCGTGCACGGCGTGCGCCGACGCCTGTCTCGGGGAGGAGATGGTGGCCGAGCTGCGGCGCTGCATCACCACCGATCTCAACTGCGCGGACATCTGCGACGCAACGGGACGGATCTTGTCCCGCCAGACGGGCTACGACCCCGAGGTCACGCGTGCCGCGCTCACGGCGTGCCGGGATGCGTGCCGGCGCTGCGCCGAGGAGTGCGAGCGTCACGGCGAGATGCACGACCAATGCCGCATCTGCGCCGAAGCGTGCCGGCGGTGTGAGCAGGCCTGCGATCGGCTTCTCGCTGCATGAGGCGTCGGCGATGACCGACCAGCCCGCCGCCGAGGCGCAGAGCAGCGATCAGGAGGAGCATCAGCGGATGGAGCGCAAGCAGTACCTGCGGTTCGGGGCGATGATCGCCACCTCGACCGTGGTGATGTTCCTCCTGACGTATACCAACACCTACGCGTGGGACCACGTGCGGTGGAGCGAAGAGCGCGCGTACATGGCACTGCTCATGGGCGGCGCGATGGGCGTGGTCATGCTCGGCTGGATGTGGGGGATGCACAAGAACGTCAAGATAAACGTCGGCATCATCGCCGGCGCGTTCGTGCTGATGGCCATCGCCCTGTGGTTGTCGCGTTCGCAGCAGTTCGTCGACGACCGCGAGTACATGAAGGGCATGATCCCGCACCACTCGATCGCCATCCTCACGAGCGAGCATGCAGACATCGACGACGTGCGCGTCTGCGAGCTGGCCAACGAGATCATCAAGGCCCAGCGTGAGGAGATCGCCAAGATGGACTGGCTGATCGACGACATCGCCCAGAACGGCGAAGCGACGACGAGGGCCGAGGCCGACGCGCGTCCTGCGCCCACGTTCACGAGCGAGAACATCCGCGAATCATGTTGACGGGCGGGAACACCGCGGTGCGATGACGTCAGACTCCGGTTCGAATGGCGCGGAGCACTGGCCGACACCGCGCAAGATCTACGAGCGCTCTGTCGCAGAAGGGAATCGCCGTCTCGATGCCAGCGGCCTCGAGCTCGTCGCGACCGGGTTCATCGCAGGCTTCACGATCGTGTTCGGCATCGCTGCTCAAGCGATCACGGCAGCGTTGCTCGAACCCGAGATCGGAGCAGGTCCCGCGAAACTCGCGGGCAGCCTCGCGTTCGGTGTCGGTCTCGTGTTCCTCATCATCGGACGAGCGGAGCTGTTCACCGAGAACTTCTTCGGGCCGGTGGGCGCAGCCTACGAACGTCGGGCAGAAGGCGGCGTTGTGGCTCTGCTGGCTCGGCTGTGGGGCGCCATCCTTGTACTGAACCTGGTTGGTGGTGTCGTCTTCGCTGCGATCATCTCCGTCGACGGCGCCTTGCCGGCCGGGGCGCCAGCCGCGCTGAACCACCTGGCTGACGAGATCGTCGACCGCCCACCATCCGCGAGCCTCGCCAACGCGATCGCTGGTGGCACGCTCATCACGCTGCTGTCGTTCTTGCTGCACGCAGCATCGTCCACCACCGCACGAGTCATCATCGGCTACCTCGTTGGCGTGGTGCTGGCGCTCGGCCCTTTCAACCACGTCGTCGTCACCACGCTGCATCTGGCCTTCGGTGTGCTGCACGACGGCCCTTCCGTTGGCGACGGTATCCCAGATGTCGCGTTGGCACTCGCGGGGAACATGTTGGGTGGCCTTGGGTTCGTCACACTGACGCACATCGCCCAGGCCAAGGGAGAGCCTCCGCCGCGCTCGCACCACGACTCGGAATAGGCGCGTCGATCGACGTGGACGTCCTGGGCCGTTCGCTCAGTGGTTGCGCAGCGCGTCGATCAATTCGCTCTTCGACATGTTGCTGCGGCCCTCGATGCCCACTTCCTTCGCCTGTTGGTACAACTCGTCCTTGGTGCGGTCTTCGTGGTTGCCGGACTTGCCACCTCGGCGGCCCACCTCGGAGCGGCCCTCGTTGTCCGACGCATTGGAGATGCGCGCCGCCTTCTCCTTGCTCATCCCTTCGTCGCGGAGCGCCTCGTACTGCTCGGGATCCTTGATCGACGAACCGTGATCCTTGCCTGGCATGGTTCCTCCTTGCCCCGGGTGCGCTACCGGTCGGCTTGCTGCGTCGCCTTCTCCTGTTGAGCCACGCCCTCGCTCTCGAGATCCGCGTCGGGTCACCGCACCTGCAGCTGCGTTGTCGTCGTGAGGCGTCCTACCCGCCTTCGCGGCGACGGCATTCGGGCGCATCCGCCGCGTGATCAGGAGGCGCAGGTTTCCCTGTCACACTCGACGGGGTGAAGGTCTCTCATCTTCACGCGCGGCGACGGTCGCTGCGACGGGAGGACGGAGATGGATCGGTTCCTGCAGGTGTGGCGTGCCCGAGTCAACGACGGGGATGTCGAGTCGCTGCTCGAAGTGCGCCCGGCGGCGATCGCCGAGGCCAAACGACTGTGCCCGGAGTTGCTCCGAGCCGAACTGGTCGATGCCGGTGACGGTGTGTGGCTCGACGTGCTGACTTGGAGCGTCGCCGATGGCGAGGAGCGTCTGATGGCGAAGTCAGACCGCTTCGACGCGCTGCACCGCATGCACGCGTTCCTCGAGGCGGCCGAGCCCGTCGGTCGTGGACGGGTGATCACGAGCGCATGAACGACCGACCCGTTCGCGTCGATGAACGAGATCTCGATCTCGACGCGCTGGCGAAGCGAGCAGCGGACGGCGATCGCGAGTCGCTGTCCGCGCTCCTGCACGAGCTGCAACACCCGATGTACCGACTTGCGCTGCGATTCCTCGGTCACCCGCAGGACGCGCAGGACGCGACGCAGGAGATCCTGATCCGGCTCGTCACGCACCTCGGCAGCTTCGAGGGCCGCTCGAAGTTCACGACGTGGGCGTACACCGTCGCGACCCGGAGCCTGTTGCGCACCAGGCGGCGATTCGTCGAGTCGTCGGTCAAGGGCCCGGAGCAGTTCGCGGCCTTCCTCGACGCCGGGTTGGGCGACATCGACCCGACCATCGACGAGGCCGAGTACCGGCTGCTCTGCGACGAGGTGAGGATCAGCTGCACCTACGGGATGCTGCTGTGCGTCCCTCGTGACCAGCGCCTGGCGTACCTCCTCGCCGACGTGATCGGCCTCACGGATGTGGAGGGTGCCGAGATCCTGGAGTGCAGTCGAGAGGCGTTCCGCCAGCGCGTGTCGCGAGCCCGGCGCACGATCCGGTACGTGGTCGAGAATCGATGCGGGCTCGTCGATCCCGGCAATCCATGCCGGTGCGGCAGGCAGATCGCGTCGAGCGAGCGAGCGGGAATCCTCCGGCGCGACTCGCTGCCTCTGGCCCGGCACCCGCGTGAGGAGGTACGCGTCTGGATCGAGCCGCTCGCGAAGCAGCTCGACGACGTCGTGGCGATCGGCGACCTCTATCGGTTCGACCGCTTCAAGGCGCCTGACGCCCTGTGGATCGACCTCCAGAGTCGGTTCCCGGAGCTGCTCGGCGCGCAGTAGTGGCTGCCTTCAAGGACGAGCTCGGGGTCGACGCGGCGCGACGGCTCGGTCGCGAGCTCACGCGCGCCTGGCCGGAGTTTCCAACCCGACGCTTCACCGCAGGCCTCGCTGCGGCGATCGAGCCGCTCGAGCTTCTTGCCCGCGGCTCCGAGCTCACGGCGCGCCTCGAGCGAACGTTGCCGCCGCGGTTCTCCGACGCCGCGGGCGTCCTCTACAGGGCACTGGAGTCGCCGACGTTCACCGGGTGGATCGTGCTGCCGGTCGGCGGGTTCGTCGCGAGCGCAGGCATCGACGTTCCGGAGCAGGCGCTGCCCTTGCTCGCCGCACTCACGCCGCGGTGGTCGAGCGAGTTCGCGATCCGGCCGTTCATCGAGGGGCGCCGTCAGATCACGTACCGGTTCCTCCGCGACTGGGTGACCGCCGACGACGAGCACGTCCGCCGGCTCGTCTCCGAAGGAACCCGCCCGCGCCTGCCGTGGGCGCCCGTGCTTCGTGATCTCGTTGCTGATCCGTCGCCGAGCCTGCCGCTCCTGGAACGCCTGGTGGATGACACGTCGCCGTACGTCCGTCGATCCGTCGCGAACCACCTCAACGACATCAGCAAGGACCATCCCGGCCTCGCCGTCGACCTGGCGCGCTCGTGGCTCCCGCGAGGTGATCACGCGAGGTGGGTCGTGGCGCGTGGGCTGCGAACGCTGGTCAAACGCGGAGATCGGACCGCGCTCGAGCTGATCGGAGCCACCCTCGCGAACGCGCCGGAGCTCGTGGAGTTGGAGGTCGACCGGAAGGTGATCGAGGTCGGTGACGCCGTGACGTTCGCGTTCGCGCTGCGACTGGCGGAAGGGAACGAGCCCGTCGACGCGGTCATCGACTACCGCGTGCACTACTCGGGTGTTCGCGGACTCAAGGCGCCCAAGGTGTTCAAGCTCACTCGGCGGCGTCTCGAACCCGGTCAGCTGGTCACCATCACGAGGCGCCATCGCTTCGAGCACGTGTCGATCCGGCAGATCCGTCCGGGCCCGCACCGGATCGACGTCCAGGTGAACGGCGAGGTGGTCGGGTCCGTCGACATCGAGGTCATCGACCACCCGGCGTAGGAGAGTCGCGTCCCCAGCGCGATGAGTTCTGACCGCGGCGACCGTCGACAGAGGTGTGCGCTCTGTCGCGGTCGTCGCGGTCGTCGTTGTGCTGTCAGGTGAGACCGAGGTGATGTCTTGGCCGCTCGCCACGCCGCGAGTCGATCTCGACGTCGTCGACCGTCTTGCTCGGCTCCAACAGCGCGTGCGCCGAGCGGGCTGCCGGGTGTCGTTACGAGCCGTCGACCCGACGCTGCGGGAGCTCCTCAGGCTCGCGGGCCTCGACGAGCTCCTACGAGAGGTGAGCCGGTAGCCCGAAGAGCTCGAACAGCGACATGTCGAGGAAGTTGTGGTGACCGGCGATCCGGCCGTCGACGACGTCGAGCACCTGGATCGCCCACGGCGCCCACCCACCCGAAGGATCCGCCTTGTACGAGCCGAACGCCGGCTGGCCGTTGGCGCTGGTGGGGACGAGGCGCGACCCCTTGCACCCGATGCCCGGGCCGACGAAGAACTGGGCGACGTCGCTCGCGCCCTGGAGCCAGAAGTCGAACGGCGGCATCGACATGACGGCGTCTTCGTGCAGCAACGTCACGAGCAGGTCGATGTCGTAGCGCTCGAACGCGTCGACGTACCGAGCGAGCAGCTCCTGGTCGGCGGGTGCCATCGACGAGGTCGTCGATGCTCGGACGCCGTCCTCGGTCGTGCCTCGCTCGGCAAGCGTGGCCCTCGCGCGCTGCAGCGCGCTGTTCACCGACGCCACGGATGTGTCGAGCAGCTCGGCCACCTCGGTCGCCTGCCAACGGAGGACCTCGCGCAGGATGAGCACCGCACGCTGACGGGCGGGGAGGTGCTGCAAGGCGGTGACGAACGCCAAGCGGATGGAGTCTCGAGCGGCAGCGACGTCGGCCGGATCGCCGTCGAGGGGGACGACCGCGGCGTCAGGAACCGGCTCGATCCACGTCTCGTTCGGTCGGGTGGCGTGCTGGAAGTCGTCGGCCTTCCGCGACGGCCCGAGGTCCATCGCGACGGCCCGGCGCTGCCGGCCGCGGAGCATGTCGAGGCAGACGTTCGTCGCGATCCGGTAGAGCCACGACCGCAGAGCTGCCCTTCCTTCGAAGGTGTCCGCCTTCTTCCACGCCCGGACCATCGTCTCCTGAACCGCGTCCTCGGCTTCGAACGACGAGCCGAGCATCCGGTAGCAGTAGGCGCGCAGCTCTCGCCGGTACTGCTCGGCATCGTCGAGCAGCGCAGGCCCTGCATCGCGTGTCACCGCCATGGGAGCGCATCGTACGAGCACGTGCGTAGGACGTACGGCCCGGGCGGAACTCATCGCACCTCCGTACGATCATCGGTGGGGGAGAGGAGCCGTCACATGTTCTTCCGCCAGTACCAGCTGCCCTGCCTGTCGCTCTTCAGCTACCTCGTGGGCGACGAGGCGACCGGGCGTGCCGTCGTCGTCGACCCGCAGCGTGACGTCAGCGCGTACCTGGCGGATGCGGCCGCGAACGGGCTCACGATCGAGCGGGTCATCGAGACCCACTTCCACGCCGACTTCCTCTCCGGGCACCTCGAGCTCGCGAAGGCCACCGGGGCCACGATCTCCTACGGCAGCGAAGCGACTGCGGCCGACTTCGAGATCGATCGCTTGAAGCACGGCCAGGTGCTGTCGCTCGGTGAGGTCACCCTCGAGGTTCGCCACACGCCGGGCCACACGCCGGAGTCGATATCGATCGTCGTCCGTGAGCGTCCCGACGGCGAGGCGTGGGCGGTGCTGACCGGCGACACCCTGTTCATCGGCGACGTGGGTCGGCCCGACCTGCTCACATCGGTCGGGTGGACGGCGGACGACCTCGCGCGCCAGCTGCACCGGTCGCTCCACGAGCAGCTGCTCACCCTCCCCGACTCGACGCGCGTCTACCCCGCGCACGGCGCCGGCTCGGCCTGCGGCAAGTCGATGTCCGACGCCGTCGTGTCGACGATCGGGGAGCAGCGGGTGACGAACTACGCGCTGCGGCCGATGTCGGAGGACGAGTTCGTGGCCGCGGTGACGGAGGGACAGTCGGTGGCGCCGCTCTACTTCGCCTTCACGGCCGACTCCAACCGGCGCGTGCACGAGCTCCTCGACGACGGCGCTCCTCCGCGAGCGCTGCCGGTGGACGACGTGACGGAGATGCAGCGTCGTGGCGGCGTCGCGGTCATCGACGCCAGGTCGCCCGAGGCGTTCGCCTCCGGTCATCTGCGAGGTTCGATCAACGTCGGCCTCGACGGCCGCTTCGCGGAGTATGCCGGTGATGTCGTCCGGCCCGGTCAGCCGATCGTGGTCGTGACCGACCCTGGGCGCGAAGCCGAGGCGAAGGTGCGCCTCGCCCGGATCGGCTTCGACACCGTCGTCGGTGCTCTGGCCGACGTTGAGCGAGTGCTCGCCGAGCGGCCTGATCTCGCGGAACGATCGGTGCGTCTCGCCGCTGCGGATCTCGGCGAGTGGATGCACGACGAGCCCGCCCTCCAGATCGTCGACGTCCGGAACCCGGGCGAGACGGCCGACGGCCTCATTGAAGGTGCGACGCGCGTGCCACTGGCTCGGCTGCTCGACCGGATGGCCGAGCTCGACTCGACGAAGCCGACCGTCGTGTACTGCGCCGGCGGCTACCGCTCGTCGATCGCGTCGTCGCTCCTGAGGGCGTCGGGGTTCGGGCGTGTCGCCGACCTAATCGGCGGCTATGGCGCATGGGTCGCGGCGGGGCTCCCGTCGACCGTGCCCGCGGGGTAGAGCGATGCACCATGACGACCGACGCCCGCGGGGGTGCGGGCAGGCTCTACGCCGGGTGCTCCGGGTGGGTGTACAAGGACTGGCGCGGCGTCGTCTACCCGGCTGAGCTTCCGCAGCGCCGGTGGTTCGAGCACTACGCGTCGATGCTCGACACCGTCGAGATCAACAACACCTTCTATCGCCTGCCGACGGTCCAGAAGGTCGAGGGGTGGGCCGCGCAGGCGCCACCCGGCTTCGTCTACGCGTTGAAGCTCGGGCAGTTCGGATCGCACCGCATGAAGCTGCGTGACGCGGCGACCTGGCTGCCGAACCACCTCGACCGGGTCGAGCGGCTCGGTGCGTCGCTCGGGCCGACGTTGGTGCAGCTCCCTCCGAGATGGAAGCGCAACGTCGAACGCCTCGACGAGTTCCTTGGCGTGGCACCGAAGCACCTCCGCTGGGCGGTCGAGCTGCGCGACGAGTCGTGGCTCCACGACGACGTGTACGAGACGCTGCGCCGGCACGGCGCCGCGCTGTGCATCCACGACCTGCTGGCAGACCACCCGTGGGTCCTCACGACCGACTGGACGTACGTGCGCTTCCACGGCCCCAACGCCCTCCAGGAGAAGTACTTCGGGCTCTACGGACCCGACCGGCTGCGGCCGGTGGCCGATCGGATGAAGGTGGAGCTCGACGCGGGCAGAGATGTCTACGCCTACTTCAACAACGATTGGCATGGTTATGCCGTAACGGACGTTATGACGATCAAGGGGATGCTGGCCTAGCCTCGGCGCCATGCAGGACACGGAGAAGCCGCCGGTCGCCGACTGGGCAACCGACTTCGATCACACCCATCCGGACTACGCCGCCCGAGCACCTGAGATCTGGGACGAGCTGCGCGACACGTGCCCCGTCGCGCACACCGAACGCTTCGGCGGCGCCTGGCTCCCGACCCGCTACGAAGACGTCGCGGCCATCGCCAACGACTGCGAGCACTTCTCGTCGGAAGGCGTCATCGTCAACTTCTGGAAGCCGGAGGGTCTCGCACCCACCGGGTACGCGCCGCCGATCACCGCCGACCCGCCGTTCCACGCGATCAGCCGCCGGATCCTGCTGCCGGCGTTCTCGCCCAAGGCGATGGAGAAGTGGGAACCGGCGACCCGTGCCGTGTGCAACGAGCTGATCGACGAGATCCTCGCCACCGGCGCCGACGTCGTCGATGCCGCCGAGCAGTACGCGCAGCACATCCCTGTCCGCGTGATCGCCGAGATGCTCGGCCTGCCGGCCGGCGACGGCGACATCTTCCGCGGCTTCATCCACCGCATCCTCGAGAACCCGGGCGGCGACTTCGCGCTCAACTACGAGGACACGCTCGACTACTACCTCGACAAGGTCATCCAGGACCACAAGCAGAACCCGCGCGACGACCTCATCGGGTTCCTCCTCAACGCCGAGATGGAGGGCCAGCCCCTGACCGAGCCGCACATCCGCGGCACGGTGGCGCTGCTGCTCATAGCGGGCATCGACACGACGTGGTCCGCGATCGGTGCGTCGCTGTGGCACCTGTCGCAGACGCCGAGCGACCGGAAGCGCCTCGTCGACGATCGGTCGCTGTTCCCGTTCGCGGTCGAGGAGTTCCTCCGGTTCTACGCCCCGGTCACGATGGCGCGCATCGTCGCCGAGGAGACCGAGGTCGGGGGACAGAAGCTCGGCAAGCGCGACTGGGTCCTGCTGCCGTTCCCCTCGGCGAACCGCGACCCGGAGTACTTCGAGCGGGCGGACGAGTTCGTCATCGACCGTGAGCGCAACCGTCACGTCGCCTTCGGTCTCGGCATCCACCGATGCCTTGGCTCGAACCTCGCTCGCATGGAGCTCCAGGTGGCGCTCGAGGAGTGGATGAAGCGCATCCCCGAGTTCGAACTCGCCGACGGCGATGGCGTCCGCTGGTCGACCGGGCAGGTGCGCGGTCCTCGCACCCTCCCCGTCCGCATCCTGCAGAACGAGGCGGCGAACTGATGCGCATCAAGCTCGATTCCGAGAAGTGCCAGGGCCACGGCCGCTGCTACTCGCTCGCGCCGTCGCTCTTCGAGTCGGACGACGAGGGCTACGCGGTGCTGATCGGCGGAGAGGGCAACGAGCGCGACGTGCCGGCCGAGCACGAGCGTGAGGCACGCCTCGCGGTCGACAACTGCCCGGAGTTCGCGATCACCCTGGATTGACGACGGGCCCCGGCTCGTTCACCGAGCCGGGGAACCGCTCGACGTCTCGCAGGGCCGGGAACACCTTCGCCCAGATGCCGGCGACGACGAGCGTCGCTCCACCGCCGAGCACGACCGCACCGGCCGGCCCGAGGATCGCGCCCGCCACGCCGGACTCGAACGCCCCTAGCTCGTTCGACGCACCGATGAACACGTTCTCGACCGCGAGCACGCGCCCTCGCATGTGGTTCGGCGTGACGAGGGGGACGAGCGTCGAACGGATGAACACGCTGATGGCGTCGGCGCCGCTGAGCACGGCGAGCGCGACGAACGCGACCGCGAAGTTGCGGGTGACGCCGAGGGCGAGCGTGCCCAGCCCGAACACGGCCACGGCAAGGAGGAGCTTCTTGCCGACGAGCCGTTGGATCGGCCGGAACGCCAGCCGCAGCGTCACCAGCCCGGCACCGATCCCTCCCGCTGCGCGAAGCCAGCCGAGTCCGACCGCGCCGACGCCCAGCCGTTCCTCCGCGATCGCCGGCAACAGGGCGACCGCGCCGCCGAAGAGCACCGCGAAGAGATCGAGCGAGATGGCGCCGAACAGGATCTGGTCACGGCGGATGAAGCGAAGCCCCTCCAGCGCCTCCGAGAGATGGGCGCGCCCGCTCGCGACACCGCGCTCGACCGGTGCGGCCGCGCCTTCGACGGCCGCTTCTTGCAGCGGATCGCTGACGACGATGGCGGGCTCGTGCTCTCGAACGGGGCGCACCTGCACGACCGAGACGGCGATCGCCGACAACAGCAGCATCACGGCCATGAAGATGTACGGCGCGGAGGGATCGACGGTGTAGAGGAACCCGCCGATCACAGGGCCGAGGATCAACGCGATCTGCCACGTCGCCGACTGGCGGGGCATGAGCCACGGGAGACGGTCGGCGGGAACGATGTCGGCCGGGAGCGCCCGGGTGGCCGGAGCGACGAACGCTCGCGCGATGCCGAACACGAGGACGAGCCCGAAGATCGGCGTCGCGCTGGTGGGCTTCGTGGCGGCGTAGGCGGCGAGGCCGAGAGACGTCAGCACCTCGAACGCGATGCCGACCGCAGCCACGCGCCGGCGCTCGAACCGGTCGGCGATGGCTCCGGTGAGCAGGACGAGGAGGAACGCCGGCGCGAACTCCGCCAGGCCGAGGAAGCCGAGCGCGAGCTCGCTGCGGGTGAGGTCGTACACCTGCTTGCCGATCACGGTGACGCCGGCCATCGAGGCGGCTGACGCGCAGAACACCGAGGCGAGGAGCGCGATCACCGACCGCCGCGTACTTGGCATGGGCAGGCGACCTTACCGACGCTGCGGAGGCATGCCCGATACGTTTCGAGCGTGCCTCGGGCGAACGAATTCGGCGACGACGTCCTTCTCGAGGCGGGCGGTCACCAGGTGAAGGTGAGCAGTCCCGACAAGGTCTTCTTCTCCGAGCGGGGCGAGACGAAGATGGACCTCGTCGAGCACTACCTGCGGGTCGAGGAGCCGTTGATGGCTGCGACGCGGAACCGCCCGACGTTGATGGAGCGGTATCCCGAGGGCGCCGGCGGCCCGTCGTTCTTCCAGAAGCGGGTTCCGAAGGGCATCCCGAAGTGGTTGCAGACGACGACGGTGGCCACGCCGAACGGCACGACGTCGAACGCGATGGTCGTGGCCGACGTCGCCCACATCATCTGGGCGGTGAACATGGGATGCCTCGGCTTCCACCCGTGGCCGTACACCGCGGACGAGCCGCAGTTCACCGACGAGCTGCGGCTCGACCTCGATCCCCAACCCGGCACCGACTTCACCCACATCCGCGCCGCGGTACGCGTGCTCAAGGAGCTGCTCGACGAGCTCGGCATCCTGGGCTACCCGAAGACGACCGGCAACAAGGGCCTCCACGTCTACGTCCGGCTCGAGAAGCGCTGGGACTCCTACGACGTGCGCCGCGCCGCGGTCGCCGTGGCGCGCGAGCTCGAACGACGACGGCCCGACATCCTCACCGCGGCCTGGTGGAAGGAGGAGCGGGGAGAGCGCGTGTTCCTCGACTACAACCAGAACGCGCCGCACAAGACAGTCTTCGGCGCCTGGTGCGTGCGGCCGCGAGTCGGCGCGCAGGTGTCGACGCCCTTCTTCTGGGACGAGCTCGACGACGTCCATCCCGACGATCTCACGATCGCCGTCGTGGCGCGACGGGTCGAGGAGCATGGCGATCCGTGGAAGGGGATGAACGACGCGCCGCAGTCGATCGAGCCGCTGCTCGAGATGTACCAGCGTGATCGCGACGCAGGCCTGCCCGACGCGCCGTGGCCGCCCGTCTATCCGAAGATGCCGGGCGAACCGCCGCGCGTCGCGCCGAGCAGAGCCAAGAAGGGCTGAGCGAGCTTCCTAGATCGTGACGGTGACCGGCTCGTCCTCGGGGTGGATCGCCTCGATCGAGTCGTCGCCCTGGCCCTCGACGTCGATGTTGGGCAGCAGACGCCCCAACCACCCGGGGAGCCACCAGTTGCGGTCACCGAGAAGCTCCATCGTCGCTGGAACGAGGAGCATGCGGACGATCGTGGCGTCGAGCAGGACCGCGCTCGCGAGGCCGACACCGAAGATCTTGATGACCCGATCGTTCTCGAGCAGGAACGATCCGAACACCACGACCATGATCGCCGCGGCCGCGGTAATCACCCGCGCGGTCGACGCGAGGCCGTCGGCGACGGCGCGGTCGTTGGGCGAGCCGCGGTCGTACTCCTCCTTCACCCGTGACAGGAGGAAGACCTCGTAGTCCATCGAGAGGCCGAAGACGATCGCGAACATCATCATCGGGATGAAGGGCTCGATCGGTCCGCCCTTGCCGATGCCGACGAGGTCCTTCGCCCAGCCCCACTGGAAGACCATCACGACGAGGCCGTACGCGGCGCCGATCGAGATGAGGTTCATCACGACCGCCTTGAGGGGGACGAGCACCGACCGGAAGACCGTCATCAGCAGGAGGAAGGACAGCGCCAGCACCACCCCGATGAAGAGGGGGAGGCGTTCGCCGAGGTACTGCGAGAAGTCCGCGCTCACCGCGCTACTTCCGGTGACGGCGATGTCGATGTTGCCGCCCGTCGCTTCCGGTAGGACGTCGTCGCGCAGGCGGTGCAGTGTCTTCTCGGTCGCCTCGTCCTGTGGCGAGGTCGTGGGGATCGCCTGCCACAGCACGGCCTTGCCGTCCGGCGCCGGGATTGCCGGTGAGGCGAACGCGATCCCTTCGTCCGAGTTCAGTGCTTCGGTGACCGTCGCCAGCACGGCCTGGTCGAGCCCGTCCGGCGCCTTGGCCGCCAGCGCGAACGGACCGTTGAAGCCGGGACCGAATCCTGCGGCGAGGAGGTCGTAGGCCTTCCGCGTCGTCGAGTCCTCCGGGTAGTTGCCCTCGTCGGAGAAGCCGAGGCGGATCGCGAACACCGGCAGCGCGAGCAGCACGAGCACGACGAGACCGGCGACGAGGGCAGGCCACGGGCGGCGCTGAATCAGGCGGCTCCAGCGGTACGGGATGGTGCGTTCGACCGGCTTGGGTGCAGGCCGCGGGACCTCGCGCTTGAGCGGCCCGACGAAGATGCCCGCGACGAGGATCACGATCGCGACCGGCACGGCGACCATGACGACGCCGCCGAAGCCGAGGCCGGTGCCGATCAGTGCGATGGCGATGAGCCCCGCCGCGATGAGCCCCCGCCAGCGCGTGACCTCGACCCGATCGCGGACGAAGCCGAGGAGCGCAGGGAGGAGGGTGACGGAGGCGATCATCGTGGCGAGGACGACGGTGGCCGCGCCGACGGCGAGCCCGCGCACGAAGTCGAGCCCCATCAGCAGCATGCCGAGAAGCGAGATGACGACGGTCGTCCCCGCGAACAGGACCGCACGACCGGCGGTGTTGATGGCGATGGTCGTCGCCCGTTCGCTGCTGAGACCGGCATGGAGGCCTTCGCGGTACCGGGTGACGATGAAGAGCGCGTAGTCGATGCCGACGCCGAGGCCGATCATCACGCCGAGCACCGAGGTGAAATCGGGCATCTCGATCACGTTGCTCAAGATGGTGACCGTCGCGCTTCCGATAGCGATCCCACCGAAGGCGGTGCCGATCGGAAGGCCCATCGCCATCACCGAACCGAACGACAGGATGAGGATCACGATGGCGAAGCCGAGGCCGATGATCTCCGATTCCGGCGGCTCGAACTCGGCGAAGATCTGGCCGCCGTACTCGATCTGCACGCCGGCGAGGTCGGGCTCGATCTCGTCGATCTGCTTCTTGAGCTCGATCGAGTCCTCCACGGTGACGTCATCACCCACCTCGACGCGAGCGAACGCGAGACGACCGGCGTACTCGCCCTGCCTGGAGATCTGCTGGGCGCCCTGCGGTGTGAACGGGCTCTGCACCGTCACCTCGCCAAACCCGTCGAGCTCGTTGACCTTGGCGAGGAATTCCTCGATCTGCGGTCGCAGCGCCGGATCATCGATGGGTCGCTCGGAGAGGAACACGATCGAGCCACCGAAGCCTCCACCCGCACCGCCGAAGTGCTCCTCGAGGATGTCGAGGCCTCGCGCGGATTCGACGTCCGGCGGTGAGAACTGGGTCGAGAACCCGCTGCCGGTGGTGGCGGAGATACCGCCGATCGCGAACAGGGCGAGGAGCCAGATGGCGACGACGATGAGGCGCCGGTTGTGACACCAGCGGCCGAGACGTGAGAGCACGGTGACCTCGTGGAGCTAGCGACGCGCCGCGACGGTGCGGCGCGCGTATGCGCAGGAATCGGAGTGTACGGACGTCACTCAGCTACGAAAATGAGCTGAGCCACATGTCACAGCTCCTCCGGCGGCACGTCGTTCGAGGCGCAGAGCGCCCCCGAACCGCTACGACGGCTTGAGGTCTAGAGACAGCGAGTTCATGCAGTAGCGGAGCCCGGTGGGCTGCGGGCCGTCGTCGAAGAGGTGGCCGAGATGGCCTCCGCACCGCTTGCACCGCACCTCGGTTCGGACCATGCCGTGGCTGCGATCTTCCAGCAGCTCGACCGCGCCGTCGTCGAGCGGCTCCCAGAAGCTCGGCCAGCCGCTGCCGCTGTCGTACTTCGTCTCCGAGCTGAACAACTCGCTGCCACAGCCGGCGCAGCAGTACGTGCCGTCGTCCTTCGTGTTCACGTACTTGCCGGTGAACGCCCGCTCCGTGCCGCCCTTCCGCAGGACGATGAACTGCTCAGGCGAGAGCTCGGCCTGCCACTCCTCGTCGGTCTTCTCGATCTCGGGCATGCACCCATTCTGTGCGCGCGACGGGAGTACGTGACCAACGGCCCTCCCCACCCACTACGACAGGGAGCTGCTCAGCCTCAAGCCGGCGCGCTGACCGACGATCTCCGGGACCGCGAAGGACGCGGCGGGAGCGTCGATGGTGCGGACGGTGGCACCGACTGCGAACTCGATCGCGATCTCGTCGACCTCCGACAGCGTGAGCGCCGACGCCGGGCTCTCGAGGATGAGTGCCGGGACGGGCATCGCGCGCGCCGCTTTGATCGCGAGACGCCTGCTGCCGTGGGTCGGCACGCGGTGGGCGGCTCGCGGGTCGAGGCCCGAAGGGGGAGCGGGGGCGGTTGCGGCGGGGTCGGCGAAGATGCCGCGCGCCCACGCGGCTCCGGCTGCGATCTGCTGCTCCGGCGTCCGTCACGGGCCGCCGAGGCCGTCGACCAGCACGACGCCGCTGGCCCGCCCGGCGAGCGCGAGCACCTGCGCAGCCCAGCCGTGGAGGCCGACGCCGACCACGATCGGGGAGGGCAGATCGGGATCGAGCTCGGCGTACAGCGGGATGATCGAGAGGAGCGAGTCGCTGTGCTCGTAGCTGCCACCGTCTCGCACTGGCGTCGAGCCGTGTCCCGGGAGGTCGGGCGCGAGCACCGGGCCGTTCCACGAAGCGTCGGCCAGCGCGTCGCGCCACGGGCGACCGGCGTCGGGCACACCGAGGTCGTGGAGGACGAGGATCGGCGTCGGCAACGTCATCGTGGGTCGACCTCCGCGAGGAACCGGGCCACGAGCTCCGCGACGACCGCGGGCTGCTCGATGTGGACGTAGTGGCCCGCGCCCGGCACGACGGCGTGGCGAACGTCGGCCATCGGCCCGATGCGCTCCTCGACATCGTCGTTGGTGAGCTCGCTCCACGTGTCGTGCTCGGCGCCCGTGATCACGAGGATCGGCTGGGTGACCATCGCGTGCTCGGCGCGAGCGTGGGCCGGGCTCCACTCACCGCCGGGGAAACCGACACGGAACATCGGGTCGAACTTCCACACGAAGCCGTCGCCGTTCTCGGCTGGTCGAGCGCCGTGCTCGACGAGGTGCTCGACCCACTCACGGGGCAGCCGGACGTTGATCGCGCCGCGGCGGTCGGCCATGTCCGCGAGTGACGGATAGCTGCGCTCACCTCGGGCGAGGAACCGTTCGGCGCTGTCGACCGCGTTCGTGGCCGCC
Organism: Acidimicrobiales bacterium; assembly: GCA_035540495.1. Lineage (GTDB taxonomy): Bacteria > Actinomycetota > Acidimicrobiia > Acidimicrobiales > CADCTF01 > DASVEG01. The sequence continues at coordinate 92,010 of DATLGL010000017.1, forward strand.
TCGACGAGGTCCCACGCCTCGAAGCCGTCGCCCGTGTCGGGGTTGCCCATGCCGTCGAGGTTCACCACCCACCGGAAGAGCTCCGGCCAGACGCCGGCGGCGTACATCGACTGCCCCGCGCCGAAGGAATGCCCGATGATGCCGACGCTGTTCCCGTTGCGGAGCTCACGAGCGAGGCACGCGAGGTCGAGCGCGGACGCCGACCACATGGCGCCCGACGAGAGCCGGCCGCTGTCGCCGTGACCTCGGAAGTCGATCGCGACGCACCGGTAGCCGAGCGCCGCGATCCGCGGTGCGAAGTCGTCCCACATGCGGCCGTGGTCGTAGGCGCCGTGGGCGAAGATGACCGGCGGGTCGCCTGGCTCCCCCCACTCCCACACGCGCAGCCGCGTCCGGTTCAGTTCGACGAAGGAACCCCTCGGCTCGACCCCAAGCACCCGGGAAGTCTGTGCGTTCTCGGGTCGTACGGCCATTCGATTTCGCGCCCGTGCCTGCGACGATGGTGCGGTGAGCTCTACGTCGCAGCTGCCGCTCCGCCTCGTCGGTGACGGCCTTCCCGTTCCGTGCGTCGACGGCACCGAACGCCCCTCCATCGGGCTCGACGCCGCGGCGTCGACGCCGGCGCTTCCGTCGGTTGCCGACGCCGTCGCCGAGTTCCTGCCGTGGTACTCGAGCATCCATCGCGGCGCAGGCTTGAAGTCGCGGCGGGCGACGGCTGCCTACGAGGCCGCTCGCGCGGCCGCACTCCGGTTCGCGGGCCGTGAGGACAGCGACGACGTGGCCATCATCTGCCGCAACACCACCGAGGCCATCAACCACCTCGCCTACCGGTTGCGCCTGCAGCCCGACGACGTCGTGCTCACGACGGTCGTCGAGCACCACGCCAACCTGCTGCCGTGGGGGCGCCTGTGCCGGCGCCGCTACGTCGAGTGCGACGATGCAGGGACGTTCTCGGTCGACGACGTGCGCCGAGGGCTCCGCGAGTCGCCCCGACCCTCGCTGCTCGCGATCACCGGCGCGTCGAACGTCACCGGCTGGCTCCCGGCGATCGACGAGATCATCGAGGTGGCGCACGAGCACGGCGTACCGGTCCTCGTCGACGCCGCGCAGCTGGCACCTCACCGGCCGCTGCCGCGAACGGCGGACTACCTCGCGTGGAGCGGCCACAAGATGTACGCGCCCTACGGCGCGGGGGTGCTCATCGGACCCGACCGCGCGTTCCGCGAAGGCGACCCCTTCCTGGCGGGTGGCGGGGCGGTTGATGTGGTCGATCTCGACGAGGTCGTGTGGACCGATCCGCCCGAGCGGGAGGAGGCGGGTTCGCCGAACGTCATCGGCGCGGTCGCGCTCGCCGCCGCGATCGACGCGCTGGAGGCGGTCGGGTTCGATGCGATCGCCGCGCACGAGCACGACCTCGCCGTCCGCCTCCGCACGGGACTCGCGGCGATCGATGGGGTGCGACTGCTCGGGCCGGCGCTCGACGTGCCGACCCTCGCCGTCGCGTCGTTCGTGGTCGAGGGCGTGCCGCACGCGCTCGTCGCCGCGCGCTTGAGCGCGGAGCACGCCATCGCCACGAGGCACGGCTGCTTCTGCGCCCACCCGTACCTGCTCCGCTTGCTCGGCCTGTCTTCCATCGAGGTCAACGCGTATCGCGACGCCGTGCTGCGAGGTGACCGCCGGGAGATCCCGGGAGCCGTGCGAGCGAGCGCGTCGCTCGGTACGACGACCGGCGAGATCGACGCGCTGCTCGATGCGGTGGCCTCCATCGCGGCCGGAAGCACGCCGCCGATCCGGTACGAGCAGGACGAGGCGACCGGCGACTGGTTCCCCGTGGGAAAGGTCCCGGGATGGACGGAAGAGGACAGACGGGTCGGAGCGTCCTGCGCGCGCGGGTGATCCCGGTCACAGGCGGCCGCCGATCCCTGCGGTCCTCTCGTGGGACTACGCCCACGAGAACCAGAAGCTCATGCGCCTGTACGACAAGGCGAAGCGGGCGCAGTGGAACGCAGCCGCCGACATCGACTGGAGCATCGACGTCGACCCGCTGCGGGTGAAGGACGACCGCATCGGCATGCTCCGCTACGAGCCGGATTCGCCGTTCGCACGGTTGAGCGAGCGCGAGCTCGCGCAGCTCACCTTCGAGTCACAGGCATGGACGGTCTCGCAGTTCCTCCACGGCGAGCAGGGCGCGCTGCTTGCGACGGCCAAGATCGTCGACACCGTTCCCGACAACGACGCGAAGCTCTACGCGGCGACCCAGGTGATGGACGAAGCTCGCCACGTCGAGGTCTACGACCGGTACCTGCACGAGAAGCTGGGCCGGTCGTATCCAATCAACCTCTACCTCGAGGCGCTGCTGCGCGACCTGCTCGCCGACCCCCGCTGGGACATGACGTACCTCGGCATGCAGATCATGGTCGAGAGCCTCGCTCTGACTTCGTTCGGCATCGCTTCCCTCGAGGGGCTGTACGACGACATGCCAGAGGCGGAACGCCGCGACCGCGAGGAGTTCGTGTGCGAGGCGGCTGCGCTCATGCGAGACCGCTTCCTGCAGCGCGAGGTGTGGGACTACTTCGGACTTCCGGTCGAGGAGTGCGAGACGTACGTGCGCGAGCACGATCTGCAGAAGGCGTTCCGCACCGTGCTGTTCTCGAAGGTCGTGCCGAACGTCAAGCGGATCGGCCTGCTCACGCCGTACGTGCGGGAGAGGTTCGAGCAACTCGACATCCTCCAGTACGAGCACGCGGAGGCGTCGGCCTGAGGGCCCTCAGCGCAGGAGCGCCTGGACGCTCGTGATGGTGTCGGCTTCGTCCGGCCCCTTGTCGTCGCGGTATCGCTTGACGCGCGCGAACCGGAGCGCGACGCCGCCCGCATACCGGGTCGACCGCTGCACGCCGTCGATCGCGATCTCGACGACCTGCTCGGGCCGGACGAAGACGACGTTGCTCTCCCTCCTCGCCTCGAGATCGAGGAACCGCTGCGTCTGCCACGTGAGGGTCTTGTCGGTCAGTCCCTTGAACGTCTTGCCCACCATCACGAACTCGCCGGGACGTTCGGGATCGCGAGCGCCGAGGTGCAGGTTCGAGAGCCACCCCTGACGGCGGCCGTAGCCCCACTCGGCGCCGAGCACCACGAGGTCGAGCGTGATGACCGGCTTGATCTTCCGCCATGCCGCGCCTCGACGCCCCGCTTCGTAGGTCGACGACGCGCCCTTCACCATGACCCCCTCGTGTCCTTGACCGACGGCGTCGTCGAGGAAGGCCTGGGCGACCTCCGGATCGTCGGTGAGCACGGCGGGGATCCGCCACGGGCCGGTTACGTCGTCGAGGACGCGTGCCCGCTCCGTGAGCGGCGCGTCGAGGAGGTCGTCACCGTCCACGTGGAGGACGTCGAAGAACCGGACGACGAGCCCGCTCCCGCTGCCGTCCTTGCGGGAGAAGCGGCTCATCGCGTCCTGGAACACCTCGGGTCGGTCGTCGTCGTGGACGCCGAGGACCTCGCCGTCGAGCACCAGTCGCTCGGCGGGAAGCGACCGCACGATGTCGACGACGCCCCCGAGGCGGTCGGTGACGTCGTTGAGGTTCCGGGTGAACAAGCGAACTTCGTCGCGGTGACGGTGGGCCTGGATGCGGGCACCGTCGAGCTTCCATTCGACGGACGAGAGCCCCAGCGCGTCGATCGCCTCGCGCACGTCTGCCGCGGTCGACGCGAGCATCGGCTGCACGGGCCGAAGCACCTCGAGGCCGATCCGATCGAGCGCTTCGCGTCCCTCTTCGACGGCGAGGGACGCAACCCGGCAGAGGTCGCCGGCGAGCATGGCCGCTCGACGCACGCTCGCCAGTGGGACGTCTGCAGCCTTGGCGATGGCGTCGGTCATGACGCCGGCCAGGGCGCCCTGTCGAAGCTCGCCCGTCAGGAGCCGGCGGATGAAGTCACCCTCGGCCGCGGTGGCGCGAGAGAGCAGGTCGGTGAGGAGCTGCTGGCGGGCGGCTTGCGAGCCTGGTCCGGCGAGCACCTGCAGGCGATCGATCATCTCGTCGAGCTCGAGCACGCTGATCGACGGCTCGGACGCCGGCGGAGGAGAGAGCGAGTACAGGGTGCGGTAGCCGACACCGACGCGTCCCTGTCGAGGCTCACCGCTCAGGTACGCGACGGCCGGCGCGATCTCATCCGGCGCGAGCGCTCGCAGCGTCTCGGCCAACGCGGCGATCTTCTGCGTGCGTGCGCGAGTCGACGCGACGCGTTCTGACGTCGCGACGATGTCGGCCAGCAGCACCTCCCCATCTTGTTCTGTGAGCAGTTGTTCGACGTCACGCCGAACAACTGCTCACAGAAGCCGGGGTGGGGGCGCAGGGGCTACTTGGACTTGCGGGCGGCCTTGACCTTGGTGGCCGCGTCTTCGAGGCGGAGGGCCTCGGACTCGGTCGTCAGTGCGACCTCTTCCTGCGCGAGCGCCTGCTCCTCCACCTCGAGTTGCTCGAGGCGTTCGTCGCGCTCCTTGCGAGCGATCCGCTCCTCCTGCAGCTGAGCGGCCTTGCGGGCGTTGGCCTTCTTGCGGGCCTTCTCCTGCTCGACCTTCCGCGCCTGCTCCTGATGGCGCTGCTCGGCCTCGCGCTCGCGCTGCTCGGCCCGCTGCTCGGCCGTGAGCTCGATCTTCTCTGCCTGCTGGCGCTTGGCGTCGAAGCGCGCCTCGGCCTCCTCCGTCACCCGCTCGGCCTCGAGCTTCAAGCGCAGGGCGCGGGTGCGCTCGTCCGCGGCCAGCCGGGTGCGACGTCCACGCTCGACCAGCGCGTCGTCCCGGAGGGCCTCGCCGATGCGCTCCCGCAGCGTTCCCGTCAGCGTGTCGAACGGGATCGTCGGGTTGAAGGTCTCCAGGCCGCGCTTCTCCGCGACCGTCTCGGCGACCTTGACCGGGATGCGCACCGTGTCGAGGTAGCGCTCGATCAACGTGCCCGGGATCGTTCGTACTCCCATCACACACCTTCCTCAGGGTTCAGAGCCTCGGCCCGCTGCTCCGCGTTGGCGGCAGCGGCACGGAGTTCGGCGGCTTCTCCGGCGAGCGCGGCGCGCTCACGGGCGGCGGCGTCGCGCTGCGCATCGGCGGCGCGCTCGCCTGCTTCCTTGGCCTGTTCGGCCCGGGCTTCCTCCTCGAGGCGCTGGCGGGCGAGCGCGGCCTTGCGTTCCTGCTCTTCGCGCTCGATCTGACGCTCGCGCTGCTCCTCGGCCCGCTCGGCCCGAAGGCGCTCCGCCTCGATCTCGTTCTCGCGACGCTTCTCCTGGAGCTCGGCCTCGGCCCGCTCCTGCTCGGCCCGCGCCTCTCGAGCGGCTGCCTCGCGCTCGGCGTCGACGGCAGCCTCCTGGAGGTTGCCTTCGCGCTGGAGGTCGTCGTTGCCCGCCACGGCTCCGGCGACCTGCTTGACCTTGCCGATCAGCTTGCCCGCCGTGCCGGTGGCGACGTGTTCGTCTCCGGTATCTGTCATGCAAACTCCAGTTCCCACTGATCGGCGATCAGCAAACTGTGACCTCGGCCACGGCAGTGGGTACGGGTCGGGCGTGCCCGAGAACGAGATCATCGGTGACCCGGAAGCCGGGGAGGCCACAGCCGACTACGTCGATCCCGAAGGGGACGATCCGGAAGCCATCCCCGATCCGATGCCCGACGACCTGGCGGCCGAACCCGAGCCCGGTGAGGTCGTCGGCGACATGGAGGGCGAAGCGCCGACAGGCTGACGCCTAGATTCCGCCGCCATGGGTCTCCCCGAGCAGGGCCTCGACAAAGACGCGATCCTCGCCGAGCTCGACAGCAAACGGACCAACGACGCCCGATGGCAGGAAGGGCGGACGTTCGGGATGGTCTACGACGGCGGCCCGAGCGTGCACGAGGTCGCCGAGGCCGTCGCCCTCATGTTCCTCCACGACAACGCGCTGAACACGATGGCGTTCCCGAGCCTGGGGCAGATCCAGTCGGAGGTGGTCGGTGCGACGGCCGAGCTCCTTCACGGTCCCGAGACCGCCAGCGGCTTCATGACCTCTGGCGGTACCGAGAGCATCCTCATGGCGGTCAAGGCCGCGCGCGAGCGGGGCAGGGCGGAGAAGAACATCACCGCGCCGGAGATGGTCGTCGCCGAGAGCGCCCACGCCGCGTTCCACAAGGGCGGCTACTACTTCGGGATCAAGGTCAACAAGATCAAGGTCCGCGACGACTACCGGGCCGACGTCGACGCCATGGCCGCCGCGATCAACGACAACACGGTGCTGGTCGTCGGCAGCGCTCCCCAGTATCCCCAGGGAGTGGTCGATCCCATCCCTGAGCTGGCGGCCCTCGCGGCCGAGCGCGACATCAACTTCCACACCGACGCGTGCATGGGCGGCTTCGTCCTGCCGTTCATGGAGATGCTCGGTTACGAGGTGCCGCCGTGGGACTTCCGGGTCGAGGGCGTCACCAGCATCAGCGCCGACATCCACAAGCTCGGCTACGCCCCCAAGGGCGCGTCGGTGATCCTCCACCGGAACAAGGAGCTGCGGCGCTACCAGACGTTCGTGTTCGACGACTGGCTCGGCGGGTTCTACGCATCGCCGAACATGCAGGGCACCCGGCCGGCGCTTCCGATGGCAACGGCGTGGGCGGTGATGCACCACCTCGGCCTCGAGGGCTACAAGCGCCTGACGAAGACGACGATCGAGACGCGCATCCGGATGGTCGAGGGCATCCGCGCCGTCGAAGGGCTTGCCGTGCTCGGGGAACCCGAGGCGCAGCTCGTCGCAATGACCTCCGCGCCTGGCTACGAAGACCGCGTCGACGTTTTCGCTCTCGGCGACGCGCTGCTCAGGCGTGGTTGGTTCCACGACCGGCAGAAGCCGCCCGACACGCTGCACTCCACGGTGAGTGCGGGCAACGCGCCGGTGATCGAGGAGTACTTGAACGACCTCGCCCAGTGCGTCGAAGAGGTGGCGGGCATCCGCAAGGACGACCGCTCGACGAACTACGCGACGCTCGAGTGAGCACGACCACGTCACCGGCTGCTCGCGCCGCCGCGTTGAAGGCTCGAGTCGTCGACGTCGTCGACCGCATCACCCCTGAGCTGCTGGCGGCATCGCGCGAGATCCACGCGAATCCGGAGCTCGGGTACGAGGAGCACTTCGCGTCAGCCCGCCTCGCCGGGCTCCTGAGGGACCACGGGCTCGACGTCGAGCACCCGGCGTACGACCTGCCGACCGCGTTCGCGGCGCGAGGCGGCGATCCAGCAAGTGACGCGCCGCTGCTCGTCGTGTGCTGCGAGTACGACGCGCTGCCCGGCATCGGTCACGGCTGCGGGCACAACGTCATCGGCACCGCTGGCGTCGGCGCAGGGATCGCACTTGCCTCGGTGGCAGCGGAGGCCGGCGGGCGGGTGCTCGTGCTCGGGACGCCTGCAGAGGAGCGCAATGGCGGCGGCAAGATCCGCCTGCTCGAACGCGGCGCCTTCGCCGGCGCAGCGATGGCGATGATGATCCATCCCGAGCCGGGCAACGTCGAGCGGGCGCCGTACCTCGCGGCCGACGACCTCGAGGTGGTGTTCCACGGGAAGGCCGCCCATGCCAGCTCGCAGCCGCACAAGGGCGTCAACGCCCTCGACGCGCTCGTGCTCGGCTACATGTCGCTCGCCACGCTGCGCCAGTACCTGCGCCCGGACGAGAAGGTCCACGGCATCATCACCGACGGCGGTCAGGCGGAGAACATCGTGCCGGTGCGCGCGGCAGCGAGGTTCAAGGTCCGGGCGAAGACGGAGGAACGGCTGGAGAAGCTCAAGGTTCGGGTGCTCGCCTGCTTCGAGGGCGCAGCGACGCAGACGGGAGCGCGGCTCGAGGCGACGTATCACGGCGGCTACAGCGACGGGCGGTGGAACCACGCGCTCGCGAGTGCCTTTCGGCGCAACGGCGAAGCGCTGGGCCGTCGCTTCGTCGAGCCCGAGCTGATCCCCGACAACGTCGCGGGGAGCACCGACATGGGCAACGTGAGCAAGGCGCTGCCGGCGATCCACCCCGTCATCCAGATGTGTCCGCTCGGCGTTGCAGGCCACAGCGAGGAGATGGCGCAGTGGGCTGCGTCCGAGAAGGCCGACGCCGCGGTGGTCGACGGTGCGAAGGCGCTCGCGATGACCGGCGTCGACGTGTGGACCGACCCGGATCTTCTCGCCGCCGCGTGGCGCGAGTTCGAAGGAGATCGATGACAGCCGACACGCCCTGGATAAACGACGCCTGCTCGCTCGTCGACGCCTTCCGTCGTCGCGAGCGCAGCCCGGTGGAGGAGCTCGAGGCGACGCTCGCCGCGGTCGAGCGCTCGGAGCTCAACGCGTTCTCCTTCATCGGTGCCGAGGAGGCGCTCGAACAGGCGCGCAACGCCGACACCTCGTTGCCGTTCGGCGGTGTCCCGTTCGCGGTGAAGGAGCTCACGAACGTCAAGGGGTGGCCGAGCACGGAGTCGTCGCTCGTCTTCAAGGACCGCGTCGCACAGCACGACGCGGTGATGGTCGAGCGCATGCGCGCGGCAGGGGCCGTCGTGTTCGGCCTCACCACCGCCAGCGAGTTCGGCGGCGTGAACTTCACCCGCACGAAGCTCAACGGCACGACCACGAACCCGTGGAACACCGAACGCACGCCCGGCGGCTCGAGCGGCGGTTCCTCGGCGGCGGTCGCGGGTGGCCTGTGCACCATCGCATCCGCGGGCGACGGCGGCGGCAGCATCCGGATCCCCGCGGCGTTCACCGGTCTTCCCGGCCTGAAGAACACCTACGGTCGCATCCCGAAGGCACCGCAGATACCCATCGGCTCGCTGACCGCCGTCACCGGATGCCTCTCACGATCGGTGCGAGACATCGCGCGCTTCCTCGACGTCACGAACGGTGCCCACCCTCGCGACCCGCTGAGCCTGCCCCGCATCGAGGGATGGGAGGACGGGATCGGCACGCGCGAGGTCAACCGACTTCGAGCCACGATCCTCCCCGAGTTCGGCGGCGCCGTCGTGGACCACGAGGTGATGGACCTGATCATCAGCGCCGGTGAGGCGTTGATCGCCGACGCCGGCCTGACGCGGGTGGAGGCGAGGGCCGACCTGCCGAGCATGGGCACGCCCTGGGCACTGGCCGGCAGCGCGACGATCCTGATGGAGCTGGGCGAGGCGTGGCCCGAGTGCGGCCCCGACCTCACCCCGCAGATCAAGTTCCTCCTCGATGTCGCCATCCCGCGGTACGACCTGCGCGGACGGGCGCAACTCGAGGAGCGGCGCGTGAAGCTCAACGAGGCGATGGCCGACCTCTTCGACCAGACCGACCTCGTCATCACGCCCACGTGCCCCGACGTCGCGTTCGGGGCAGCAACCGGCTTCCCCGACGAGGTCAACGGCCGCAAGGTCGACTCGTCGAACTCCGGCGCGCTGACGATCCCGGCGAACACCTACGGCAACCCTGGCATCTCGATCCCCGTCGGCACCGTGCGCGGCATGCCCGTGGGGATGCAGGTGATGGCGCGCCACCACCAGGAAGCGGTGCTGCTCGACCTCGCGGCACTCGTCGAGCGGGAGCGGCCCTGGCCGCTCGTTGCACCCCTGGCGCCCTGCTGAGGGATCTAGCCTCCTAGCGCGATGACCTTCGACGACGAGTCGCGTGCGGAGGTGACCCCGCGAGCCCGGGTCCAGCAGCTCCTCGGCGCGATCCTCGCCGTCGGCTCCGGACTCGATCTCTCCGAGACGCTCGAACGCATCATCCGCGCCGCCCGCGAGCTGGTGGACGCCAAATATGCCGCGCTCGGCGTCCTCGACGAGACACACACGCGGCTGTCGGAGTTCATCACGGTGGGGATCGACGCGGAGCAGAAGCGGGCGATCGGCGACCTTCCCCACGGCCACGGGATCCTCGGCCTGCTGATCGTCGAGCCGAAGCCGCTGCGCCTTCCCCGGCTCGACGAGCATCCCGACAGCTACGGCTTCCCGCCGGGGCATCCGAAGATGAAGAGCTTCCTGGGCGTGCCGATCCGGGTGCGCGACCAGATCTTCGGCAACCTCTACCTCACCGACAAGACCGCCGCCGACGAGTTCACCGAAGAGGACGAGGAGCTCATCGTCGCCCTCGCGGCAGCGGCCGGCGTCGCCATCGAGAACAGCCGCCTCCACAGCCGGGTCCGGGAGATCAGCCTCCTCGAAGATCGCGAGCGGATCGCCCGCGACCTGCACGACACGGTGATCCAGCGACTGTTCGCGATCGGCCTCGGCCTGCAGGGGACCGTGCGCCTCGCGCAGCGACCGGAGGTGGCCGAACGCATCCAGGCGACCGTCGACGACCTCGACGAGACGGTGAAGCAGATCCGCACCGCGATCTTCGGCTTGGAGGCATCACGCCTCACGAGCGGCGGCCTGCGCGACCAGGTGCTGGCGATGAGCTCGGAGTCGGCGGGTTCGCTCGGTTTCACGCCGCACGTGCTCTTCGACGGTCCCGTCGACACCGTGGTGCCGGACCGGATCGCCGAGCAGCTCCTCGCGACGCTGCGTGAGGCGGTGTCGAACGCGGCTCGTCACGCGAGGGCGACGCGCCTCGAGATCCTCGTCGCCACGCATGGCGGTGAGGTGCTCCTGCAGGTGACGGACGACGGGCTGGGGTTCGAGGGCGAGAAGGAGCGGGGAACGTCCGGCGGCCACGGCCTGGGCAACATGCGGAAGCGAGCGCGCGACCTGAGCGGCGACATGGAGATCGGCCCGGGACCTCGTGGCGGAACGCGCGTCACGTGGCGGGTGCCGCTGACGGTGTCGTCCGCTCAGGGGGTTCTCGACTGACGTCAACGCCGCAGGCGGCGTCCGGTGATGGTTCGTGAGACGACTCGCATGAGGTGGTCCTTCGGGACGTCCGCCCACGGATCGACCGGCAGCGCATGCGCTCGCTCGAAGAGCACGCCATCCGTCGGCACGACCTCTTCGAGGCGCCCCTGCACCATGACGCTCCATCCCGCCCGGTGCTCGGCGTCGACGACGTCGACCTCGAAGCACGCCGGGCTGCCGTTGCCGGCATGCAGCTTCGTGCCCTCTCCGGTTCGGAACACGACGTCCTCGCCGTCGACGAGGTAGTTCACCGGGAACACCAGCGGGTGACCGCCCTCGACGATCGCGATGCGGCCGACCTGCTGGGTGCGGATGAGGTCGAGGCACTCGTCGCGGTCGAGGACGTCGAGTCCGGTCCGCCGCTCGTAGACGCGCGTCATGCCGACATCGTGCGCTGCCGCCGTCGACCGACGACAGGGCCAGCGGTCCCGAAGCTCAACCGCGGAGGACGACGCCCAGGAACAGCGCGGCGACAGCAGCGACGCCGCCCGCGGCGCCGCCGATCGCGAGGGCCCTGCGGCTCGTCGCCGCGATGTGGGCGGCGGCCGCGACGCCCGAGATGGTGACGACGAGGAGCTTGAGGCCGAGCGTGACCATGTACTCGGTGCCGGCGTCACCCACGTCGACCGCGAGCACGTTCCAGATCCCGGTCACCACGACGACGACGAACGCCGGCCAGGCGATGCGGTTGAACGCCCGAGCCACGCGGCGGGGGGCGTCGTCACCGAGCTGGCGAACCGCCGGCAAGAGCCCGGCGACGGTGATCTGTCCGCCGGCCCAGACCGCCGCGGCGACGACGTGAAGGAAGAGGCGGATCGTGTCGAGGTCGACGGGCAGCACGCCGTGGAGGGTAGAACCGCGGTGCGGTGACGAGATCCTTCCCTGCGCCCTCCTCGCCCGACGGTGTGCTCGACCACCTCGTCGACGGCGCCGACCTCATCGTGCCGCTCGCCAACGGGGAACCCGTGAAGGTCTTCGATGCGATCGAGGCCGAGGCGCGCCGCTTCGACGACGTCAAGATCCACCAGATGCACGCGCTGCACGATCGCCCGTCGATCCGCGGCGAGCTGAAGCCCCACCTGACGCACGTCTCGTACTTCCTGTCGCCGGTGACACGACCGTGGTTCCACAAGAACCAGGTCGAGCTCGTGCCGAACCACTTCTCCGAAGTGCCGCGCATCCTGCGCTCGGCGACGCGCTGCTCGATGGTGCTGGCGGCGGCGTCACCGATGGACCAGCACGGCTACTTCTCGCTCGGCACCAACGCCGACTACGTCGCGCCGTTCATCGGCTCCGTGCCGTTCTTCCTCGAGGTGAACGCGCAGATGCCGCGCACCTTCGGGCGCAACCAGATCCACGTCACACAAGTCGTCGGCTACACCGAGGTCGACTACCCCCTCGTCGAGGTGCCACCGTCGACGCCGGGCGAGATCGAGAGCCGCATCGCGGAGTACGTCGCCGAGCGAGTTCCCAACGGCGCGACCATCCAGGCCGGCATCGGCGCCATCCCCAACGCGCTGCTGGCGAACCTCAGGGACCACCGCGACCTCGGCATCCACACCGAGCTGCTGTCTGACGGGATGATCGACCTCATCGAGAACGGCGTCGTGACGGGCACGCAGAAGGAGGTCGCCCGATCGAAGGTGGTGACGACCTTCGCCCTCGGCACCCGCACCCTCTACGACTTCCTGCACGAGAACACGATCGTCGAGTTCCACGCGGTCGACTTCGTCAACGATCCTCGCGTGATCTCCCGCGAAGACTGCTTCGTGTCCATCAACGCGACCACCGAGGTCGACCTGATCGGGCAGTGCGCGTCCGAGACGATCGGGGGTCGCTACTGGTCGTCGAGCGGTGGCCAGTCCGACTTCGCCCGCGGCGCGATGTACTCGCCCGGCGGCTCCGCGTTCATCGTGCTTCCGTCGACGACGTCGGACGGGTCGTTCTCCCGCATCCGTGCCCGCCTCACCGCCGGTTCGGTGGTCACGACGTTGAAGAACACGGTTGACAACGTGGTGACGGAGTACGGCGTCGCCGAGTTGCGCGGCCGGTCGATCTCGCAGCGGGCGAAGGCGCTCATCTCCATCGCCCATCCGAAGTTCCGAGACGAGCTGTGGGCCGAGGCACACGAGATGGGGTATCTGTGAGCGCGTTCTCGAAGGTGATGGTGGCCGTCGATGGTTCGCCCAACGCCGCGCACGCGCTCGACGTTGCTGCGCAGGTGGCGATCGCCTCGTCGGCCGACCTGATCGTCGTGCACGCGGTGGGTCTGCTCGAGGAGCAGTCGGTCCACGACATCAGCGTCGAAGACCGCGTCGACGAGATCGAGAACCAGGTCGACGAGTGGTGTCAGCCGCTGCGCGACGCGAACGTCGAGCACACCGTCGAGGTCGTGCCGGGCAGCCCGGTACCGGCCCTGCTGCTCGCCGCCTCGCGCGCAGGCGCCGATCTGTTGGTGGTCGGCAGCCGTGGGGTCGGCGGCCACGGAGGCCGCCAGCTCGGCTCCACGAGTCAGGGCCTGGTGCAGGAGTCGGAGGTGCCGGTGCTCGTCGTCCCGAGCCCGGCGTGATCAGAAGAGCAGGAGGTCGGCCGTCCGCCCGTCGCGCAGTTCCTGGTAGTCGACCTCGACGCAGACGATCCCGCGATCGCGTGCGAGAACCGACACCTGGGGCTTGATCGAGTTCGCGACGAGGACGCCGCGGAGGCCGCCGAGGCGCGAGTCGAGGCTCAACCGTTCGAGGTATCGCGTGAGTTGATCGACCGCGTTGAGCTCTGCGACCCGCTTGATCTCCACCGCCACCGCGTTGCCCTCCGCGTCCCGGCAGAGGAGGTCGACGGGCCCGATGCCGGTCTCGTACTCGCGCCGCACCAGCCGCAGCCCGGGCTCGATCCGTTCGGGCGTCGCCGCGAGAAGCTCCTGGAGGTGCGCTTCCACGCCGTCCTTCGTGAGGCCGGGTTCGGGGCCGAAGGCGTGCTCGACGTCCTGGAACACCTCGTGGAGGGTGATCGTGAGCGTCTCGCCCTTCGGGTTGCACACGACCCACCGGTCCGGCTCGACGGCCAGCGTGCAGGGCGGGGTCATCCAGTTGAGCGGCTTGTAGGCCCGGTCGTCGCTGTGGATGGAGATCGAGCCGTCCGACTTCACCATGATGAGCCGAGTCGCCTGGGCGAGCGACGCGGTCAGCCGTCCTTCGTACGCGACGGAGCAGGAGGCGATGACGATCCGCACGGCGTCAGCGCGACGGGCGGGCGTCGACGCGGGTGACGTCGCAGCTGGCGCCGGTGCCGGCGAGGTTGCGGCTGCTCGTGCCGGTCGCACTGAAATCGGCGGTGCGACCCGAAGCGAGCCGCGTCACGTTCGCTGTCGCCTTCGCGACCTCGCCGCCGTCGGCCGTCTTGAACGAGATGTCGATGGTGAAGTCCCACGGACCGCTCGCCGAGTTCGTGACAGCTGCGGTGTAGGTGATCGAGTTCCCGTTCTGGACGCACGACTTCGGCTCGATCGAGTAGTTCGGCGCGGGAGCCGTGGTCGTCGGCGCAGCCGTCGTGGTGGTCGCCCGAGCCGTGGTGGTCGTCGCAGGAGCCGTGGTCGTGGTCGCTCGCGGCGCTGTCGTCGCTGGCGCCTCGGTGGTGGTCGCCTCGAGTGCGGTGCTCGACGTGGTCGGTTCCTCGACCTCGGTCGTCGTCGTTCCCGTGGCGACGTCGACACCATCGTCGTCGCCGCCGACGTTGCTCAGCAGGAGCACCGCACCGACGGCGAGCACGAGCGCCACGAGCACGGTGCCGACGATGAACCGCTTGTCGCGCGGCGTGTCCTCGTAGCTGTCGTCGTCGTGGCCGCCGCCACCGCCACCGCCACCGCCTCCGCCCTTCGGCGGATCCTTCGGAGGCTGCTTGCCAGCGCCGCCGGCCTTGGCTGCCTTCGTCGCCGCTGCGGCGCCAGCCGCGCCTGCGGCGGCTGCGTCGGCCCCCGCGCCCACGGGCGCCGCCTTCTTCGCCGCTGACTTCGACGGCTGCGGACGTCCCTTCTTGCCCTTCTTGCGTCGCTGCCCGCCGGTCGACTTGCTCGCCGCCTTGGCCGGAGTGGCAGCCGCCTTCTTCGCCGCCGGCGTCGTCGCGGCAACCGCGGCGACGGCTGCCGCGGTGGCAGGGGCGGTCTCGTCGTCGCCTGCGCCGGCGGCCTCGGTTGCTGAGGTGGGCGTCCCCTCGGCCTTCCCCGGATCCTCCGCCGTTGCAGCCGTCGCGGCCGCCGGAGCGAGCACGGCTTCGGCTGCGTCGTCGAGGAGCGACGCCAGCTCGGGGTGGGACTCCTCGGTCAGCTCGGCGGCGGGGATCACCGTCGGACCGCCGTCGACGCCGACCAGCAGGGCCTCGTGGGCACCGAGAGCGAACCGGTCGTTGCCCCCGGGGATCACCGTGAGCTCACCGCCGTAGGCGATGACGACGCACGGGCCCTTCTCGTCCGCGATGGCGACGAAGTTCGCGGCCGACGTCGCCTCGACCGTCACGTCGTCGCGCACTCGGAACGTCGCCTGCCGCGCCGCAGCCGGGAGCGGCTCCGAGGTTGCAGCTCCGGCGCTCGGCTGCGCCGTCACCAGCGGAGTCCCGTCGGCACCCTTCAGCATGGAGACGAGGCGCGCCGGCCGGGCGTCGACCCGTAGGTGGGCACCATCGAGGCTGATCTTCACAGGCGTGTTCGCAGCGCCGCTGCCGCCTTCAGGCATCCCGCAAACCTGCCACATCCGGACGCTCCGCCGGGACATCGGGCGTAATCGCGCGGTCGTTCCGCGGCATCGCGGCGACAATGACCAGGTGCTGCAGGCCCGCGAGCTGAGCGTGGAGGTCGGAGGCCGCCTGACCCTGGTCGAGGCGACCTTCGCGATTCGCGCCGGCGACAAGGTGGGCCTGGTCGGGCGCAACGGGGCGGGGAAGACCAGTCTGCTGCGGGTCCTTGCGGGTGAGAACCCGCCTGCGAGCGGCACCGTGCTGCGCCAGGGCGAGTTGGGTTACCTCCTGCAGGAGGCGCGTCCCCGAGGCCAGGGCGTCGACGCGACTGCGCTGTCGCACATCCTCTCCGGCAAGGGTCTCGACGCCGAGGCCCAGCGCATCGAGAAGCTCCGCGTGCGGATCGAGGAAGACCCATCGGAGCGGAACGTCGCCCGCTACGCACGGGCCGAGGAGGCCTATCGAGCGGCGGGTGGCTACAGCGCCGAGTCCGACGTCCGCCGTATCTGCGCCGGTCTCGGCCTGGCCGCCGACCGCGTCGACCTCCCGGTCGACGTGCTCTCCGGCGGTGAACGCCGCCGTGTCGAGCTGGCACGGATCCTGTTCGCGGGCAGCGACGTCCTGATGCTCGACGAGCCGACGAACCACCTCGACACCGACGCCAAGACCTGGCTGATGGGGTTCCTCCGGTCGTATCGAGGTGCGCTGCTCGTCGTGAGCCACGATCTCGACCTCCTCGACGAGGCGATCACTCGCGTGCTCCACATCGACGAGGGAACGATGGTCGAGTACAAGGGCACGTACTCGCAGTACCGGGAGGCGCGGGCGAAGGACGAAGAGCGGCTCGCGCGTCTTGCCTTGCGCCAATCGGCGGAGATCAAGCGGCTGGCCGACCTCGCGGACTCGATGCGTCACTCGACGGCGAAGCGGGCCCGGATCGCGAAGAGCCTCGACAAGCGGGTCGACCGCTTGCGCGACGCGGCGGTCGAGGGACCCACTCGTGAGCGGAAGATCGAGGTCCGGCTGCCTGATCCGCCACACGCGGGCCGTGTGGTGTTCGAGGCGGAGGGGCTCCGGAAGTCGTACGGCGGCCCGCCGGTCTTCCAAGACGTCGAGTTCGCGGTCGAGCGGGGCGAACGCCTGCTGATCATGGGCCTCAACGGAGCGGGCAAGACGAGCCTCCTCCGCATCCTCGCGGGGCAGTCGCAGCCGGACGCGGGGTCGTTCCGGTTCGGTGTGGGTGTGTCGTGCGGCTACTACGCGCAGGAGCACGAGGGGCTGTCGCCGGACGTGTCCGTCATCGACCACATCCGGTCGCTCGGGCTCGGGCTGATGGACCAGCAGATCCGGTCGCTGCTCGGGATGTTCGGCCTCACGGGCGACAAGGCGTTCCAGGAGGCGGGGACGCTGTCGGGCGGCGAGAAGACGAGGCTCGCGCTGGCCCAGCTGTGCGCTGGTCGCCACAACCTGCTCCTGCTCGACGAGCCGACGAACAACCTCGACCCGCCGTCGCGGACCGCGATCGCCCACGCCCTCGGCGGCTGGACCGGATCGATGGTCCTCGTCAGCCACGACCCCGAGTTCGTGCAGGAGCTCCGTCCTCAGCGAGTGCTGGCGATGCCCGAGGGCGAGCTCGACTACTGGGACGACGATCTCCTCGACCTGGTGTCGTTGGCATGACGATCGTCTCGCTCGCGGGCTTCGCTCGACTGATGGTTAAACGTCGAGACCCGGCGGGAACCCTGACGACATGGGACTGATCCTCTTCCTCATCATGGGACTCATCGCAGGCCTCATTGCGCGGGCGATCATGCCGGGCCGCGATCCGATGGGCTGGCTCGCCACGATGCTGCTCGGCGTCGTGGGCGCTCTGCTCGGCGGCTTCCTCTTCGGCGGCCCTGACGATGCCGTGGGCTACATCGGCGCCGTCGTCGGCGCGCTGATCGTGCTGTTCGTCTACCGCCTGGTCATCGGCCGCAACCGCGGCGCCACCGGCCGGGCGTTCTGACGTCTCGGCACCCGCTCAGACCTCGAGCTCGGAGGGGAGTGCGAGACTCCCCTCCGTGCTCGAGCGCAAAGTCACCACCTACGAGGTGAACGACGGAGTCGCCGTCGTCACCTTGAACCGCCCGGACCGGCTCAACGCCTGGACGCAGCGGATGGAACACGAGTACCGCGTCGCTCTCGCCGACGCGGACGCCGATCCCCACGTGCGGGTGATCGTCGTCACCGGCGCCGGGCGCGGGTTCTGCGCAGGCGCCGACACCGACGCCCTGTCCGGGATCCGGCAGTCGGGTGAGTACGGCACGTCGGGCGCAGGCAACGCGACCGCCGGCAGCGAGCCCACGCCGAAGCCTGGTTCGGGAGTGCGCGACGACTTCGAGCACTCCTACTCGTTCCACTACGGCCTGTCGAAGCCCGTCATCGCTGCGGTGAACGGACCGGCTGCCGGCGTGGGCTTCGTCCTCATGTGCTTCGCCGACATCCGCATCGCGGCCGAGGGAGCGAAGCTCACGACGTCGTTCGGGCGGCTCGGGCTGCCGGCCGAGCACGGGGTGTCGTGGGTGCTGTCGCGCCTCGTCGGCACCGCGCGCGCGGCCGACCTCCTGTTCTCCAGCCGGGCCGTGCTCGCTGAAGACGCTGTCGCGATGGGGCTGGTGAACGAGGTCGTCCCGCGCGAGCAGCTGATGGAGCGCACCCTCGACTACGCCCGGAAGATCGCGAGCGAGATCTCGCCGTGGTCGCTCCGTGCGATGAAGCGCCAGCTCTACGCCGACCAGCTGCGCAGCCTCGACGAGTCGGCGCGCGAGGCCGTCGAGCTGATGAACGAGTCGTTCCGTGGTGCCGACTTCAAGGAGGGCGTCGCGGCCCTCGTCGAGAAGCGGGCTCCGAACTTCGAGGCGCTGTCGTGACCGCGGTCGGCGATCGCGTCCTGGTCGGCGCGCACGTGAAGCAGGACGAGCCCTTGGCGGTCGCAGCGGCCACCGACGCCGACCTCGTCCAGATCTTCATGGGTGATCCGCAGAGCTGGAAGAAGCCGCCGCCGCGGGAGGACGCCGAGCAGCTGAAGGCGTCGGGCGTGCCGATCTACGTGCACGCGCCGTATCTGGTGAACCTCGCTGCGGGGAATCCGAAGATCCGGATACCGAGCCGCAAGATCCTCCAGCAGTGCGTCGATGCCGCGGCGACGGTGGGCGCGCGAGCGGTGATCGTCCACGGCGGCCACGTGTCGGGCGACGACGAGGTCGAGGAGGGCTTCGAGCGCTGGGCGAAGGGTCTGAAGACGATCGAGACCGACATCCCGATCTACCTCGAGAACACCGCAGGTGGCGACCACGCGATGGCTCGGCACTTCGACGTCCTGGGGCGGCTGTGGGACCGCATCGCCGACGACACCCGTCTCGGGTTCTGCCTCGACACCTGCCACGCGCACGCGGCGGGAGAGGGCCTCGTCGACGTCGTCGACCGCATCATCGCCCTCACCGGGCGCATCGATCTCATCCACTGCAACGACTCGAAGGACGAGGCCGGGTCGGGACGCGATCGTCACGAGAACATCGGGAAGGGAACGATCGATCCCGATGTTCTTCGGGCTGTCGTTGCCGCGGCGAAGGCGCCGGTGGTGTGCGAGACGCCGGCTGCCGGCATCGCCGACGACATCGCGTTCGTGAAGGGGCTCTCGTGACGATCAGGCGCATCCGCACCTACGGCGATCCTGTGCTGCGCCAGCGCGCCGCCGAGGTCGTCGACTTCGACGCGTCGCTGCGCCGCCTCGTCACCGACCTCTCCGACACCCTGACCGAGGCCGGCGGCGCCGGGCTCGCGGCGAACCAGATCGGCGTCACCCAGCGAGTGTTCACCTACGTCCGCAACGGCGAGATGCACCACCTGGTCAATCCGGTCCTCGAGGTCGCTCCGGGCGAGGAGGAGTTGCTCGACGGTGAAGGGTGCCTGTCGATCCCCGGCCTGACCTACGAGCTGGCGCGGCCGAGGCGAATCGTCGCCCGCGGGTTCGACCAGTACGGCGCGCCCGTCGAGATCGAGGGGACGGACCGGATCGCACGCGCCTTCGCCCACGAGACCGACCACCTCGACGGCGTGCTGTTCATCGATCGCCTGCCGCCGGATGAGCGGAAGCGGGCCAAGGCCGAGATCCGGGAGATGCTCCTGGCCGGCGAGGACGTCAGGGTCGGCCGCTCACCGCACGCCTGACGGCACCAGCGTGGCTCAGCCGGCCTCGGCGAACTGCGTCTCGTAGAGCTCGCGGTAGAGGCCACCCCGGACGATGAGGTCGCCGTGGCGCCCGGCGTCGACGATCGAGCCGCGCTCGATCACGAGGATCTGATCGGCCGCCCGGATGGTCGACAAGCGGTGCGCGATCACGATCGAGGTCCGCCCTGAGAGCGCTTCGGTGAGCGCCTGCTGGATCAGCGCCTCGGTCTCGGAGTCGAGGTGGCTCGTCGCTTCGTCGAGAATCACGATCGCGGGGTCCTTCAACAGCACCCGCGCGATCGCCAGGCGCTGCTTCTCGCCGCCCGACATCCGGTAGCCGCGCTCGCCGACGAGCGTGTCGTAGCCCGCCGGTAGCGGCGCCACGAGGTCGTGGATCCGAGCCGCGCGGCACGCCTCGACGAGCTCGTCGTCGGTGGCGTCGGGCTTCGCGTATCTCAGGTTCTCGGCGATGGAGTCGTGGAACAGGTGCGGGTCTTGGGTGACGACGCCGATCGAGGCCACGAGTGACGACAGCGTCGCGTCTCGCACGTCGACGCCGTCGATGCGCACCGAGCCGGACGTCACGTCGTACAGCCGGGGGACGAGGCCCGACATCGTCGTCTTCCCCGCGCCGGACGGACCCACCAGGGCCGTCATCGTCCCCGGCTCGGCGCGAAACGAGATGCCGCGCAGCACCCAGTCGGACGGCTCGTCGCCGACCTCCGCGTTCGCCGCCTCGAGCGATGCGATCGACACCGTGTTCGGTGCCGGGTAACGGAACCACACGTCGTCGAACTCGATCTCCCCCCGGCCGCCGGCGCCGTCCGGGAGATCGACGGCGTCGGCCTTCTCGGTGATCGCGTGGGGCGCGTCGAGCACCTCGAAGCAGCGCTCGAACGACACGAGCGAGGTGAGCAGGTCGACTCGCGCCGAAGCGAGGTTGGTCAACGGCGAATACAGGCGTGCGACATAGGCGGCGAGCGCGACGAGCCCCCCGACCTCGAGACGCCCGTCGACGACGGCGCGGCTTCCGACCCAGTAGACGCCGGCGGTGCCGAGCGCACCCATGAGCGTGAGGCTGGCGTAGTAGACGCGGGACGTCATCGCGAGTCGGATCCCGCTGTCGCGAACGGCTCGCGCCCGCTCCGAGAAGGTCGCCACCTCGTGGGCGCGGCGTCCGAACAGCTTCACCAGCAGCGCGCCGGACACGTTGAAGCGCTCCGCCATCGTGGCCCCCAGGTCGCCGTTGAGCTGCATGCGGTCGCGCGACAGGGCCACCATCCGCGGTGACATCACCCGGTCGAGGACGAGGATCGCGGGCACGATCAACAGGGCGAACGACGTGACCTGCCAGTTGAGGAGGAACATCGCGCCGACGGTCGCCGACAGCAGGAACACGTCGGAGGTCACCGTGGCGAGCGTGCCGACCGTGCCTTGCGCGCCGACGACGTCGCTTTGCATCCGTGACAGCAGCGAGCCGGTCTGGGTGCGGGTGAAGAACGCGATCGGCATCCGCTGGACGTGGTCGTACAGCGCGGTGCGGAGGTCGTAGATCAGCCCTTCCCCGATGCGCGACGACAGCCACCGGTTGAGCAGCCGGAACGCGGTCTCGCCGAGGGCCAGCGCCACCGCGAAGCCGACGAGCAGGTTCACCAAGCCGAGGTCGCGCGCGGGCAACGCGGTGTCGATCAGCCGCTTGAACACCAGGGGCGGCAGCACGGCGATGATCGACGATGCCGCCATCGTGCCGAGGAAGGCGACGATGAGCCGGTGGTACGGCGACGCGAAGCGCCAGGCTCGGCGGAGCGTGGCGCGGTCGAGCCTGGCCTGCCTCGCCTCCTCGGGCGTGAGCTTCGCCGCACGGCCCCTGAAGGCCACCGGCGCCTTCGCCTGGGCCACGTTCGAACCCTACCGGTGGGGTGCGACAACGTCGCCGGGGCCGGACGCGGAACCGGCCGCCCCGAGGGGCGACCGGGCTCCCGTCTGGCGGAGGGGGTGGGATTTGAACCCACGGTCCCTTTGCAGAGACAACGGTTTTCGAGACCGTCCGATTCGGCCGCTCTCGCACCCCTCCTCGACGTCCTCGCCACCGGAGGCGGCGAGGGGCTACATCGTACTGGCTGCGCTTCGGCGCTCTGCGAAGAACGACGTGAGCAGCTCGCCCGCCGGGCCGGCCTCCACGCCGTGGACGACTTCGGGCTCGTGGTTGAGCCGAGGGTCGGCGCACAGGTTGTACAGCGACCCACACGCCCCCGCCTTGAGGTCCGCGGCACCGAACACCACCCGGCTCACGCGGGCGCTCAACAGGGCCCCGGCGCACATCGGACACGGTTCGAGCGTGACGACGAGCGTCGTCCCTGTCAGCCGCCAGCTGCCGGTCGCGGCGGCCGCGTCGCGCAGCGCCAGCACTTCTGCATGAGCGGTCGGATCCCCGACGAGCTCCCGTTCGTTGTGGCGCTTGGCGAGCACGTTTCCGTCAGCGTCGAGCACGACCGCCCCCACCGGGACGTCGTCGTGCTCGAGCGCGGCCCTCGCTTCTGACAAGGCGAGTTGCATCGCCTCCCGGACATCCACGGCGGGCGACGCTACCGGGGTTCCCGGACGGAGCAGGAGAGCGGGCACCGAACGGCGAACACTGACCCTCAGAAGGGGTTCCGTCGGGCGGCGCTGGGGTCGTCCGGCAATCCCTGTGGCAGGGGGTCGGTTCGGGTTGTCGCGCTTCGGTCGGCGCAGTCGCAGGATGGTCGGAGCGTTCGCCGTCGCGGCCGCGGCCGTCCTCGCCTGGGATCAGACGGGCCTGCTGCCGACAGTCGCAGGCCCGGCGCGAGTCGCGGGAGTCGTCTACGAACGCGGCGTCGCCGGCAGCGGCCAGGGCTTCGACGCCCTGCAGCGACTCCGCCTGCCCGAGGCGCCACCGGCCGAAGGCTCCTCGGCGCCGGTCGAGCTCGCGGCCGCCGCGTTCTCCGAGCCAGTTCCTGCGCCGGCAGCCGGCGAGGTCGCCGTCGCCCCCGCTCCCGAGAAGTTCGACGCGCCACCCCCTCCGCCGGCGCGGCCTCCTGCGCAGTTGCGGCGTTCGCAGTTCGACGGCGTCCAGCCGTCTGGCGGCACATGGGCCGTCATGATCGGTATCAACGACTACCCGGGCACGAGATACGACCTCCGTTCCGCCGTCGCCGACGTGGAAGACGTGAACGAGGCCCTGGGGCGGATGGGCGTCCCCGGCGGAAACCGTCTGCTCATCCGCGACGGGCAGGCCACGGCGGGCACCATTCGCGCCGCGGCCGACTGGTTGCGGGCCCACGCCGGCCCCGACGCCGTCGCCGTGTTCTTCTACGCTGGCCATGTCCGCAAGGTCGGCGGCGACACCGAGGCGATGGTCGGCTCCGACGGCGCGACCGTCACCGATCGCGAGCTGGCTCAGATCCTCGACGGCATGCAGGCCCGCCGCGCGTGGATCGGCATGGCTGCGTGCTACGGCGGCGGGTTCACCGAGGTGTTGAAGCCCGGGCGCATCCTGACGGCAGCCGCGTCGGCCGACGACCTCGCGTACGAGAACGAGCGGCTCGGACGCAGCTACCTCGTCGAGTACATGGTCCGCCGAGCGATGATCCAGAACAAGGCGTCGGCGTCGGTCGAGGCCGCCTTCGCGTGGGCCCGGGCCGAGATCGCCCGTGACTACCCGCAGCGGGTGCCGGTGCAGTTCGACCACGATCCCGGCGAGCTCGACCTGCGTCCGCCGAAACCGTCGGGTTCGCCCCCGCCGCCGCCGCCTCCGTCCGGCGGATCCGGTCCCTCCGGGAGCGGAGGCAGCGGAGGCCCGTCGCCGGATGCGACGCAGCCGGCGCCGAAGCCCGACGACGGCTGCGCCCAGATCACCATCGGTGTCGTCCGCTGCGGCGGTTCGTAGCCGTATCCCTTTCGGGTGGTTCGACGCTTACTTCCCCGGAGCGGGAACCTGCTGTCGAACAAGGAGCTGTCGATTCCGTGAACAAGACGAAGACCGCCGTCGCTGCCCTGGCTGCGGGCGCAGCCGTGCTCGTGGGTGGCGCTGCCGCCGCCCTCACCCTTCCCGAGCAGGCATCTGACACGGCCGTCGAGAAGGTCGCCGAGGTCGTGACCGGACGCGAGGCCTCCGGTGCGAAGAACGCCGCCGGCGACGCCGGCGACGCCGGCAAGGCCAACGCGAACGCCAAGGCTGCCGACGCCGTGTCGACCGACGGGACCGGCGTGAAGAACGACGACTCGACCGACGCCGAGGGCGGAGAGCGTCCGACCGACACCCACGGCTACGAGGTGTCGACGCTCGCCACGACGACCGACGCCGAGGGCTCCGAGAAGGGCGAGGCGATCTCCACCGTCGCTCGCACGAACGGCAGGGCTCCCGAGGATGCCGGTGCCCCCGACGACGCTGGCGCCGCGGGCAAGGCGAAGGCCGCTGCGGCCAAGGAACGCCGCCCGTAGCCGTCGCGTCGATCGGTGCTGTGAAGGGCCGCCGCGCCACGACGCCGGCGGCCCTCCACAGACCGGGAGCGGAGGGAGTGGGATTTGAACCCACGGAGGGTTGCCCCTCACACGACTTCCAATCGTGCCGATTCGGCCGCTCTCGCATCCCTCCAAGGGGAGACGACAGGGTATCCTGGTCCGTCCCGCGCCGGTGTCGGGTGCGGCGGTTGGGTCCTGCGCAACGGGTCGCCGTGAACCGAGTCAGGGCCGGAAGGCAGCAGCTCTCAGCGGACCGACTCGTGTGCCGCAGACCGCCTGACCGTCGCACCGGGCACCGGCGCTTCTCGTCGCACCCGCGGCGACGGAAGCGCCAGCGACGAGGCGCAAGAGCGACCGCAGCTTGCGAGCGCATGTGATTGTGCGAAGGTGGGCAGGTGGCTGAGGAGAACGTGCCGTACCAGTCCCTCTACCGGCGGTTCCGGCCCCAGCGCTTCGGTGAGGTGCTCGGCCAAGACCACGTCACGCGCGCGCTTCAGAACGCGGTCCGCGAGGGACGCGTCGGCCACGGCTACCTCTTCAGCGGGCCACGCGGCACGGGCAAGACCTCGACCGCCCGCATCCTCGCCAAGGCCCTCAACTGCGAGAAGCTCGACGACGGCGAGCCGTGCGGCGTCTGCGAGTCGTGCGTGTCGGTGCAGCAGGGCAACAGCTTCGCCGTTTTCGAGATGGACGCGGCATCGAACCGCGGCATCGACGCCATCCGAGACCTCATCCAGCGCATCGCCCTCGGCGGACCCGGTCAGCGCAAGGTGTACATCATCGACGAGGTCCACCACCTCACCAACGACGCCGCCACCGCGCTGCTGAAGACGCTCGAGGAGCCGCCGGGCCACGTCGTGTTCGTGCTCGCGACGACCGACCCGCAGAAGGTGCTCCCGACGATCAAGAGCCGGGTGCAGCACTACGAGTTCCACCTGTTGCCAACCGACGTCCTCCAGTCGCTCGTCTCGAACGTGAACGAGGAGGCGGGCCTCGGTCTCGAGTCCACCGACCTCGATCGTGTCGTCCGACGTGGTGCCGGCTCGGCACGCGACGCGCTGTCGGTGCTCGATCAGGCCGCTGCGCTCGGTGCCGTCGAAGACGAGGTGCCGGTGGCCGACGAGGTCACCGAGGCCCTGTGCGAGCGCGATCCGGCTCGAGCGCTGGCCGCGGTCGCCAGCGCGTGCGGAGCGGGACGCGACCCCCGCCGGATGGGCGAGGAGATCCTCTCCCACCTGCGCGACGTCTTCCTCGTCTCCCGTGCTCCCGATCTCGTCGACCTTTCGCCGGAGGAGAAGGCGCGCGCCGAAGACCAGGGGAAGCGGCTCGGTGCCGCGTCGCTGGTGCGGGCCATGGAGCGTCTCGGGGAGTCGCTCACCGACATGCGGGAGGCGCTCGATGCACGGGTGACGCTCGAGGTCGCGCTGGTGCGCATCACGGCGCCGGAGGCCGACACGTCGGTCGCCGCGCTGCTGGAGCGGATCGAACGACTCGAGCGCCGGTTGGAGGGGGGCGAGGTCGTCGCTGCCCCGCCGGCTGTCGCCGCGCCGCAGGCGCCCGCGCCGACGCCCGTCGCTCCCGTGAACCTGTCGGCTGAGGCCGCACCGGTTCGTCGATCTGCACCGAAGCCCGCCCCGGTGACGCCGGCCCAGGTCACACCGCCCCCGCCGCCCCCGACCAGGGGGGCCCTGGGCGCCTACCGCAAGGCTGCTGCCCCCTCGGTGCCACCGGTGCCGTCCGCGTCCTCGGTACCACCCGGTTCCGCCGAGGTCGCTGCCTCCGAGGCCCCGGATCGGGACGCGGACGCCGCCCCGCCTGCGGCTCCGGTGCGTGCGGCCGCTGGAGGCGACCTGCCGTCCCGCGACGAGATCACCCTCGCCTGGGGCGACGCGGTGCTTCCTGGCCTGCGCGGACGGGCGAAGGCGCTGTTCGCGGTCGGGCGATTCGTCACGGTCGAGAACGGACGGGCCGTCTTCGCCCTTCCGAACGAGGCCCACCGCACGCAGTGCCTGTCGTCGCAGAAGGAGGTGGAGGCCGCGCTCGCGAACCACTTCGGCCGGCCGATCCCGCTTCACCTCGTCGTCGACGACGCGCCCGGCGAGTCGTCGGGCGAGCGCTCGGGCACGCGGAACCCTGATCCGTCCGACGACGACGAGGTCGTGCGGGAGTTCCGGGAGATGCGGGAGGCACCGAGCGGCCCCAGCTCACCGGCCGACCGCGTCAAGCTGGCCTTCCCCGGCGCGGTCGAGGTGGAGGGATCGTGAGCGACGACCAGACGAACGACGACGCAGAGGCCGGCGGCGGGATCGACTTCGGCGGCCTCCTCGCGCAGGCGCAGGCGATGCAGCAGCAGCTGATGGAGGCGCAGGCCGCCGTCGCCGAGCAGGAGGTCGAAGGTCAGGCCGGCGGAGGCGTCGTCAAGGTCCGTTGCACCGGCGGGCTCGAGTTCCTCGACGTGACGATCTCGCCCGAGGCCGTCGACCCGAACGACGTGGAGATGCTCCAGGACCTCGTCCTGGCTGCGGTGCGTGACGCTGTTGCACGGGCGAACTCGCTCAACCAGCAGGCCATGGGCAGCCTCGGCGGACTCGCCGGCGGCCTCGGCGGCCTGGGCGGGCTGCTCCCCTGAGCGCCTACCCGCCTGCGGTCCAGGAGCTGATCGACGAGCTCGGGCGGCTACCTGGCGTCGGGCCGAAGTCGGCCCAGCGGATCGCCTTCCACCTGCTGAAGCTGCCGGCGGAAGATGCCGGTCGCCTCGCCTCGGTCATCACCGGGGTCAAGGAGCGGATGACCTTCTGTCGCCGCTGCTGGAACATCGCCGAGCGCCAGCGAGGCGACATCAGCGGGGCCGAACGGACGGGCGGCGCGGAGGTCGGCGAGACCGAGTGCTCGATCTGCGCCGACACTCGCCGCGATGCGACGTTGTTGTGCGTCGTCGAGGAGCCGCGCGACGTCGTGGCCCTCGAGAAGACCCAGGAGTACAAGGGGCGCTACCACGTCCTCCAGGGCGCCATCAACCCGATCGAGGGGATCGGTCCCGACCAGCTGCGGGTGAAGGAGCTGTTCGCCCGCCTGGGCGCGGAGTCCCAGATCGAAGAGGTCATCATCTGCACCAATCCGAACCTCGAGGGGGAGGCCACGGCGATGTACCTGGCCCGCCAGCTCGGCCCGCTCGGGATCAAGGTGACCCGACTTGCGAGCGGGCTCCCCGTCGGCGGCGACCTCGAGTACGCCGACGAGCTCACCCTCGGCCGGGCCCTCGAAGGCCGCCGCCAGCTCGACGCCTGACCCGCCAGCCGCCCCCACCCGGCGCCCCCCACAGCGGCCGCGACGCGGATCTGGAGGAAATTCTCCGGAACTATCCCGGAGAATTTCCTCCAGATCGAAGGGGTTAGAGGGTCTTGACGATCAGGGCGTCGCCCTGGCCGCCGCCGCCACAGAGGGCGGCTGCGCCGGTGCCGCCACCGCGGCGCTTCAGCTCGAGGAGGATGTGCAGCGCCAGGCGGGTGCCCGACATGCCGATCGGGTGCCCGAGGCTGATGGCGCCGCCGTTGACGTTCGTGATCTCGTCGGTGATGCCGAGGTCGGCCATCGAGGCGAGGCCGACGGCCGCGAACGCCTCGTTGAACTCGAACAGGTCGACGTCGGACACGGAGAGGCCGGCCCGCTGCAGGGCGTCGTTGGTCGCCCGCGACGGCTGGGTGAGCAGCGACGGGTCGGGACCCGCCACCTGCCCGTAGGAGACGATCTCGCCGAGGGGCTGGACGCCGAGCTTCTCGGCCGCCGCCTTCGACGCGACGATCACCGCGGCGCCGCCGTCGGAGATCTGCGACGCGTTGCCTGCGGTGATGGTGCCGTCGGCCTCGAAGGCCGGACGCAGCTTGCCGAGGGTATCGGTGGTGGTGCCGGGACGGACGCCTTCGTCCGTGTCGAACACGATCGGGTCGCCCTTGCGCTGGGGGATCTCGACCGGGACGATCTCGTCGGCGAAGCGGCCTTCCTTCGCCGCGGCGGCCGCACGCTCGTGGGAGTTGGCGGCGAATTCGTCCTGCTGCTCGCGGCTGATCGTGCCGGCTGCCTTGGTGTACTTCTCGGTGCCGGCGCCCATGGCGCAGACGTCGAAGGCGCAGAACAGGCCGTCGTAGGCCATGGAGTCGACGAGGGTGGTGTCGCCGTACTTGAAGCCGAAGCGGCTGCCCGGGAGCAGATGGGGCGCACGGGTCATCGACTCCATGCCACCGGCGACGACGATGTCGGCGAGTCCGGCCTGGATGTACAGGTCGGCGAGGAGGATCGAGTTCAGGCCCGACAGGCAGACCTTGTTGATCGTGGTGGCCGGGGTCTTCATCGGGATGCCGGCCTTCACCGCGGCCTGGCGAGCCGTGATCTGTCCCTGGCCGGCCTGGAGGACCTGGCCCATGACCACGTAATCGACCTGCTCGGGCGAGACACCGGCCCGCTCGAGAGCGGCCTTGATGGCGATGCCGCCGAGGTCCATCGCGCTGAAGTCGGCGAGTCCCCCCTGCAGCTTCCCGATCGGGGTCCGAGCCCCTGCGACGATGACGGAACCGGGCATGCGGCCTCCCAGGCGAGTGATGAAGTTTCCACAGTCTAGGGACGCAGCAGGGGTAGTCAGCCAGTCGACGAACCGCCGAGTGGCTGGTCAGGAGCCCGCGTGGCTACCTTTCGCACCCATGCCGACCACCGTGCGCGCCTACAGCATCACCTCGGAGTCCGTCGCCGCCGAGCGTGAGCGAACCGGCGGGAACACCGCCGACGTCGACGTTTCCAAGGTCATCACCCTCGACGAGCTGCAGCTCCGTGACGTCGGCCCGACCGACGTCCGGATGCGCATCCTCGCCTTCTCGGTCGAGCACAACCTCGACCACGCCGCCACCGCCGACACGATCAACATCGCGGAGGCCCGCGGGGGCCGCATGTACCCGGGCAACAGCGCGGTGGGCGAGGTGCTCGAGGTCGGCGACCAGGTCAAGAAGTTCAAGCCCGGCGACATCGTCATCACCCACTGCCTGGGCGAGGAGGACGAGTTCGGCTTCCCGCAGCGCATCTGGGCCTACGACCAGCCGGACTCGATCGGCTGGTACTCGGAGGAAGCCGTCGTCGGCGAGTGGCAGCTGATCAACGCCCCGCTCGACTGCGGCCTCACCCTGTGGGAGATCGCCGCCCTGCCGCTCCGGGCGCCGACGGCGTACCACATGTGGCGTCGCGCTCTCGGCATCTACCGCGTCAAGGTCACCCGCGAGAAGCAGGCCGTGCTCAACGTCCTCAGCTTCGGTGGCGGCGTCGGCGAGCTGTTCCTCCAGCTGGCCAAGGCCGAGGGCCACAACGCCTACTTCTGCGCCGGCTCGAAGGAGCGCCGCGACGCCCTCGAGCAGTACGGGATCATCGGCATCGACCAGAAGCAGTTCAACCGCTTCGCGAGCCGTGAGGACGTGAACAACTTCCGGAAGCACGTTCGCGACCTCACCGGCGGCGTGAACATGCACATCGTCTGCGACATGCTCCGCGGCCCGGTGTTCCCCGCCGGCCTGGCCGTCGCCGCCCGCCAGGGCGTGAACGTGTCGTCCGGATGGCAGCTGTCGCAGGTCGTGGAATACAACTCGACGCTGATGTCGGCCAAGCAGGTCACGATCGACCACACGCACTACGAGACGATCGACGGCTGCTGGGCGGCGACCGAGCTCTACGGCAAGGTGTTCCGCCCGACCGTGCACTCCGAGATCTACGAGTTCGAGGACGCCGGCCGCGCCTTCCACGAGATGCACGAGAACACCCAGACCGGCATCCCGATCGTGCGAGTCGCCAAGGACATGCCCGAGGCCGTGAAGGGCATCCTCTGATGAGCGGGCTCGAGCACACGCACGCGGATGGCACGTCGCACAGCCACGACCCCGTCCCGGCCGGCAGCCTGACCGAGATCGACCACGTCGGCCTCGCGGTCAACGACATCGAGGCGACGGTGGGCTGGTACGAGCGGATGTTCGGCGCCAAGGTCGCGCACCAGGAGCGGATCGAGAGCGACGGCGTCGAGGAGGCCCTGATCAAGGTGGCCGACTCGTACCTGCAGATCCTGACGCCCTACGCCGACACCAGCCCGCTCAAGAAGTGGATGGACAAGAACGGCGAAGGCATCCACCACGTCGGGTACCGCGTTGCGAACTGCGAAGAGGTGCTCGAGCACTGCAAGGCCGAGGGCGCCCGCGTCGTCGACGAGCACCCCCGCACGGGCTCGCGCGGCACCACGGTGGCGTTCCTGCACCCGAAGTCGTCGTTCGGCGCCCTGATCGAGCTCGTCGAGGAGTAGGTGATGGTCGACGAGCGTGTCCCGTTCGTCGACCATCACGTCCACCTCCTCGCGGTGTCCGCGAGGAGGAAGTGGGTCGGTGACATCGCGCAGTACCACCGCGACGTCGCTGCTCGCGGCTCGTCGCCGATGGACGAGCCCGACGACTACGAGCCCGTCGACGACCTTCCCGCAGCGTTGAGGCGCGGGCTGCAGAGGGCCGCCGATCTCGGCCTCACCGGCGTCACCGAAGCGGGCATGCGGACATGGGACCACTGGGACGCGCTCGTCGAACTTCGCGATCGTGACGAGCTGCCGATCGACGTCGGCGTCCTCGTCGCCAGCGGGGCAGTGGACGACCTCGGCCGCCTGCGAGCGGCCCGTGAAGCGAGCGACGACCGGCTGCAGATCGTGGGGATCAAATTCTACGCCGACGGCTGGCTCGGTCCTCGCACGTGCGCGTGCACGCACGTCTTCCACGACGTCGACCCGCCGAACGACGGGATCCTGTTCCAGGACGCCGATCGACTCGCGTCCCGCATCGACCCGCTGGCGCGCGACGGCTTCCGTCCCGCAACCCACGCCATCGGCGATCGTGCGATGGATGCCGTGCTCGACGCGTACGAGCAGGTGTACGGCGGTGCCGACGGGGTCCGCGCGGCCCGGCCCCGCATCGAGCACGCGCAGCTCCTGCGCGACGACCTGATCGCCCGCATCGCCGAGCTCGGCGTCGTGTGTTGCATCCAGCCCTGCTTCGCTGCGAGCGACGCACCGCACGTCGAGCACGGCCTCGGCGACGACTACCCGCTCGCCTACCGGTGGGACCGCCTGATCGCCGCGGGCGCCGAGGTGATCGCCGGCAGCGACTTCCCGATCGAGACGCTCGATCCGGCAGTCGGCATCGAGCATCTGATGTCGGGGCCGCATCCGCTCGACCGCGAGACGGCGACGCGAATCATGACCACGCCGATCGCCACCGGGTAGAGCGACGGCCATGGCAAAGGCGATCACCGGGGAGATGCTCGCGGCGATCTCCACCGAGATCGCCAGGCTGAAGGCCCATCACTACGGCAAGGGCCCCCTCGAGTCGAAGTCGTACATGAACGACGACTTCCTGTTCTGCGTCATGAAGGGCGGCCTGACGCGGGTCGAGGAGACGCTGGTGGCGGCCGGTGACGAAGACCTCGTGCGCCGCGTCCGCCTGCGCTTCCAGGAGCAGATGGACATCGCCTTCCGGGACGCCATCGAGAAGATCACCGGCCGAACGGTCATCGGCTACCAGAGTCAGCTGATGCTCAAGCCCGACTACGCCATCGAGATGTTCCTCCTCGGCGAGGAGAACGATCTCGCCGAAACCGACCTCGGGTAGCCTGCTTCTCGGCAGTAGGCGGCGCTTCGGCGAGGCCTGCGCCGGCCACAACCCGTCGGGGACGGCGAGCAGGCGGGGCTCCGCAGGCGAACCGGGCCGGACCAGATGCGTGTTCGAGCGGCGACGTCGCTCCCGCGCCTGCTCCCGGAGCCCGCCATCCTGATCCGTGACCTTCACCTCGCCGCAGCAAGCGATCTCTCCAGCTCGGAGGCGGCGGCGCTCGTCGATCGCTACGGCGGGCTGGCCCGTTCGCTGGCCCTCCGTATGGCGCGATCTCAGCACGAGGTCGACGACCTGGTGCAGGTGGCGATGTTCGGCCTGCTCCAAGCGTTGCGTCGCTTCGATCCGGATCGCGGCTTCGAGTTCTCGACGTTCGCCCACGCCACGATCAGCGGCGAGCTGAAGCGGTATCGCCGGCGCACCGGCTGGTCGATGCGCGTGCCCCGCCGCCTCCAGGAGGGATACCTGCGAATGGCGGCCGCCTCGGAGGAGCTGTCGCGCGAGCTGCATCGTGAGCCGACCGTGGGAGAGCTCGCGGAGCGGGCCTCGGTGACCATCGAGGAGGCCCTCGAGCTGCTCGAGCTGCGCGACGCCCAGCGGGTGCTGTCGCTCGACGCGCCGGTTGCCGACGACGACGGTGGTGCGCGGGAGGTCGCGTCGACCGACGAGGGGTTCGGCGCTATCGAGCTCAGCGACCTGGTGGCGGATCTCCTCGATCACCTGGGCGAGCGGGAGCGGGAGATTGTGCGCATGCGGTTCTTCGAGAATCGGACCCAGCGCGAGATCGCCGACGCCATCGGGCTGAGCCAGATGCACGTGTCTCGGCTGCTCCGATCGTCGCTGGAGAAGCTGCGAGCGTTCGCCGCCGTGTGAACATCGGTTCGCCCACGGGTGCGCTGCCATCGGGCATCATCGACTCCCTCGCTGGGCTACCGCTGGGACCGTTCCTCCACCTGATGTCGCGCTCCGTCACACTCCGTCCCTGGCAGAAGGCCGCGCTCGAGCGGCTCTCGTCGTCGACGTCCCCCGACTTCCTCGCTGTCGCCACACCTGGCGCGGGGAAGACGACCTTCGCCCTCACCGCCGCGCGCACGGCGCTCGCCGCCGGCACGGCCGCCCGCGTCGTCGTCGTGGTGCCGACGGCGCACCTCAAGCGGCAGTGGGCCGAGGCGGCACTGCGATTCGACCTCCACCTCGATCCCGGGTGGGCCGCCAGTGACGGACGGCTTCCGCACGACATGCACGGCATCGTCACCACGTACCAGCAGGTGGCGACGTCGGCCGGCGCCCTGCGGACGCTGACCGCTCGTTCGTTCGTCATCTTCGACGAGGTCCACCACGCGGCGGACGAGCGGGCATGGGGAGACGCCGTCCGTACTGCGTTCGAGGGTGCGGCGCGCCGGCTGTCGTTGTCGGGCACGCCCTTCCGGTCCGACACCGCGCCGATCCCGTTCGTCCGCTACGACGACGAGGAAGCCCGTCCGGACTTCGAGTACGGATATGCCGACGCGCTCGTCGACGGCGGCGTCGTCCGGCCCGTGTACTTCCCCCGACTCGACGGGCACATGGAGTGGACGGCGCCCGACGGCTCACTGCGATCGCACACGTTCGACGACGCCCTCGACCACGCCGCCGCGAACCAGCGTCTGCGCACCGCGCTGTCGCTCGAGGGCGAGTGGCTTCCCCACGTGCTCCACCAGGCCCACACGCGCCTGATGGAGATCCGCCGCCACGCTCCAGACGCCGGCGGTCTCGTGATCGCGATGGACCAGGAGCACGCGGGGGGGATCGCCGACCTGTTCCACCGGAGGTTCGGGATCCGGGCCGTCGTGGCGACGTCGGACGATCCCGAGGCGTCATCCCGCATCTCGTCCTTCTCGGGGAGCGACGCGCCGTGGCTGGTCGCGGTGCGGATGGTGTCCGAGGGCGTCGACATCCCGCGCCTGCGGGTCGGCGTCTTCGCGACGACGACGACCACCGAGCTGTTCTTCCGTCAGGCGGTCGGCCGGCTCGTTCGTTGGGTGCGAGGGAGCGGGAAGCAGCACGCGTTCCTGTTCATCCCCGACGACCCGCGCCTCCGAGCCCGCGCGTTCCGCATCTCGGAGCAGCGCCGGCACTCGCTGCGGAAGGAGTCGGAACGGGAGCCCGTCGGTGCGCCGGTGCGGGAGGAGCAGCAGGAGCTCGGCGACGCCGAGCAGCTCTCGCTGTTCGCACCGCTGTCGGCGACGCCGCTCGGGGATGTCGACGAGCCGCTCGCGTTCTGGGAGCACGAGCCGGAGCCGCGCGAGCCGCACGACGACGCGGGGCTCGTCATCGACCTTCCGCCGCTGCCCGGCGACCTCGCCATCCCCACCGACGGCGCGACCACGCTGATGCGGCGCGATCAGAAGAAGCGCCTCCGGGAAGCGAACGCCGAGTGGGCCCGCCTCATCTCGCGCCGGACGAACATGACCCATGCGCAGGTGAACGCCGAGTTGAACCGGATGGTCGGGCTGCGGAAGATCACCGAGGCGACGACCGAGCAGCTCGAGCGGCGGCTGCGGGCGGCCGAGAAGTGGTTGGCGTCGAGCACCTGACGTCAGATGTGACAGGTTGACGGGCAGTGGTCGCCCCCACCCACGAGCCGCGCCGGTCACCGATCCGGCACCCTGCGCGGCTGATCACGACCGCGTTCGCGGTGGCGGTCTTCGCCGGCACGGCGCTGCTGATGATCCCGGCGTCGACCGAGGATCCCGGCGGGGCAGGGCTGCTCGACGCCTTCTTCACCGCAACGTCGGCTGTCACCGTGACCGGCCACATCACCGTCGACACACCAGCGTTCTGGTCGACGTTCGGCGAGGCTGTCATCCTCGTGCTGATCCAGCTGGGCGGCATCGGGATCATGACGCTCGCTGCACTCATCCTCGTCGGCATCTCGGGTCGGATCGGCCTCCGACAGCGGCTCATCGCGCAGCACGAGGTCGGCGTGCTGACCCTGGGTGAGGTGCGCGGGGTCGTGCGACGGGTGCTCGTGCTCTCGGCGTCGGTGGAGGCGGCCGCGGCGGTCGTCCTGTCGCTGTGGTTCCTCGTCCGCTACGACGAACCGCTGCTTCGAGCCGGCTGGCTCGGGCTGTTCCACGCGGTGTCCGCGTTCAACAACGCAGGCTTCGCGCTCTTCAGCGACTCCCTCATCGGGTTCGTGAGCGACCCAGTGGTCAACGTGGTGGTGATGGTCGCCATCACCATCGGCGGGCTCGGCGTCCCCGTCCTCGGCGAGTTGACGCGCGACCGGCTGCACTGGACGAGGTGGTCGCTCCACACGAAGCTCGTGCTGGTGACGTCGGCGGGGCTCGTGCTCGTGGGCTGGATCGTGATCTGCCTCTTCGAGTGGACGAACGACGCCACGATGGGTCCACTGTCGACGCCGGAGAGCCTGCTGGCCGGGCTGTTCCAGTCGGTGACGCCGCGCACTGCGGGCTTCAACACGATCGACTTCGGGGGTGTTCGCGAAGCCACGATGCTGTTCACGTCGGCGCTGATGTTCATCGGCGCGGCCCCCGCGTCGACGGGCGGTGGGATCAAGGTGACGACGTTCGCGATGCTCGGTTTCGTGATCCTCTCGGAGATGAGGGGCGACGACGACGTCAACCTGTTCCAGCGCCGCATCCCGTCCGTCGCGCAGCGACAGGGTCTCGCGATAGCCCTCATCGGCGTCGGCGTCGTGTTCGCCACCACGCTGGCCTTGGTGGAGATCACCGGCTTCGAGCTCGGACCGACGTTGTTCGAGGTGACGAGCGCGTTCGGCACCGTCGGCCTCTCCACCGGCATCACCGCCGACCTGCCCGTGCTGGGCAAGCTGCTTCTGACCGTGCTCATGTTCGCTGGACGCGTTGGTCCGCTGACCGTCGGCACCGCGCTCGCGGTGCGGTCTCGCGACCAGCGGTTCCGACTTCCCGAGGAGCGTCCTCTCATTGGCTGATCGCCGCCGTCGCCGCCGTCCCGCTCGCGCCGAGCCGGGATCCGTCATCGTCATCGGGCTCGGCCGGTTCGGTACGTCGCTCGCGCTCACACTCGAGACGTTGGGCAGCGAGGTGCTCGGCGTCGATGCGCGGGCGGAGCGCATCGCCGACCTGCGCGACCAGCTGAGCCACGTCGCCGAGGCCGACACCACCGACGTGCGCGCGCTCGAACAGCTGGGCGCTGCGGAGTTCGACCGCGCCGTCGTCGCCATCGGAACAGACATGGAGGCGTCGATCCTCACGACGGCGGCGCTCGTCGACCTCGGCATCCGGGACATCTGGGCGAAGTCGATGACCCAGCCCCACGCGCGCATCCTCGAGCGGGTCGGCGCTCACCACGTGGTGTTCCCCGAGGCCCAGATGGGGGAGCGGGTCGCGCACCTCGTCGCTGGACGCGTTCTCGACTTCCTCCCTCTCGACACGGGCTTCGCGCTCGTGGAGGCGACAGCGCCCGAGTCGATGACCGGCCGCTCGCTCGGCGAGATCGGCGTGCGGGCGAAGTACGGGGTGACCGTGGTGTGCGTGAAACCGGCGGGCGGGCGCTTCACCTACGCGACGCCCGAGACGGTGCTCGGGCCCGGCGATCTCATCGTGGTCGCGGGCGAGACCGCCGACGCCGAGGCCTTCGCCGGACTCGACTGAGCGTGGCGTCGTAGCGTTCGCCCTCGTGAAGCCCGAACCCGACGCCGATCGCAGTCGTTATTCGGTCGCCTTCCCGCCCGGCTGGTACCCGCTGTCGCCGGTCGACCGGCTCGGCAGGCGACCGGTCGCGGTGACGCTGATGGACACGCCGCTCGCGGTGTTCCGCGCCGGCGCCGGCGTCGCCGCGGTCGTCGACCGGTGCCCGCATCGGAACGTCCCGCTCACGATCGGGCGGGTGACGCCGCAGGGCGTCCTCGAGTGCGGCTACCACGGCTGGTGCTTCGACGGCGAGGGGCGGTGCGTCGCCGTGCCGGGCCTCGGCGCGGCAGGTCCGGACGTCGAGGCTCGCGCGGTCACTGCGTACCGAGCCGTCGAGCAGGACGGGTTCGTGTGGGCGTGGTCGGACCCTTCCACCGAACCGGTGGGACAGCCGCTCGCGCTTCCGGTCGTGGAGGGGCGGAGCTCCGGCCCCGGCTCCGGCTCCGGAGAGGCGATCTTCTCCTACGACCTCGAATGCACGATGCACGCGGCCCTCGAGAACGCGCTCGACGTTCCGCACACGGCCTTCCTCCATCGGGGGATCTTCCGCGGTGGCGATGCGCGCGAGATCACCGCGGTGCGACGGCCGATCGAAGGGGGTGTCGAGGTGCAGTACCTCGGCGAGCCCGTCGGCCTCGGGCGGCTGCGCGGCCCGCAGGGTGGCGAGCTCGTCTTCGACCACTGGGACCGCTTCCTCCTGCCGTGCGTCGCCCAGATCGAGTACGCCGTGGCGGGATGGCTGCGGATCGTCAACACGATCCTGCACCTCCCGCTCGGCCCGTTCCGGACGCGAGCGTGGTTCGTCGTCCGCTACTGGACGCGACTGCCCGCCGCAGTCGTGAAGCCGATCGTGCTCGCTCGGGGTCGCCAGATCCTGAGCCAGGACGCGAAGGTCCTCGCGCGCCAGAACGAGACGATCCAGCGCTTCGGGGGCGAGCGCTTCACGTCGACGGAGCTCGATCTCATGGGCAACGCCATCCGCCGGTTGCTCCGTGCGGCCGAGAGCGGGCGAGCCGACGGCGCGGTGCCCGATGTAGCGGAGCGTTCGGTGGTGCTGTCGATCTAGCCGCCTGGCTCCATGGTGGCGATGAACAGCACCCCGCTATCGCCCGCCGCCGTCTCGATCCGCAGCGTCACATCGACCTCACGCCCATCGCGTGTGAACAACGGGAGCTGGAGGCTCTGGCCGAGCACCTTGCGCTCGCCGGTGCTGAGGAACCTCGTGAACCCGGCGACGTGCGCCTCGCGGAAGCGCGGCGGCACCAGCGTGACGACCCGCCGGCCGACGAGCTCGTCGACGTCCCAGCCCACGAGGCGCGCCAGCTCGTCGTTCGCGGCGACGATGCGGTTCGCGGAGTCGACAGCCACAGCGGGGCACCCGGCACCGGTGACGGCCTCCTCGTCCCACTCGACGGACTCGCCCTGTCGCTCGCGAACCTCGGTCTCGAAGTGCGCACGCGCAGTCCCCGGCCACGGCGCGGACGGAGCGCCGCTGATCTGGGCGATCACCTGCTCGCAGGCCCAGTCGCGGACCGCGACGACCTCGGGTAACGCCGGTTGGACGAGCAGAAGCCCGCGCGCCGCGAGGTCTTCCGCGATGTCGAGCACGTCTTGCATCGTGGAGAACAGCGGCGCCGAATCGGCTGCGACGCCGAGCTCCAGGTCGACGTCGTCGGGCACGACCGCCGCGTCGCGGCCTACCACGGGGAAGATCCGCAGATCGCTGCACGCGAACTCGCGGTCGAGAAGCTCGACGAGAGACTCCGAGATCGTGCTCCGCGCCCGGTCGGTGCCTGCGAGATCGAGGTCGAGACCCTGGTGCCTCGCCACGTAGTACCCGAGGTCGCGGACGATCGCGTCGTGGTGCTCCCGTGCCGCGAGCCACAGTCGTACGGGCATGTCACGAAGCACCACGTCGACGACATCGCCAGATGACGCGACCGCGTCGTCCCACCCGTCGTCGTCCCATGCGGCCAGGAGGTCGTCGACCGTCAGATCGGCCGTCGACTCGCCCTCTTCGTCGCCGACGCAGAACCAGACCACCTTCCCGGACTCGCCCACCCGCTCCACGCCGGAAGCCTGGGTGACCGCGGCGACGAGGGCCATGCCGCGACCGGTGAGCGCCTCCTCGCCGTAGTTGCGAGCGACCGGCATCGCAGGGTTGAAGTCCCTGACCTCGACGCGTGCTGCCACGTGCGTCACCTTGACGTGCACGTCGATCTCGGTGTGCGCGTGCAGCACGGCGTTCGTCACGATCTCGCTCAGCGCGAGCTCCGCATCGGAGAGCCAGCGTTCGCGGCCGGCAAGCTCGAGCGCCTCCCGGAGGATCCGCCTCGCCTCGCGCGTGCTCTCTGGCGCCGGTGCGAGC
Source organism: Acidimicrobiales bacterium (assembly GCA_035540495.1). Classification (GTDB taxonomy): domain Bacteria; phylum Actinomycetota; class Acidimicrobiia; order Acidimicrobiales; family CADCTF01; genus DASVEG01. Next base: position 130,995 of record DATLGL010000017.1, read on the forward strand.
CGCACACGACGTTCGGCGACCGGTGTGTCGTTCACGTTGTGGGCTCCCCCTCGTTGCGCACCTTCGCGACGAGGACGGCGATGTCGTCGTGGGCCCGGCCACCTTCCCAGTCGAGTGATGCGGCTTCGACCGCGTTGGCCAGTGCGGCGGCGTCGCCTGCGCACGCCTCGCTCAGGACCCGAGCGAGGTTCGTTCGCTCGAACTCCTCGCCGTCCGCGTCGCGTGCCTCGAGCACGCCGTCGGTCACGGTCACGACCGCATCACCCGGTCGCAGGAACTCGGAGGTCGTCGTGACGTCGATGTCGTCGAAGACGCCGACGATCGTGCCCGGCACCCCGAGGTCGGCGATGGTGCCGTCGCGACGGACGACCATGGGCGGCGGGTGACCAGCGCAGGCGATGGCCGTCGCCACACCTTCGTCGGTCCGTCGGAGACGGAGGCAGCACACCGTGGCGAAGCGGGCGTCGTCTTCATCGTCGACGTTGTGCAGCATCACCGAGTTGAGCTCGCGCAGGATCGCAGCGGGATCTCTGTCCTGCATGGCGACGGCGCGTATCGAGTAGCGGATCAGCGCCGTCAGCGCTGCGGCCTGCGCCCCCTTGCCGCACACGTCGCCGAGCACGAGGATCCAGTCGTCGTCGACGGCGAACACGTCGTAGAAGTCGCCGCCGACCTCGATGCCGTCGAGCGCTGGGTGGTACCGCGCCGCGAGCTCGATGCCCACGGGCGACGGGAGCAGCGGCGGCAACAGGCTCTGCTGCAGCGTCCGCGCCAGCGCCGCGAAACGTTCACCGGCCGCCGCGATCTCCGCCTGACGCAGGCGGTCGGCGGTGACGTCGCGGAAGGTCCACGCGAAACCGAGGTACTCGCCGTCGCGGGCACGGATCGTCGCTCCGTAGCGCTCGAGGGTGCGACCGTCGGCGAGCACGACCTCGTCGTGCACATGCGCTGGCCGCTCGCGATAGACCTCGGCCACCCGCGTCGTGAACGCGTCGGGATCGGCGACCCGATCGCGAGCCTGCTCGAGCAGCGAAGCGTCACCTGCCTCGATCGCGGCGACGTCGAAGCCCCAGATCTCGAGGAACCGGCGGTTGTACGAGAGGACCTCGCCGTCGGGCCCGACCGCGATCACCCCGTCGATGCTCGAGTCGTGGATCGCCTCCAGCAGAGCCGCCTGGTAGCGGTGCGCAGCTGCGCTGGCCGAGCGCTCCTCGAGAAGCCGCGCGTTCTCGATCAGGAGGCCGGCGCGTGCGCACAGGTCTTCTGCAACGCCCAAGTCGTCGTCGTCGATCTTTCGCCCGTCGACGGTCACGAACGACACGGCGCCGATCACACCGTCGCGTCCGCGCAGCGGCACCGCGACGACCCCGCTGATCGCGAGCGCCCGCAGCAGTTCGAGGTGCTCGCCATCTTGCGCTGCCGCGACGAGCATCTCGTCGGTGATCTCCGGGCTCCACGAGGTGGTGCCTTCGCGGATCGCCGCGCCTGCGCCCGTCGGGGCGTCGAGACGCACCGGGTACCGGTCGACGAACTCGCGTGCAACCTCTTCCCAGTGAGGGTCGATGTGGCGGAACTGGACCTGCGCGACGGTGCCGTCCGGCTGCACGAGGTGGACCGCGCACGCGTCCGCGAGGCGAGGCACGACGGCGTCGACCAGTGCCTCGATCCGAGCAGACGCCGACGGCAGCGTCGTGAGCCGCTCGGTGACATCGGTGAGGAGCTGGAGACGTTCGACCGCGCGGTGGCGTTCGGTGACATCTCGCGCCACGCCGACCAAGCCTCGGACGGTGCCGTTCTCCCACAGGGGTTGCCCATGCCCCTGCACCCACCGGACGCGACCGTCGTGGGTCGTCACCCGATGCTCGACCGTGTAGTCGGTGCCGGCCTCCACCGCGGCGCGAACGGTGGCCGTCGCCGCTTCCCGGTCGTCCGGGTGGATCAGCGCGGAGTACTCCTCGAAGGTCTTCGGGGCTCCTTCTGGACCGACGCCGTAGATCTCCTCGACCCTCGCGTCCCACTCCACCTCGCCCGTGACGCGGTCCCACTGCCACACGCCGAGCCTGCCGGCGCTGAGCGCGAGCTGGAGCCGTTGCGCGGTGGCCGCCAGTGCGGCGTCGGCCTGGCGGCGATCGGTGACGTCTTCGGAGACGCCGATGATGCCGACGACCTCGCCGGTGGCGTCGAGCACCGGCGTGTCCGACACGTGGGCGACGAACGTCTCGCCGTTCTTGCGCCGCAGCACCATGTCGCCCGACCACGTGCGCCCCGCCCGCAGCTGGCGCATGACCTCCTCGGCCTCGTCGACGAGGTGCTCCGCGGGCGTGACCTCGACGATCGAACGGCCCACCACCTCATCAGCCCGCCAGCCGTACAACGCCTCCGCGGCGGCGTTCCAGAACTGGACGGTGCCGCGCCCGTCGGTGACGATGACCGCCTGGCGGACGGCGTCGAGGGTGCGCGTCGGGTCGAGCGCCTTCCCAGGCGGCGCGTGTCCGACCATTGCACCCCCTTCGCGTCACGCTGCGCGGCGGACACGCCGCGAGCCGTCCAGTTCTAGCCTGGTACACCTGCTGTCAAACGCCAACTCCGTCGCGCGAGGATCTGGGGCGTGGGGAGCTGGTCGGGGTGAGCGCTGGTCTCGCAGTCCCGCGACCGATCCTGCGGCGCCTCCGGACGGCATGCGCGCACCTGCCGGAGGCCTACGAGGAACCGGCCTACGCGGGCACGCGATGGCGGATCCGCGGGAACACCTTGGCCCACGTCCGCACGACCGACCAGGGCGAAGGGCCGATCACGTACGTCACGTTCCACTGCGTGGGCGAGGAACGCGAGGCGCTGCTCTCGGCGGGCGACCCGTTCCACCCCGGATGGGGTGACGGGCTCATCGCGATGGTGCTGCGGGACGACGGGTCGACCGACTGGCAGGAGGTCAAGGAACTGCTCACCGAGAGCTACTGCCTTCTGGCGCCGAAGAAGTTGATCGCGCTGCTCGACCCGATGCGCGCGGGGACGTGAGGGCGGACCTGCGAGGATTCCCGCGATGGGCGTGACCGCGTACCTGGTCGACGGCACCTACGAGCTGTTCCGGCACTTCTACGGCCTGCCGGAGGGTGTGCGCTCGCAGCCGGGCACGAACAGCGCCGTTCGTGGCGTGCTGTGGACCGTCTACTACCTTCTCGAAGAGGGCGCGACCCATGTCGGCGTCGCGACCGACCACGTGATCGAGTCGTTCCGCAACGACCTCTGGCGGGGCTACAAGACGGGCGACGGTGTCGATCCGGTGCTCAAGGCGCAGTTCCCCGTGCTCGAGGAGGGGCTCGAAGCCATGGGCGTCACGGTGTGGCCGATGGTCGAGCTGGAAGCCGACGACGCACTGGCCACCGCGGCGGCGGTGCTCGACCGCGACACCGAAGGCGTTGACCGAGTGGTCATCATGACGGTCGACAAGGACCTCGCCCAGTGCGTGCGCGATCAGCGGGTCGTCCAGTTCGACCGCCGGGCCAAGAAGATGTTCGACGTGGCGGGGGTGACGGAGAAGTTCGGCGTCCCGCCTGCGTCGATCCCCGACTACCTCGCGCTCGTGGGCGACAGCGCGGACGGCTTCCCCGGCCTGGCCGGCTTCGGCGCGAAGTCGGCAGCCGCAGTGCTGCGGGTGTACGGCCACATCGAGAAGATCCCGGCCGACGGGCGGGCGTGGGAGGTGCCGGGGCTGCGCACCCCACAGAAGCTCGCGGACACGCTTGCGGGAAACATCGAGCTGGCGATGCTCTTCAAGACGCTCGCGACGCTCCAGATCGATGACGACCTCGTGAAGGGGGTCGGCGACCTGCACTGGCGGGGGCCGACCGACGGCTTCGAGGCGTTCGTCGAGCGCATCGACGGGGGCGAGCTCGCGAAACGGGCCGCTGCTCTCGCAGCGGCCCGTTCGTGAAGCTCAGTTCGTCGGTCGGTCAGCGGGGCGGATCGAATGGGTTGCGGCCCCGAGGGGGAGCCGGTGCCGCTTCGGGCGCCTGCTGCTCGGCCGGAGCGGGCGACTGAGCGGCCGCACCGCTGGCGTCCGGCGTGGCGACCTGGGCGGTCGTGTCAACCGGAGCCGACGACGTGTCGTCGCCGCCGCCGAACGGCTTGATGACCATGAACACCAGGACGAGGAGCAGCACGACGCCGAGCACGGCGAGGAGCACCACCTGGTTCTTGTTGGCCTGCTGGCCGCCCTTCACAGGGCTCGGGGCAAGGTCGCTCATCGGATCACGCAGCCGGGGCTTGGGGCACCGCCGCAGCGGTGGCCGTCGGGTTCAGGAACATGCGCCCACCAACCGAGGCGCTCATCTGGTTGCCTTCGCCGCCCTTGCTGAGCGAGAAGGTGTCGACGGTGACGAGGCGGGGCCCGTCACGCAGCTCCTCGAGGAACCGCAGGAGCTGGAAGTAGTCGCCGGTCGCCTGGATCTGGAGACCGATAGAGGTCGGGCCTGCGGCAGCACCCGGAGCGGCGGCCGCTCCGCCGGGCTGCTGAGGCGACACCGAGACGAACTGCACGCCCGAACGAGCTGCCCGCTCGTTCACCTGGAGGATGAACTGGTCGACCAGGTCGGTCGAGGGGATCGCCTCGGCGAGGAGCGCACGGTCACGCTCGAGCACCTCGGCGTTCGCCTCGAGGTTCTTCAGATGGGCGAGCCGCACCGCGAGCTGGTCGGCCTTCTGCTCCGCCGCGACCTTGTCGGCCTTGGCTTGGTCGAGGTCGTTGCTCGCCGGCTTCCACATGAGGAAGAACCAGGCGCCGATCAGGACGATCGACGCCCCGATCCCGATGAGAGCGAGTCGGGCCTTCACTGTGCCGAGCTCCTGTACTTGTTCACCCGGTCGCTCTTGGCGCTCGTGGTGATGTTGGCGTTGGAGGAGAACGTCACCTCGTTGCCCTGCGCGCCCTTGGTCGACGACGGCACCCACAGGTCGGAGAGGATCCCGAGCTCACGCATCTTCGTGATCCAGTGGGCGGTGCTGTCGTGGCTCTGGGTGCCGACGAGCGAGAAGGTGACGGTGCCCATCGGCGCCGCCGCAGCCGGTGCGCCGGGAGCCTGGGCGCCCGGGGCCGCACCACCCGCGTTGAGCGAGAGGCTGAAGGAGGTCCAGCCGACGTCGGGCGGCGTCTGGGCGACGAGGGTGTCCATGAAGCGGGGGATGTCGACGTCGGTCGCGAGTGCCTGCTCGACCTGAGCCCGCTGCGCGTTGATCTGCGCCTCGGCCTGCTCGAAGGGCAGGAGCTTCTGGACCTGGCGGTCGAGCTCGTTCGCCCGCTCGGTCGCCTGCTCGGCATCATCCCGAGCCTGCGCGACCTGCGTCTGCTGGTAGGCCCACGCACCACCGAGGACGATGGCGAGGCCACCGACGGCAGCAGCGGTCATGAACTTCGCACGACGCTCCTGGCCCGCCTTCGCGTACTCCGGCGGGAACAGCGAGGTGAGCTTCGTGTTCGGCGCAGCCATCGGCGCCATGGCGAGACCGACCGGCACCGACAGGACGGCGGCGGCAGCGGTGAGCTGCTCGTCGCTGAGGCCTGTCTTGCCGAGCTTGAGGTACTCGAGCGGCGACGCCATCTCGACCGGCACGCGAAGCTCGGTGGCGAGGCGGGCACGGAGGCCGGCCATCTTCGCCCCGGCGCCGGTGAGGAGGACACGGCGGAGCTCGACGTCTTCCGTCTGGGCGAGGAAGTAGTCGAGCGAGCCCTGGATCTCCTGGACCAGCGGGGTGAGCTCGTTGGCGATGATGTCGGCGGCCTGCGCGGTCTGCGGATCGGCGACGGCCACGGCCGCGCCACGCTTCAGCGCCTCGGCCCGCTCGACGTCGACGCCGAGGGCGCGGGTGAGGTTCTCGGTGACCGCCGCGCCGGCACGCGGGGTCATGCGCACGAGGCGGGGGGTGCCGCCGGTGTGCACGACGACGTTCGTCAGACCAGCGCCGACGGAGACGATCGCCTCCGACACTCCAGGAGCCGCCACGGGTGCGAGCGAGCGCACCATCGCGAAGGGGGTCAGGTCGACCATCTTCGGCACGAGCCCGGCCCGGCGAACGCTCTCGAGCGCCGTCATGACCATCTGGCGCTGCGCCGCGACGACCTGGATGCGCATGAACTCGCCGCCCTCAGGACCGGGGAACCGCTCCTGGACGACGTAGTCGACGATGGCGTCTTCCTCGGCGAAGGGGATGACTTCCTGGGCCTCGTACCGGAGCGAGGTGCGAACCTCGTCGGGCGAGAGCGCAGGCACCTCGGCCTGGCGGACCTTCACCCACCGGTTGGCGATGCCGACCACGACGTTCTTCGTCTTGAAGCCGCCGCGGGCCCACAGAGCCTTGATCGCCTCGGTGACGGCGAGGCTGTCGACGATCTCTCCGTCGACGACCGCGCCCGGAGGCAGGGTCAGCTGGGCGAATCGGTGCAGTGTGAGGTTCCCCGGCTCACCCGAGATCTCGGCCGCTCGGACCGCGAACGATCCGATGTCGAGGCCTACGTAGTGCTCAGGCATGGCCGGCCTGCCTGGCGCAGGGGACACGCGTCCCCCGCTTGTACGCGCTGGTCATGCCACAAACATCGGCAGGACAATCCGCCGACTTAGGGGCGATTTCTGATATTGGCGCCGAACGCGGAGAGTGGCGTCGTGTGAATGATGTTCTTCACCCTCTCCACGTATTCCTTCCTCGGGACGTCGATCGCGCCCAGCGACGCCAGATGATCGGTCTTCCACTGCACGTCGAGAAGGCGATTCGATCCGTCTTGTTCACTGTTGAGCAGTTCGACGAGACCGACCAGCGCGACCTTCGATGCGTCCGTCCGACGATGGAACATCGACTCGCCCGCGAAGAGGCCGCCGATGGCGACGCCATAGAGGCCGCCCGCGAGTGAGCCGTCATCCCTCGACCAGGCTTCGACACTGTGGACCCACCCGAGTGAGTGCAGGCGTTGATACGCCTCCTCGATGTCGCCGCTGATCCACCCGTGCGGCCGCCTCGGATCCGCGCACGCCGCGATCACCTCGTCGAAGGCGGTGTCGACGCGGATCTCGAAGCGCGCGCAGCTCTTGCGGAGGCTGCGGCTGATCCTGAGCCCGTCGAGCGGGATGATCCCGCGCGGATCGGGCGACCACCACGCGAGGCGACCTTCCAGCGGCATCGGGAAGAGCCCGTTCGCGTACGCGTTGAGGATCGTCCCCGGCTCGAGGTCGCCTCCGACCGCGATGACGTCGCCGTCGGCCTCTGTGGGTTCTGGGAACTGCCACGCCGTCGTCGGGATCTCTGGGGCCCCCACAACGCAACATGTTGCGCTGAACGCGCTCCAGATCGCGCGTCAGACGGTGGCGGTGCCCGCGAGCCAGCGCTCGTGAAGGCGGCTGTAGGCGCCGCCGGCGTCGACGAGGTCGTCGTGGTGGCCGACCTCGACGAGACGGCCGTGCTCCATCACCAACACCTGGTCTGCCCGCTCGGCCGTCGACAGCCGATGCGCGATCGCGATGGTCGTCCGGCCCGCCGTGAGCGACTCGACCGCGCGCGTGAGGCGCACCTCGGTCGCGGGATCGACGGCCGACGTCGCTTCGTCGAGGATGAGGCACGACGGGCTCGCGAGGTACGCCCGCGCGAGCGACACGAGCTGGCGCTCGCCGACCGACAGGCTCTCGCCCCGCTCGCCGACCGGCGTGTCGAGCCCGAGAGGCATGGCGTCGAGCCAGTCGTTGAGGCCGAGCTCGGCGAACGCGGCCCGCATGTCGTCGTCGGATGCGTCTCGCCGGCCGTAGCGGACGTTGTCGCCGATCGTCCCGTCGAAGAGGAAGCCCTCCTGGGGGACCATCACGAGCGCGTGGCGCAGCGACGACGACCGGACGTCGCGAACATCGATTCCGTGGACGAGGATCCGCCCGGCGGTCGGGTCGGCGAGCCGGGCGAGCAACTTCGCCAGCGTCGTCTTGCCCGAGCCGGTGGCGCCGACGAGCGCGACCTTCGTGCCGGCGGCGATGCGAACGTCGATGTCGTCGAGCACGAGCGCGCCGGCGCGGGTGCCGGCGTACGAGAACGACACGTGATCGACGACGATCTCGGGGGCGCCCGGCGGGAGCTCGACGCCCGGGTCGGGCTCGGGCAGGTCGATCGGCGTGTCGATGAGATCGAGCACACGGCGCCACCCGGCGACGGCGGTCTGCGTCTGGTCGACGATGTCCGTGAACTCCGCCACCGGTTGCAGGAAGAGGTTCACGAGGAACACGAAGGCGACGAGCTCCCCTGCGGTGAGGCCTCGGGCGGGACCGAGCCACATCCCCGTCACGAGCACCGCGGCCACGGTGAAGACCGAGAAGAGCTCGCCGGACGGGAACATCAAGGCGCTCATGCGACCCGCCGCGATCTGAGCCGATGCGTGGTTGCCGATCGCCCTTCGCGTTCGCGCGCGGGTCGCGTCTTCCGCGTGGTACGCCCGGATGACCGGCGCGCCCATCACCGTCTCGGAGATGGCCGTCAGCAGCGACGCCATCCGCGCCCGCACGACGCCGTAGCGAGCCGCCATCTTGTCCTGCACGAACCGAAGGACCGCGACCATCGGCAGGACGACGGCGAACGCGACGAGAGCGAGGCGCCAGTCGTAGACGACCATGATCGTTGCGACGGTCGTGAGGATCGCGGAGTTCACGAGCCACGACATGCCGCCCCACGACAGGAACTGCGAGAGCTGCTCGACGTCGCTCGTGACTCTGGCGACGAGTGCGCCACGACGCTCGTCGGTCTGCGCCGCGACCGACAGCCGGTGGATGTGGCGGAACGCCTTCGTTCGGAGCGTGCGCAGCGCCTGTTCGCCGGCACGTAGCAGCCGCCGCCGGGTCGACCAGTTCGCGAGCGAAGTCGTGGCCACGAGCAGACTGCCGAGGACGCCGAGAACGGTCAGCGTCGACGGCTGCATCTTGCCGTCGACGAGTCCTCGGTCGAGCATCTGCTGGATCAGGATCGGCATCACCGACTGGCCGCCCGCGCCGACGAGCGCGAGGAACAGCGTGAGACCGGCCCCGCGGCGCAGCTCGGGCGACGCAGCCCATCCGCGCTTGAGCACGTCGAGCGTCGACCCAGCCGCGACGTGGACGACCTCGTCGTCAGCGATCGCTGCGGTCACGCGGCCTCCCCCCGCTCGCGCTCGTACGCTTCGACGAGGCTGGCGTAGCCGGGGACGGTGCGGCGCAGATCGAGGTCGGTGCCCGTAGCGACGAGCCGTCCGCCTGCGACGAAGAGCACGACATCAGCGAGGCCGATCGTCGACGGCCGGTGCGCGACCACCAGCGTGGTCGTCGTACGGAACTCGCGCGACAGTCCGGCGAGGATCTCCGCCTCCGTGGCGGGATCGACGGCCGACGTCGCGTCGTCGAGCAGCAGCAGGCGCGGCTGGCGGATCAGCGCACGTGCGAGGGCGAGGCGCTGGCGCTGCCCGCCCGAGAGCGTGGCCCCCCGCTCGCCGATGATCGACTCGTAGCCGTCGGGCAGCTCGTCGACGAACTCGGCCACCTGGGCCACCTTGGCCACACGCTCGACGTCGGCCTCGTCGACGTCCCGGCCCATGGTGATGTTCGACCGTATGGAGTCGGCGAAGACGAACGGCTCCTGGAACGCAAGGGCCATCGGCGTCGCCGCGGCGACGGTGCCCTCCGTCGGGTCGAGCAGCCCGGCGATCACGTGGAGCAGCGTCGTCTTCCCGCCACCGGTGGGGCCGACGAGGGCCGCCGTGATGCCGACGGGCAGCTCGAACGACACCCCTTCGAGCGCCCGGGCGCCGTCTTCGTGGACGAAGCCGAGGTCGTCGACGCGGAGCGCGAGATCATCTGAGGTCGTGCCGAGGCGTCCCTCGTGGGGCGGCGGAACAGGCTCGTCGAGGACGGTCATGACGCGGTCCCAGCCCGCGACGGTTCGGGGAAGTGACCCGAGCACCCAGCCGACCATGCCGAGCGGGAACGTCACGAGCCGGAGCAGGTTCAGGAACCCGACGAGGCCGCCCGTGGTGATGAGGCCGCGGTCGACCCGCCACGCACCAATGATCAGGAGGGCGAGGATGCCCACCTGCGGCAACGCGTCGGTGAGCGCGAACAGCGATGCCTGGAGCGAGCCGAGGCGGATCCGGCGATCGCGCAACGTCGTGGCCGCCGCCTCGAAGCGGTCGCCTTCTGCGTCTTCGGCGCCGAGCGTCTTCACCACGACCGCCCCGTCGATCGACTCGTACGCCACCGACGACACCTCGCCGTAGGCCTCCTGCGCGAGCTCGGCCGGCTTCTCGAGCCACCGCTCGAACACCACGTTGAGGATCACGGCGGCCGGCAGGATCGTGAGCCCGATGATCCCGAGGAAGGGGTCGGCCGCGACCATCCATCCCGCGGTGACCACGAGGAGGAACAGGATCCCGGTCGTCCACGGAAGCGGCGCGAGGATGTCGGTGGCTGCTTCGGTGTCTCCGCCGGCGTGCGCGAGCAACTCGCCGGTCGGCTTGCTGCGGTGCCACGACGGGGGCAGCTCGAGCAGCTTGTCGACGACCTCGGTGCGGAGAGAGGCCTGCACCCGCGCTTGCGTCACGGTCGCCCCGAAGCGCCGGACCATGATGCCGATCGACTTCATCACGCCGACAGCGACGATCGCGACGGCAGCGGCGAGCAACGCTCCTTCCGACAGCTCACCGTCGGTGAACCGCAGCGTGATCACGCGGTCGACGATGCGCGCGAGCACCGCAGACGACCCGATCGTCGCGGCGGCGTAGGTCAGCGAACCGGAGACGGCCAGGGCGAACGGCTTCGGGTGCATCCGCACCTCGCGAACCAGAACCGCCAGACCGCGCCGGATGACGCTGCCCGAAGAGGAGGGAGAGCCCTCGGGCACGGCGGCTCAGGTTACGGCCGGACCGGGGCTTCCGCTGAGGCTTTCTCAGACACGTGGCACCGCGGGACACGTGTCACGACAGGACCATTGACACTTTCAACCCCTGAATGACACGAGCGCGCCATATCGGCGTTCATTTCAATCCTCTTTAGTACGTCGGCAGTGGCAGAAGTCACACCGGGGGGATCCGGTGGGAGACCCAGCCGATCGTCGGGATGGGCGTCTCGTAGGTCTCGAAGATCGTGAGGATCGCTCGTTGTGGAGGTGGGAGTGCGTCCGCCTCCACAACTAGCCTCGACAGCCGTGGCTGAACGATCGATGAGCGAGCGGCTCGAAGACCTCGAGCAGCGGAAGCAGCAGGCCCGCACCCCCGGCTCCGAGCGACACGTCAAGCTCCAGCACGACCGCGGGAAGATGACCGCCCGCGAGCGCATCGAGTACCTCCTCGACGAGGGGTCGTTCCAGGAGCTCGACATGCTCGCCCGCCACCGTGCCGGCGAGGCGCTCCCCGCTCGCCCGTACACCGACGGCGTCATCACCGGCTACGGCACGATCGACGGCCGCAAGGTGTGCGTCTTCAGCCAGGACTTCACGCTCTTCGGCGGATCCCTCGGCGAGGTCTACGCCGAGAAGATCCACAAGATCATGGACCTGAGCGCCGATCTCGGCGTCCCGATCATCGGCCTCAACGACGGCGGCGGCGCCCGCATCCAGGAGGGCGTCGTCTCCCTCGCGATGTACGGCGGCATCTTCAAGCGCAACGTCGACGCCAGCGGCGTGGTCCCGCAGATCTCGGCGATCATGGGCCCCTGCGCGGGCGGCGCGGTCTACAGCCCAGCGCTGACCGACTTCATCTTCATGGTCCAAGAGACGTCGTACATGTTCATCACCGGCCCCGATGTCGTGAAGGCGGTCACCGGTGAGGACGTGAGCACCGAGCAGCTCGGTGGCGCCATGACCCACGCCACCAAGTCGGGCGTGAGCCAGTTCGTGGCGCCGGACGACAAGGCGTGCCTCGACGAGATCCGCTACCTGCTCTCGTTCCTCCCGCAGAACAACCTCGAGACGCCGCCGCCGGTCGAGACCGACGACGACCCCGACCGCCTCTGCCCTGAGCTGTCCGACCTCATGCCCGACAGCTCCCGGCTGCCGTACGACATGAAGAAGATCATCACCACCGTCGTCGACGACGGTGAGTACTTCGAGTACGCGCCCCACTGGGCCACCAACATCACCTGCGGCTTCGGCCGCCTCAACGGTGAAGTCGTGGGCATCGTCGGCAACCAGCCCCAGATCCTCGCCGGTGTGCTCAACATCGACGCGTCCGAGAAGGGTGGGCGCTTCGTCCGCACGTGCGACGCCTTCAACATCCCGATCGTCACCTTCGTCGATGTCCCCGGCTTCCAGCCCGGCACCGACCAGGAGTACGGCGGCATCATCCGCCACGGAGCCAAGCTGCTCTACGCCTACTGCGAGGCCACCGTGCCGCGGATCCAGCTGATCACCCGCAAGGCCTACGGCGGCGCGTACGTCGTCATGAACTCCCGCTCGATCGGGGCCGACCTCGCGTTCGCCTGGCCGTCGGCGGAGTTCGCGGTCATGGGACCCGACGCCGCCGTCGACGTCATCTACAAGCGTGAGCTCGCCGAGATGTCGGAGGACGAGCGACCCACGCGACGCCAGGCGCTCATCGACGAGTACACCGAGAAGTTCGCCAACCCGTACGAGGCGGCCGAGCGCGGGTACATCGACGACGTGATCGATCCTGCCGACACGCGCAAGGTGCTTATCCGCGCGCTCGATCTGCTCAAGACCAAGCGGGAAGACCTTCCGCGCCGCAAGCACGGCAATGTCCCGTTGTGATGAGCCCAGACCGTTCCGGGAAGGGTCGCCTCGAGCCGGACGATCCCGCCGTGCTCGCGGCGATCGTCGCCGCGGTCGAGGCCGCGTGGCCCCGCCCGGTCGTCGTCCACGACGCGCCGCCAGCGGGTTCTCCCTGGCGGTTCTCCAACCGCTGGTGGATGCCCCGACGCGCCCCCGCCGCGTCCCGCAACCGGCCGTAGCCGGTACACGTTTGGTCACGAACGGCGGCTGAGGCGACCTTCGTGACCGATCATCCGTCCGGGCCCGAGATCACGACCGTCGGCGACGACTTCGCGGTCGTCTTCTTCGACGCCGAACCGCGGACGTACGACGACCTGAAGCCCGGCACGACCTACACCTACGACGGAGTGACGTTCCGCACGCTCGAGCGTCCGCCGGGCGAGCGGCTGAGCACCATCGTCACCGTCAACGACGTCCACTTCGGCGAGACGATCTGCGGGCTCGACGGCGACAACCCGAACCAGGGCGACGTCTTCACGTCGCAACCGGGCGAGCCGCCGTATCCCGAGACCATGAACGCAGCGGTCGTCGAGGAGATCGCCGCGATCGAACCGGATCTGGTGGTCGTCAAGGGCGACCTGACCGGCAACGGCACGCTCGACGAGTACGAGCAGTTCCTCGCGATGTACCAGCCGGCGTTCGGCGACCGGCTCGTCCACATCCGGGGCAACCACGACAGCTACCACGGCGGCGGGTACGCCGAGTTCGGCCCGCAGCGGCGCGACGTGCCCGGCGCGTCGGTGGCGCTGATCGACACCGCACGCGTCCACAAGAAGAACGGCTACCTCTCGCACGAGGAGGAGGCCTGGCTCGACGACCTCGGCGCCGCGGGTGGTCCGCACTCCGACACGCCCGTGCTCGTCATGGGCCACCACCACATCTGGCCGCCGACGTCGTCTCGACGATCACCCGACTACTTCGGCCTCGTGCCCGACGACTCCGAGCGCCTGATCGACGTCTTCGCTCGCCGGCCGCGCCTTGCCGGGTACTTCGCGGGTCACACCCATCGCAACCGCGTCCGGCGTTTTGCCGACCGCACGCAGCACCGGCCCTTCGTCGAGGTCGCCTGCGTCAAGGACTTCCCCGGCGCGTGGGCGGAGTACCGCGTGTTCGAGGGTGGGATCCTCCAGATCGTCCACCGCGCGAAGCGGCCGGACGCCGTCGCCTGGACCGACCGGACCCGCGGCATGTTCGGCGGCTTGTACCCGGAGTACGCGTTCGGCGCCCTCGAGGAACGCTGCTTCCGGGTGGTGTAGCAACTCCCGTTCCGCCCGGCTGGGCAACGTTTTCCACAGGAGGTGGAAAACGTTGTGACTTTCCTTCAGAAAGTTCAGGAAGCAGACCAGGTCAGCGGATGTCGATGGTGGCCACCTCGACCGACCCGAGGCCCCGTCCGGGATCGGACGCCGCCGCACGCGCCAGCGCATGCCGGGCGCGGTCGAGGACCTCGTCGCTCGTCAGCCCGTGGGTGGGATAGGACGCCACGCCGGCGACCACGGACTTCGCGCCGATGTCGTCCTTGGCGGTCGCCACCTGGACCCGCTCGGCCGCCCACACCCCGCCCGCTTCGTTGGTGTCCTCGAGGATGAACGCGAACGTGCGGGTGCCGGTGCGGCACACGACGTCGGCTTCGCGGAGCGTGGTGCGCACGAGCGACACGAACGAGTTGAGCGACTCCGGCAGGCGATGGTCGGGATGCGGCGTCACCTCGAGGAGGACCACGGCGACGGGCCAGAGGTGCCGCCGGGCGGCTGCGATCCGGGTGTCGAGGACGAGCTCGAAGAACCGCCCGTCGGGCAGTCCGGTCTCCGGGTCGACGAGCGACTGCGGCGCACGGTGGGCCGCCGCTTCCATCTCGCGCAGCGTGTGCACCTCGGCCGCCGCGATGGCCGCCTGTTTCTCCGCCGATCTCGTCCGGTCGAGGAGAGTCAGCGACGAGGCGCCTGACAGCAACGCGCAGCCGGCGGCGACCACGGTGATGACGGGCGACCCGGAGATCGCGCCCACCACGGCGAAGGCACAACCCGCCAAGCCGCCGAAGAGCCCTGGGAGCGCGCGGCGATCCATACGAGGGTAACCATCGGCGCTTGGAGCGCCGCGATCAAGACCCAGTTTGGGCGGTTCAGTCGCCGGAGCGGTGGGCAGCGGCCAGCTCGGCCATGTCGGCCATGATCGAGGGCAGCTCGTAGTCCTTCGGGGTGTAGACGGCGGCGACGCCCGCTTCGCGCAACTTGGGCTGATCGTCGCTCGGGATGATCCCGCCGACCACGACCGGGGCATCGACTCCAGCCTCCCTCAGGAGCCGCACCACCTCGGGAACGAGCTCGAGGTGGCTGCCCGACAGGATCGAGATGCCCACGATGTCGACGTCCTCGTCGCGTGCCGCGGCCGCGATCTGCTCGGGCGTCAGACGGATCCCCTGGTACACGACCTCGAAGCCGGCGTCTCGGGCCGCGACCGCGACCTGCTCCGCGCCGTTCGAGTGGCCGTCGAGGCCGGGCTTCGCAACGAGCAGGCGGGGCGGACCACCGGCGATG
Organism: Acidimicrobiales bacterium; assembly: GCA_035540495.1. Taxonomy (GTDB): domain Bacteria; phylum Actinomycetota; class Acidimicrobiia; order Acidimicrobiales; family CADCTF01; genus DASVEG01. The sequence continues at coordinate 146,300 of DATLGL010000017.1, forward strand.
GCGCTCACCTTCGCCCGGGCCGACTCCATCGTCTCGCCGCGGTTGCCGACGGCACCGCCGACGCCCGTCGGTGCGCGGTACTCGCCGAAGACCTCGCGCAGGGCGTTCGCCCACTCGCCGGTGGTGCCGCCTGCGTGCGCCAGCGCGATCGATGCGGGCATCACGTTCTCGCCCGACTCGGCCGCCCGCTTCAGCTCGTCGAGAGCCTTCGTCACGGCGCCGTTGTCGCGGTCGGCGCGCCACTGCTCGACATCCGCGATCAGCTCGGCCTCGACGGCGGGATCGACCTTGAGGATCGCCTCGTCGCCCTCCAGGGGCGACTGGGCGGTCTCGGTGTAGCAGTTGACGCCGACGACCTTGAGGTCGCCCGACTCGATGCGTCCCTGTCGTTCGGCCTGGCTCTTCACCAGGCGGGTCTTCACCTCGTCGATCGCCTCGAAGGCGCCGCCGAGCTCCATCACGTCGTCGAACTCGGCCTGGGCGGCTTCCAGCAACTCGGCCGTCTTCTTCTCGATGACGTGGCTCCCGGCGAAGATGTCGTCGTACTCGAGCAGGTCGGTCTCGAAGGCCAGGACCTGCTGCATGCGAAGCGCCCACTGCTGGTCCCACGGGCGGGGCAGACCGAGCGCCTCGTTCCACGCCGGCAACTGGATGGCCCGCGCACGGGCGTCCTTCGACAGCGTGACACCGAGCATCTCGAGGACGATGCGCTGGACGTTGTTCTCCGGCTGCGCCTCGGTCAGGCCCAGCGAGTTGACCTGCACGCCGTAGCGGAAGCGCCGGTGCTTCGGGTCTTTGACGCCGTAGCGCTCCTCCGTGATGCGCTCCCACCACTGGGTGAAGGCGCGCATCTTGCACGTCTCCTCGACGAAGCGGATGCCGGCGTTGCAGAAGAACGAGATCCGACCGACCACGTCACCGAAGTCGTCCTCTGCGACCTGGCCGCTCTCCCGGACCGCGTCGAGCACGCCGATCGCCGTGGCCATCGAGTAGGCGAGCTCCTGGACCGGCGTCGCACCGGCCTCTTGCAAGTGGTAGCTGCACACGTTGATGGGGTTCCACTTCGGAACCTCTTTGACGGTGTAGGCGATCGTGTCGACGATCAGCCGCTTGCTCGGCTGCGGCGGATAGATGAAGGTGCCGCGGCTCAGGTACTCCTTGACGATGTCGTTCTGCGTCGTGCCGCCGAGGGCCTTCTTGTCGTAGCCCTTGCGCTCACCGTCCGCGATGTAGAGGGCGAGCAGCCAGGCCGCCGTCGCGTTGATGGTCATCGACGTCGTGACCTGGTCGACGGGCAGGCCGTCGAGCAGCTGCTGCATGTGACCGAGGTGGGCGACGGGGACGCCGACCTTGCCGACCTCGCCTCGCGCCTGCGGCGCGTCGGGGTCGTAGCCGATCTGGGTCGGGAGATCGAAGGCGATCGACAGGCCCGTCTGCCCCTTCGCCAGGTTCGTGCGGTAGAGCTCGTTCGACTTCTTCGCGGTCGAGTGCCCCGCGTACGTACGCATCACCCACGGACGATCGGCCATGGACGTCATTGTCTCCCCGCGCGTGACAACGTGACCACTTGATGGCGCGCGTCCCCCTCTCGGTCCTCGATCTGGCCCCCGTCGTGATGGGCTCGACAGCGCGGGAGGCGCTCGCCAACTCGACCGATCTCGTGCGGCGGGCGGAGGCCCTCGGCTACACCCGCTACTGGGTCGCCGAGCACCACAACATGCCTGGCATCGCCAGTTCGCAGCCCGCCGTGCTGCTCGCCCACCTCGGCAACCACTCGTCGACGATCCGGCTGGGCAGCGGTGGCGTGATGCTGCCGAACCACTCGCCGCTGGTTGTCGCCGAGCAGTTCGGCATGCTCGAGGCGCTCCATCCCGGCCGCATCGATCTCGGGATCGGGCGCGCTCCTGGCACCGATCAGGTCACCGCCGCCGCGCTGCGCAGGGGCGACCCCGCGCGAGCGGCGGAGGAGTTCCCGCAGTCGTTCCGCCAGCTGATGGCGTACTTCGACGGCGAGCACCCGCAGATCCGCGCCGTGCCAGCGAAGGGCTACAAGCCGCAGATCTGGATGCTGGGATCGTCCGACTTCGGCGCTCAGGTCGCAGCCCTCCTCGGGCTGCCGTTCTCGTTCGCTCACCACTTCGCGGCCGCCAACACGGAGCCGGCGCTGCACATCTACAAGGAGCACTTCACCCCGTCGGACGAGTTCCTGTCGGAGTCCTACGCCTCGATCGGCGTGTCGGTGGTTTGCGCCGAGACGGAGGAACGAGCGCGTTACCTCGCCAAGCCCGGCGAGCTGTCGTTCATCCGGCTGCGAACGGGCAAGCCGGCAAGGTTCGCCTCACCGGAAGAGGCTGCCGAGTACCAGTTCTCGCCGTTGGAGCGAGAGTTGCTCCGGGGGCGCGAGTCATCCGTCGTGATCGGCGACCCGGTGTCGGTCGTGGCGCAACTCGACGACCTCGTGGCGAGGACGGGTGTGCAGGAGCTGATCGTGACGACGACGCTGTACGACCACGACGATCGCGTCCGGTCGTACGAGCTCCTCGCTCAGGAGTGGGGGCTGTCCGAGGCTGCGGGAGTGAAGCCCCAGAACGACGCGGTCTGACGAACCGCATCGGACGACCAGATGCCGCCCGCCGCGTCATGGATCTGCGCCGCGAGCTCGAGCAGGTCGGCGTCGACCTCGTCCGAGTCGTCGGTTGCGCCGCCTTCGAGCCAGACGGTGAGGCGCTTGCCGTCGAACTCGAGCTCGTAGACACGACCGCTGGGCGCCGTCCATGTCTCGCCGACGGTCCTGACGGCGTCGACGAACTCGGGCCAGATGTTCTCGTCGGTGAGCACGGGGTGACGCGCCATCAGCCGAACGCCTCCTGTGCGACGGCGATCGTCGCATCGGCGCACTGCTGCGGTCCGTACTCCTGGACGAAGTGACGTCCGCCCGGTACCACCACGGTCGGATGCTCCTCGCCTCTCGGCAGGCGGGCGCGGAACGTCGCTTCCTGCTCCTCGCGGGTGAACACCGCGTCGCTGTCTCCCCACACGAAACGAGTCGGGATGTCGAACACCTCCGTCGCCATCGCGTCGTAGATCCGCCGCGCGAGCTCGTGCGTCGGGTGGCCGGGCCCGGTGCTGATGGCGCGGGGGAAGGCGTAGGTCGAGCCGGGCGAGGTGTGCGCGTCGAACGGGAGGTTGTACGCCTTCCAGGCCGCGCCGTCGTGGATCGATCGCGGGCCGCTGAGCCGGAGCGCGCTGGTGAACATCCTGCGCTTGCCGAGGAGCAGCGCACCGCTCACGGGTGCGTGGAGCGATCGCCAGCCGAGCGCGTTCTTCTGGAACTCGCTCTGCTCGCCCCAGAAGGTGTTGGCCAGCACCATCCCTGCGAGCAGACCCGGCCTATCCAGCGCCGCCGTGAGGCCGATCGGGCCGGCCCAGTCCTGCATGAAGAACACCGCACGCTCGACCCCGGCGCCGCGAAGCTGGGCCCGCACCCGATCCGCGTGGTGCTGGATCGCGTACTCCTCCTCACGTCGTGCGTGGTCGGAGCGCCCCATCCCGAGGTAGTCGAGCGCCAGCACGCGGAAGCCCGCGTCGAGGATCGGCGGGATGATGTCCCGGTAGAGGAAGCCCCACGTCGGGTTCCCCGCGAGAAGGACCACGGCGTCCGGCGAGCCGGCCGGTCCTTCGTCGATGTGGTGCAGGTGATAGCCGCCGACCTTCGTCCATCTGGGCTCGTACGGCCACAGCTCGGCGACGTCCGCCGGCAGCGTCTCGATCAAGACGCCGCGCTACTTCTTGCCGTAGTCGTAGAAGCCCTTGCCCGTCTTGCGGCCGAGCTGGCCGGCGGCGACGAGGCGCTTGAGCGTCGGGCGGGGCGAGTAGTTCGGGTCCTTGAACTCCTCGTAGAGCGCCTCGAGGATCGACAGGCTCGTGTCGAGGCCGACGAGGTCGAGCAGCGCGAACGGCCCCATGGGGAAGTTGCAGCCGCCCTTCATCGCCTCGTCGATGTCTTCCTTCGTCGCCACGCCCTGCTCGAAGAGCCGCACCGCGTTGTTGAGGTAGGGGAACAGGAGGTTGTTGACGATGAAGCCGGCCTGGTCCTTCACCTCGACGGCCACCTTGCCGCAGTCGGTGGCGAAGGTCTTCGCAGCCTCGATCGTCTCGTCGCTGGCGGTGATGGGGCGGACGATCTCGACGAGGGCCATCATCGGCGCCGGGTTGAAGAAGTGGACGCCGCAGACCTTGTCCGGACGGCTCGTCTCGATCGCCATCTCGACCACCGGGAGGGTCGAGGTGTTGGTCGCCAGGATGGCGCCTTCCTTGACGATCCCGTCGAGCTCCTTGAACAGCTGCTTCTTCACGCCGAGGTCTTCGACGACCGACTCGATCACGAGGTCGCAGTCGGCGAGATCCTGCAGGCTCGACGTCGCGCTCACGAGAGCGAGCGCCTCCTTGGCGGCGCTCTCCTCGAGCTTCCCTCGCTCCACCTGCTTGTTCAGCGACTTCTCGAGCCCTGCGACCATCGCGTCGGCGCTCTCCTGCTGGCGGCTCCGGAGGACGACTTCGTGGCCGTTCTTGGCCGCCACCTCGGCGATGCCAGAACCCATGATCCCGGACCCGATGATCCCGACGCGCTTGATCGACATGGTCGCGAACCCTATCGACGAGGCCATCTGCGGCTCCAATGGGGCGTTAGCGTGAGCGCCTCGATGGTCGGATCACACCCCATCCACGCCGCGCTGTACGACCCGTTCATGGGCCTCGCCGACCGCGCCGGCTTGGCCGAACGGCGTCGCCGGCTGATCGCCGAGGCGACAGGCCGGGTCCTCGAGGTCGGAGGCGGCACCGGGCTGAACCTCCGCCACTACCGGGACGTCGAGAGCGTGTGCGTGACCGAGCCCGACGCCGCGATGCGGAAGCGGCTGCTCGGCCGAGTGGGTTCCGCCGCCGTGCCCGTCGAGGTGCACGAGCTCCCGATCGAGGCGACCGGCCTGCCGGATCAGGCGTTCGACACGGTCGTCTGCACGCTCGTTCTCTGCACGGTGGCCGACCCCGAGGTCGCGTTGCGGGAGATCCGCCGCTTGCTCGCACCGGGAGGGCGGCTGCTGTTCCTGGAGCACGTTCGCTCGCCCGGGTGGCGGGGCAGGGTCCAGGCCGTCACGACACCGGTTTGGTCGGCGACGGCTGGTGCGGGGTGCCACCTCGACCGGCGGACGCTCGACTCGATCCGGTCCGCCGGCTTCGTGATCGACCGGTGCGAGCGAAGCGGGATGCTCGCCGCCGGCGTTGCCGTCCCGTCGAAGCGATCCGATCGATCCGAGAGAGAGGTACCTGCGTAGATGGCCGGACTGTTGGCGCTCGTCGGCGGCATGGAGTGGCGGGACGGGTGCACGTTCGACCGTGAGCTCCTCGAGGCGAGCGGTGGAGACGAGGTTCTCGTGTTTCCGACCGCTGCTGCCTATGAGCATCCGCAGCGGGCCGTCGACACCGCGACGCAATGGTTCTCGAAGCTCGGCGCACGGGTGCGGGGGCTCGACGTGTTGATGCGCCCGGACGCGGAGTCGGAGGAGCACGCCGCGGTGGTGCGCGACGCGAGGTTCATCTACCTCGGCGGGGGCTCGCCGATGCACCTGCGGTCGGTGCTGAAGGACTCGCTCGTCTGGCAGGCCGTGGTCCAGGCGTGGGACGGCGGCGCCGTGCTGGCCGGATCGTCCGCCGGCGCCATGGTGATGTGCGACCCGATGGTCGACCCCCGAGGCGGCGCGTTCACCCTCGGCCTCGGACTCGTCAACACGATGACGGTGATCCCCCACGCCAACACCTGGTCGCAGGAGAAGGCGCTCCGGACCTACACGCTCGCACCGAAGGGCGTCGCCGTGGTGGCCATCGACGAACAGACCGCCATCATCCGTTCACCCGAAGACGGCGGCACGTGGCGTTCCGCCGGCGCAGGCAACGCCGTCGCCTGGCTCGACGGCAACGAGATCCCTCTCAGCGCCCTCACCGCCTGACCTGCGCGACGAATCTCACCCCTGCGGCGGGCGTTCATCGCGTAGGTCGGTGGTCCGCCCCGTGCTGGGGCGGCCGGTCAGTCGGATTCGGTGATGGTGACTGACTGGATGACGACGTCTTCGACGGGCTTGTCGCCGGGGCCGGTCTTCACCTTCTCCATCTGGTCGACGACCTCGAGGCCCTTCACGACCTTGCCGAAGAGGGAGTACTGCGGAGGGAGACCGACGCCGGAGCGGCCCGAGATGATGAAGAACTGGGAGCCGTTGGTGTTGGGCCCGGCGTTGGCCATGGCGAGCGAGCCGATCTCGTAGCGGCCGGCGGCCGGCAGCTCGTCCTCGAACCGGTAGCCGGGGCCGCCGCGACCGGTGCCGGTCGGGTCGCCGCCCTGGATCACGAAGCCCTGGATGATCCGGTGGAAGATGACGCCGTCGTAGTAGCCCTCACGGGCGAGGAAGACGAAGTTGTTCACGGTCTTCGGCGCGGCGGACGGGTCGAGCGCGATGGTGAGCGAACCCATCGACGTCTCCATCTGCGCGGTGTACCGCTTCGAGGGGTCGATGACCATCTCCGGCGGCGAGTTCCACTGCTTGCCCATGTGTTCTTACGACTCCTCGATCGTGACCTTGACCATCTTGTGCACCACCGCCGGCGGCGTCGGATCGGCATCCGAACCATCCGCCTCGATCTTCTTCGCCACGTCGAGTCCCGACGTGATCGTGCCGAGCAGCGAGTACTGCGGCGGCAGCTGCGCGCCGTTCTCGCCGACGATGATGAAGAACTGGCTGCCCGTGGAGTTCGGCGCTTGCGTCTTCGCCATGGCGAGCTGACCGATCTCGTACGTGCCCGACTTCGGCGGCTCCTCGCCGATCGTGTAGCCCGGTCCGCCCGAACCGGTGCCCTCCGGGTCGCCGCACTGGACGACGAAGCCCTTCAGCACCCGGTGGCAGACGACGTCCTCGTAGAACCGGTGACGTGCGAGAGCGACGAAGTTGTTCACCGTGACGGGCGAGTCACCTTCGGCCAGGTCGACCTCGACCGTTCCGACGTCGAACTCGATCGTCGCCTTGTAGTCGACGCCGTCGCGCAGGCAGTTCTCGAACGAGTCGGGGAAGTCGGTCTTGCGCTCGGCGGCGCCTTCCGCAGGCGGGCACTCCGTCGACCCGAAGGTCGCGTTCGCGCCGTCTTCGCCGAGGGTCGTCGACGTCGTGTTGTTGTCGTCGGCCGCGACGTCGGTGCCGTCGTCGTCGCCACCTGACAGGTTCAGGGCGAGCCCGATGCCGAAGATGACGGCGATCAGGGTGACGATCGCGATGATCTGCCGGCGGCGCTGCGCCCGGCGCTGCGCGGCTCTCGCGGCTTCACGGCGCGCCTCGCGACCGGCGCGCTGGCGCTCACGCTTCTCCGTAGGCATGGCAGGTCAACCTAATGGAGAAGGGCAATCTCGAAGCACTCGTACAATTCAGAGGTCATGCCTCTCGTCGTGCAGAAGTTCGGCGGTACGTCCGTCGCCGATCCCGACCGCATCCGCGCGGTCGCCGATCACATCGCGCGCACGCGAAAGCACGGCAACGACGTCATCGCCGTCGTCTCCGCCATGGGGAAGGAGACCGACGAGCTCCTCCACCTCGCAGCCCAGGTGAGCAAGACGCGCCCGGGGCGTGAGATGGACATGCTCATCACCGCAGGTGAGCGCAAGGCAACGGCCCTCGTCGTCATGGCCCTGCACGACCTGGGCATCGACGCCGCCAGCTTCACCGGCAGCCAGGCCGAGATCATCACGACGAACGAACACCGCAACGCGAAGATCCTCGAGGTCCGCGGCAACCGCCTCCGCCAGGCGCTCGAGAAGGGACAGGTGCCGGTCGTCGGTGGTGCTCAGGGCGTCAGCACCGATCACGACGTCACCTTCCTCGGCCGCGGCGGCAGCGACACCACCGCCGTGGCGCTCGCCCACGCCCTCGGCGCCGACGCCTGCGAGCTCTACACCGACGTGAGCGGCGTGTTCACCGCGGATCCTCGCATCGTCCCGAGCGCTCGCCGCATCAACAAGCTGAGCTTCGACGAGATGCTCGAGATGTGCGCGGTCGGCTGCCCGAAGCCCGAGATGCGCTCGGTCGAGTTCGCCCGCAACTTCAAGGTTCCGCTCCACGTGCGCTCGAGCTTCACCTGGGAACCCGGCACGTGGATCGAAGAGGAGGACCCCACGATGGAGCAGCCGATCATCTCCGGTGTCGTCGCCGACGCGTCGGAAGCGAAGGTCACGGTGACCGGCGTTCCCGACAAGCCCGGCATCGCTGCTCGCTTGTTCCGGGCCCTCGCGGACCACGACGTGAACGTCGACATGATCGTGCAGAACGTGTCGACCCAGGGTCACACCGACATCTCGTTCACCGTGCCGAAGGACGACGTCGAGAAGAGCCTCGAGGTCGCCCGCGCCCACGTCGACGACATCGGTGCCGAGGGAGTCCAGGCCGATGAAGACATCGCGCGCGTCAGCCTCGTCGGTGCGGGCATGAAGACCCATCCCGGTGTCGCCGCGACGATGTTCGAGGTGCTCGCCGACTCCGGTGTCAACATCGACATGATCTCGACGTCGCCCATCCGCATCTCGTGCGTCGTGCGCGAGCAGCAGGCCGAGCACGCCGTCCAAGCACTGCACACCGCCTTCGGACTGGAGAACTGACATGGGCGCCCGCATCGCCATCTACGGCGCGACCGGCCAGGTCGGCACCGTCATGCGCCAGCTGCTCGTCGACCGGAACTTCCCGGTCGACGAGATCCGCTTCCTGGCCTCCGCCCGCAGCGCAGGCAAGCGCCTCCCGTGGAAGGACGGAGAGGTCGAGGTGGAAGACGCGTGGTCGGCCGACCACAGCGGGATCGACATCGCCCTCTTCTCGGTGGGGAAGGACGCGTCGAAGGAGCTCGCTCCCCAGGTGGTCGCCGCCGGCGCCACGGTCGTCGACAACTCCGCCGCGTTCCGGATGGACCCGAACAGCCCGCTCCTCGTCGCCGGCGTGAACGACCACGCGCTCGAGAGCATCCCGAACGGGATCGTCGCCAACCCCAACTGCACGACGATGGCCGCGATGGCGCCGCTCCAGGCGCTCCACCGGGAGGCCGGCCTGAAGGCGCTCGTCGTGTCGACGTACCAGGCCGTGTCCGGGGCCGGCACGAGTGGGCCGCCCGAGCTGCTCGAGCAGACGCTCGCGGCGGGCGAGAAGGCGGCGGAGCTGACCTTCGACGGCGAGGCGATCGACTTCCCGGCGCCGAGCCAGTTCTCGACGACGATCGCCTACAACGTCATCCCTTCCGCAGGCGGACTCGACGAGGCCACCAACGAGACGTCGGAAGAGCTGAAGCTGCGCCACGAGACGCGCAAGATCCTCGACATCCCGCAGCTCCCTGTCAGTGCGACATGCGTCCGGGTGCCCGTGTTCACCGGCCACTCGCTGTCGATCAACGCGTCGTTCGAGCGCACCATCACGCCCGAGCGGGCGACCGAGATCCTCAGCGCCACCGACCAGGTCGTGCTGACGGAGGTCCCGACCCCGCTCATGGCTGCGGGCAAGGACCCGTCGTACGTCGGCCGCATCCGTCGCGACGAGACGGTCGAGAACGGCATCGCCTTCTTCGTCAGCAACGACAACCTCCGCAAGGGTGCCGCGCTCAACGCGGTGCAGATCGCGGAGCTCCTCGTCCAGAAGCTCTAGAGCGTCGAGAGAGTCAGCCGAACGCGCACGCGCAGGGGATAGCCCCGCACTTCGGGCACCCCTTCGCGTACCGCTGCGCGGCCTCTTCGAGCGAGAGCCCCAGCTGCTCGGCGAGCGACGCCGTCCACGCGAGCACGTCTGCCAGCTCCTCGAGCTGCTCCTCGCGTGAGCCCTTCCGCGCCGCCTTCGCGAGCTCGCCGACCTCTTCGCACAGCCAGGCCACGGACGAGGGCAGCCCCCGTGCACGATCACGTAGGCCGAAGGTGTCGGCGATCAACGACTGGAACGCGGCGAGATCCATCCCGTCACCTTTCCACCACAGGAGGCGATGGCAACGATCGCACGTGCCGTGCGGCTTCCTCGTGCGACGAGATGTCGAGCGCGAGCGCGCCGAGGAACCGATCGCGCTCGATCACGAGGACGTCGGCGTCGGTGACCGCGGTGACGGTGGCGGTGCGTCGCACGTCGTGGAGCAACGCGATCTCGCCGAAGAACGGCTCCGCCAGTGGCGATCGACGACCGTCGACAGCCACGTCGAACATCCCGTGCTCGACGACGTAGAACGCATCGCCCTGTTCGCCAGCGGAGATCACCGGCGTCCCCGCGGTGACCGTCCGCCGCACCGCGCTGAACGCGAGGCGCTCGATGGCTACGGGAGGGAGGGGGCGGAAGAAGGGGACTGACGCAAGTGTCCGCAGGATCTCCGGAGGCGGGCCCGCGACGGCATCGACCCGGCGCAGCGCCCTCGTGCAAGCGAGCGTGGCAGCCCCGACCACGACGGCGACGAGCACGAACGCTGATCGGAGCCCCGTGACCTCGACCACAGCCGCGCCGGCCATCGCACCCGTTCCGAGAGCGGCCCACCACAGTCCTTCGAACACGCCGAGCACCCGCACGAGGAGCGCTTCGTGCACGGTCCGCTGGAGCAGGGTGAGGCCGGCCACGTCGACGAGCCCGTTCGCGATTCCGACCGCAGCCAGAGCGCCCACCGCCGCCGCCGGAATCGACCCCGCGAGCGCGAACCCTGCCGACCACAACAGGAGCGCGAGCCCGAGCGCCGAGCCCAGGCGCCGGCGACCGACGAGCGCCGCCGAGGCCATCGCGCCGACGAGGCCGCCGGCACCGACGCTCGCGTTGAGCACGCCGATGCCCGCCTCACCGAGATCGAGCACCTCGACGGCGAGCCCGACCACCAGCACGCCGAGGATGCCGAGCCCGAAGGTCTGCAACAGGTAGAGGGCGATGACCGTCCGTGGGTGCCGTTCGCGCAGCGCGACACGGAAGCCCGCGAACGTGCCGGCGGGCCCGACCTCGTCAGCCCCGGTTGTCGGTGGCGTCGAACGCCAAGCGAGAGCACCGAGCGCGATCGCCGATGCGTTCAGCAGGACCGCCGCGGTGGCGAACACCGTCGTGACCTCGTCCGCGACGGCGAGCAGAGCGGCACCGAGGAGCGGTCCCAGGAGCGTGCCGGTGTTCTCGATGACGGTGGTGAGCACGTTCGCCGACGTCGCCTCGTCCGGCGAGTCCGCCAGCTCGGGCAGCACCGCAGACTGCGTTGGCCACCACACGCTGTAGACGACGGCATCGGCGGCAGCGATGGCGAGCACGACGACGGTGGGCAGCGACGCCGCCACGGTCGCGGCGATGCACGCAGCGAGCAATCCCCGAAGGCCGAGCACCAGCATCAGCACGCGCGCTCGCGGCCGCCGGTCGACGAGCGTCACCGCGAGCGGCCCGACGACCGCCGCGGGGATCGTTCTGGTGAGGCCGAGCGCCGCGACGGCGAACAGCCCGCCGGCGCGATACGCGACGACGGCGAGGCCGACGGTCTGGGCGGTCTCCGCGCTGATGCACCCGGTCCATGCGAGCTGCACGCGCCGGATGTCGGGGTTCTTCAGGGCGCGCCAGCCGTAGGTGAGCTGCTGCCCGAGGCCGCTCACCAGCTCGTGCCGGCGTCCTCCGCGAGGCGTCGTAGCGATGGCAGGTTGAGGATGTCGATGCCTTCGGCGCCGACCTCGATCCACCCCTCGCCCTCGAGCCCGGCGAGCGCACGGCTCGTCATCTCGTGGTCGCCATCGACGTGGGCCGCCAGTTCCCGCGCTTCGACGGGCACTCGCGTGAGCGTGCCCACAGGCGTTCCCCGCTCCTCGGACGCGGTCACCAGGGCAGCCGCGATCCGCGTGATCGCGTCGCCGTGCCGGTGGCGTACCCGTTCCTGCGTCGAGAGACGAAGCCGGTTCGCGAGCAGCCGCATCACCCGCATCGCGAGCTGCGGTTGCGACTCGAGCAGCTGGTTGAATCGACCGGCGGGGAGGACGATCGCATCGACGTCGGTCGCGGCGATCGCCGATGCCGACCGTGGGAGCCCGTCGATGGCTGACACCTCGCCGAGGAAGTGGCCGGCGGCGGTGGTCGACAGCTCCACCTGGCTGTCGCCGCTCTCGCTGATGATGCTGACGCGGCCGGACTCGACCGCGAACACGGTGCCTGGAGGATCGCCTTCGAGGAACAGCGCGGAGCCGGCGTAGTACCGGCGGCGCTCTCCCGCAGAGCGGAAGGCGTCCCAGAGCACCTCGTCGGCATCTCGATCCGTGGTCACCGATCACCTCCGACGACGTACGCAGCCAGCGGAGGGAACCCGTTGAAACCCACGCTCGAGCACGTCGTCGTGTAGGCGCCCGCACCGAGGATCTGGATGCGGTCGCCGGCTTCGAGCGACAGCGGGAACTGGTAGGTCGTCTGCTCGTAGAGGATGTCGACGCTGTCGCAGGTCGGGCCCGCGATCACGACCGGTCCTGCCGTGTCGTGAGCGCGAGGCGTGACGAAGCGGTAGCGCAGCGCCTCACCGGCCGCCTCGGCGAGGCCGCCGTAGGTGCCGACGTCGAGGAACACCCAACGTTGCTCGTCGAATCGCGCCTTCTTCGTGACGCTGACGACCTCGGTCTCGACGACGCCTGCGTCGGCGACCATGTAGCGGCCAGGCTCAGCGATGAGGCGGGGGAGGTGCGTCCCGAACCGCCGGGCGAGGGCGCGTCGGATCGCCGCGCCGTACTCCTCGATCGCGGGTGCGGGTTCGAGGTAGGTGCCGGGGAAGCCTCCGCCGATGTTCACGACGGCAGGTTCGATGTCGCATCCCCGAAGCGCAGCAAACAGGTCGGCGACCATCGCGAGCGCTCGGTCCCATGCGCCGACGTCGCGCTGCTGCGACCCGACGTGGAACGACACGCCAACGGGATGTCCGCTCGCGGCTGCGGCGAAGAGGAGATCGACCGCGAGGTCGGGCGCGCAGCCGAACTTGCGCGACAGGGGCCAGTCGGCGCCACTGCCGTCACACAGCACGCGGCAGAAGACCGTCGCATCGGGAGCGAGGCGGTCGAGCTTCTCCAGCTCCGACATCGCGTCGAACGCGAAGAGCCGGATGCCGGCCTCGTACGCGTGCCGGATGGCGTCGACCTTCTTGATCGTGTTGCCGAACGACATCTGTTCGCCGGTGGCCCCGATGCTCGTGCAGAGGTCGATCTCCCCGACGCTCGCGACGTCGAAGCGGCAGCCCCGCGCCAGGAGCGTGCGAAGGACGTCGGGGTCGGGGTTCGCCTTGACGGCGTAGAAGATGTCGGCCTCGGGAAGTGCCGCAGCGAGCGAGTCGTACCGCTCGCTGACGACGTCGAGGTCGATCACCAGGAACGGCGTCGGCCGCGGCTCACCGTCGAGGAACGTCTGAATCGCGCGGGTGAGCCCCGGTGCACGTGTCGATTCCGCCGTTGCCATACCGCCCCCGCCTCGCAACGCAGGGGCCCGACAACAGAACCCGTCCAGTCGGGAAGGCGGGATTCGAACCCGCGGCCTCAGCGTCCCGAACGCTGCGCGCTAACCAAGCTGCGCTACTTCCCGGAGCCGTCCATGGTAGTCAGTCCGGAGCCCGCACGATCACGTCGGCGATGCGGCGCCGCTCCATGCGGTTGACCCGGAACTCCCACCCTTCGTATTCGACGCAGTCGCCCTCGCTCGGGATGCGCCCGAAGCGATCGAAGAGGAACCCCCCGAGCGTCACGTACTCGCCCTCGGGGATCACGACGCCGAGCTCCTCGGTGACGCGGTCGACCGGCACCTGGCCGCCGATGAGCCAGCGCGCGGGATCGATGCGGGTGATGTCGGCTTCCTCCGGTCGGTCGAACTCGTCGGGCAGCTCACCGACGAGCTCGCTCACGAGGTCCTTGACCGTCAGGACACCGGCCACGCCGCCGTACTCGTCGACGACCACCGCGAAGGCGCGTCGTCCGGCGCGCATCTCGCCGAGCAGCTCGAGCACGAGGCGCCCCTCTGGGACGACGAACGGCTTCCGCAGGCGACGGTGGATCGCCTCCGGAGTGACGTCGCCGACCGATGACGAGGAAGGCGACCCCATCCGGAACAGGTCCTTCACGAACAGCACGCCGATCAGCCGGTCGAGGTCGTCCTCGTACACGGGGAACCGAGAGTGGCCGGACTCCCGAACCGCTCGGGCGACGTCTTCCGCGGTCACCGGCACCGACAACGCGACGACGTCGACCCTCGGCGTCATCACCTCGCGAGCCGTCGTCGTCCTCAGGCTCTCGAGCGCGGCGACGATCTCCTTCGCGTGGGCATCGGCGGCGAGATCGAGCGAGGCGCTGTCGCTCGTCCGACCGTCAGCGTCCGACCGTTGCCACCACCGCATGCCGCGGCTCGAGCGCTAGCTCGACGCGACGGCGGGTGCAGCCGCCGACGCGGCCGGTTTGTACGACTCGTCCTCGAAGCCCTCGCCCGCCAGCAGGGCGGTGATCGCTCGCCGCAGACGCATCGGGTCGAGCGGCTTCACGAGGAAGCCGTCGGCATCGGAACGGCGGGCGAGGAAGACGTCGGCCCGGCGATCGAGCAGGAGAAGGATCGCGGTCGGCTCGATCCGGTCGGCGCCCTCTTCGAGGCGCAGGTCGAGGGTGATCGCCATGCCGCCGCGATTGCCGACCTGGAAGTCGCAGATGACGAGATCGGGGTGCTCGGCAGCAACCGCGGGCAGCACCGCCTCGCCCGAGGAGACCTCACGAACCGTGAACTCGCGGCTCGACAGAACAGCTTTCACCTCGTCGCGCACGGACTTTGAGTCGGACGCGATCAGGACCTGTTTCGTCATCGTGGTTTGGGAGGCTACCCACGAGGGGCAACTACCATCCAGAAACGGACACCGCCGCGCCCGAGCCGGCACCACGACGAACTCGGGCATGACGGGTTCCGGACGAAAGCCGCGTACGGCGCGGCGACCAGGAGGACGTGTTGCTCGACATCCAGCTCGAGAACGGTGATGGCTACGTCATCTGCAGACCCGTCGGGGAGCTCGACGCCTTCACCGTCAGCCAGTTCCGGCAGGCGCTCGCCGAGCTCGCTTCGAACCCTCGCATCCTGATCGACATGTCGGGCGTGCCGTTCGTCGACTCGGCCGGCCTCGGTGCGCTGATCGGCGGCATCCGCAGGGCCCGGGAGCTGGGCGGCGACGTCGCCGTGTGCTGCAACCGGCCCACCCTCACCCGCCTGCTCCACACCACCGGCTTCGACCGGATCGTCACGGTGGCGGAGACCGTCGAAGACGCCGCCGCGGCCCTTCGCGAGCCCGCGGGTTAGGCGAACACGTAGCTCGCGACCTCGGCGAGCCCGTCGAGGTCGTGCACATCGTCGGAGAGGAACGGCACCCGTGCCACCGGCGCGGGCGCGATGCGCGCGGCCAGCTCCTCGAAGTGATGCTCCTCCCGCTCCGCGATCGCTCGGAAGTCGCGCAGGTTGTCACCCAGCGCGCCCATCCCCTCCGGCACCGGCGCGTTGCCGAACCGCGGGTGGAGGCGGTTCACCACCAGCCCGTCGACGGCGATGCCGGACTCGTGCAGCTTCGCGGCGAAGAAGGTCGCTTCCTCGACGGCGTCGCGGCGTGGTGAGGTGACGAGCACGAACGACGTGTCGGGCGAGCTGAGCAGCTGGAGGACCTTCGCGGCCCGGTCGCGGAACCCCTGCTCCATCCCCTCGAAGGCTTGGAAGAACGCGACGGCGTCGGCCACCACCTCGCCACCAACGACCTTCGAGATCGTCCGCAGGAACGTCTGGGTCGCGAAGCTCACCGCCTTCAGGTAGGCGCGGGTCGGCATCATCAACAGCCGGAAGATCCGGTTGTCGAGGAAGCGCGTCAGCCGGCGGGGTGCGTCGAGGAAGTCGAGGGCGTTCCGCGTTGGCGGCGTGTCGACGACGATCAGGTCGAAGTCGCCGCTCTCGGAGAGCTCGTAGAGCTTCTCCATCGCCATGTACTCCTGCGTCCCCGACAACGCTCCCGAGATGTTGCGGTACAGGCGGTTGTCGAGGATCGCGCGCGCCTGATCGGGCGCCGTCGCGTACCGCTCGATGAGGGAGTCGAAGGTCGACTTGGTGTCGAGCATGAGGGCGTACAGCCCGCCCGGCCACTCCCCGCCGATGCGTCCGGGTGTGTTCGACAGCGCCTCGAGCCCGAGAGCGTCGGCCAGCCGCTTCGCCGGGTCGATCGTGACGACGCAGGCCCGCCGTCCCTGGCGGGCCCCCTCCACCGCGAGAGCGGCAGCGGTCGTGGTCTTGCCGACCCCACCGGACCCGCAGCAGATGACGATCGTCGCTTCGGCCGGGAGCTGGCGGAGGCTCGAGGGAGACGATGCGGTCATGCCGGCAGCGCCTCGATCTCGCCGGTCAACGCGTTGGCCAGGACGTCGAGCTCGTGGGGCCCGATCTCCGGCGTGAAGAGGTACGGCAGCCGGAACTGAGGGAGGGGAAGACCGCTCGCAAGCCTCCCCAGCTGCTCCTCCTGGAGCGCCTGGCGCGAGAGCCGGAACGCGGCGGCCTCGCGGAGCGCCTGGGCCTGGTCGCCGGAGATGCGGACACCGCGTTCTTCGGCGACGGCCATCGGGTCGGCGTCGAGGCCTTCGATCACCGGATACACCCCGTTGACGACGACCGGGCCCAGCTTGATGCCGACCCGGTCCTCCAGTGCGAACGCCGTCTCGACGACCTCGTTCACCGGGGTCTCCTCCGGCAGCGTCACCAGGATGACCTGGCACCGATCCGGGTCCGACAAGAGCTCGACGACGTCCTGGGCCTGTGCCCTGATCGGGCCGACCCGGGCCGCGTCGAGCAGCCCCTGGGCGCTGGTCAGGAACGTGATGGCGTGCCCGGCGGCCGGCGCATCGAGGACGATCACGTCTGGCGCGGCCCCGCGTGAGCCGCCGCCGTTGCGCTCGAGCGACTTGACCTTGCCGAGCACGAGGATGTCCTTGATCCCGGGGACGGCCGTCGACACCACGTCGAGAGCGCCCGAGGAGGCGAGCCGCTTCGACACCCGGCGCATCCCGTGGTCTTCGAGGTACTCGAGCAGCGCGTCGTCGGGGGTCAGCGTGCGACCGCGGACGGCGCCCTCGCCGCGCGGTCCACCGCCACCGTGGAGGAGGACGTCCTCGTAGCTCAGTGGCTCCCGACGGCCGAACACCGACCCGATGCCGCTCTTGCCCTCGACCTCGACGATCAGCGACGTCAGGCCCGCCATCGCGGCGGTGCGGGCGAGAGCTGCCGTCACCGTGGTTTTGCCGACACCGCCCTTCCCGGCGACGATGAACAGCCGGGCCGTCGAGCAGAACCGGGAGACCTCCATCCGCCGCCGCACCCTACTGACCTTTTTCGTGCTCCTCGGAACCGTTCTGGGCGGTTTCGTCGTGCTGCTCGCGGCGGGCTCCGCCGCGGCGACACCCGCGCTCGCGCAAGCGGACGCGCCGGCCGAGCGGGACGGCTCGCGAGTCGAGGTCACCGTGGTGGAGGTGAGCGGCTACCTCGATCGCATCCAGGCCCGGTTCCTCCAGGAGATCGTCACCGACAGCTCGTCCGACGTCGTCGTGATCCGCCTCGACAGCAGCGGCGCGGTCGCTGCCGACGACGACCTCGAGGCGCTCGACCGCGCCCTGGCCGATGCCGACGTCCCGGTCGCGGTCTGGCTCGGCCCCAGCAAGAGCGCCCGCGCGACCGGGGGAAGCGAGCGGGTCCTGCGCGTGGCTGACGTGGTCGGCGGGGTTCCCGGTGCGCGAGCCGACGGGGTCGACCTCGAGCTCGAGGCGCCGACGCTCGGCGACTTCATCGTGGCCCTCGACGGCCGGCACGGGATCTCCATCCCGACCGAGGTGGTCCGGCGCGACGGACGCCCGCCCCAGCGCGAGCTGTCGCCGTCGGTGCGGGTGAGCTTCGCGGAGCCCTCGTTCTTCCAGCAGATGCTCCACGCGGTGTCGACGCCCACCGCGGCGTACCTGCTCGTGACCGCTGGCCTGCTCCTGCTGGTGTTCGAGTTCTTCACCGGCGGCATCGGCGTCGCCGGCGCCGTCGCCGTCATCTGCCTCGCCCTCGGCGGCTTCGGTCTCGGAGCGCTCCCGACCCGGCCCGCCGGGGTCGTGCTGCTGGTGGCCGGCGTCGTCGGCTACGCCGTCGACGTCCAGGTCGGCGTCCCGCGTGCGTGGACGTTCATCGGTACGGTCCTGTTCGCGGCGGGCAGCTTCCTGCTCTTCGACGGGTTGTCGATCCCGCTTCTCGTGCTGATCTCGATGATCGCCGCAGTGGTCACCGTGATGGTCGCAGGCATGCCTGCGGTGGTCCGGACGCGGTTCGCCACGCCCACCATCGGCCGCGAGTCGATGATCGGCGAAGAGGGCAGCGCGAGCACCGACGTGGCGCCCGAGGGCATCGTGATGGTGCGCAACGCGCCGTGGCGAGCTCGCACCAATCGGGCGACACCCATCGCGGCGGGCGAGGCGGTCCGTGTGTCGGCGATCGATGGACTTCTGCTGGAGGTCGAGCCCCTGGAGGGTGCGGCCGAGGACTACCGCGAACGCGCACGAAGCCGACGCTGAACGCGCGAAACCGCTGGTAGACGGCTCGCGCTCGCGAAAGTTCACCCCTTGTTGAGGCTCGAGGTGAGCAGTAGGGTCGCCCCGAAGGGGGAACCACGTGAGCGCTCAAACCACCGACGAGCTCTGGCAGTACAAGGCGGCCTGCCGGGGTCCGCAAGCGGCGGTCTTCTTCCCGCCGGCGACCTTCGAACGCAAAGACGAGAAGGACGAGCGGGAGGCTCGGGCGAAGGCCATCTGCGCCACCTGCGCGGTGCGCAAGCCGTGCCTCGACTACGCGATCAAGATCCGCGAGCCGCATGGCATCTGGGGCGGCCTGAACGAAGCGGAGCGCCGACAGCTCACCGCTGGCTCTGGCGTCTGACGCTGACGTTCTAACGTGGTGCTTGCGATGGCAAGCACCGATGGCGACACGCGCCGAGGCCCAGTCGAGCACCTCGTCTGGTCCCGCACCGTCGTCGACGGCCGCCCTGCGCTCTACGGCGCGGCCGGGGAGGGTCTCCCGGTCGTCTTCCTCCACGGCTGGGCCCTCGGCTCGCACACCTACAAGCGGGCGCTGAAGCGCCTCGTCGGCCTCGACACCCGCGTCTACGCGCCCGCGCTTCCGGGCTTCGGCGGCACCGCGGAGCTGCCCGAAGACCGCTTCAGCCTCGAGGGCTACGCATCGTGGGTCGACGCCTTCCTCGACGCCGTCGGGATCGACGAGCCCGTCTTCCTCATCGGCCACTCCTTCGGCGGCGGCGTGTCGATCCAGACCGCGCACGACCATCCGGAGCGGGTGAAACGACTGGTGCTCGTCAACTCGATCGGCGGGTCGGCCTGGAGCCGATCGGGCAGCGCGGTGAAGTCGATGGCGGAGCGTCCGCTGTGGGACTGGGGGATCCACTTCCCGCGCGACGTGATGCCGCTCCCCCAACTCACCCGGGTGCTCCCCGTGATCCTCGAGGACGCCGTCCCGAACATCGTGCGCAACCCGCGTGCGGTGTGGCGGGTGGCCCAGCTGGCACGAAGCGCCGATCTCACCGACGAGCTCGAGGAGCTGAAGCGGCGCCAGCTGCCCGTCGTGGTGCTCTGGGGCGAGCAGGACCGCATCATCACCCGCGACAGCTTCGACGCGTTGTGCGAGGCGATCGGTTCCGAGGGCGAAGTCGTCGCCGGCAACCACTCGTGGCTGCTCGCCGACCCCGACTCCTTCGGCGAGGTCATGACCAACATCGTCGACGTCGCCAGGCTCGCCAGGGACGAGGAAGCCTCGCGGGGCGCAGGCAAGCGCAGCCGCCGGCCTCGGCGCCTGCCGTCGATCGCCGGCGCGACCCCCTCGGACGAGTCCTGACCTAGCCGGCTTCGGGTTGCGCGGCCGGCAGGCGGGGGCCGGCGATCCGCAGGTCGCCTCGGCGGCGGGTGACGCCTGAGGTGTCGAGCAGCGCGAGGAGCGGGAGCAGGTACTTCCTCGTCGTGCCCAGCGCCTGGCGGATGTCGGACGCGGTGACGCCGTCGGGTGACGTCGCGAGGAGCTGAGCCACCACCCGCGCCGCAGCTTCCACCGCCGCTGGCGAGAAGTGCATCCCGTCCCGCTCGACCACGTACCCGCGCTGCACCAGGGCGCGCAGTTCACCCCGCTCGATGCCGCACTCGGCGGCCGACGGGGGAGCGAACGGGGACGCCTCGAGGGCGGCGACGAAGGGGTGTGACGCGAGCGGGTCGGCGGTGTCGGCGCGCCTCGCTCTGCCGTCAGCGACGGTGACGCCTTCGACCGTGCCGAGCACCGCCCGCTGGCGGTCGTCGAGCAGCGACACGTCGAGTCCGAGCGGCCCCGCTGCGTCGATCCTCGCCGCCACGTCGTCCTGCACCCGCCGCAACGCATCGGGTGCGACGATCCACACGCCGACCGACGGTTCGATCCGCCGCCCCGTCAGCTTCTGGAGGCGATCGGCCTCGATCCACTGGTGTTCGGCGACGATGCGATCGACCGAATCGTCTGGTCGCGCTTTCGATGCCGGCCGAACCGGCACCACGTCGTAGATCACCCCGCCACCGACGGTCTCGCCGCGGCCCGACTCGCGGAGGACGTAGCGGTCGCCCATCACCAGAGGGAGCGCGGCGGGTAGGTGGAGGCGGACGAGGCCCTGCTCGCCCGGCTCGATCGCATCCGAACCGAGCACCCGCACCGCCACGGCGTGTTCGCCGGAGCCGAGGTGGGCCTTGTACGCGCCCCGCCGGCGCACCTCGTGGGTGACGCTGCCGAGCACGGTCAGCGACGCATCGAGCGTTCTCGCCGCGACCCACTGGTCGGGTCGGACAACGGCATCGCCACGGGCGACGTCGTGGTGCGACACGCCAGCAAGGTTCACCGCGAGCCGCCGGCCTGGCCCCGCTGCGGCGATGGTGTCGCCGTGCGTCTGCAGCGAACGCACCCGTGCCCTCCGGCCGCCCGGTTCGATCAGCACCTCGTCGTCGGTCGCGAGCGACCCGCCCAGGAGCGTGCCGGTGACGACGGTGCCGCTGCCATGAGCCGCGAACGACCTGTCGACCCAGAGGCGCGGGCGTCCGGTGTCGGCGGCGGTCGGCGTGTCGGCGAGGAGCGCGTCGAGCGCGTGCACGACGTCGTCGACGCCTCGGCCGGACGCCGCGTCGACCGCAACCACGGGAGCGCGGTCGAGGAACGTGCCGGCGACCCGCTCTGCGACGTCGAGTCGCGCCAGCTCCTCGCCGTCGGCATCGACGAGGTCCGCCTTGGTCAGCGCGACGAGACCCGAACGCAGCCCCAGCAGCTCGAGGATCCGCAGGTGCTCCTCCGACTGCGGCTTCCATCCCTCAGCCGCGTCGACCACGAAGACGCACGCATCCACCGCGCCGACACCGGCGAGCATGTTCTTGAGGAAGCGGACGTGGCCGGGCACGTCGACGAAGGAGGCGACACGCCCCGACGGCAGCGATGTCCAAGCGAAACCGAGGTCGATGGTCAGCCCGCGTTGCTTCTCCTCGGCAAGCCGGTCCGGGTCCGTGCCGGTGAGCGCGCGCACCAGCGTCGATTTGCCGTGATCGACGTGTCCGGCGGTGGCTACGACGTGCACGTTCGGATGGCCGCGGTGACGACGTCGTCGTCGGAGCGATCGACGGTACGCAGGTCGAGGACGGTCCGGCCACCGTCGATCCGGCCGATCACCGGCGGATCGAACGCCCGCAGCGCCGCGGTGACGTCCCCCGCGAGCGCCACCCCCCTCGACTCGATCTCGACACCCGGAAGCGAGCCGCCCCCCGGAACCGAAGCACAGGCGACGACCTCGCCCACCCCGGCCCCGGCGACGACGGCTTCGCTGCGTTCGGCCAGAGCAGCCACGGCGGTCGTCGCCATCCGCCAGAACGGGATGCGGTTGCCCTGTCGTGCCAAGTACGCCAGGCCGAGCTCCTGCAGGGCGGCGAGCACGAGACCTCCGGGTCGCACCGCGC
This sequence comes from Acidimicrobiales bacterium, assembly GCA_035540495.1. GTDB lineage: Bacteria > Actinomycetota > Acidimicrobiia > Acidimicrobiales > CADCTF01 > DASVEG01. Next base: position 168,372 of record DATLGL010000017.1, read on the forward strand.
GAGCCAGTGGATGGCGCCGCACCTGCTCGACGAGATCGGCTCGCCCGGCGATGACGCCGGCCTGCGGGCCACCCAGCAGCTTGTCGCCGGAGAACGTGACGAGGGCGGCCCCGGCGTCGAGCGTCTGCCGTGCTGCCGGCTCGCCTGCGAGCCACGCTGGCGGCCCGCCTTCGAGCCACGGCGTCGCCGCGTCGAGCAGACCCGACCCGATGTCGACGACCACCGGCACGTCGACGGCAGAGGCGAGATCGCCGACCGAGGTGTCTTCGGTGAACCCGACGATGCGGTAGTTCGAACGGTGCACCTTGAGAGCGAGGGCCACGTTCGCACCCTCGGCGCCCGCGAGTGCACGCCGGTAGTCGTCGACGCGGGTGCGGTTCGTCGTCCCGACCTCGACGAGGCGGGCGCCCGACTGCTCCATCACCTCGGGGATCCGGAAGCCGCCGCCGATCTCGACGAGCTCGCCCCGGCTCACGGCGACACCTCGCCCGCCTCCGGCCAGCGCAGCCAGCACGAGCAGCACCGCAGCGGCGCCGTTGTTCACCACGATCGCCGCCTCCGCTCCGCACGCGGCTGCCAGCAGCCGCCCGGCGTGCTCGAAGCGAGAGCCACGACGTCCTGACACGAGGTCGAGCTCGACGTTCGCGTACCGGCTGCCGTCGACGCTGACGCTCACCGGAGCGCGGCCCAGGTTGGTGTGCAAGAGGACGCCGGTCGCGTTGATCACCGGGCGCAGCAACCGACGCGAGAGGTCGGCGGCGCGTCGTTCGGCATCACCCACGGCATCGTCGGCGATGGCGGACCGGGCGACGTCGACGAGCAGCGCGTGCGGGAGGCCGGTGTGCCGCAGCCGCCGAGCCAGGGCGTCGACCGACGGGGGGCGCTCGGGCGGAGGTGGCACTGCGGCGACAATAAGTGGCAGTGGGCGAGCACGTGATCTGCCGGGTGGAGCAACTCGTCGAGGGACGGGGTCGTCCGGCTCGCGCCGCCGGGATGTACCTCGCGGTGTTCCTGGCGAAGGGCGAGATCGCCGTCGTCGAGAACACCTGCACCCATGTCGGCTCGCCCCTCGACGGCGGCGCGGTGATCGACCAGCGCGTGCACTGCCCGTGGCACGGCTGGGCCTACGACCTGCGGTCCGGGAACCTGCTCACCGCGTTCGGCGAGCGACCGGGCATCCGCGTGTTCCCGCACCGGGTGGAGAACGGCGAGGTGATCGTTCAGCTGGAGGACGACCTGCGAAACTGAGTGCGAATGCGCGCCTTCTTCCGCACGCTGATCCGCACCACGATCACGATGATCCTCTGCTCGGCGCTGGTGCCGCTCGCGGTGATCGCGGTGATCCTCGCGTCGTTCATCTTCCTTCCGCTGCCGGCTTCGCTTCCCGCCCCGAAGCCCGGACAGGGCGGCCAGATCACCCGCATCTACGACCAGAACGGCGCGGAGATCGGCCAGCTCCGCAAGTTCGACCTCGAGGTGCCGGTCAAGCCCACCGACATCCCGCTCGTCCTCAAGCAGGCCTTGATCGCCGCCGAAGACCGGAACTTCTACGCCCACGGTGGCGTCGACGTTCGGGGCACGATGCGCGCGCTCTATCAGGACGTGCGGGGCGGCGGCATCCGCCAGGGCGGCTCGACGATCACCCAGCAGTACGTGAAGGACGCCTACGTCGGCAAGGAGAGGACCCTGCTCCGCAAGGTGCGGGAGGCGATCGTCGCGAGCCAGCTCGACCGCCAGATCGAGAAGGACGAGATCCTCTTCCGCTACCTGTCACGCGTCTACCTCGGCAACGGCGCCTACGGCGTCGGCGCAGCCTCGCAGCTCTACTTCCGCAAGCCGGTCAACAACATCTCGCTCTCCGAAGCCGCGACCCTCGTCGGCGTCATCCCTGCGCCGTCGTTCTACGCGCCGATCAACCCGCCGCCGGAAGGGCAGATCCACCCGGCGGAGAACAAGCGGCGGATCGTCCTCCGGGCGATGCTGGGCGAGGGCTACATCGACCAGGCCCAGTTCGACGACGCGATGTCGCAGGAGCTGAGGATCCTCGGTCCGAACCAGGGCCCGCCGGAGGGGGTGCCCCACACCGCGGTCTACCCGCGGCCCGACGCGCAGTACGACCGCTTCCCGTACTTCATGGACTACGTGCGGAAGTACCTCGAGGCTCGCTATGGGGAGGACAAGGTCTTCGAGGGCGGCCTCCGGGTGCAGACGACCCTCGACCCGAAGGTCCAGGAAGCGGCCGAGGCCGCAGCCGCCAAGGCCAGGGCGGGGGTTCGCCCGGCGCGGTTCCAAGCGCCGCATCCGCAGGCCGCCAATCCCGAGGCGTTGACCCCGTTCGAGGTCGCGCTCGCATCGATCGAGCCGCCGACCGGCTTCGTGAAGGCGATCGTCGGTGGCGCCGACTTCAACGCACCGGGCGGACAGGTGAACCTCGGTCTCGGTGGCTGTTACAACCCGAAGAACGACTCCCGCTTCGAGGAGAAGCTCCCGCCGATCGAGGTGGAGGCCGCGTGCTGGCCCCTCGACGCCGAGAGCCAGTACGTCAAGTCCGGCGGCACGGGGCGCCAGCCCGGTTCGTCGTTCAAGCCCTTCGTCCTGGCGGCTGCGTTCGAGAAGGGGATCCAGCCGGAGAAGGTGTATCCGGCGCCCGCGCAGTACCGCATCCCCGACTGCAAGCCGACGCCGAACTTCGACTGCACCATCGGCAACTACGAAGGTGGTGGCGGCGGGAGCGCGAACCTGCGCGTGTCGACGCAGAAGTCGTACAACACGGTCTACGCGCAGCTCGTTCGCGACGTCGGGTGCAAGGAGACCGGCGAGATGGCCAAGAAGCTCGGCCTCACCTCGGCCTGGTACAGCCCGCAGATCCACACCTGCAGCGGCTCCTACGCCCTCGGCACCCTCGACGTGGGTCCACTCGAGATGGCCTCCGCGTACGCGACGTTCGCCAACCGCGGCGTCTACCAGGAGCCGACGCCGGTCGTTCGCATCGAGGAGCCTGACGGGAACGGCGGCTTCAAGGTGCTCGAGGACAACCGCAGGCGCGATGGCGAGCGGGTGATCGACGAGGTCGTGGCCGACAACGTCACCGACGTGCTGCGTACCGTGATCGAAGGCGGCACCGGAACGAAGGCGAACATCGGCCGGCCTGCCGCCGGCAAGACCGGCACGTCGCAGGCGAACCGCAACGCGTGGTTCGTGGGCTACACGCCGACGTTGTCGACCGCGGTGTGGGTGGGGTACCGAGATCAGCCGATCCCGATGCGCGGCATCAAGGGGTGCGGGCAGATGACCGGCGGGTGCCTGCCCGCGCCGACGTGGAAGGACTTCATGTCGGTCGCGCTCAAGGACGTCCCGTCGACCGACTTCTCCGAACCCGCGCCGATCAAGGTCATCACCGACAAGCTGAACAAGGAGGCTCGCACCGGCATCGACCCGGGGCCGCAGCGCAAGGCGAGCGGCACCAGCCCGGGCGGCCCGTACCAGGTGGGCCCGGCGGCACCGAAGGCGTCGCCTCCCGAGACGACGTCGACGACCGTCGACGACGGGAGCAACCGCCCGCCGTCCGACACGGAGCCCGGGCCGCGACCGACGACGACCACGACGACCACGCGCCCTGGCGGGCTGCTCAACCCGTAAGGTGACAACGCGATGGCGACCCTGACGCGACGCCGATCCGGGAGCGATGCCGAGGGCGACCTGTACGACCAGGAGCGGGCGTGGCGCCCGCCTCCGTGGCGGGAGAGGTTGGTCCCGAAGACGATCCTCGGGATGACGATGCTCATCCTGTCGACCGCCATCGGCGCGGCCTTCAGCGGCGCCGTGCTCTACGCCTACTACGACTACCGGCTCTCGCAGAACGAGAAGCGGATCGAGAGCTTCACCGCCGGCTTCGACGAGCGCTTCAAGACGGCCACCGAGACGATCGCTGCCGAGCGCGAAGCGGCGAAGGCCGAGGTGCGCAAGGAGCTCGAACCGATCAAGAAGATCCGGGCCGAGGGAGAGACGCTCGAGGAGCTCATCGAGAAGGCGTCGCCGTCGGTGTGGTTCGTCAACACCCTCGACGAGGCGGGGCAGCCCTCGGTCGGGTCCGCGTTCGTGGTCGCCTCCGACAGCCAGCAGACGCTGATGATCACGTCGTTCAACACCGTGAGGGCGGCGACCCGCCAGCCGGGGCCGGCGGTCAACGTCCGCAAGGGCGACGAGCAGATCAGGGCCACGCTGCACACCTGGCAGGAGGAGAAGGACCTCGCCCTGCTCATCATCGGGAAGGGGAACCTCCCGAAGCTGCAGTTCGCACCGTCCGACCCGCCGCTCAAGATCGGCCAGCGCGTCTTCTCGCTCTCGGGGCTCGGGTCGAAGGGCGGTGCCATCAGCCAGGGCTTCGTCGCCGACGTCTCATCGGCAGGCATCCAGCACGACGCGTCGATCGGCACGTCGTTCCAGGGCGGCCCGCTCTTGAACGACAAGGGCGAGGTGCTCGCGGTGGCCTCACGGGCCTACGCGCCGCTCGGGTTCACGACCGACGACGTCTTCTTCGGGGTGCCGGTGCGGGCTGCTTGCGAGAAGGTGCTGCGCTGCCCCGACGGCGGCGACCCCTCCGCCGGGAATCGCTGAGCGCGCTCCGGGTTATGGTCGGACGGTGTTCGCCGCCCTGGCCCTGCTGTTCCTGGTGGTGCCCTTCGTCGAACTGTTCGTCCTGATCCAGGTCGGGCAGGTGATCGGCCCGTGGTGGACCATCGGCGCCCTCGTGGCGGTGAGCGTCGCCGGTAGCTGGTTGGTGAAGCGCGAGGGGCTCAGCACCTTGCGGCGGGCCCAGACCGACATGCGCCAGGGGAGCGTTCCCGGGACGGCGCTCGTCGACGGCGTGCTCATCCTGTTCGCAGGAGCGTTGCTGTTGACGCCCGGTTTCCTGACCGACCTGATCGGCCTCGGGTTGCTCGTGCCGCCGGTGCGGCTCGCGCTCCGGACGTTCGCCCGGAAGCGGATCGCCCGGCGCATGAACGTGATCGAGATCGAGGCGTTGTGACCTTCGAGGTTTGCGAATGAGTCGAGACGCGATCGACGCCATCGACGGCGACGGCAACCCCGTGCGCATCTCCCGCACCGTCGCCGATGCCGACCAGGTGCAGCTCCGCGACGCGGCGACCGTCCTGCTCGTCCGCGACAGCGAGCCGGATGGTGGCATGGAGGTCTTCATGCTGCGCCGCAACCTCAACTCTGACTTCGTCGGCGGTGCGTACGTCTTCCCGGGCGGTGCGGTCGACGAGGCCGACCGCCACGCCGACCTGAGCTCGATCTGCCGGGGCTTGAGCGACGACAGCGCGAGCGATCAGCTCGGTATCGAGTCGGGCGGCCTCGCGTACTGGGTGGCGGCGATCCGGGAGTGCTTCGAGGAGGCGGGCGTGCTGCTCGCGGCGCGGGCAGACGATCCCGACACCGCGCTCTCGTTCGCCGACGCCGGCGTGGCGGAGCGCTTCCGAGCCCACCGCAAGGCCGTCGACAGCGGCGAGGTCCGGCTGCTCGAGGTGTGCGAGCAGGAACGTCTCCAACTCGTCGTCGACCGGGTCCACTACTTCAGCCACTGGATCACGCCGGTCGGTCCGCCGCGCCGATATGACACCCGGTTCTTCGTGGCGGCTGCACCACCCGAGCAGGAGCCGCTCCACGACGACCACGAGACGATCGCGAGTCTGTGGGTCCGGCCGGCCGACGCGCTCGAGCGGCACCGGCGCGGCGAGCTCGAGATGATCTTCCCGACCATCCGCAACCTCGAGGCGATCGCCCGCTTCGACCGCAGCGCCGACCTGCTCGCCGCGGCCGCAGCGATCAGCGACATCCCGCCGATCCTCCCCCGCATCGTCGTCGAGGACGGCGGCACGCGGATCGTCCTCCCGGGCGACCCCGGCTACGACGAGGTGCCGTCGTGACACCGCCCAGCGCGGCAGAGGTCGCGATCGTCGTCGGCGAGCCCGTGTCGTTGTCGCAGCGGGTTCGCCGGTTGACGTGCGGCAACCCTGGCGTCATGACCGGTCCCGGCACCAACACCTACCTGATCGGTCATGAGGAGATCGTCGTCATCGACCCCGGTCCCGACGACGAGGCCCACCTCGAGAAGATCGCCGCCGCAGGTGGAGACCGCATCCGCTGGATCGTGGTCACCCACACCCACCCCGACCACTCGCCGGGCGCGCAGAGGCTGCGACAGCTGCTGCCCAAGCGCCCGCCGAACGATCCGGTGCTGGTGCTCGGCTACGAGGGTGGCCGCGACGGGTTCGAGCCCGACGCCGAGATCGGCGAAGGTCACACGATCGAGGCCGACGAGTTCACCCTCCGGGCGTTGCACACCCCAGGGCACGCGTCGAACCACCTCTGCTACCTGCTCGAGGAGGAGCGCCTCCTCTTCTCCGGGGATCACATCATGAACGGCTCGACCGTCGTGATCTCCCCCCCGGACGGCGACATGACTGCGTACCTCTCGTCGCTCGAGCGCCTCCGCTCGCTCGGCCTGAAGGCCATCGCGCCCGCGCACGGTCGCGTGATCGACGACCCCATCGCGAAGATCGACGAGTACGTGACGCACCGCTTGGCCCGTGAGGACGCCGTGGCCGCCGCGCTGGCGCAAGCCCAGCGGTCGACCGTCGCCGAGCTCGTACCGATCGTGTACCAGGACGTCGACGAGTCGCGCTTCCCGATCGCGCAGTTCTCGCTGTGGGCCCACCTGCGCAAGCTCGAGCAGGATGGTCGCGCCCTCACCGCTGACCGCGACGACGTGAACGCCGTGTGGGAGTTCGTGGCAGCGGGTTAGGAGGCTGTCGCGCGCCGCGCGTCGAACTTGTACCGAGCGATGTCGAGCCGCAGCACCGACTCCCCGCACCTCCTGACGCTTCGCGCAGCCGCCGAGCTGCTCGAGTTGACGGAGCACGCCGTGGAGTCGCTGACGACGAGCGGCTACCTCCCGATCGTCCTCGTCGAAGGACCCGCCGGCAACGCCGAACCGCACATCGCCCTGTCGGACGTGAAGGCGTTCATGGCCCGCAACGCCGACAACGGCTCGGGCAACCTCCTGTTCGAGGAAGACGACAGCGCCGACGCAGCCGATCTGCTCGAGGCGCTCGACGGCCGTTGCGGTCAGATGGCGGAGCGTGCCCTCGAGATCTTCGCCGACGTGTTCCCCGAGGCGGTGCGCACGGAGAAGGAACGAGGCAAGTTCCTCCAGCAGGCGACAGCGCGCTTCGAAGCGATCCTCGCGGTGGCGAGCCAAGGAGCCGAGGTCGACGACGCTCTCGTCGGTGACCTCGAGGAGGTCGGTGCCGCTGCCGCGTGGGCGGGCTCGCCGTTGCCCCAGCTGCTCGTCGTGCTTCGCATCAGTCGCGACCTCATCGTCCAGACCGCGGTCGAGCTCGCCGACGAGCACGGCCGCCACTGGAGCCTTCCGCTCGCGTTGGTCCTCACCCGCGTCCTGCCGGCGATGGATCGCCTCACGGACTCGATCGCGCAGGGGTGGTGGGCGACCGTCGTGGCTCGTGAGGCCGAGCAGAAGGCGCGGTACGAGCACGTCGTCGAGCACTCCTCCGACGGTGTGTACGAGGTCGACCTCGACGGATGCATCCAGTACGCGAACCGTTCGGTAGCGACCATCCTCGGTCGCCCGGTGGAGCAGCTCGTCGACCGTCGCCTTCCGGAGGTCATCACGCCGATGGACGGCTCGTCCGTCGAGCCGCTGATGAGCGAGCCGCCCGGCGGTGCCCGCCGCCTCGAGATGACGGTCCTCCGACCGGACGGCGTCCGCCGCCTGCTCGAGGTGCGCACCACGGTTCGAACCAGAGACGGCCGGCCCGTCGGCTACCAGGGCGTCGTGCGCGACGTCACCGCCGCACGCGATCTCGAGGCCGACAAGAACGAGTTCCTCGCGCTCATGACCTACGACCTGCGCCAGCCGCTCACCACGATCCTTGGTCTGGGGGCGACGCTGGAGGCGCACGGCGACGACGTGTCGCCCGACCGGGTCCGCCGCATGGGCGAGGCGATCCGGCGGCAGGCCGAGCGCATGAGCCGCCTCGCCGACGACCTCTACGACATCAGTCGCCTCGACGCGCAGTCGCTGCTCCTGAGCCCACGCTCGGTCGAGCTCGCGGCCGTCGTCGACGCTGCCCTCTCGACGGTCGAAGACGCGGTCGGTGTCACGGTGTCGGTACCGCCGGGGCTGACGGTCGTGGCCGATCCCCGCCGGCTCGAGCAGGTGATCGCGAACCTCGTCGAGAACGCGCTGACGTACGGCGCGCCGCCCGTCGAGGTGCGGGCGAAGGAACTGGCGATCGACGGTGGGGTCGAGGTGGCGGTCATCGACCACGGCACCGGCGTTCCGCCTGCCCTCGTGCCGAGCTTGTTCAACCGCCTCCGCCTCCTCGCGCAGCGCGATCGCGACCGCACTCGTACGGGGCTCGGGCTGTCGCTGGTGAAGGGCCTGGTCGAGGCCATGGGCGGGCGGGTCTGGTACGAGCAGGCCGCCGCAGGCGGAGCCGACTTCCGCATCTCGCTTCCCTCCGCGCGCCGCTGACTCGGGTTTCCCGCAGTTGGCGAAGGAATTGGGCCGAAACGTACCGTTCCATCCATGACGCTGCTCGCCGACTCGCCCCAGTCGACCGCGCAGCAGGGGGTCAAGCCTTTGCTGGTCGCTCGGGGTGTGCGAAAGATCTACCGGACGGGTGCCGAGGAGGTCGACGCGCTCCGCGGGGTCGATCTGACCGTCGGCGCAGGCGAGTTCGTCGCCGTCATGGGGCAGTCGGGGTCGGGCAAGACCACGATGCTCAACTGCCTGTCGGGGCTCGACGACATCGACGAGGGGTCGGTCACGATCGCTGGTGACGACATCCACGCGATGTCGGATGCGAAGCGCACGAAGCACCGCGCCTCGACGATGGGCTTCATCTTCCAGGCGTTCAACCTGATCCCGGTCTTCACCGCCGTGGAGAACGTCGAACTGCCGCTCCTCCTCGCAGGGACGTCGGCCAAGGAAGCACGCCAGGCGGCGCTCGACACGCTCGAGAAGGTGGGCCTCGGTCACCGCCTTCGTCACCATCCGACGGAGCTCTCAGGCGGCGAGCAGCAGCGGGTGACGATCGCCCGGGCCCTCGCGGGCCGGCCCCAGATCGTGTGGGCCGACGAGCCGACGGGGAACCTCGACTCGGAGACGGCCGGGCACGTGATGGACCTCCTGCACGAGCTCCACGGCGAGGGCCTCACGCTGATCCTCGTCACCCACGACCCGTCGATCGGGGCGTCCGCCGAGCGGCGGATCGTCATGCGCGACGGCGAGGTCGTCCTCGACGAGAGGCTCTGAGATGTTGAGCGACACGCTGCGGCACCGCCTCGCCGCGACCATCGGCGTGCTGCTCGTCGTCGGGCTGCTCGCGGCGCGACTCGTGCCGCCGCCCGTCGTGGTGCTGTCGCTGCCGTTCCTGTACCTGCTCTTCGCCAAGCCCGTGCTCCGGCGTCTGGCCTTCGGCCACATCACACGCCGTCCGCGCGAGACCGCGCTCGTGCTGCTCGGGTCCCTCCTCGGCACGGCGATCATCACCGGCTCGTTCGTCGTCGGCGACACCCTCGACGCTTCCATCTCGCAGGGCGTGCGGACGCAGCTCGGGCCGATCGACGCGGTGGTGCCCGTGCCCGACGCGGCGACACAGGCACGCGCCGAGCAGGCGCTCTCGACGCTGCCGCCCGACGCGGTCGACGGCGTGCTCCCGATCACCACCGCGACGGTGACGGTTGCGACCGCCGAGGGCGGCGAACGCGCGGTCGTCGCGGAGCCGAACGCCACCCTCGTCGAGGTCGACTTCGATCGCGCGGCCGTGTTCGGCGGCATTCCGGACGAGACAGGCATCCGTGGCGCGACACCGACGGCGGGCGAAGCCGTGCTCGGAGAAGACCTCGCGGATCGGCTCGACGTCTCGGTGGGCGACGCCGTGCGCGTCTTCGCCTACGGCGCCGAGCGATCGGTCCAGGTCGTCCGCATCCTCGAGCAGCAGGGCGTCGCCGGCCTCCAGCTGAACGCGTCGAACGGCAGCTCGTCGCCGACGATCTTCGTCGAGCCCGGTTTCGCATCGGCGCTCGCCGCCGCGTCGCCGGGGCGAGGCGAGCCGCCGTCGATGGCGCTCGCGGTGTCTGCGACCGGCGACTCGAACGTCGTCACCGGCGACGACTTCGGCGCGCTGCTCGCACAGCCCCTCGTCGGGGCGGGCGTCACCGACAACGTGCTCCTGGTGAAGAAGACGCTGCGCGAGACCGCAGCCCGGCTCGGTGACTCGTTCACGGAGCTGTTCGGCATGATCGGGCTCTTCTCGGTGTTCGCCGGGATCCTGCTCCTGGTGAACATCTTCGTGATGCTCGCCCAGGAGCGGCAGTCGGAGCTCGGGATGTTGCGGGCCGTCGGCCTTCGCCGCATGGGACTCGTGGGTTCGTTCTCGCTCGAAGGGTGGATGTACGCGATCGGCTCTGCCGCGCTCGGGACGATCGCCGGCCTCGGCGTCGGGCGGGTGATCGTCGTCGTCGCCTCTGGCCTCTTCGCGGGCGGAGGGCCTGCAGGACAGGGCGGCTTGGACCTCGTGTTCACCGCTACCCGTCAGAGCACGTCGACGGGGTTCTTCATCGGGTTCCTCATCTCGCTCGTCACCGTCGTCGGTACCTCGATCCGGATCGCACGCCTCAACGTCATCCGTGCGATCCGCGACCTGCCCGAGCCGACGGTGAAGAAGCGCCGCCCGATCGGCCTGGCCCTCGGCGCCCTGCTCATCCTCCTCGGCATCATGGCGACGCTGGGCGGGGTGTCGCGCCAAGGCGCCACGCAGGTCTTGGTGGGCCCGCCGCTCGTCGCGGTCGGCGCCGCGTTGATCGCGATCCGCTACACGTCGCGCCGCGCCGCCGTGTCCCTCGCGTCGGGTGCGTCGCTCGCTTGGGCGATCTCCGCCTTCGCGTTCTTCGCCAACGCCTTCCGGGACGCCGCGATCTCGGTGTTCCTGGTGCAGGGAGTGATCCTCGTCGCTTCGGCCGTGGCGCTCCTCTCGCAGAACCAGGTCGCCATCGGCAGCGCGATCCGCGCCATCGGAGGCGGCGGCCAGAAGATGGCGCTCCGCCTCGGGCTCGCCTACCCGCTGGCCCGCAACTTCCGGACGAGCATGACTCTCGCCATGTACGCCCTCGTCGTGTACGTCCTGGCCACGATCACCATCTTCAGCAGCATCTTCGGCAGCCAGATCGACACGTTCACCGAGTCGGTGTCCGGCGGGTTCGACCTCATCGCGGAGACCAACGGGACGAACCCGATCCCGGTCGACGAGATCCGTGCGGTGCCGGGCGTGCAGTCGGCTGCGGCGATCGCCTCGGTGTTCGGCGAGTACACGCCGGTGAAGGCACCGCCGCCTGGGTCGAGAGCTGCCGCCGGCCCGATGGAGTGGCCGGCGGGCTCGTTCGACGAGACGTTCATCGCGAACAGGGCACCGGAGCTGGAGGAACGACCGGCGCAGTACGCGACCGATGCCGACGCGTACCGCGCGGTGCTGGCGAACCCGAACCTGTTCATCCCGACCGCGTTCTTCCTCTCGCAGGGCGGGGGCCCGCCGCAGCCGCCGAAAATCGGCGACGAGTACGTCCTCAAGAACGTGCAGACCGGCGAGTCGCGCACGCTCACCGTTGCGGCCGTCGCCCGCTCCGGCTTCGGGAACATCCGACCGCTGATGTCGCCCGAGACGCTACGGGCGATCTTCGGCGACCGCGCCCAGCCCAACGTCTTCTACATCGACGCTGCGCCCGGTGTGAACGCGGCGCAACTCGCGCGCGAGCTCAACGGGCGGTTCCTCGCCAACGGGACCGATGCGAAGTCGTTCGCGACGATCGTCGAGGAGAACCTCTCGCAGCAGCAGGGCTTCTTCCAGCTGATGCGGGGCTATCTCGCCCTCGGACTCGTCGTGGGCATCGCCGGCCTCGGTGTGGTGATGGTTCGTGCGGTGCGCGAGCGCCGCCGAGAAGTCGGTGTCCTTCGAGCGCTGGGGTTCGACCCCGGAGCGGTGCGGCGCGCGTTCCTGGTCGAGTCCGCGTTCGTCGCCATGGAAGGCATCCTCACGGGGACCGTCCTCGCGGTCATCACGACCTGGCGGCTGTCGAGCAACGCCGACTTCGGGGCGATGATGGCGTTCAGGGTGCCGTGGGGCTCCCTGCTCTTCCTCGTGCTGGCCACGATCGTCGCGTCGCTGCTGGCGACCGCAACCCCAGCCCAGCAGGCCTCCCGCATCCGCCCCGCGGTCGCTCTGCGCATCGCCGACTGATCCACGCCTCCCGGACGAGACGTCAGGAGGGGGTCGGCGTGGGCCCCAGCTTCGCTTCGACAGCTTCCAGGAGGCGGGCCGAGCAGCCGGCCATCTCGACCACCGGCATGACCTCGGTGGCGACGCGATCCGCGATGGCGGCGAACGCATCGGCGACCGCGCCCGTCGTGGCGATCGCCGCAGGCTCGCCGGTGTCGCCACCGGCGGCGACCGCCGGGTCGAGGGGGATCGACCCGATGAGCGGGACACCGATCTCGTCGGCCAGACGCTGACCGCCGCCCTCGCCGAAGAGGGCGTAGCGCTCGCCGTGGTCGCAGACGAACGCGCTCATGTTCTCGACGACGCCCGCGATGCGCAGGTACCCCTTGCGGCCCATGTCGGCGGCGCGAGTCGCAACCTTCTGCGCAGCGAGCGAGGGCGTCGTCACGATCACCATCTCGGTGCGGGGGAGCATGCGAGCGAGACCCATCTGCACATCGCTCGTGCCCGGCGGCATGTCGATCAGCAGATAGTCGAGCTCGCCCCATCGCACGTCTTCGAGGAAGTGCTGGACCGCGCGGTTGAGCATGAGCCCGCGGAGCATCACCGCCTGGTCTTCCTCCGCGCCCTCGATCGAACCCATCGAGACGACCTGGAGCTCGCCGTCGCCGATCCGCTTGACGAGCGGGCGCATCCGGGCACGGCCCGACGCGTCCTTCTCCGCCTCGACGCGGTCGTGCAGCCCGAGCATGCGCGGGATCGAGAAGCCCCCGATGTCGGCGTCGAGCACGCCGACGGTGAGGCCGCGCCGGGCCAGGGCCGCGGCGAGGTTCGCGGTGACCGACGACTTGCCGACGCCGCCCTTGCCGCTGGCGATCGCCACGATGCGGGCCGTCTCGGGGATGTCGGTCGACACCTTGTCGCGCTCCTGCGCGGTGCGACGGGCCCTGGCCATGAGCTGCTTCTTCTGGTCGGCGGTCATCTCGCCGAAGGTGACCTTCACCTGCTCGACACCGGGGAGGTGGCTGACGTGATCCTTCACGTCCTTCATGAGCTGCGCCCGGAGCGGGCAGCCGGCGGTCGTCAACGAGATGCGCACCTCGAGAAGGCCTGGTGCCACGTCGTCGAGCCACTCGTGGCCCTTCACCATGCCGAGGTCGACGACGTTGTCGCTCAGCTCCGGGTCGATCACGCCCCGAAGCGCGTTGACGATCTGCTCGTCGGAGGCGCGTGCCACGCTCTCGATTTTACCGGGCTTCACGGGTAAAATGTCACCCGTGGACCGCCGCCTCGCCATCCTCAAGGCGCTGAGCGACAACACGCGCTACGCGATCTACGTCGAGCTGGCCAGCACGACCACGGCACGCTCGACGCAGGAGATCTGCGACGAGCTCGGCTTGCACCCGAACACCGTCCGTCCGCACCTCGAGCGGATGCGGGAGGTCGGTCTGCTCGAGGTCACCACCGACAGCCGGGGCACGGTCGGCCGCCCTCAGCACCGCTACCGGGTCGCGGCCGACGCACCGTCGCTCGGCATCGAGCCGCCGAGCTGGCAGGTGCTGGCCCGCATGCTCGCCGACGTCGCCGCGTTCATGGCGCCGGAGCAGGTCGACGTCGTGGCGATGGGCACCGAGCAGGGCCGAGCGGCGGCCGAGCGGCGCCGCGGCGCACCGTGCGTAGCTGCGCTGAACGACGCGCTGGCCGAGCTCGGCTTCGAGCCTGCGGTCGGCGACGACGGCACCACCACCGCGATCGCCTTCACGAACTGCCCCTTCCGTGACCTCGCCGAGGCGTATCCCGAGCTGGTGTGCAACCTGCACCGCGGCTTCATCGAGGGCTTCGTCGAGGAGATGGGCGAGTCGGTGGTCACCGACTTCCGAACCCTCGCCGATCGCGATCCCTGTCACGTCGAGTTAGCGACCCCGTCCCGGTAGCCTGGTACGGAATCTCTTGGAGGAGACACCGTGAGCACCACGACCCCCACCGCCACGACCCCGACCAGCGGCATCGAACTGACCGAGAGCGCTGTCGCCAAGGTCGCCGAGCTCATCGCGCAGGAAGGCCAGGCCGACCTCGCCCTCCGCGTCGCCGTCCGCCCCGGCGGTTGCTCGGGCTTCAGCTACGAGATGTTCTTCGACTCGGAGAAGTCCGACGACGACGTCGTTCTCTCGTACGGCACGGTCAACGTCTGGGTCGACCCGGCGAGCAACAAGCTCCTCACCGGCGCGACCCTCGACTACAAGGACTCGCTGCAGGGCGGCGGCTTCGCCATCAACAACCCCAACGCGCAGCGCACCTGCGGCTGCGGCCAGTCGTTCAGCTGACCCACACGGCTCTCGTTCTGGAGGCGTTCTGTCGCACCGCGTGCGACAAAGCGCCTCCAGAGTCGCGTCTGGGGATGGTTCCGGCCGCGTGAGCTCGCCTCGCGACCGTTACATCACCGTGTTCGGGCGCCGACCCGTGCTCGAGGTGCTCGCCGACGCGGAGCTGCGGGTGGCCAAGGTGCTCGTGGCCGACAACGCCCGCGGGCCCGAGATCGGCGAGATCCAGCAGCTCGCCAACCGGCGGAACATCGAGTGCCGGCGGGTCGATCCCCGTGACGTCACCCGTGTGTCCCGCAACGGCAGGCAGGACCAGGGTGTGGTTGCCGACGTCGAAGCCCCGCGCATGCGGGCGCTCGACGACTGGCTGGAGTCCGCTCCCGCCGTCGCGACCGCCGTCGTGCTCGACGGCATCACCAACCCGCAGAACGTGGGGATGATCCTGCGCGCGGCGACCGGCGCCGGCGTCGACGGCGTCGTCGTCCCCACGGCGGGCGTGGCCGACATCGGCCCGCTGGTGATCAAGGCGTCCGCGGGCGTCGCGTTCAGGGCGCCGATCATCCGGACCCGGAGCGCGTCGGTCGCGATCGAAGCGCTGCGGTCCGCTGGCTTTCGCATCTACGGGCTCGACGCCGCGGGCGCCCGCGGCCTCTTCGACCATCACCCGTTCGGCGACCGCAGCGCCTTCGTCCTCGGTGGCGAGCACTCGGGCCTCACCGTCGATGTCGACGAGACGGTGTCGATCCCGATGAGCGCCGGCGTCGACTCGCTGAACGTGGCGGTCGCGGCGGGCGTCGTCTGTTTCGAGGTGGTGCGACGGCGCCTCTAGCGTCTGCGCCGACATGCCGCTCGCGTTCACCCTCGATGGCCGGCGCGTCGAGGTCGACGACGACGGGTCGTCGCTCCTCGAGGTGCTCCGCGACCGACTCCACGCAAGGTCGGCGAAGGACGGGTGCAGCCCCCAGGGCCAGTGCGGGTGTTGCACGGTGCTCGTCGACGGCCAGCCTCGCGTCGCGTGCGTCACGCCGGCCCGCAGGGTCGAAGGACGCACCGTCACGACGCTCGACGGCCTCGACGAAGCCGACCGCGAGCGTTGGGCCGACGGCTTCCTTGCCTGCGGCGCGAGCCAGTGCGGCTTCTGCACTCCGGGGATCATCGTGCGCCTCAACGCGCTGGGGCCACAGCCCTCGCGCGATCGCGTCGAGCAGGCACTCCTCGCGCACCTGTGCCGGTGCACGGGGTGGCAGACGATCGTCGATGCCGCCACCGGCTCGGTCGAGCACACCGCCGTCGAGCACACCGCCGCCGATCGCGACCTCGACGCGGCAGCGAGTCGCGCCACCATCGAAGGCGGAACACCACAGGTCGTGTCGCGCGACGTCGTCCTCGGGCGAGCAGGCTTCGCCGACGACACCGCACCCCGGGACTCGCTCGTGGCGGTGCCGTCGGCAACGGCCCCGGGGGAGTGGGTGGTCGCCGAGACGCTGGCGGACGCTCGTCGTCTCGCCGGCAAGGTGCAGGGGAGGCGGACGACGATCCCGCCCACACCGCCGCTCGCGCTGCCACCCGGCGACTGGGACGTCAGGCTCAGGACGACCTGGGTCGAGCCGGGCTACCTCGAACCCGACGCCAGCTGGTGCGAGCCCGGCGGCGACCCGTTCACGCCGCTCGCCAACGGCGGCGCGTTCGGCGGCAAGGTTCGCTCGGTGGCTCCCGACGCTGCACGGCGGCTCGCTGACGACCACGGCCGCCCCGTGCGTGTCGTGCTGGCGCGCGAGGACGTCGTCCGCCTCGGGCCGAAGCGCCCTCCCATCGCCGCGGGACTCCGGAGGGACGGCACCGGGATCATCCGGGTCGTGCGCACCCACGGCATCGCCGAGGCGATCCACGCCGTCCTGCCGGACGTCGAGGTGGAGGAGGTGGACGTCGCCGGCCCGCCGACATCCACCGACCTCCGCGCCGCCGGTTGGGCGGAAGCCGCGATCCTGCGAGCGGCTCTCGACGCCGACCCGAGCATCGCGGCGCCGAACGGCTCGAGCGCATCGGCGGTCGTCGACGCCGGCGGCACCGTGCGCATCGCCGTGAGGTGCGGCCGCCCGCTCGACACCACGGTTCTCCGGTCGTACTGCATCGGGGCCGCGCACATGGCGCTCGGCTGGGTCCGTTCCGAAGGGATCGCGGTCGACGCCGACGGCGGGATCCACGACCTCACGATCCGCTCGTTCGGCATCCTTCGAGCGAAGGACACGCCGAGGATCGTCGTCGACATCGACGACGCCGACGGCAGCGAGCCGGTCAACGGGTCGGACGCGGTGTTCGTCGCGGTCGCCGCTGCCGCGTGGAAGGCTGCCGGCTACCCGCCGGACTGGCCGATCGAGAAGGGACGCGCATGACCGACACCCCCAGCACGCCGAAGCCTCGAGGCCCGTACTCGCCGATCGTGCGAGCAGGCGACTGGCTCGTCACCGCGGGCCAGCTCGGCATCAAAGACGGCGCGCTCGTCGACGGCGGCATCGTCGAGCAGACCCGTCAGGCGCTCGACAACATCCGGGTGCTGCTGGAGTCGGAGGGCGCGTCGATGACCAACGTCGTGAAGACGACGGTGCTGCTTGCGAACATCGACGACTGGGCGACGATGAACGAGCCCTACCTCGAAGCGTTCGGCGACCACCGTCCGGCCCGCACCGCCTACGCCGCGGGCGGCCTACCTGCTGGTGGCCTCATCGAGATTGAGGCGTGGGCGTACGTCGGGGAAGAATGAGCCCGTGGATGCCGGCGCAGTCCTCATCGTCATCGTTCTGCTGTTCGTCCTCCCGCCCCTCTTCCTGATGGGCGGCGGCGTGATCTCCGCCATCCTCGGATGGGCGTCGAAGACCTACGCGGAGAAGAAGAACAAGGACAGCGAGCTCATCGACCTGAACTACTGACGGCCAAGAGCCGCAGTCAGGCGGTCCTGTTCCAGTTGACGGAGCAGTAGGCGTCGCGAGCGGCTGACGACGAGCCGTTCGGCGACAGCGGCCCGTACGAACCCGACGACTTGATCGACAGCGCCTCCGTGTAGGCGAAGTTCTCGATCGACTGCTTCACCAGCTCCAGCTGCACCGGGTCGTGCTCGGCCAGGCGCAGGCGCTCGGCGTTCCGCCACGCCTGCTCCCGCATCGCCTGGATCGCCGCCATGTAGCCCGGAGGCTCCGTCGTCGGCAGCGACGAATCGAAGCGGCGGTTCGCCTCGGGGTAGAAGCTGACCCGGTTGAGGAACTCGTTGACCTTGTCGTGGTCGGCCTTGCGCGAGGTGCCGTCGGGGCCGACGAGACCGATCTCCCACAGCACGTACGGCAGGTCGCGGTTGATGTGGGCGGAGAGGCCCAGGAGGATGTTCGTGTTCGCGGTGACCTGCCGCTTGTCGGCTGCTTCCAGGGCCACGCGCCATGCCGCCGGCGTGCCCGCCACGTCACCCCGATGCCATGCGTCGTAGGCCTGGAAGTAGTAGCGGGCGAACACCGCGTCCTCGTGGTTCACGAACCCCGGGTCGGCGAAGAAGCCCGGCTCCACCGCGGCTCGCCGGTACTCCTCGGTCGTGCGGAGGTAGGTGAGGGCGAACATCGCGTCGTGGTCGCACGCCGCCGCCTGGCGGTCGAAGCGCTTGGTCATCTCCCGGATGACCGAGTCGACGCACTGGATCTTCCCGCTCTTGCAGTCGTTCGCGTCGGTCGGGTCGTACCCCGACGTGAGCCCCGGCAGCAGTTCCGTCCACTCGGTGAAGAGAGGGTCGGACGCCGACGCCGAACCTGCGGTCAGGACGAGGGCGAGGAAGACGGTGGTGAAGGTGGTGACGATCCCGCGCACGTCGAACAGCATGCGATGAACAGGCGTTGGCAGACCATGGCCCGTCCGGATGGTTTCGTCATGGCTACACCGACCAGCGCGGCTGCCCGAACCGGTAGCCCACCGACCGAACGGTCTGGATGAGCGAAGCGTGCTCTTCGCCCAACTTCGCCCGAAGGCGGCGGATGTGGACGTCGACCGTTCGCGCCCCGCCGTAGTACTCGTAGCCCCACACCCTGCTCAACAGGATCTCGCGCGTGAACACCTTGCCCGGGTTCGTCGCGAGGAACTTGAGCAGCTCGTACTCCATGTACGTGAGGTCGAGTGGACGTCCGGAGATCGCGGCCTGGTACGTCTCGAGGTTGAGCACCAACGGCCCGTACTCGACGAGCTCCGGACGCGTCCCCGTCCCGGTCTTCCAGAACAGGTGCTTGAGGCGCGCCTCGAGCTCGCGAGGGTGGAACGGCGACAGGCAGAAGTCGTCGAACAGGTCGTCCCGCAGCTCGAGATCCGACAGCTGCGCGCCGGACACGAGCAACAGCACCGGCTCGAGCGGCACGTCGCGTCGGCGCAACGTGCGGCACAAGGTGAACGCCGCCTCGGGATCACGATCCGCGAGGACGACTGCGCCCGACCATCCGTCGACGGGTTCGAGGCGCGCAGCCTCCTCCGCCGTCGCGGCCGACTTCCACGGGTAGCCGGCGAGGTCGAGTGCCTGGGCCAGCTCCGGCGGTGGCGGATCCGGGTGGAGGAGAAGAGGTTCCACGTCCGGCTACAAGGTTGGCAGGTAGCGGTCGAGCTCCCACTGGGAGACCTGCGTCTTGTACGCCGACCACTCGTCCCGCTTGTTCCGGATGAACCACTCGTGCACGTGATCACCGAGCGCGTCGGCGACCAGCTCGGAGCTCTCCATCACGTCGACCGCCTCACCGAGGTTGCCGGGGAGGGCCTCGATGCCCGCCGCGACCCGCTCCTCGTGGGTCATCTCGTACAGGTTCGCCGACACCGGATCGGGCAGCTCGTAGCCCTTGTCGATGCCGCGAAGTCCGGCCGCCAGCACGACCGCGAACGTGAGGTACGGGTTGCACGCGGGATCGGGCGCTCGGTACTCGACGCGGGTGGAGTCGCTGCGATCGCCCCGAGCGTGCGGCACGTTCACGATCGCCGAGCGGTTGTTGCGGGCCCAGCTGACGTACACCGGGGCCTCGTAACCGACGACCAGCCGCTTGTACGAGTTCACCCACTGGTTCGTGACGGCGGTGATCTCGCGAGCGTGTGCGAGGAGCCCTGCGATGAAGCCCTTGCCGACATCCGACAGCCCGTGCTCGTCGTCGCCGTCGTAGAACGCGTTCTCGTCGCCGTCGAAGAGCGAGAAGTGGGTGTGCATGCCCGAGCCCTGCACGCCGGCGAGCGGCTTCGGCATGAACGTCGCGTGCACGCCCCGCTCGAGCGCGGCCTCCTGCACGACGTGGCGGACCGTCATGATCGTGTCCGCCATCGTGAGTGCGTCCGTGTAGCGCAGGTCGATCTCGTGCTGGCTCGGCGCATCTTCGTGCTGGCTGTACTCGATCGGGATGCCCATGTCCTCGAGCGTCAGCACGGTCCGCCGACGAAGCTCCGCGCCCACGTCGTTCACCGTCATCTCGAAGTACGACCCGCGATCGAGCGGCTCGATCGGCTGCTGCGGGTTCCCCGAGCCGAAGTAGAAGTACTCGACTTCGGGCGCGGCGAAGAACGCGTAGCCCTTCTCACGCGCCCGCTCGAGCTGGCGCCGCAGCACCTGGCGCGGGTCTCCTTCGAACGGTGTCCCGTCGAGGTTGACGATGTCGCAGAAGATCCGGGCGACGGGGATGTCGTGCTGCCTATCGCGCCACGGAAGCACCTGGAACGTGCGAGCGTCGGGCATCGCGAGGACGTCGGACTCCTGCACGCGGGAGAACCCGTCGACCGCCGACCCGTCGAAGGTCATGCCTTCCTGCAGTGCCGTCTCGAGCTCGGCCGGCGTGATGCCGAACCCGCGACGGATGCCGAGCACGTCGGTGAACCAAAGCTGGATGTAGCGGACTCCCCGCTCCTCGACCGAGCGGAGGACGTAGTCCTGGTGGCGCTCCATGGGAAGAGTGAACCACCCGAAACAGCGAGTGCTCCCCCTGTAACAGAGCGTTCACAAATCCGGAACGGACGGGAAACGGATGCCTCTGTACCGTGCAGCGCTATGAGCTACATGGCCGAGTACATCTGGATCGACGGCACCGAGCCGACGCCGCTGCTCCGCTCGAAGACGAAGGTCCTCGCCGACGACGTCAAGGACTTCCCGATCTGGGGCTTCGACGGGTCGTCGACGAACCAGGCCGAGGGTCACGCGTCCGACTGCGTGCTGAAGCCGGTCTTCTCGTGCCCGGACCCCATCCGTGGCGGCAACCACGTCCTCGTCCTCTGCGAGGTCCTGAACGTCGACATGACGCCGCACGCCTCGAACACCCGCGCGGCGCTCGCCGAGGTGGCGGAGAGGTACGGCGACCAGGAGCCGATCTTCGGCATCGAGCAGGAGTACACCCTCTTCAAGGGCAGCCGCCCGCTCGGCTTCCCGGAGAGCGGTGGCTACCCGGGCCCGCAGGGTCCCTACTACTGCGGTGTCGGTCAGGACGACGTCTACGGCCGGCCGCTCGTCGAGATGCACATGAAGGCGTGCATCGACGCCGGCCTGTCGATCTCGGGCATCAACGCCGAGGTCATGCCGGGCCAGTGGGAGTTCCAGATCGGCCCCCTTCCTCCGCTCGACGCGTCCGACCAGATCTGGGTCGCGCGCTGGCTCCTGCACCGCCTCGGTGAGGAGTTCGACATCTCGGTGACGCTCGATCCCAAGCCCGTCCGCGGTGACTGGAACGGCGCCGGCGCCCACACCAACTTCTCGACCAAGGCGATGCGCGAGTCGTACGACCCGATCATCGAGGCGTGCGAGGCGCTCGGGAAGAACTGGGAGGAGCACGTCCACAACTACGGCTTCGGCATCGAGCACCGCCTCACCGGCCTGCACGAGACCGCTCCGTGGAACGAGTTCTCGTACGGCGTGTCGAACCGCGGCGCCTCGATCCGCATCCCGTGGCAGGTCGAGAAGGACCAGAAGGGCTACATCGAAGATCGCCGGCCGAACGCCAACTGCGATCCGTACGTGGTGACCCGGCTGATCACGAACACGGTCTGCTCCGCGGCCGCTGGGGCCAAGTAGCACCGCTCCCGCTGATCGAGAACAGACGCACGACGAACGCCCGGTGGTTCCGACCGCCGGGCGTTCGTCGTCGCATGGAGGACCTTCGGCCCTGTGACGGATGCAACGGTGGCCTGCATCCTCGACGCATGTTCCGCCGTCGCCGCCCTCGCCCGCAGGACGTCGCCGCTCCGCCGTCCGACGGCCGTCTCCGGTTCGTGCTCTTCCGCCCCGTCGGGCCGAACTTCACGATCGATGCCATCGTCGATAGCGAGGGCTCCGGTCGCCTTGGCGCCCAGGGCACCGCGGTCACACTTCGGCTCCACCGGCCGGCGATGGCGAAGCAGGACCTCGAGATCGAGTCGATGCTTCGCCGGTGGGCGGACGAGGACCGGGTCGTCGACGTGACCCTCGGTGACGGCACGACCATCACCGCGCTGCAGGCCGACGGTGGGACGATGCGGCTCCAATTGGTCGGTTGAGCCCGAGGCGGAGTCGTACGCTCCGCCGATGGCCACGTGGATCACCCCGCTCGACACCGCCGGCACGGGGCTTCGGGTCGCGGTCAAGGACGCGATCGACGTCGACGGCGTGCCGACGACCGTCGGATGCAAGGCCGTGGCCGACCGCGCCGAGGCGGCGACCACCGACGCCGCGTGCCTCGCAGGCGCCCGCGCCGCGGGCGCGCGTCTCGTCGGGAAGGCGAACCTCCACGAGCTGTGCTTCGGCACCAGCGGGATCAACCCGTGGTTCGGGACGCCCGTCAACCCCCTCGACCCGTCGCTCGTGCCGGGAGGATCGTCGAGCGGGTCCGCGGTTGCCGTGGCGGTCGACGAGGCAGACGTCGGGTACGGGACCGACACCGGAGGGTCCATCAGGATCCCGGCTGCATGCTGCGGGATCGTCGGCCTCAAGACGACGTGGGGCCGCGTCCCGCTCGACGGCGTGTGGCCGCTGTCGGGGACGCTCGACACCATCGGGCCGCTGGCCCGCACGGTCGACGACGTGGTCGCGGGCATGGCGCTGCTCGAGCCCGGCTTCAGCGCTGCGCCGACCGCGGCACGGGTCGTGGGCCGGGTGCGCATCGACGGCGTCGATCCGGTGATCGACGCTGCCGTCGACTCGGCGCTCGCCAAGGCCGAGCTCGAGGTCGTCGACGTCGTGCTCGAGGGGTGGGACCGGGCTCAGGTCGCGTTCGCCGCGATCATCGTCACCGAGGCGTGGGCTTCGGATCGCGAGGTGATCGAGGGCCATCCGGACGAGGTCGGCGCGAGCGTCCGCGAGCGCGTGGCGATGGCGTCGATGTTCAGCGACGAGATGGTCGAGGAGGCACACCGCACCCTGCAGTCGTGGCGGGACGAGCTCGCCGGGTGGTTCGAGCGTGTCGAGGTGCTGGCGCTGCCGACGCTCGAGATGTTCCCGCCGACGCTCGAATCGCCGCCGCTCCTCAACCGGCTGACCGGTCCGTTCAACCTCTCGCAGACGCCGGCCATCTCGTTGCCGGTGCCTGCGCGAGGCGGCCCGGCCGGGCTCCCCGCGAGCCTCCAGATCGTCGGCCGATGGGACGCGGAGGACGTGCTCTGCACCACGGCTGGGCGCGTCGAGGCCGCCGTGGGAAGGATGTAGCCATGCCGCGCATCCGCATCGCTGCGTGCCAGATCAACCCGACGGTCGGTGACCTCGACGGCAACGCTCAGAAGATCATCGAGGCTCTCGACGAGGCGGAGGCCGCCGGCGCCGACGTCGCCGTCCTGCCGGAGCTGTCGATCACCGGCTACCCGCCGGAAGACCTCCTCCTGAAGCCGGGGTTCGTGCGGCACAACGAGGAGGTCCTCCAGGAGATCGCGGCCCGCACGAAGCGGTGCGTCGCGGTGGTCGGCTTCGTCGACGCTGCGATCGACCTGCACAACGCAGCGGCGGTGTGCGCGTTCGGCAAGGTGCAGGGCGTCTACCGGAAGCGCCTGCTGCCGAACTACGCGGTCTTCGACGAGGCGAGGTACTTCACCCCCGGCAACGAGCCGCACCGCCTCTACGAGGTCGCCGGCGTTCGCATGGGCGTCTCGATCTGCGAGGACATCTGGAGCCCGACCGGCCCGATGAGCGAGCAGGCAGCCGGCGGCGCCGAGCTGATCCTCAACCTCAACGCCTCGCCGTTCTACGCCGGCCGCCTCGCCGAGCGGGAGAAGATGCTCGCCACCCGCGCCGCCGACGCGTCGTGCGGGCTCGTCTACGTCAACCAGATCGGCGGGCAGGACGAGCTCGTCTTCGACGGCTGCTCGATGCTCTTCGACTCGAACGGCCACCTCGTCGCCCGGGCGCCGCAGTTCGAGGAGACGGTGATGGTCGTCGACCTCGAGGTGCGCCCGAACTTCCGCAAGCGGCTGTTGGATCCTCGTGGTCGAGTCGCCGCGGTCGAGCTGCCGCGGGTGACGATCACCTCGGAGCCGTGCGCCGACGAAGACCGGCGGGAGCCAGGGCTGACGCCGCCGTTGGAGCGCTGCGAGGAGATCTACAAGGCGCTCGTCGTCGGCACGCGCGATTACGTCGAGAAGAACGGCTTCACCGACGTGGTGCTCGGCCTGTCGGGCGGCATCGACTCGTCGCTGGTGACGGTGATCGCGGCCGACGCGGTCGGCCCCGAACGCGTCCACTGCGTGGCGTTGCCCTCGCGTTACTCGACCGAGCACTCGATCACCGACGCCGAGAAGCTCTGCGCCAACCTCGGCATCGAGCTGCGCACGATCGCCATCGAGCCCGCGTACGCCGCCACGCTCGAGATGCTCCAGCCGTCGTTCGAGGGCACCGAGTTCGATGTCACCGAGGAGAACCTGCAGGGGCGGATCCGAGCAAACGTCCTCATGGCGCTGGCCAACAAGTTCCGTTCGTGGCTCGTCCTGATATGCGGCAACAAGAGCGAGCTGGCCGTCGGCTACACCACGATCTACGGCGTCGACATGGCCGGCGGCTTCGCGGTGATCAAGGACGTACCGAAGACGCTCGTGTACGAGCTGGCGGAGTGGCGCAACCGGAGCGCAGGCCGCGAGGTCATCCCGGTCGACGTGCTCACCAAGCCGCCGTCGGCGGAGCTGCGGCCCGACCAGAAGGACACCGACTCGCTGCCGTCGTACGACATCCTCGACCCGATCGTGCAGGGCTACGTCGAGCAGGACCTGACGGCGAACGAGCTGATCGAGCTCGGTCACGACGCCGACCTCGTCCGTCGCGTCGTCCGCATGATCGATGTCGCGGAGTGGAAGCGACGCCAGTCACCGGTTGGCGTTCGGGTCACGTCGAAGGCGTTCGGTCGCGACCGTCGAGTCCCGATCACGAACGGCTACCGCTGACCCTCGTGTGACCCGCGTGTGACCGATGTCGTAGTGACAGCCACCCGCTGCTCGTTGTACTAGTACCGATAACTTATCGGCACTAGCAGAACGACCTTGGGGGTCATCGTGCTCAACCGTCTCGCTCACCTCGTCGTCCGGCGCCGCCGGCGGGTGCTGCTCCTCTCGTTGGTGGCGTTCCTCGTGTTCGGCGCCGTCGGTGGCGGCGTCGCCGATCGCCTCTCGTCCGGTGGCTTCGAGGATCCCGGCGCGGAGTCGACCAAGGCGCAGCAGCTCGTCGACGACGTCTTCGACGCCGCGTCGCCGAACGTCGTCCTCCTCGTCACCGCCAAGAACGGCAACGTCGACGATCCGGCCACCGCCGCCGCCGGCCAGGCGCTGACAGCCGAGGTCGCCGCGCTCGAAGGCGTCGACCAGGCGGTGAGCTACTGGTCGCTCGGCAACGCGCCGCCGCTGAAGTCGAAGGGCGGCGACAAGGCGATCGTGCTCGTCCGCCTCTCCGGGACGGAGGACGAGGTCGACGAGCGCATCGCCGAGCTGTCGCCGGTGCTCACCCGGGAGACCGACACGCTCGTCGTCGGCGTCGGCGGGTTCGCCGAGGTCTTCCGGCAGGTCGGGACGACCATCGAGGACGACCTGGCTCGAGCCGAGGGCGTCGCGTTCCCGATCACCCTCGTTCTGCTGATCTTCGTGTTCGGCAGCGCGGTCGCGGCAGGTCTTCCGCTGGCGATCGGCGTCATCTCGATCATCGGGACGTTCTTCGTCCTGTTCGTGATCAGCCAGATCACGCAGGTCTCGATCTTCGCCCTCAACCTCACGACCGCCATGGGCCTCGGCCTGTCGATCGACTACAGCCTCTTCGTGGTGTCTCGCTACCGGGAGGAGCTGGCCAAGGGCCGCTCCGTCGAAGCCGCGGTGGTCCGTGCGGTCGAGACGGCCGGCCGTACCGTCGTCTTCAGCGCCGCGACCGTCGCGGCCAGCCTCGCGGCGCTCCTCGTGTTCCCGCTCGCGTTCCTGCGATCGTTCGCCTACGCCGGGACTGCCGTCGTCGCCGTCGCCGCGATCGCCAGCGTCGTCGTCCTCCCCGCGATCCTCGCGAGCCTCGGGCACCGCATCGACAAGCTGGCCGTTCGCAGGAGGGCGAAGGCGTCGACGCGCACGTTCTGGCACGACCAGGCCCTGCGGGTCATGCGCCGGCCGTGGCTCTACGCGGTCAGTGTCACCGCGCTGCTCGTCGTCCTCGGGCTGCCGTTCATCCACATCCGCTTCGGTCTTCCGGACGACCGGGTGCTTCCGGCGGAGCTCAGCAGCCGCCAGGTGCAGGACGCGATCCGCACCGACTTCGACAGCCAGGAGGCGGGCGCGGCGAGCGTCGTGACCACCGGCATCGGCGATCCGGCGGCGCCTCAGACCCAGGCCCAGATCGACGCCTACGCGACGGAGCTGTCGAAGCTCGACGGCGTCTCTCGCGTCGACGCCGCGACCGGCTACTACATCGGCGGCCAGCGGGTCCTGCCGGCCAACGAGTTCTCGGCCCGTTTCGCAACCGCCGCCGAAGGGGGCGCGACCTACTGGAACGTGGTCCCGTCGGTCGAGCCCATGTCGGCCGAGGGTGAAGAGCTCGTCGCCGACATCCGCGACCTCCAGGCACCGTTCGACGTCCAGGTCTCGGGGATGTCGGCCCGCCTCGTCGACGCGAAGGCCTCGATCTTCGGCCGCGTGCCGCTCGCCGCGCTGATCATCGGGCTGATCACCTTCGCCGTCCTGTTCCTGATGTTCGGCTCGGTGCTCGTGCCCATCAAGGCGGTGATCCTCAACCTGCTGAGCCTCAGCGCGACCTTCGGTGCGATGGTCTGGATCTTCCAGGACGGGCACCTCTCGGGGCTGCTCGGGTTCACCCCGGTCGGCTACATCGACACCACGACGCCGATCCTCATGTTCTGCATCGCGTTCGGGCTGTCGATGGACTACGAGGTCTTCCTGCTGTCCCGCATCAAGGAGGAGCACGACCGCACCGGCGACAACGAGCGCAGCGTCGCCGTCGGTCTCGAGAAGACCGGGCGCATCGTCACCGCCGCTGCGGCGTTGCTCGCCGTCGTCTTCCTCGCCATGGGCACGTCGGGCGTGTCGTTCATCAAGCTGTTCGGCCTCGGCCTCACGATGGCGGTGCTGATGGACGCCACGCTGATCCGGGCGACCCTCGTCCCGGCCTTCATGCGCCTCGCCGGCGAGGCGAACTGGTGGGCACCGGCGCCCTTGAAGCGGATCTACGACCGTTGGGGCTTCAGCGAGAGCGACGGCGACGAAGACCACGACCTCGTCGTCCGGAAGGTGTTCACCGAGGGCTACCGTCTGAACGTGCTCGAAGCCGCCGCCGAGCTCGACGGCGACGGCCTTCGGGAGCTGCTCGCCCAGGAGCACCTCACGATCGACGACCTCCAGGGCTGGCAGAACGATCGAGATCAGGGAGCTCTGACATAGCCACCACGTCCCGCCCGCCCGCACGCGCCCGCCGCTCGCGCTCTCCCCGAGGAGAGGGCGAGCGGCTGCGCGAGGAGATCCTCGCGGCCACGGAGAAGCTGCTGCTGAAGACTGGGTCGGCCTCCGATGTCTCGATTCGCAAGATCTGCGAAGCCGTCGGCGTGACCCCGCCCTCGCTCTATCTGCACTTCCCGGACAAGGACGCGCTGATCTTCGCGGTGTGCGAGCGCCAGTTCGCCCGCCTCGAGCGCATGGTCGCCGAGGCCACCGGCACGGTCGACGATCCCGTCGAGCGCCTTCGGGTGATGGGGGAGACCTACGTGCGGTTCGGGGTCGAGCACCCGGAGCAGTACCGCATCCTGTTGATGACGAAGGACGGCGAGTTCACCCGCGACGACTTCGAGAACGGTCGCATGCCCGGCATCACCGCGTTCGGCCACCTGCTCCGCGCGGTCGAGGAGTGCATGGCCGCGGGTGCGATGCGCGAGCGCGACCCGTTCCTCGTCGCCACGGGGCTGTGGTGCGTCGTGCACGGCGTCACGTCGTTGCAGATCTCGATCCCCGGCTTCCCCTTCGTCGGCGACCGGGCGCTGCTCGACCACGTGCTGGAGACGCAGATGCGAGGCCTCGCCTGAGGCGTCGTGCTCTGGGAGGCGACGTCGCGGTCCTCGCCTCCGCCGTCTGCTTCGGCATCACGATCCCGCTGAGCAAGCTGACCCTCGACGAGGGATCGGCGCCGTACTCACTGGTCGCCGTGCGCTTCCTCGTGGGGGGGCTGCTGTTGTTGCCGGTCGCGCTCCGGCGTCCCGCTTCTGGGCACGGTTCCGCCGGCATCTCGGCGAAAGCGTTCCCGGATTCGGAAGTGCGCGCGGTGGCGCTCTGCACGGTGCCGCTGCTGCTCGGGTACCTCGCGCTGACGGTCGGTCTCGAGCGGACGTCGTCGACCGCCGCCGCGTTCCTCAGCTATCTGCTGGTGGTGATCGTCCCGGTGCTCTCGGCACTCGTGCTCCGGCGACTGCCGACGCGGGGCGTCGCGATCGGCGTCGTGCTGTCGGTCGCGGGGCTCGAACGGCTTACCGGCGGCGCCGACGCAGGACTGGGCAGCGGCGAGGTGTTGTGCCTCCTCGCAGCCCTCCTCTTCGCGATCCACGTGCTCGTCCTCGGCCACGTCGTGACCACGATGGACATCGACAGCGCCCGCCTCGCCTCGTTCCAGTTGATCGGCGTCGGCATCCTCGCCGCGCCGGTGGCCCTCGCCGTCGACGGCGTGCCGGAGGAGACGCTGTGGTGGCTCGGAGCGCTGGCGATCGCAGCGGCCGGCGTCGTCGCGCTCCTCCTCCAGACCATCGGCCAGCGCGAGGTGGGTCCGTCCCGGACGGCCCTGATCCTCATGGTCGACCCGGTGGTCGCCGCGGCCGGGGGCTACTGGCTGGGCGAGCGCATCGGCTGGAGGGGCGCCTTCGGCGCCGGGCTCATCCTCCTTGGGATAGCGGTGGCCGAAGTAATGACCCTTGACCGCACGGTCAACGAGGCGGAAACATAACGGCCGTTATGGCTCCGAAGGAGGGACGGGCGAATCTCGCGCCTGTTCCTCGTGACGGGCCGCCTGATCGTTCCTGCTAGGGCGAGATTCGCCCGTCCCTCCATAGGAGCCATAAATGGCTGATCCGAAGAAGCCCCGCGCCGCATTCGCCCCCTGGGACCGCCGGGAGCTCCCCGGTTCGTTCTCCGTCGAGGAGACGGCCCGCAAGGTCGGCAACTACAAGTGGATCGAGATGAAGCTGTTCGAGGCGCTCGGCGGCTGGGTCGCCACCGTGCCCGAACTCGACGTCAAGATGCGCCTGGGCACCCACTGCTACCACCACGCGTGGCACGCCGAGCTGTGGCACAAGCGCCTGCCCGAACTGCGGGAGATGAACCCGGACCGGCTCACCAAGCCGGCGAACGACGACATCGTCGCTTTCGTCGACGCGATGACCGAGCCGGAAGCTCCGGAGCTCACCATCGAGAAGCTCGTCGGCGTCTATCGCGTGCTGATCCCGCACAAGATCGCGGCCTACACGTACCACCTGAACAACACGTCGTCGATCACCGATGCACCGACGCAGCGCAGTCTCCGCTTCATCCTCCAGGACGAGTACGACGACTGGCGCGACGGCGAGATGCTCATCCAGTCGCTCCTCGAGACCGAGGAGGAGGTCCAGCGTGCCGCCCGCCACCAGGCCAAGCTGGAGTCGCTCATGATCAAGGCCGGCGGCATCGCCGGTCCTGGTTCCATCGGACCGGTGCCGGCGACGGCAGGGGAGGCGGTCGCATGAAGAAGCTCATGACCTCGCAGGAGCTGGCCCGTGACGGCCGCTTCAAGCGGGTGCCGGTGCAGGCACGCGCCCTCGATCGGCGCATGTCGCCGAAGGAGAAGGACGCGGCCGCCGGCAAGAAGATCGCGCCCCGCAACCAGTTCTCGCCCGAGCATCCCGACGCGCCCGATCGAGCCCGCAGCCTGATGCACGGCATCTTCGTCGGGGAGATCCAGGCCCTCGAGGGCGCCGGTCGTACGTGCTGGGACTTCGAGGCCGGCGACGGCACGAACGGCACGGTCCCCTTCGCGCTGAAGCTCGACATGGCCCGCCAGTGCTGGGACGAGGCCCGGCACTGCGAGATCTCCGTGAAGCTCAGCGAGCACATGGGGACCGAGATCGGTGAGTTCGGCGAATCAGCGTTCCTCTTCGAAGCCGCCTGCAACCCCGACCCGATCCTGCGCCTCGCCGGCGTCAACCGTGCCCTCGAAGGCCTCGCGATCGACGTCTTCAACACCATGAAGATGTTCGGCGACACCTCCGGCGACCCCGTGCTCGAGTTCTGCGAGGACTGGATGCTCGCGGACGAGGTCACCCACGTGAAGATGGGCTCCGACTGGCTCCGCAAGGGGACCGAGAACGACCCCGAGCGTCGCAACCGGGCGCTCGAGTTCCAGAAGGTCGTCGACAAGCTCTTCTCGGGCGGCGGCTTCCGCGGTGACGACGACGCGAGCCCCATCAAGCTCGCCCGCCGCTTCCGCGAGCTGGCCGGCTTCGACAAGACCGAGATCGACGAGATCGCCCACCTGTCGCAGGAGGCACTCGAAGAGGCTCGGGCGCGCGTGGGCGGGGCCTACGGGTCGTAAGTGGCGACCATCCGCGTCACCCCGCAGGAGTACACCTACACGACCTACGACGCCGGCGAGATCGAGCGCATCGCGCTGCGCCTCGCCGGGCAGGTCGGCCTCGACGACGCCACGATCGAGATCGACGTCGACGAGTCGACCCCGCTCGCCCGTACCCGCATCGAGTCGCTCGACGAACCGGTTCGCATCCACATCGAGGGCGGCGCGATGGAAGACCCGACGGCGCCCCGGGAGCTGAGCGAGCGGCTCACCAGCGAGACGATCGGACGCCTGCTCCTGCGGGTCGTCGACCGGCGCTCCGGCCGCTTCGCCGAGGCGCCGGCCGACGAGGAACTGACGCTCCCGCAGCTGACTGCGTGGGAGACGTCGTGCCTCGGTCGCCTGGAGCGGCTCGGCTACGACGTCCGTCCGCCCCGCCGGCGGTACCACTTCCGCACGCGGCATGGCTTCAGCGACACCGCGGACGCCGTCTTCGACCGGCTGTGGGCGACGGACGAGCTCAGCTGGGCCGACATCGAAGCTGCCTGCGCGGAGACCGAGGCGGCCAAGCAACCGGCATGATGCCGGGGTGGACGACGAGGAGTTCCGCCACTACCTCGAGCAGGCCGCGAACGAGCCGCTCCTGAGCCGCGAGGAGGAGGAGCGTCTCGGTCGTCTCGCCGCTGAGGGGGACGAGGAGGCGATGGCGCAGCTCGT
Organism: Acidimicrobiales bacterium; assembly: GCA_035540495.1. Taxonomy (GTDB): domain Bacteria; phylum Actinomycetota; class Acidimicrobiia; order Acidimicrobiales; family CADCTF01; genus DASVEG01. Next base: position 199,712 of record DATLGL010000017.1, read on the forward strand.
CCGCTCGAACCTCCGGCTCGTCATAGCCCTCGCCCGCCGTTACGTGGCGTCGGGCGTGCCACTCGTCGACCTCGTCCAGGAAGGCAACCTCGCGTTGATGCGCGCCGTGCAGAGCTTCGACCCCGGGCGCGGCTTCCGCTTCTCGACGCACGCCACCTGGTTCATCCGCAAGGCGATGGGAGAGAGCATCCGGGCCCAGGTCGACAGCTCCGACCTCGCCCGGCTGCAGGAGGCGTGGGACGGCTTCGTCGCCCACGCCGGGCGCCAGCCGACCATCGACGAGCTCGCGACCGAGAGCGGGCTGAGCGTCGAGGAGATCGCCGACCTGCTCCGCCCGCCGGCGGACTGACCAGGTGCGGCCGGCCTAGTTCAGGTCGTGGGCGGAGAGACCCTCGAGCAGGTCGATCTCGGGCGGCTCGCTGAGCAAGCCGTCGCACGACCGGGCCATCTCGACCATCTCCTCGGAATCGAAGTGCTCCCTCTGGGCATCGGGGCTCTCCCACTTCTCGATCACCACGAAGCGCCCGGGCGAGGTGACGGATTGCGTCAGATCGATGTTCCTGCAGCCCTGACGCATGCGGGACAGGACGACGTACTTCGACAGCACGCCCAGGAGCCGGTCGGGATCCGACGCCTCGAAGCGCATCGTCACGATGGTGATCTCTGGCTCTTCGTCCGGCATGGGGCGACCCTACCGAGCGCGCCTGGCCACTCGAGGGGAAAGCGACCCGATCGGAGGAGTTGCTCCGTTTGTCGTCGAAATCTCCGTTGCACAGGGCCTCAGGAAGGCCAACCGGATCCCGATCATTCTCCGTACACAGACGCACTGGATCCGCTGAGGTGCCAGCTCGGGGGGCTTGACCTCACCGGTATGGTGCAAACAGAGGGTCTTCCAGGCAGGAATCGCATCGGGGAATGGCCTCGGCGTCGTAGACGTTGATCAGTCACCCCCCTCAATTCGTCTCCGCAGAAGGGTTCAGGTTTCGTGCCGAAGGAGCGAGTAGAACGCGACGAGGAAGACCTCGTCAGGCTGTACCTCACCGACATCGGGCAGTACCCGCTGCTCACCAAAGACGACGAAGTTCGTCTTGCCCAGCAGATCGAAGCGGGCACCGAAGCGCGGCAGGCGCTGGAGAAGGGCGGCAAGGATCTCACCGCCGCCCGCAAGCGAGAGCTCCGGAAGCTCATCCACCAGGGTGAAGACGCGGAGCGGACGTTCGTGCAGTCGAACCTGCGCCTCGTGGTGTCGATCGCGAAGAAGTACCAGGCCTCCGGCCTTCCGCTGCTCGACCTCATCCAGGAGGGCAACCTCGGCCTGATGCACGCCGTCGAGAAGTTCGACTGGCGCAAGGGCTTCAAGTTCTCCACCTACGCGACGTGGTGGATCCGTCAGGCCATCACCCGCGGCATCGCCAACACCGGCCGCACGATCCGCCTGCCCGTCCATGCTGGCGACACCCTCGCCCGCGTGCAGAAGGCGCGCGCCCGCCTCGAGCTGAAGCTCGGCCGTCCTGCCACCCACTCGGAGCTGTCCGCCGAGCTCGAGATGCCGGAAGACAAGGTCACCGAGGCGCTCCGCTTCGCCGCCGAACCCCTCTCGCTGTCGGAGCCGCTGCGCGAAGACGGCGACGCCGAACTCGGCGACGTCGTGGAAGACCGCTCGGCCGAGTCGCCGTTCGAGGTGGCGGCCACGGCTCTCCTGCCCGACGAGATCGCCCGCCTGCTCGGCCCTCTCGACGAGCGGGAGCGGGAGATCCTGCGCCTCCGCTTCGGTCTCGACCGGGGCGAGCCCCGGACCCTCGAAGAGGTCGGCGAGCACTTCAACCTCACTCGCGAGCGCATCCGCCAGATCGAGGCGCGGGCGATGTCGAAGCTGCGTCACCCGTCGAGCGATACCGGCGCTCGCGACCTCCTCACCGTCTGAGGCCGCGAGCGTCCAGCATCCTGTAGCGCGCCCGACGGCGCGCTACGGGAACAGCTTGCTGATCGTGGTCGTCACGTCGTCGCTGCGCTCGGTGCCTGCGACGTTCGCGACCGCCACCGGGGTGTCGAACAACGTGTCGAGCACGGTGCCGGAGTCGAAGCGGACCGTGGTGGCGCTGCCGTAACACGCACGGAGCGACCCGGTGGGGATGTACATGTCGTATGCGGCGACGCCGCCCGTCTCGCCGACGTGCCAGAGCCGCAAGTTGTGGCCGACGTCGAGGCACGGTGCGAGCCTGGCGTCGAACTCGGTGTTCGCGATCAGGCGGCCGTCGACGTCGCGCGCCGTGAACCCGAAGTGGTCGGCGCTCGCCGGATCATCCACGTAGGCGAACGTCGCGATGTGGTTCTGCATCCCGTATCGGGCTTCGAGCCTGGCGTGCTTCGGTGCGTCGATCCACCCCGCGATCTGGACGTAGTTGCGGTCCTCGACCGGCCCGAACTCGTTCTCCGCCGGTCGGTACTCCCGCCCGTCGTCCGGCGGGTTCGCGCAGGTGAAGATCCCCAGGTGGGTGACGGCGGCCTCGACGTTCGGGGGATACGTGTCGAGGTGGTCCTGCTTGGTGACGAGCACGACGTCGGCAGTCCCCGGAGCCATCTCGTCGAACTCCCCGGTGGGCTTCTGCTTGCAGCCGCGCAACGTCCACGACGCGAAGCTCGGCGGCATCAGCTTCCGCACACGGGCGGCGTCGACACCCTTGAACAGCGCGAAGCCCCAGTGACCGGCCGCGCCGTGCATCCTCACGGGAGGCGGCGCTGCCGCGCCGGAGCCCGAGGTCGATGCCGCGGGCGCGGGGAGAGCGGCAGCGAGAACCACAGCGGCCGCCACGAGCAGGGTCGTCGTTGATGCGTGTATCCGTCTCATGACGACCATTGGGCATCGACCGCTTGCGCGCAACATCGGGCGGATGGCGGATCAATGCCGGCGTGTGAGCAACAAAGCGCCCGAAGTGTCAAGTTCGCGACGGACGCGTCACGAGCTGACGGCAAGACTGCGGATCACAGGACGTCTGCGGCGGGCGGACGACCTGCCTGCGTACCGGTGCGGCCTGGGGCGGGCCTGGCCGCACCGGGACCCGGGCCCTGCTCCTGGGGTCCGGGTCGGGTGCGTGGGTCGGGCGCCGGTCGACGGGAGCGGCGCCCGACCACCCACCATGTCAGCCCTGCGCCGGCCCGCCTTCCTCCATCGCCTCGATCGCGGCGTCCTGCTGGTCGACGATCCCCTCGCGTTCGGCTGTGGAGTCGCCTGCGCCGGTGCCGGCCTCGGGGACGCCTTCCTCCATCGCCTCGATCGCCGCCCCCTGCTGGTCGACGATGCCTTCGCGCTCTGCGGTGCTGTCGTGGTCGCTCATGCCGAGGCTGTACCCGATCGCTGTCGACCCCATCGTTCGCGGAGGTGGACGGGAATCGAACCCGCCTGTGAGGGATCGCCCCACACACCCGCTTTGAAGGCGGGGGGTGCCACCAGGTCACCGGACACCTCCGCCCGACACCGTACGTCGTGCCTAACGTGGTCGGCCTATGAAGAAGCTCCTGCTCCTGATCATCCTCGTGGCCCTCGGCGCCGTCGCTGCGAAGAAGCTTCGTACCGAGTAGCGCCACCCGGCAGCTTCCGCGGCCGCCCGTAGCTCGGCTTCGCGAGCGGCCGCTGCAGCCCGCTCGACCTGACGGATCCGCCACCAGGCGAAGGCTCCTACCGCTGCGCCGACGGCGAGCGCGCCCGCGGCGGTAGGACCGGGCGGCGGCGCCGACATCCGGTCACGCAGGCGGACCGGGCGAACGAACTGGCGCACCTCCCAGTTGTGCTCGCGGGCGAACCGCGCCAGCACGCGGTCCGGGTTGACGACGACCGGGTGCCCCACGACCTCGAGCATGGGGAGGTCGGTCGCAGAGTCCGAGTAGGCGTAGCTCGCTGCGAGGTCGATGTCGCGCTCCTCGGCGAACGCCCGCATCGCATCGGCCTTGTACGGGCCGTAGGCGTAGAACGCCATGTCGCCGGTGTACCGACCTTCGTCGTCCACCTCGGCGGTGCTCGCGATCACGTGATCGACGCCGAGGAAGCGTCCGAGCGGCACGACGATCTCTTCCGGCGACGCCGACACGATCACCACCAGATGACCGTCGGCGCGATGGCGCTCGATCAGGTCGGCCGCCTCGGCGTAGATGATGGGCTCGACGACGGCCTCGAGCGCCTCCTCGACGATGCGCCGCACATGGTTCTGGTCCCACCCCTTCGTGAGAGCCAGCACCGACTCGCGCATGCGGGCGAGCTTCTCCTCGCTGGCACCGAGGTGCATGTAGACGAGCTGGCCCCAGAGCGCTCGCAGGACGAGACCGCGGGAGATCAGGCCCTCTCGGTAGAACGAGCCGCCGAACGCGACCATCGACGCCTTCGCGATCACCGTCTTGTCGAGGTCGAAGAACGCGGCTTGCACGGCGCCTGTCTTACCGCGCTCCCGCGGTGGCGCTGCGCGCGGGACGGCTAGCGGCGCTGCGCCTCGCGCAGCAGGCGCTCGACCTCCCGGGCGACGAAGGCCTCGGCGAACTCGGGCTGCGCGCGACGGGCTCGGGCGGCGGAGACGATCATCGAGCGAGGCGACAGCACGCGCTGCTCGAGCAGCGAAGAGAGCGCGAGCAGCAGGCTCACGAACACCATCGCACCGGGGACTCCGGCCAGCAACCAACCCACGCTCAGCGTCTACCGCGACCGGCTCCTGCTCAAACTCGCGGATCTGACCCTTGTCGCGACGCGGCGGCATGTGTAGGTTCGGCGGGCAGCGGTTCGCTTGGAGCGACCGCCCTCCTTCCCCCCTTCGAGTCGCTCACTGCGCGCCTGTCGCGCGCTCCGAAGGAGGGCAACGGTGCTCCTCGCGTGTTGGTCGGTGAAGGGCGGGAGCGGCACGACAGTCGTGTCTGCCGCGCTGTCGCTGGTGCTCGCCACAAGGATCCACGACGTCGTCGTCGCAGACCTCGCCGGCGATCTCCCCTCGACGCTCGGCGTCGCCGGCTCGTCGCCCGGCGTCTCGGATTGGGTCGCCGCAGGGCCGGAGGTCGAGGCCGATGCGCTCGGGCGCCTCGCGCTCGACGTGCGACCGTTGCGTGTCCTGCCGCTCGGATCGACGCCGTTCCCGACGGCCGCTGATGAGGCCGCGGCTGGCGCGGGTCGCCTCGTCGAGGCTCTCGACTCGGTGGAGGCGGTGGTCGTCGACGCCGGGCGCGCCGAGACCGAACCGTTCGCTGCTCGCGTGGTGGCCGCAGCCGACGTGTCGCTCCTCGTCGTGCGGCCCTGCTACCTCGCGCTCCGCCGAGCCGTGGCCTCGTCGCTTCGGCCCACGGGGATCGTCCTGGTCGACGAGCCGGGTCGTGCGTTGACCGCGCTCGACATCGAAGAAGCCCTCGACGTTCCCGTCCTCGCCACCGTGCCGCACCGCCCCGAGATCGCGCGCGCCGTCGACGCGGGGATGCTCTCCGGGCGTCTTCCTCGAGCGCTCGCGGCTGCGCTCCGGAGGGCGACGTGAGCATGTCGGTCGCTCCCGGTTCCGCTCGAGCCGACCGCGTCGACGCAGCGGTCGCCGCCGTGCGAGCGGAGTTGGTGGATCTGGGGCAGGCCGTCGACCGCGACTCCGTCCGCGACGTCGTCCGCCGTGCGATGCCGCTCCTGCCACCCGAACGGACCGAGACGGTCGTGGCCGACGTGCTGGCTGCCGTACGAGGTCTCGGCCCGTTGGAGGCGCTGCTCGACGATCCCGAGGTCACCGACGTGCTCGTCAACGGCCCAGGCCCGGTGTGGGTCGAGCGCGGCGGAAGACTGGAACGGACGACGATCGTCATCCCGACGAGGGACGACGTGATGCGCCTGGTCGAACGCGCCGTCGCGCCGCTCGGGCTGCGCATCGATCTGTCGAGTCCATACGTCGACGCGCGCCTGCCCGATGGCTCTCGACTCCACGCGTCGATCCCGCCGATCGCGGTCGACGGGCCGTTCCTGGCGATACGTCGGTTCGCCGCCGTCGGCGTGTCGCTCGACGACCTCGCGGGCGAGGCCATCGGCGCGCTCCTGGCAGCGGCGGTGCGCCGGCGGCGGACGATCGTCGTCAGCGGCGCCACCGGCGCCGGGAAGACGACGATGCTCAACGCGCTCGCAGCAGAGATCGACGAGCGCGAGCGCATCATCACGGTCGAAGACACCGCGGAGCTGCGTCTGCCCCACGATCACGTCGTCCGGTTGGAGGCGCGCCCGGCGAACGCCGACGGCGTCGGCGAGGTGTCGATCCGTGATCTCGTGCGGAACGCGCTCCGGATGCGGCCGGACCGGATCATCGTCGGCGAGTGCCGCGGTGGCGAGGCCTTCGACATGCTCCAGGCGATCAACACCGGCCATCTCGGGTCGATGACGACCTGCCACGCGAACAGCGCCGCCGACGCGCTCGTGCGCCTCGAGGCGATGGCGTTGCTCGCAGGGGTCGGGCTGCCTCCCGAGGCGGTTCGTCGACAGCTCGAGCGGGCGATCGACCTCGTCGTGCACCTCGAGCGGCGGGCGGACGGATCGCGGCGCGTCGCATCCGTCGTGCCGGTGAGCGCCGGCGACGAGACGACACGCCGCGCCGACGGCTCGTCGCTGCAGGAGCTCGTCGCGTGAAGACGGTGCTGTTCGCCGCCGGAGGTGCTGGGGCGTGCGTGGTCGCACTCGCCGCAGCGGCAGCGACCGTGCGGCGTGCTTCGGTGTCGGCCCGCCGGAGCACGCGCCGGCGGATCGACGTCGCGTCCCTCGTCCGCACGGCACCGCCGCTGCGCCGAAGGGCAGAGGCCCGTGCCGATCGCGCCGTTCCCGGTGCGCTCGAGTCGGCTGCTCGAGCGTTGCGATCGGGTGCTCACCTCTCGGCTGCACTCGCGGACGCGATGCCCGTGTCGCCGCCGCTGCTGCGGAACGAGTGGCGCCGCATGGTGGCCACGGCTGAAGACCGAGGCGTTCGCGCAGCGGTCGCGCAGTGGCGGGAACGTCGACCGTCGCAGGCGGTCGTCCTGACGGCGGCGGCGCTGATCGTCGCCGACACCCTCGGCGGGCCACAGGCACGAGCCCTCGATCGGGTTGCAGCGACGTTGCGCGCACGCGCCGTGCTCGACGCCGAGGTCGCCGCTCTCGCAGCTCAGTCGAAGGCGAGCGCGCTGGTGATCGCCGCCGCTCCGCTGTTCTTCGCAGTCGTCGCAGGTTCTCTCGAGCCGGCCTACGTCGGCTTCCTCCTCGGCACACCTCCCGGGCTGCTCATGCTCGTCGCGGGGCTGACACTCCAGGGCGTCGGTCTCGCTTGGATGAGCAGGATCACGGCGTCGGTGCGTTGAGCGTCCTCGTCGCCACCGCCCAGATCGTGCTGCCGGCGCTCGTCTCGGCGACCGTGCTGCTCGTGGTGCTCCAGATGCGGCCGGCGCACGTGGTCCGGACACCGCGCAGCCCCGTGGCGCGGCGCCCCGCTGCGGAGCTGGCGGTCCTGGTGCGCCCCCTTTCGCTTCCAGCTCGGCTGCTCGCCGCGCAGCGAACCGCCCGAGCCGCGGTGTCTGCGCTCGAAGACGACCTGCCGGACGTCGTCGACCTTCTCGCCGTCGCGGCGGCTTCGGGATGCAACGTGCGCCTGGCGGTGGAGACGGCCGCGGCGAACAGCGATGGCCCCGCCGCCCGCCTCCTGCAGAGCGCCCTTCGTGGCGTGACCGCAGGCGAGCGGTTGAGCGAGGCGCTCGCAGCGGTCGTCGGCCGTCTTCCCGAAGCCGAGGCCGATGCCTTTCGCCCCCTCGAGGCGGTGCTGGTCGACAGCGACCACTACGGCACCCCGCTCGGTCCGTCGCTCCAGCGTCTGAGCGACGACCTCACGGTTCATCGGCAGCGCCGGGCCGAGGCGAGAGCGAGGCGGATACCCGTCCGCCTGCTGCTTCCTCTCGTGCTGTGCGTGCTGCCCGCGTTCGCGCTGCTGACGGTGGCGCCGCTGTTCGCCGGGATGGCTCGTGACGCCCTGGCCGACTCCCCGAGCTTCCGCTCCGACTCCGAAGGATCCCCATGATCAACACCCTGAAGGCCACGTCCATCACGCTGTTCCTGCTCGCGGCCCGGCTCGCCGACGGCGAACGCCGCAACGACGACGGTCAGGCCACCGCCGAATACGCCCTCGTGCTGCTCGGCGCGGCCGCGATCGCCATGGCGATCGTCAGCTGGGTCACCAACATGAACCCCATCGAGATGCTCCTCGACAAGGTGCTCGGCGGGCTGCTCAAGAAGGTGTTTTGACGGCGACATCCCATCGGCAGGGGGAGGGGGGCCAGGCGAGCGTCGAGCTGGCCCTCACCCTGCCTGTCGTCGCGTTGTTGCTCCTGGCGGTGCTGCAGGTCGCCTTGCTGGGCCGCGACTACGTGCTCGTCACCCACGCGACGCGGGCGGCGGCGAGAGAGGCGGCGGTCGATCGTCGACCGGCGTCGGTGCGCCACGCGGCGTTGATCGCGGCACCGACGCTAAAGGCGGCCCGAGTGTCAACCGAGACTAGTTATCGCAGAGGGTCACCTGGCATCGTCAACGTGCGGCTGCAGTACCGGTCGCCAACCGACGTTCCCCTGGTCGGTCCGCTGCTGCCGGACGTCGTGTTGTCCGGAAACGCCGCGATCCGGGACGAATCGGACACGTAGCGTCTCCGGGTCGCCACGACGAGCGATTTCATGCAGGACTCGCGTCATAGAACGTGGAATCCTGCGTCTGTAGGTGGTACCGGGACCCCCCGGAAAGAACTAGCTACAATCCCGAGGCCCTGCGGGGGGCCGGAGACAGAGGAGCATCGATGCGAACGATTCGACGGGTTGGCGGAACGGCATTGGCCGGCCTGCTCCTTACTGCCGTCGTGGGCGGGCCAGCTGCATCGGCCCAGACCGAGACCAAGAATCCCGAGACGTACGTCGGCACTGCTGCCGGCCGTGCGCTGAACCTCAAGATCGGGGGGCAGGGCATCACCGCAGGCTTCTCGGCCGTCAACGTCGACTCGACGCTGAAGGCCGTTGCCGAGTCTGCCGGCGCCCTCAACGTCCCGGTCATCGGCGGCAACAACGCCGGCAAGGTCGAGGTCGCGGGCGACGGCACGCGCCAGGCGAAGCTCGACCAGTGCGCCACGCCGTCGATCTCCGCGATCCCCGGTGTCGGTGCGCAGCTGTCGACGGTGCTGACCGCCGGCGCCGCGTGCTCGTCGTCGCTCGCCGAGGTCGTCAACGGGGCCCCGCACGCGCTCGCCACGGGCACGGTGTTCGATCTCGACGTCAAGGCGAACACGGTGTTGTCGCAGGTCCCGCTCGGCGCGCTGGCGCCGGTCGTCAACCAGGTCTACGGCGGCATCGACCAGCTCAACAAGGCGCTGCAGCCTGTCCTCGGCACGGACCTCAAGGTCGACGACACCCTCGCCGAGGTCGTCACCAAGCTGCAGACCACCAAGACCCTCGACGTCCGCCTCGGCGGCTCCCGTTCCGAGAACCTCGTCGAAGGCACCAAGGTGACCTCGGTCGCCAAGTCGGAGGCCGGCGTGATCGCGCTGTTCCCGCTGGGTGACGCGCTGCCCGTGGAGACCGGCGTGACGCTCAAGCCCCTCGTGGAGATCGTCATCGGCTCGGCGTCCGCGAGCGCCACCTACGACCGGGCGACCGGCAAGAGCGAGCCGAAGTTCGATCCCGCCATCGTCACGATCCGGGTGAACACGCCGACCACCGATGCGGTGAGCCAGCGGATCACCGGCTTCACGCCGCAGGAGATCAAGATCGCTCCGAACCTGTCGGCCAGCGGTCTGCCGATCCCGGCGCAGCTGTCGGCGATCGTGCAGGCGTGCCCGGATGCGCCGAACGAGTTCTGCATCCTCACCGGCACCCCGCTCGAGACCCGCATCGCCGTCGCCTCGGGCCGCACGGTCACCAACGCCGACGGGTCGGTCGGTGCCATCGCCGACGCGGTGAAGATCCACGCCCTCCGCAACATCGGCACCGTGGCCGCTCCGCTCGCCGGTGGCATCCTGCTGGAGCTCGCCCACGCCGAAGCCGGTGTCGGTGGCCGTCCGGCCGAGCTGATCACGATCTCGGCGCCCGAGATCCCGCGGGAGCTGCCCCGCACCGGTGGAACGCCGGTTCTCCCGATGGTCGCGGTCGCCGGCCTGGGCATCGCCCTCGCCGCTCGTCGCACCATCGCTCGGGCGACCGCCCGCTGAGCGACCGCTCTCGACACTGAGACGATGAAGGCCCCGGGGTCGATGACCCCGGGGCCTTCGCTACCCTGGCTACGGGCTCGCCACCGCGCGGCGCGCCCGAGTCTCACGAGGTGATCCCGTGGACCCCGTCCTCCGCTTCCTGCGAGCCAATCCCTGGTCCCGCCGACTGCTCTCGATCCTGTCCGTCGGCCTGATGCTCGGCGCCGTCGGCATGCTCGGGTATCCCGTCTACACGAACGTCTACTCCGACCGGACCCAGAGCCGTCTCGACCGCGAGATCGCGAGCCCGGAGCTGCGCCAGGCGTACCAGGAGCGTCGCCTTCAGGACGGCGATGCCTTGACCCGCATCAAGATCCCTGCGCTCGATGTCGACACCGTTGTGGTGGAGGGAACCTCGGCCAGCGCGCTCCGTGCCGGAGCCGGTCACTACCCGAGCACGCCGCTGCCGTGTGAGGCAGGGAACGTCGCCATCGCCGGCCACCGCACCACCTACGGCCGCCCGTTCGCCAACCTCGACCGGCTGAAGAACGGCGACGCGATCATCCTCGAGACGCCCATCGGCACCTGCACCTACGAGGTGACCCGCGAGCCGTTCATCATCGCCCCCACCGACTTCTCGGTCGTGGCGAACGATCCGTCGAAGCAGATGCTGACGCTGACGACGTGCCATCCCAAGGGGTCGGCCGCGAAGCGTCTCGTCATCCAGGCGACCCTGACGAAGGGCGCAGGCCAGAGCGCATGAAGCGCCTCGCTCGTGCCGGGCTGGCGCTCGGCGTCGTCATCGGCGCGGCCTCCGCGTGGGCCGCTGCGTCCCTGACGCCCGCCTCGTCGCAGGGCGACCCGTGCGCCGAGTCGCCCGGCGACTCGTCGAGCATCGAGGGCGCCGTCGTCTCCCCCACCTCGGAGTACCGCGAGGACAAGGTCACCACCGTCGGCCTGCGGGCGACGGGCCTGCGCCACCGGCAGACACCGGTGTGGAACATCACGCGGGTGCAAGCGCGCATCCTCGCCTGCGCGGGCCAGCCCCTGCCAGACAACTCGGTGCAGTCGCGTGATTTCAGCGGATCGGACGGCAGCGGCCGGACCTACGAGTGGTCGAGCCCGCCGCCTCCCGCGTTGGACTGGAACGGCCGGTACGCGTTCGAGCTCGTCGTGACGGCGTCGAACGGCTCGAAACGGACGATGGTGCGGCCGTTCATCATGGATCTGCCGGCGTCGCCGCCAGCCAACGTCAAGGCGTCCGTTGCGTCCGACGGGACCGGCGTCGTGGTCAGGTGGGACAAGGCGAAGGAGCCCGACGTCATCGGTTACCTCGTCGAGTGGACGACGTCGTCCGACACCTCGTGGTCGAAGGGTTCGACCGCCGAGGTGAAGGCGAAGTCGGCGTCGGATCCGCCACCGACCACCTTCAGTCACGCGCCCGGCGTCGGCGAATGGCGCTATCGGGTGATCTCGCTGCGCCCTGGCACGCAGCAGCAAGGGATCAACGCTTCGGCGCCATCGAGCGCAGCGACGGCGAAGATCGAGGCCCCGCCCGAGACGACGCAGCCCGACGGATCGTCCGGTTCCGGCGGGTCGGGCTCGAGCGGAGGGTCGACGACCGGATCAGGGAGCAGCGCCTCCGGATCCGGAACCGCGGTCTCGACCGGAGGAGCGTCGTCGGTTGGCAGCGGCACCTCCAGGGCCACCAGCGGCACAGCGGGGACGGTCGACCTGTCGAACTTCTCCCGCCTCCTCGACCAGCGTCGGACGCCGACGACCATCCAGCGTCGGCCGATCGAACCGGACGCCGGCTTCGGCGAGACCTTGCCGTTCCAAGCGGGTGACGAGCCCGCGGTCGCTGCGAACGCAAGCGACGACGTGGACGAGTCGGGCGCTCAGCAGTTCGCGCAGGAGGTCATCACTGACGACGGCGACCGCCGGCGCGCGATGTCGTTCGTCGCCGCCAGCTTGCTGTTCGCCGTGCTCGGCTACGGCTTGCGTCTCGTGAAGCGCGAGGCGGAGCTGCTCGACCTCGAGCCCGCGGAGCCGACGACTGCGGTCGACGCGCCAGCCGAACCCGTCGACGTCCCGGTCGAGGCGGTCGTGGCAGGCGCGGTCGCCGACGACGACATGGCGGTGGGTGACGCCGAACCGATGCCCGTCATGGCGGTGGCGACGAAGATGCCGGCCCCGCGCCCCGTGGCACCGAGCGTCGCTCCCGGCCTCGACGTGCCTCTGCCGGCCAGGCGTCCTCGCCGAGCGCGCGCAGATGGGGTAGGAACATCCAATGCCCGAAGAGCTTCGTCTCGCGTTCCACAGGGATCTGCAGCTGATCGAGGATCGGGTCCTGCGCCTGTTCGCCCTCGTAGCCGAAGGGCTCGCAGCGGCGACCGACGCACTCCTGTCGGGTGATCGCGACGCGGCGAGGGCTCTCGCCGCGAAGGACGAGGAGATCGACGAGCTCTACCGCGACGTCGAGACGCTCGTGCAGCGAGAGTTCGCGCTCCAGACGCCGATGGCTCGCGACCTCCGCTTCATGCTCACGATCCTCCGTGTCGTGCCAGAGCTCGAGCGCAGCCACGACCTGGCCGAGCACATCGCTACGGCTGCGACTCGCGGCATCACCAGTTCGCTGACCCCCCGCATCCGTGGGCTCGTCGAGGAGATGGGGCGTACCGGCGTCGAGCTCTGGCAGCGCGCGGCGAAGGCGTTCCACGACCGCGACGTCGCCGCAGCCGACGAGCTCGACGAGCTCGACGACGAGCTCGACGAGCTCCACGTCAGCCTCACCGCCGAGCTGGTGTCGGGAGCGGTGTCGGTGCCGATCGCGATCGAGATGACGCTCGTGGCGCGCTACTTCGAGCGCCTGGGCGACCACGCGGTCAACATCGCCAAGCGGGTGCGATACCTGGCCGGGGGCGACATCTGACGTAGCGGGAACCCGCCGCCCACCACCCGACGTCGAAGGGGCATGTGGGCATCCAGGGGGAAGCGCATCGGCGCCGCGGTTGCGGTCGTCGCGACCAGCGTGCTGTTCGTCGGTTTGTACGCCCGCGGACAGGAAGACAGAGGCAGCCAGGCGATGGTCGGGAACCTCCAGGCCTTCGACACGGCTTCGGCCGGCGGCGGCGGGGGAGCAGGGGGCGCCGTCGCAGGCGGTGCGGTCGCTGCGACGGGCGACATCCCCGACAGCCTGCCCGCGGCCATCGCGTCGCCCCGGATCGTCAAGACGGCCACGCTCCGCATCGAGGTCGACGACAAGACGTTCGGCCGGGCGTTCTCGGAGGTGGCGACGATCGCCAGCTCCGCCGGCGGCTTCGTCGCCTCGTCGACGTCGTACGCCGGCGACGGTGACGAACACGGGCTCGCGTCCGGGAGCCTCGTGCTCCGGGTCCCGGCAGAGCAGTTCGACGCCGTCCGCCAGAAGGTGCGTGGCCTCGGCGACCTGCAGAGCGAGGAGATCCAGGGCGAGGACGTCGGCGCGCAGCTGACCGACGTGGAGGCCCGGCTCCGCAACCTCCGGTCGCAGGAGGAGGCCATCCGCGAGCTGATGCGTCGTGCCGGCAACGTCGGCGAGACGCTCCAGGTCCAGAACCAGCTCGGCAGTGTGCGAGGCGAGATCGAGCAGCTCGCTGCTCAGCAGGCCCGCCTGACCGACGCCGTCAACTTCGCCACCATCACCGTGCAGCTGTCGGAACCGGGTGCAACACCGGGAGGCGACCCTTCGCCGCTGCGCGACGCGCTCGACCGCGCCGTCGAAGGCGCCGAGTCGATCATCGCCGGGATGATCGTGCTCTTCGGCTACCTGTTCCCGATCGCCGTCGTGGTGCTGATCGCCCTCACGATCCACCGGATCTTCGTCCGCCGGGCGACCGCGTTCTCCGTGACGCCCACCGAGGCGTCAGCCGAGCACCACGCGTAGGAACGCGATCGCACCCGCCTTGTCGAGCGGCTCGTTGAGGTTCCCGCACTTCGGCGACTGCACGCACGACGGGCATCCGGTGTCGCACCGGCAACCCGAGATCACTTCGAGGGTCGCCTCGAGGTGGCGGCGGCCGGCGTCGAACCCGAGCTCCGCGATCCCGGCGCCGCCGGGGTAGCCGTCATAGATCACGATCGTCGGCTTCCCGGTGTCGGCCTGGATCGCGGTCGACACACCGCCCACGTCCCAGCGGTCGCAGATCGTGAAGAGCGGGAGGATGCCGATGCCGGCGTGCTCGGCGGCGTGGAGCGTCCCCGGGATCTGGCGCAGCCCGAGCCCCGCGTCGTCGAGCAGCAGCGAGAGGTCGACGGTGTACCAGAACGCCCGCGTGATCAAGGACGTCGGCGGGAGGTCGAGGTCTTCGTCGCCGAGGTCTTCGAAGGTGAGGAGGGAGCGCCGCCTGTAGCCCACCACCTGCTCCGTGATCTCGACGCTGCCGAGCGACAGCCGGGCGTGGCCGATCTCGACCGACCGTTCCTCGTCGAGGATCGCGACGGACGTGGTCGAGCGGGCCTGTGTCGTCTCCGTCGGGTCGACCGTGTCGACCCAGGCCACCTTCTCGTCGAGGTCGAGGTCTCGCACCTTGTAGTGCTGGCCCTGGTGCAGGTAGACCGCGCCCGGGTGGATGTTGGCGAAGGCGCGGGCCTCGTCGACCGTGCCGATCAGCAACCCCCCGTCGTCGACGATCGAGTACTCGCCCGATGTCCCGGTGCGCAGCCCGACCGACGCCGACGGCCGGTCGCGCCCGGCGTACACGGCGCGGCCCTCCCGCAGCTTGAGCTGGTCGGAGAGTACGAGCCGGCGGACGCCGTCTTCGAGGTCGTCGCCCCAGTAACGCTCGTCGTCAGGCGTCAACGGCAGCTCGTAGGCGGCGCAGGCGAGGTGAGGGTCGAGCACGAACGGGTTCGACGGGTTGACGATCACCGGTTCCGGCGGACGCGAGAACAGCTCGTGCGGGTGGCTCATGAACCACTGGTCGAGCGCATCGTCACCGGCGACGAGAACCGCCAGCGACCGCTGCTGGGCGCGACCGGCTCGGCCCGCTTGCTGCCACATCGAGGCGATCGTGCCGGGATAGCCGTTCAGGATGCAGGCATCGAGGCCGCCGACGTCGATGCCGAGCTCGAGGGCGTTCGTCGTCGACACGCCGCGCAGCCGCCCGCCGAAGAGCTCGCTCTCGATCTCCCGCCGCTCGCGGGCCAGGTACCCGCCGCGATACGGGCGAACGGTCGCGGCGAGAGCGGCCGGCAGCCCCCGCTTGGCACCGACCGCCACGAGCTCGGCTCCCTTCCGGCTCCGCGTGAACGCGATCGCCCGGTAGCCGTGCTCGACGAGCGACGACAGCACGTGCGAGGTCTCGACGTTCGCCGACCCGCGCTCGCCACGGCGATCGTCGAGCATCGGCGGGTTCCAGAGCGCGAACAGCCGCTCCCCTCGAGGCGATCCGTCGTCGACCACCTCGTCGACGTCGAGGCCGGTGAGCATCGACGCCAGCGCGGCAGGCGACCCGACGGTGGCGGACGTGAGGATGAAGGTCGGCGACGAGCCGTAGAGCGCGCAGAGCCGGCGCAGCCGGCGGATGAGGTGCGAGACGTGGGTCCCGAAGATCCCTCGCAACGTGTGCAGCTCGTCGAGCACGACGTAGCGCAGCCGCATCAGGAACGTGGCCCAGCGTGCGTGGTTCGGCAGGATCCCTGCGTGGAGCATGTCGGGATTGGTGAGCACCACGTTCGCGTTCCGCCGCACCCAGGCCCGCTGGTCGGGATCGGTGTCGCCGTCATAGGTTGCCGGCACCATCCCGGGGATCCGCAGCTCGGCGAGCGATCGCAGCTGGTCTTGGGCCAGCGCCTTGGTCGGGTACAGCAGCAGCGCAGCGCTGTCGGACGAAGAGCTGACGACCGCCTCGGCGATCGGCACCTGGAAGCACAGCGACTTGCCTGACGCGGTGCCGGTCGACACGGCGACCGACACCCCCCGTCGGGCTCGGTCGATGGCCGCAGCCTGGTGCGACCAGAACCGCGGGAAACGGCCGCGGATCTGCGCAGGCAGAGGACGTGACAGCTCGCGGAACTCGGCGGCGCGCGGCGGTATGCGCTCGAGGTGGACGAGTTGTCCTCGAGTGTCGAGCGATCGCACGACCTCCGCCAGCTCCACGGAGAGCAAGGGTAAGGCCACCCTGTGACGTCTGGCGGTGTGACGTTTCTCTCCACCGGGTAGTACGTTCCGGCGTCTACGCAGTAGGAAGCAGTTCGTTGTTGCGCGCGTTCGGGCGCAGCGGGAAGAGGAGCGACATGGATCTCGATCTCGACGTCAGCGAGAAGAACGGCGTCGCAGTCCTCGCCGTGAAGGGCGAGGTCGACGTGTACACCGCGCCACGGCTGCGGGAGAAGCTCGTCGAGCTCGTGACCCAGGGCAAGCACCGCATCGTCGTCGACCTCGAGGGCGTGGAGTTCCTCGACTCGACGGGCCTCGGCGTGCTCGTCGGCGGCCTGAAGCGCGTGCGCAGCCACAACGGCGACCTGAGCCTCGTGTGCACGCAGCACCGCATCCTGAAGGTGTTCGAGATCACCGGTCTGACGAAGGTCTTCTCGATCCACGAGAACGTCGACGACGCTGTCGGCGCCTGACGCTTCCACCAACGTGGAGGGGGCGGATCTCGCAATCGAGTTGGGGATCCCGGCGCGGGCTGAGTACGTCGCGCTGGCGCGTCTTGTCGTGTCGTCGATGGCATCGAGCCGGCGCGACCTCGCGGACGACCGCATCGACGACCTGAAGGTCGCGGTGTCGGAGGCGTGCACCAACGCCATCGAGGCGCACCGCAACTCGGGCAGCGGCGACAACGTGACGTTGGCCTGCATCGAGTACGACGACCGGCTCGTCATCAGCATCAGCGACCAGGGCAAGGGCTTCGACCCGGAGTCGCTCCCGGAGCATCCGCCCGTCACCGACCCCGAACGACTCAACTTCGAACGCGGTCTCGGCATCCCGCTGATCCGGACGCTCGTCGACGACGTCGAGATCCGGTCCGGCCCTGATGGCACCGAGATCCGGCTCGTCATGAACTGCGGCCGGGCCGACTTCTTCGACGACATCGAGATCGACGACGACATCGACTTCGACGCCTCGATCGACCTCGACGGGACCGCCGAGTAACGCCTGTCAGGTGGGCGCGATGAGGATGCGCTTCATCTCGTCCTCGGACGTACGCGTCACGAGCGCGAGCACCTCGTCGCCTGCCTGAACCATGGTGTCGCCGCGAGGCACGATCACCCGCCCTTCGCGCACGACCGCGACGACCGACGCGTCGCGCGGCACGCCGAGCTCGATGATCGTCTTGTCGTTCGCCGGTGAGTCGTCGGCGAGGGTGACCTCGATCAGCTGAGCTTCACCGCCCTCGAACTCGAAGAGGCGGACGAGCGAGCCGATCGACACCGCCTCCTCGATCAGTGCGGTCAACAGGTGGGGCGTCGATACCGACACGTCGACGCCCCACGTCTCATTGAAGAGCCACTTGTTCTTCGGGTCGTTGACGCGAGCGACCACCCGCGGCACGTTGAACTCCTGCTTCGCGAGCAGCGACACGACGAGGTTCACCTGGTCTTCGCCGGTCGCAGCGACCATCACGTCGACGTCGGCGACGCCCGCTTCCTGGAGGTCGGACACCTCTGCCGCATCCGCGACGAACCACTCGACGTCGATCGTGGCCCGCAGTCGTGCGACGAGATCGGGGTTCCGCTCGATGATCAGGACGTCGTGGCCTGCCGCCCGCAGGTCGTTCGCCACGAACGTCCCGACGGCGCCACCGCCGGCGATCGCGACTCGCATCAGCGGGTCCTCTCGGACGACCCGCCGAGGATCGTCTCCAGCTCGTGCTCCGTGTCGCTCCTCACCATGAGGTGGAGGACGTCGCCCGCCTGGCCCGTCAGCCCGGGCGTCGCGATCTGCGCGGTGCCGCCGCGGGTGAGGGCGACCAAGCGGAAGCGGTCACCTCCGTCGAGCACCTCGAGCGTTCGCCCGTCCCATGCATCGGGGAGCGGGCGGTCGACGAGCGAGACGGTGCCGGACGAGTCGGTCCACTGAGCGGCGGTGTTGCCGAGCAACTGGCGCCGCACCTGATCCGTCGTCCACGTCACCATCGCCACCGTCGGGATGCCGAGGCGCTGGAAGATCTCGGCCCGACGAGGGTCCTTGATGCGCGCGACGACGCGCGGGATCTCGTAGGTCTCCTTGGCGATCCGGGCTGCGACGATGTTCGAGTTGTCGCCGTACATCACCGCAGCGACGGCCCCCGCCTCGCCGATGCCGGCCTGCTCCAGGACGTCGCGGTCGTAGCCGCTGCCCAGCACCGCTCGCCCGGTGAAGCGCTCCGGCAGTCGGCGGAAGGACTCCCGATCACGATCGACGATCGAGACGGTGTGGCCGTCTTCGTCGAGGCGAATGGCGAGGGACGAGCCGATCCGGCCGGACCCCAACACGATCACGTGCATATGCGCGGTCATTGGAGCAGTGGCATCCCGATTTGGCAAGGCGGCTGCTGCTGCTCCCCCTGCTGCCGTCGACGGCGAATGCCGGGAGTACCGTGACGGCGTGGTCGGTGCAAGAGAAGCCTCCGCAGAAGGGTCGTCGCCTCAGGCCGACGACGAGGAGAGCGACCAACACCACGGCGCCGCGCGGGGGATCGCACCTCTCGCGCTGGGCGCCCTCGGCGTCGTGTTCGGCGACATCGGCACCAGCCCGCTCTACGCCTTCCGCGAGGCGTTCGAGCATCAGCACCTACCCGTCATCCGCACGAACGCTATGGGCCTTGCGTCGCTCGCGTTCTGGGCCCTGATCATCATCATCTCGATCAAGTACCTGACCCTCGTCATGAAGGCCGACAACCGCGGCGAGGGCGGCATCCTCGCCCTCACCGCGCTCGTCATGCCACAGAAGGGCCAGCTCACCCAGCGACGCAGGGGGCTCCTCGTCCTCCTCGGCGTGTTCGGGACTGCGCTGCTCTACGGCGACGGCCTGATCACGCCGGCGATCTCGGTGCTCTCGGCGGTCGAGGGCTTCAAGGTCGCTTCCTCCGCGTTCGAGGACTTCGTCATCCCGGTCGCGTGCATCATCCTCGTCGGTCTCTTTGCCGTGCAGCGGCGGGGGACGGGCGGCATCGGCGCGGTCTTCGGCCCCGTGATGGTGGTCTGGTTCGGGGTGCTCGGCACCCTCGGCGTGATCCAGATCGCGCAGGAACCGGGCGTGCTCGCTGCGGTCAACCCGATCTACATCGTGCAGTTCTTCACCGAGTCGCCCCTGAAGGCGTTCCTGTCGCTCGGCAGCATCTTCCTCGTCGTCACCGGCGGCGAAGCGCTCTACGCCGACATGGGCCACTTCGGGCGCAAGCCCATCGCCGCGGCGTGGTACTCGCTCGTGTTGCCGGGGCTCCTGCTCTCCTACTTCGGCCAGGCCGCCCTGCTGATCCGCTCACCGGAGGCCATCGAGAACCCCTTCTACAAGATGGCTCCCGGCTGGGCCGTGACGCCGCTCGCGATCCTGGCCACCTGCGCCACAGTCATCGCTTCGCAGGCGTTGATCTCGGGCGCGTTCTCGATCACGGTGCAGGCCGTCCAGCTCGACTACCTGCCGCGTGTGAAGGTCACGCAGACGTCGGGCAAGCACCAGGGTCAGGTCTACGTGCCGCTGGTGAACTACGCGCTACTGGTCGGGTGCATCGGCCTTGTCCTCGGCTTCCGCAGCTCGAGCGCTCTCGCGAACGCGTATGGGATCGCGGTG
Organism: Acidimicrobiales bacterium; assembly: GCA_035540495.1. GTDB lineage: Bacteria > Actinomycetota > Acidimicrobiia > Acidimicrobiales > CADCTF01 > DASVEG01. The sequence goes on from DATLGL010000017.1 coordinate 219,647, forward strand.
ACCACGACGATGGTGATCACGTCGCTGATCTTCTACGTCGTCACGAAGGTCATGTGGGGGTGGTCGACGCCGAAGGCCCTCATCATCATCACGCCGTTGTTGCTGATCGACTTCGCATTCCTCGCCGGCAACATCCCGAAGATCCCCCACGGCGGCTGGTTCCCGCTGATCGTCGCCGTCGGCCTCCTCGTGCAGATGGCCACCTGGCGCAAGGGGCGCCAGCTCGTGGCGGAACGCCTTCGTCGCGGTGAGAAGCCGATTCGTGACGTGCTCAACCGCATCGACCGCGTCGAGCGGGTCGAGGGAACAGCGGTCTTCCTGTTCAAGGATCCGGGGATGGCCCCGCCGGCGCTCGTGAGCAACATGCGCCACAACCGCGTGGTGCACGAGAACACGCTCGTGGTCTCGGTCCAGACCGCGGACGTGCCGCGCGTCGACCCGGGGGAGCGGTGCGAGAGCAAGGTCATCGCTCATGGGGTGCACCAGGTCACGCTTCGCTTCGGGTTCATGGAGGAGCCGAACGTGCCGGCTGCGCTCGCCGCCTGCACCGACCGGGGCTTCCGGTTCCGGCTCGACGAAGCGACCTACTTCATCGGGCGTGAGTCGGTCGTCGCCGGCAAGGTGACGGGGATGCACCCGCTGCTCGAACGCCTCTTCGTCGTCCTCAACCGCGGTGCCGACAGTGCCAGCCGCTTCTTCGGGCTCCCGGCCGACCGCGTCTTCGAGGTCGGCAACCGCGTCGAGATCTGATCGCGCAGCTCCTCGCTACGCAGGCCCGCTCGATCCTCGCTCGTACTCCAGCAGCTCGACCTCGCCCGCCTTCCACGCGTCGCGCACCGGGTCGACGATCCGCCACGCCTCTTCGGCTTCGTCGCCTCGGACCGACAACGTCGAGTCGCCCTTCAAGACGTTGAGGAAGACATGCGCGTACGCGGGCAGCTCCGCGGCGTGGAGCTTCGACGTCATCGTCAGCGGCGCGAGGTCGAAGAGGTCGTCGCCGCCGTTGGCGTTGAGCGACAGGTGGAGCTGCTCGGGCGAGGAGTCGAGACGGAGACGGAGGACGTTCTGCACCGGCTGTTCGTCCTGTCCCCACGCGAGGTGGGGCACGTCCTTGAACGTGACGGTGATCTCCTGCTTGTCGGCCTCGAGCGCCTTGCCGCTCCGGAGGAGGAACGGCACGCCGGCCCATCGCCACGAGTCGACGAAGAGGGTCACCTGGGCGAACGTCTCCGTCTCCTTCGACGGGTCGACGCCCTCCTCGTCGGCGTAACCGGCGTAACGGCCGCGGATCGTCTGACCCGGTGCCGGGGGTCGGATCGACCGGAGCACGCTCACCTTCCTGTCGCGCAGGTCCTCACCGTCGAGCGAGGCGGGCGGATCCATCGCGACGAGGCACAGCAACTGCATGAGGTGGTTCTGGATCATGTCGACGAGCGCCCCGGCGTCGTCGTAGTACTTCGCGCGTCCCTCGAGCTCGAGGGTCTCGTCGAAGACGATCTCGACCTTCTCGACGTGCTGGTTCGACCAGATGGGCTCGAAGATGCGGTTGGCGAACCGCAGCCCGAGGATGTTCTGGATGGTCGTCTTCGCCACGAAGTGATCGACCCGGTAGATCGACGACTCGTCGAAGAACTCATCGATGAGCTCGTTCAGCTCGCGCGCAGAGTCGAGACCTTCACCGAACGGCTTCTCGATCACGATCCGGCTGCCGTCGGGGAGCTTCGCGTCGGCCAGGGCGCGCAGGGCGTCGGCGTACGTCCCCGGCGGAAGAGCGAGGTACGCGATCACCGGGCCTTCCCCCGGCGTCGACTCCACGGCTTCGCGCACCGCGTCGCCGTCGTCGACCGACGCGACCCGGTACCGCACCTGCTCGACCAACCGCTTCCGGATGGCGTCGTCGACGCCGGCGCCCTCCAGCGCCTCGGCCACCTGCTCGCGGAGGTCGTCGTCCGACCGTTCGCTGCTGCCGACCCCCGTGAGGTGGAACGGGTCGGGCAGGAGGCCGTGCTCGGCGAGGGCACCCAACGCCGGGAACAGGTACCGCGCCGCGAGGTCGCCGGTGGCGCCGAAGAGCACGAGGCGGGAAGGGAAGTCGGAGGTCTCCACGGGGCGGTTCTTCCCCGCGTCTTCTTCTGCCAGTGCGACTTGAAGTTTTGGCTGACCAAAACCTAGATTCCCGGGCCGCAAATGCTCGACGTCGTGGTCTCGAAGTCGGAGCGCGAGACGCTCAAGGCGATCTACCGCCTCACTTCCCCGAGCAAGGGGGAGGGCGATGCGCACACCGGTGACCTGGCCGAGGCGCTCGGGGTGAGCCCGGGCACCGTGACCGCCACCGTGAAGCGCCTCGCCGACCGCGGGTTCGCCGACCACCGCCCTTACCGCGGCGTCGTGCTCACACCAGAAGGGCGCCAGGCGGCGGTCGCCGCCATTCGGCGTCACCGCATCGTCGAGCGGTTCCTCTCGGACATGCTCGGCTACGCGTGGAACGAGGCCGACCGCCTGGCGGGGGCGTTCGAGCACGAGTTGCCCCAGGAGGTGGAGGACCGGCTGTTCGTCGCCCTCCACCGCCCCTCGACCTGCCCCCACGGGTTCCCGATCCCGGAACCCGAGGAGGCCGACATCCCCGAGCTCCCGCCGCTGTACGCGCTCGAGCCCGGTGACGTCGCCGAGGTCGCCGTCCCCGGGTCGACCGACCCGGAGGTCATCCAGTTCCTCGACACCCTCGGGCTCCGTCCCGGGGTCAAGGTCGAGGTGCGCGAGAAGCACCCGTTCGACGGTCCGCTGGTCCTCCGCGTCGGAGGAAAGGACCGCACCCTGGGGAGCACCGTCGCTCACCAGGTCTTCGTCCGCAAAGAGCCCGCGTAGGGCTCTCCAACCAGGAGAACGAGTCCTTGGACGCCGTCCCCTACATCTCATTCGGAGCAGCGCTCGCCGCGTTGGCGCTCGCTGCCTACTTCTTCGGGGTGGTGAAGAAAGCCGACCCCGGAACGCCGCGCATGGTCGAGATCATGGAGGCGATCCAGCAGGGCGCCCGCGCGTTCCTGCGTCGTGAGTACACCTGGGTCGCCGGGTTCGTGGCGATCATGGCCGTCCTCATCTTCGTCTTCCTCGACTACGGCCGGCCGTGGGGCGCCATCGCCTACCTGCTCGGCGCCGTGCTCTCGGGCCTGGCCGGCTTCATCGGGATGACGGTCGCCACGATGGCGAACGCCCGCACCACCCAGGCCGCTCGCACCGGCCACGAGCTCGCTCTGCCGCTGGCCTTCCGCGGCGGCGCGGTGATGGGCTTCTCCGTCGCCGGCCTGAGCCTGCTCGGTCTGTCGCTGTCGTACATCCTCTTCGTCGAGATCCTCGAGGTCGACAGCCCGTTCCAGGTCGTCACCGCGTTCGGTCTCGGCGCGAGCTCGATCGCACTGTTCAGCCGTGTCGGCGGTGGCATCTACACCAAGGCTGCCGACGTGGGCGCCGACCTCGTCGGCAAGGTCGAGGCGGGCATCCCCGAGGACGACCCCCGCAACCCGGCCACGATCGCCGACAACGTGGGCGACAACGTCGGCGACGTCGCAGGCATGGGCGCCGACCTGTTCGAGAGCTACGCCGGGTCGATCATCGCCCCGATCGCCCTCGCCGCCTTCGCCTTCACGTTCAGCGAGGAGCTGCAGCAGAACGCGCTGCTGTTCCCGCTCGCGATCGGCGCCTTCGGCATGCTCGCCTCGATCATCGGGGCCTTCACGGTGCGCTCGAAGCACGGCGCGTCGTCGTCGGAGCTGTCGCACCAGCTGCACCGCGGCACGAACGTCGCGGCAGCGATCACCGTGGTCCTGTCGTTCGTCTTCGGCTACATCTTCTTCAACGACGTCGAGTCGGTCGAGAACTGGTGGGGCTTCCCCGTCGCCGTCGTCGCCGGGTTGCTCGTCGGCATGGGCATCGGGTTCGTGTCGGAGTACTACACGTCCGACAACTACGGCCCGGTGAAGAAGATCGCCCGCCAGAGCGAGACGGGCCCGGCCACCACCATCCTCGGCGGCATCTCGGCCGGGCTGCAGTCGGTCGCGTCTGCGGTCGTGCTGATCTGCGTCGCCGTGGGCGTTGCGTACTGGGCCGCCAACGAGGCCGTTCCCGGTGAGGACATCACCGGCATCTACGGCATCGCGCTGGCAGCCATCGGCATGCTCGCCACGACCGGCGTCGTCGTGTCGGTCGATGCGTACGGTCCGATCGCCGACAACGCCGGCGGCATCGCGGAAATGGCGGGCCTGCCGCCGGAGGTTCGCGAGGTCACCGACTCGCTCGACTCGCTCGGCAACACCACCGCCGCCGTCGCCAAGGGCTTCGCCGTCGGCTCGGCAGCGGTCACCGCGCTCGCCCTCTTCAAGGCCTTCGAGCAGGCCATCGGCGACGCCGGTGGATCGATCAGCCTCGACATGGGCGAGGTGCCCGTGTTCGTGGGCCTCTTCCTCGGCGCCATGCTTCCGTTCCTGTTCGCGGCCCTGACGATCGACGCCGTCGGTCGTGCCGCCAACAAGATGATCGAAGAGGTCCGCCGCCAGTTCCGCGACATCCCCGGCCTGCGCGAGGGCAAGGAAGGCGTACACGCCGACTACGCCCGCTGCGTCGACATCTCCACCGGCGCCGCGCTCAAGGAGATGCTCGTCCCCGGCGGTCTCGCCGTCGTCGTTCCCCTCGTCATCGGCTTCATCAGCGTCGACGCCCTCGGCGGCTTCCTCGCCGGGTCCCTCGTCTCCGGCTTCGCCCTCGCCATCTTCATGGCGAACTCCGGCGGCGCCTGGGACAACGCGAAGAAGTTCATCGAGGCCGGCCACCACGGCGGCAAGGGCTCCGACCCGCACAAGGCCGCCGTCGTCGGCGACACCGTCGGCGACCCGTTCAAGGACACGTCCGGCCCGGCGATGAACATCCTCATCAAGGTGATGACGATCGTCTCGCTGATCTTCGCCTCGGCGTTCGTGTAAGTCGCATCACGTAACACCCAAACCGTCCACGTAGCGGGGCTGGAACCGCGTGGGCCACGGCCGCAGGCCGTGCAAACAAAGCAGAGAGGAAACAACTGATGGGCAACTTGCTCGCCGCGGAGGGCGGGTACCAGACGTTCACCCTGAACGGGGGCGAATGGCTGGTGCTCGGCCTCTCCGGGGCGGCCGCGATCCTTGCTCTCCTCACGGGGTTCGCCCTGATGCGCGGCGTGCTCGCCGCGGATCAGGGCACCCCGAAGATGATCGAGATCGCGACCGCCATCCAAGAAGGCGCGTGGGCGTACCTCAAGCGGCAGTTCCGCACCGTCGCCGTGATCCTGGTCCCCCTCGCGGTCATCGTCTTCGTCACGTCGACGAAGGTGCTCGAGCCCGACGAGACCGTCGCGCTGTCGTTCTTCGAGTCGGGGCTCTACCGGACGCTCGCGTTCATCGCCGGCTGCTTCATGTCGGGCCTCACGGGCTACATCGGCATGACGCTCGCCACCCGTGGCAACGTGCGGACCGCAGCGGCGGCGAAGACGGGCTCGCTGCCGCTCGCGCTCAAGATCGCGTTCCGCACCGGCGGCATCGCCGGCATGTTCACCGTCGGGCTCGGCCTGCTCGGCGCGACGTTCATCATCGTGGTCTTCCAGAACACGAGCTCCGCGATCCTCGTCGGGTTCGGGTTCGGCGGTTCGCTGCTGGCGCTGTTCCTCCGGGTCGGCGGTGGCATCTTCACCAAGGCCGCTGACGTCGGCGCCGACCTCGTCGGCAAGGTCGAAGCGGGCATCCCCGAAGACGACCCTCGCAACCCCGCGACGATCGCCGACAACGTCGGCGACAACGTCGGCGACTGCGCAGGCATGGCCGCCGACCTCTTCGAGTCGTACGAGGTGACGCTGGTCGCGTCGATCATCCTGGGCGTCGCCGGCTTCTCCGCCGTCGGCGCCAACCCGGCGCTCGGCCTGATCTTCCCGGTCGCGGCTCGCGCCATCGGCGTCGTCGCTTCGATCGCGGGCGTCTACGCGGTGCGGGCCAAGGAAGGCGAGACGGATGCGCTGAAGCCGATCAACCGAGGCTTCCTCACCGCCGGCATCATCACCGTGATCGGCGTGGGCCTGCTCGGTCTCCTCTACGTCGGCGACGGCGTGCAGGGCGCAGGCGAGGCGACGCTTTCGAACATCGGCCTCCGTTGCGTCGGGGCAGTCGTGATCGGTCTGGTCCTCGCCCAAGGCGTGTCGCGTCTCACCGAGTACTTCACCGCGACGCACTACGCCCCGGTGAAGGAGATCGCGGAGTCGGCCCGCACCGGTCCGGCGACCGTCGTCCTCTCGGGGACGTCGGCCGGCCTCGAATCGTCGGTGTACGCGATCATCGCCATCGCGATCTCTCTCGCCGTGTCGCTCGCCCTCGGTGGCGGCAACCTGCAGTTCTCGCTCTACCTCGTCGCCCTCACGGGCATGGGCATGCTGGCGACGACGGGCGTCATCGTCTCGGAGGACACGTTCGGGCCGGTGTCCGACAACGCGGCCGGCATCGCCGAGATGTCGGGCGAGTTCCACGGCGAGCCCCAGCGGATCATGGTGTCGCTCGACGCGGTGGGCAACACCACGAAGGCCGTCACCAAGGGCTTCGCCATCGGTTCCGCGGTGATCGCCGCCGTTGCGCTGTTCGCCAGCTTCATCGAGACCGCCGGAGGCGAGATCTTCGGCAAGGCCCGTCTCGAGGAGCTGAACGAGGGGGCCCGTGGTGTCTTCGACGCGCTGCCGATCAACGTCGCCGACCCGAAGGTCTTCATCGGCCTGCTGATCGGCGGCGCAGTGCCGTTCCTGTTCTCGGCTCTGTCGATCCGCGCCGTCGGACGGTCGGCCGGCGTCGTCGTGCAGGAGGTCCGCCGCCAGTTCGCCGACGGCGAGATCATGGCCGGCAACCGCCGTCCCGACTACGGGCCGGTCATCGACATCTGCACCGCCGCGTCGCTCCGTGAGCTCGCGACTCCTGCGCTGCTCGCCGTGCTCACGCCGGTCGTGATCGGCTTCGGCATCGGCTGGCACGCGCTCGGCGCGTTCCTGGCCGCGGTGATCCTCTCCGGTCAGCTCATGGCGAACTACCTGTCGAACGCCGGTGGCGCGTGGGACAACTCGAAGAAGTACATCGAGGACGGCCACGAGGGCGGGAAGGGCTCGGAGGCGCACAAGGCGGCGGTCATCGCAGACACCGTCGGCGACCCGTTCAAGGACACCGCCGGTCCGGCGCTGAACCCGCTCATCAAGGTGATGAACCTCGTGTCGCTGCTGATCCTGCCGGCCATCATCAACATGGCCGACGGCGAGTTGCGCACCGATCCGAACGGCGCATCGCTGGCGGTCGCCGGTGTCGCGGTCGTCATCCTCATCGGCGCCATCGCGTTCTCGAAGCGCAAGGCGGAGGGGATGGGGATGTCGGGCGGCGCCGCAACGACACCGGCCGAGCGTGCCGCGGCCGGCCTCGAGGAAGAGGAGGGGGTCAACGACGGCGACGAGCCGATGAGCCTCGCCCTCAAGGCGCTCGACCGGTGGATCGTCGACCTCGGTGACGAGGACGCCGCGCTCCGCCGTCAGCTTCGCGGCGCCAAGCGCAAGCTCAAGTCGAACGCCTGACACCCCACGTTCTGGAGGGACTTCGCCACACCGGTTGTGGCCAAGTCCCTCCAGTCGTCAGGCGGCGGTGGCGGAGCGACGGGCCTGCAGCTTGCGCCAGATGAGCCAGAGGCCGGCGAGGCCGAGGAGCGCGACCACGAGGTACGACGCCGGCGCGACGAAGCGCTCGACCCGCTCGTAGTTGTCTCCGAGGATCCAGCCCGCGGTGATGAAGACCGCGTTCCAGATGCCGCTGCCGATGAACGTGAGCACGACGAACCTCGGGATCGCCATGCGCTCCAGGCCGGCCGGGACCGACACGATCGAACGCACCAGCGGGATGAAGCGTCCGAAGAATACGACCCACGTGCCGTAGCGCTCGAAGAAGCGGTCGCCGCGGTCGAAGTCCTTCTCGCCGAAGAACACGAACCAGCGCTTCCTCGACAACTCGCGCAGGCGCTCCTCGCCGACGAACGCTCCGATGCCGTAGAGGAACAGAGCGCCGGCGAGGGAACCGATCGTCGCCGCGAACCACGCGGCGACCACGTTGAGCCTGCCCTGCTCGGCCGCGAAGCCGGCGAACGGCAGGATCACCTCCGACGGGATCGGCGGCAGCACGTTCTCGAGGAAGATCAGCAGGCCGACGCCCAGCGCGCCGAGGCGCTCGACGATGTCGACGACCCAGTCCGTCACGTCTCCGTCACGGGGGCGGCAGGCTACTCGTAACGATCCCGTCGTTTGACATCGCGAACGGCGTCTGCCAAGGGTGGAAAAAGATGCCGCAGACCCTTGTCATCGTCGAGTCGCCTGCAAAGGCCAAGAAGATCAGTGAGTACCTCGGCCGCGACTACGTCGTGATGGCTTCGATCGGCCACGTCCGCGACCTGGAGACGAAGGGTCTCGCCGTCGACGTCGACAACCACTTCAAGCCGACCTACGCCGTCTACGACAACAAGAAGAAGGTCATCTCCGAACTGCGCGCCGCGCTCAAGGACGCCGACCAGCTCCTGCTCGCCACCGATGAAGACCGCGAGGGCGAGGCGATCTCGTGGCATCTCGTCGAGGTGCTCAAGCCGCGGGTGCCGGTGCGGCGGATGGTGTTCCACGAGATCACGCGTCCGGCTATCGAGCGCGCGGTGCAGGAGTCGCGCGACATCGACTACCGCCTCGTCGACGCGCAGGAGAGCCGCCGCATCGTCGACCGGCTCTTCGGGTATCCGGTGTCTGAGGTCTGCTGGCGCAAGATCCGACAGGGGCTGTCGGCCGGCCGAGTGCAGAGCCCCGCGGTTCGCCTCGTGGTCGAGCGCGAGCGCGAGCGGATGGCGTTCGTGTCGGCCGGCTACTCGTCGTTGACCGCCACGTTCCCGACGGATCCGTCGTTCGCGGCCAAGCTCCACTCGGTCGACGGCGTGCGCGTCGCGGCTGCGACCAAGGACTTCGACAGCCTCGGCAATCCGACCGGCGGCGTGCTCGTCCTCGACGAGGCGGCAGCCACATCGCTCGCGGACTCCCTCGCCGAATCGTCGTTCTCCGTCGCCAGCGTCGACACTACGGCGAAGTCGCTCAGCCCGAAGGCGCCGTTCATCACCTCCAGCCTCCAGCAGGTCGGCGGCAGCCGCCTGAGCATGAGCGCCCAGCAGGTGATGCGAGTCGCGCAGGGCCTCTACGAGCGGGGCTACATCACCTACATGCGCACCGACTCGACGACGCTGTCGGAGACGGCGATCGCCGCAGCCCGGTCGCAGATCGCGCAGCGCTACGGCAACGAGTACCTGCCCGACGCCCCCCGCCACTACGCGTCTCGATCGAAGAACGCGCAGGAGGCGCACGAGGCGATCCGCCCCGCGGGCGAGGTGTTCCGCACCCCCGAGGAGGTGCGGGGCGAGCTCTCCGGCGCCGACTTCCGCCTCTACGAGCTGATCTGGCAGCGCACCGTCGCCTCGCAGATGGTCAACGCGCGAGCCCAGGACGTGACCGTGACCATCAACGCGACCGCGAGCGACGGCCGGGCGACCGGCTGGCGTTCCTCAGGGCGCACCATCCTGTTCCCCGGGTGGATGGCCGTGTACGGCTTCGCGGGCGAAGACGCGGACGCCGGCGACGACGCCACGGCGCGCCTGCCCCAGCTGGCCGAGGGCGACGCGCTTCCCGCTCCCGAGGTGACCGCCGACTCCCACCGCACCACGCCGCCGGCCCGCTACACCGAGGCGCAGCTGGTGAAGGCGCTGGAGGAGAAGGGGATCGGTCGCCCGTCGACCTACGCCTCGATCATGGGCACGATCCAAGACCGCGGCTACGTGTGGAAGAAGGGCCAGGCGCTCGTTCCGACCTCCGACGCGTTCGCCGTGGTCAACCTGCTCGAAGGTCACTTCGGCGAGCTCGTCGATTACGACTTCACCGCCCGGATGGAGAGCGACCTCGACGAGATCGCGGGCGGACGCCAGGAGCGCGAGCCGTGGCTCACGAAGTTCTGGTTCGGCAACGGCACCGCAGGACTGAAAGACCTGTGTGCCACTGCGCTCGAGAAGGCCGATCCCGCGGCGGTCAACGCCATCCCGATCGGCGCAGACGCCGACGGCGAGGTCATCGTCGTCCGCAACGGCAAGTACGGCCCGTACGTCAAGCGGGGCGACGACACCGCGAGCCTCCCGCCCGACATCCCCCTCGACGAGTTGACCGTCGAGCGTGCGCTCGAGCTGCTGGCGGCGCCGAAGGGCGACGAGCCGATCGGCCACGATCCCGAATCGGCGCTGCCGGTGTACGTGAAGAACGGACGGTTCGGTCCGTACGTGCAGCTCGGCGACGCGGAGACGCTTCCTCCGAAGCAGAAGCCGCGGATGGCGTCGCTGTTCAAGACGATGACGCCCGAGTCGGTCACCGTCGACGTCGCCATGCAGCTGCTCTCCCTGCCACGGGTCGTGGGCGTCGATCCCGAGTCGGGCGACGAGATCACCGCGCAGAACGGCCGCTACGGGCCCTACCTCAAGAAGGGCAACGACTCCCGATCGATCGAGACGGAGGAGCAGCTCTTCACGATCACGCTCGAAGAGGCGCTGGCGATCTACTCGCAGCCGAAGACCTACGGCCGTCAGCGCGCCGCGGCGAAGCCTCCTCTGCGGGACCTCGGCATCGACCCCGCGGTCGAGAAGCCGGTGGTGATCAAGGAAGGTCGCTTCGGTCCGTACATCACCGACGGCGAGTACAACGTGACCGTCCCTCGAGGCGAGACGCCGGAGGACATCACCGCCGAGCGCGCGTTCGAGCTGCTCGCCGACAAGCGGGCCGCGGGGCCGGCGAAGAAGGCGGGCCGCAAGAAGGCCGCTGCGCCGAAGAAGGCTGCAGCGAAGAAGGCGGCGAAGAAGGCGACCGGTGCGAAGAAGGCTGCGAAGAGGAAGCCTCCGGCGGATTGACCTGGCGCGCCCGGCGTTCCTCCGACCGGCGTGGCTGAGCGGGCGAGCGCCCGCGGCCTAGCCTGACGGGGTGGCCGAGCCGAACGTGGCGAACGACGACCGCGGCGTCGACGAGCCAACCGTTCCGGTCGGCGAGGTGGTGCCCGAGGAGGCGCCTGCCTCCGGCTTCAGCACCGTCCGCCTCTTCGGGTCGCGATCGTTCTTCCGCCTCTGGCTGGCCCAAGTGGCGTCAGCCCTCGGCGACTGGATCGGCTTCGTCGCGATCACGGCGTTGGCTGCGCGCATCGCAGGCGGCGGTTCGCCCGAGGCGGCGGTCGGCCTGGTGCTGTCGGCACGACTCGTTCCGGGGTTCTTCTTCGCTCCGGTGGCCGGCGTGCTCGTCGACCGCTGGGACCGCAAGAAGGTCATGGTGTCGTGCGACATCGGACGCGGGCTGGTGCTCGCGACGCTGCCGTGGGTCGACACGATCCCGGGGCTGGTCGTGATCTCATTCCTGCTCGAGATCCTGACGCTGATGTGGTCGCCGGCGAAGGAAGCGTCGGTGCCGAGCATCGTCCCCAAGGCCTACCTCCCGACCGCGAACTCGCTGTCGCTCGTCGCGGCGTACGGCACGTTCCCGATCGGGTCGGCGATGTTCACTGCGCTGGCCGGCGTCGCGAAGTGGCTCGGGGAGTACGACGCGCTCGAGGGACTCAAGGTCGACCAGGAGTTCATCGCGATCTACTTCGACGTCGGCACCTACTTCCTGTCCGCCCTCCTCATCTCGACACTGGCGCTGCCGTCGAGCCGTCGCGCGTCGACGACGGAGGCCGCGAGCGACACCCGCCGTCGCATCGACTTCGGGCAGGCGTGGCGCGAGCTGCGCGAGGGGGTCGCCTTCATCGGCCACAACCGGATCGTGCGGGCGATCATGCTCAGCATCGCGACGGGCCTTGTCGGGGGCGGCATGCTCGTGCCGCTCGGGCCCGCGTTCGCACGCACCACGCTCGGCGGAGGGTCGGCAGCGTTCGGTCTGTTGCTCACCGCTCTGGGCATCGGCGTCGCCGCCGGCATCATCGGCCTGTCGGTGATCCAGCGCCGCATCCCGCACGAGAAGGTGTTCCTCTTCGCGGTGTTCGGGGCGGGGATCTCGATCGTCGCCGGTGCATCGATGACGACGCTCACGCCCGTGCTCGCCCTCGTCGGCGTGCTCGGCGTCTGCGCTGGCGCCGTCTACGTCCTCGGCTTCACGATCCTGCAGACGAACGTCGCCGAGGAACTGCTGGGTCGGGTGTTCGCGACCCTCAACACGCTGGTGCGGTTCTGCCTGCTCTCCGCCTTCGCGATCGCGCCGCTGCTGTCGGCGCTGCTCGACCGGCTGTCGCGCGATCTGCTCGACCGCCAGATCTCGATCGCCGGCATCGACATCGCCGTTCCCGGCGTCCGCATCACGCTCTGGCTCGGCGGAGGGATCATCCTGTTCGCCGGCGTCGTCGCGCTCCTCGCGCTGCGCGACCGGCCGCTGCGCCGCGAGCGCACGTGACCGGCACGTGGATCGCGTTCGAGGGTGGCGAGGGCTCCGGCAAGTCGACCCAGGCTCGGCGCCTCGCCGAGACGCTCGACGCGGTGCTGACCCGCGAGCCAGGCGGCACTCCGGTGGGGGAGCGGGTGCGTGCCGTGCTCCTCGATCCGTCGGCCGACATCGACCCGCGGGCGGAGACGCTGCTCATGGCCGCCGACCGGGCCCAGCACGTGTCGTCGGTCGTCGTACCTGCGCTCGAGCGCGGTGAGGTGATCGTCAGCGACCGCTCCGCGTACTCGTCGATCGCCTACCAAGGCCACGGGCGGGGGCTTCCGTTCGACGAGGTGCGGTCGATCTCCGCCTGGGCGAGCGGCGGACGCTGGCCCGATCTCGTGTTCCTGCTCGACGTGCCCGACGACGTGAGGTCGGCGCGGATGCAGCGCGATCACGACCGCCTCGAAGCTGCCGGTGCTGCTTTCCACCAGCGCGTGAACGCGGGCTTCCGGGAGATGGCCGCGGCCGATCCCGATGGGTGGATCGTCGTCGACGGGACGCCGCCCCCAGACGAGATCGCCGCGCACATCCTCGAGACCTACCGGCGGTGGTCGCGTGGGTGACCCCTACGCGGGCGTGGTCGGGCAGGAGCGGGCGGTCCGCCACCTGCGCGCTGCAGCCCGGTCGCCGGTGCACGCGTACCTCTTCGTCGGGCCGGCCGGCACCGGCGCGCGAGACGCGGCGCGAGCGTTCGCGGCCGACATCCTCTGCCCGAACGGTGGTGACGGCGACTGCGACGTGTGCCGTCGAGCGCTCTCACAACGTCATCCCGACGTCATCGAGGTCGAGCGCACCGGGGCGTCGATCCTCGTCGCGGAGATCGACGAGGTGCTGCGCATCGCAGTGCGGCCCCCGATGGAGGCCGATCGCAAGGTGATCGTCCTCAACGACTTCCACCTCGTCGACCAGCAGTACCCGCGCCTGCTGAAGACGTTGGAGGAGCCGCCGGCGTCGGCGGTGTTCATCGTGCTGGCCGACGACGTGCCTGCGGAGCTGGCCACCATCTCGAGCCGGTGCGTGCGCGTCGACTTCGGCCCGATCGCGGTCGAGGTGGTGGAAGCGGCTCTCGTCGCGGAAGGTGTCGAGCCGCATCACGCCGCCGAGATCGCAGCGGCCTCGGCGGGGCGGATCGACCGGGCCCGGCTCCTCGCTGCTGATCCTGGCTTCGGCGCGAGGCAGGCGTTGTGGCGGGGCGTGCCGGCACGTCTCGACGGCACCGGCGCGACGATCGCCGTCCTCACCGACGAGCTCGTCGCGAGCGTGGAGACGGTGCTCGACCCGTTGCGGGAACGCCAGTCGGAGGAGGTCGCGGAGCTCGAGGAGCGCGTAGCCCGGTACGGCGAACGTGGCTCCGGGCGCAAAGACCTCGACACCCGCCACAAGCGCGAACAGCGCCGCATCCGGACCGACGAGCTCCGGTTCGGACTCGCCACGCTCGCGGCGGTCTACCGCGAGGCGCTCATCGGCGAGTCGCCGCACGGGATCACGCCGCAGGTCGCCCTCGACGCCATCGCCGCGCTCGACGCCGCAGGCGAGGCCCTCGTCCGCAATCCGAACGAGACGCTCCTGCTGCAGGGTCTCCTGTCCCGCCTCACGGACGCCGCCGAGACCTGAGCACACCGGCAGAAACGGGATCGGATGGCGCGGGGAGCGCTGTGGCGCCCGCGCTACCCTTGGCGCTCCGCCCGAGTAGCTCAGACGGCAGAGCAACGCACTCGTAATGCGTAGGTCAGGGGTTCGATTCCCCTCTCGGGCTCCAGTCACTCGCTGATCCCTGCGTCCCTCCCGCTCTTCCGGTTTCCAACGTTCAGACGCGGGGTACTACAGCGCACCGTGGGAGGTTTGCCACGTCTTGTGGCGAATCTCCTCGGGGTACGGCATCGCGTGGTGCGGGCCGGCGTACGTCCGGAGTGACATGAAGAGAACTGCTGTCGGTCTGATCGTTGCCGTCCTGCTGGGGCTTCCGGCGGCCGTCGCTGCTCCGCCCGCGCGCGTCGACGACGACGCGGCGGTTCGGGTGATCGTGCAGGCGACGTCCACGACCGAGGCCGCGGATGCCGTCGTCGCTGCCGGCGGGCGCGTCGTCGCGGCGCTGCCGATCGTCGACGGGGTGGCCGCCTCGGTGCCGCAGGGCGCCATCAGCCGCATCGAAGCCGTCGACGCGGTCGTCGCCGTGACCCCCGACGCGCCGATCGCGTTCTCGGAGACCACGACCACGTCGAGCGCGCCGGAGCCGCGTTCGGTCTACGTCCACGAGCTGGGCGCCGACACGATCAACCGATCGGGCATCGACGGCGCGAACGCGACCGTCGCCCTCATCGACACCGGCGTCGCCCGTGTCGACGCCTCCGGCACCGCCGTTCCCGACTTGGCCGGACGTGTCGTGCCCGTTCCCGACCCGCATCAGCGTCCGGCTCCCGAGCCCGACGCGCAGGGCCGGGTCACGCCGCGGATGGTGCCGTGCGCCGACTTCTCCGGCGACACGCCGTTCGGGGTCGCTCCTTCGTGCGGCGACCGTCACGGTCACGGGACGTTCATGGCCGGGATCATCGCCGGCAACGGCGCCGCTTCCGGCGGCCGCTACCGAGGCGTCGCGCCGGCGACGAACATCGCCGACATCAGGATCGCGAGCGCGAACGGCGCGGCGGACGTCTCGAAGGTGCTCGCGGCGATCCAGTACGTCGTGTCGTTCAAGGACGTGATCCAGCCGCCGGTCAGGGTCATCAACCTCTCGCTCGGCACCACGAGCCGCCAAGACCATCGCCGCGACCCGCTGAACTTCGCGGTCCAGCGGGCGTGGACGTCGGGCCTCGTCGTCGTGGTCGCGGCCGGCAACACCGGCCCCGACGCGTCGACGATCTCGAAGCCGGCGGACGATCCGTTGGTGCTCACCGTCGGCGCGGTCGACGACCTGGAGACGACGACCCTCGAGGACGACCGGCTGCCGAAGTTCTCGGCCCGCGGGCCTGCGACGTTCTCCACCGCCGACGGATCCACGCTCAGCGTCCCGAAGCCCGACGTCGTCGCACCCGGCGCGCGGCTGGTGTCGCTGCGGCCCGTCGACGGGCAGGGCCGGCCAACGGCGGTGACCACTCCCGATCCGCCGGCCGGTTCGTGGTCGACCTCGCACTACCGGCGGGGGAGCGGCACGTCGATGTCCGCCGCCGCCGTGTCGGGTGTCGCCGCGTTGTACGCCGATGCCAACACGCGGCTCGGGCGGAACTGGACGAACGCCGACCCCGACCGGTTCAAGCGGGCGGTGCTGCACACGGCCCGACCGGTCGCGGAGAAGGACGCTTCGTCGATCGGCCGCGGACTGGTGAACGCGTCGGGCGCGATCTCGCGTGCGCTCGCCGACGGGTCGACCGCCGTGCCGGCGATGACCTCGGATGCATCGGGCCGGCTCGACGACAGCCGCGGCGAAGCCGTTCGCACGAGCCGCGAGTGCACGAACCTCGAGCGGCTGACCCAGCTGCGACTGGTCGGCGCGTGCGAGATCCTCATCACCGGCGAGCGCACCGCGCAGGACCAGGCCTGGAGCGCCGACGCGTACCGCGAGCCGTGGACCGGCTCCAGCTGGTACGGCTCCAGCTGGTACGGGTCGTCGTGGTACGGCTCGAGCTGGTACGGCTCCAGCTGGTACGGCTCGTCGTGGTACGGCTCCAGCTGGTACGGAACGCAGGATGCGCGTCCCTACGGCGCGACGGTGAACGGATCGTCGTGGTACGGCGCGTGGGAGTGATCCCGCGGTCGTGAACATCCGCCTCGGGACCTACATCGCAACGGTGGCCGCCTTGGCGGCCGCCGTCGCGTTCGCTGGCCGCGACCTCGATGCGCCGGCGGGCACCACAGAGGCGTGGCCGGCCCTGGCGCTGCTCGCTGCGCTCGTCGTCGCCGCGGAGTACCTGCTCGTCAGGTTCCGCGTCGGTGGCGAGGTCAACGCGATGAACCTGATGGAGGCCGTCCTCGCGCCGGTCGTGATCTTCTATCCACCGTCGGTCGCCGTCGCGACGGTCGCGGCCAGTCAGATCGTCGCAGCGATCGTGCGGCGCAACGCTCCGACCAAGGCAGCGTTCAACGTCGCGCAGTGGTCTCTCGCGACGGGTTGCGGCGCACTGGTGGCAGCAACGTTCGCACCTGCGACTGCGACGGCGCCGATGGCGGCCGGCGTGCTCCTCGCGCTGGTCGTGGTGGCGACGGTGAACCAGGTCGCGTTCACGCTCGTCGTCACAATCGCCAACCGTCAGCGACTGCGACGGGCGGTGGCCGCCCTGCGCCCCGTGATGCTTCGTGGCTGGGCCGCGAGCTGGCTGCTGAACAGCGCCATCGGGCTGCTCTTCGTGTTCGCGTTCGACCGTCATGCCGTCGCCGTGCTGCTCTTCCCGGTGCCGCTGGTCGTCTTGCACCTCGCGTACCGCGGCTACGCCGGTGCCCGCACCGACCGCATCCGCCTCACCGGCGTCCATCACGCCGTGAGCGTGCTGTCGGAGCCCATCGACCCGCGCGAGAAGGTCGTCGACTTCCTCGTCGGCGTGGCGACGTCGTTCGACGCTCGAGCCGCGGTGCTGGCGATCCGCAACGATGGCGTTCTCGAGGTGCACGAGGTCGAACGCGCGACGCGGAACCACTCGGTCACCTTCGAGCCCCTCGACCAACCGTCGCTCGTCTCCAGCGCGCTCACCCTCGATCGGGCTGCGCGCGTGACCGCGTCGAGCGACCACCCCCTCCGGCCGTACCTCCGCGAGAGCGACGTGCGCGACGTGCTCGCCGCACCGCTCGTCGAGGGTGATGTGCCACTCGGCGCGCTCCTCGTGGTCGACCAGGGCGGGCTCGAAGGGTTCGAGGAGGGCGAGCTCGCGGTGCTCGACGCGCTGGCGCGTGAGACGGCTGGCGTCTTCGCGAAGGGCCGGCTGTTCGCGACCGTGCTCGAGGAGCGTCGCGCGACCGCGGAGATCGTCGACAGCACCTCAGACGGCATCCTGACGATCGACGACGACGGCATGATCAGAGCCTGGAACCCGGCGCTGGCCGCGATCACCGGGTTCACGGCCGCTGACGCGGTGGGCCACCCCGTGAGCCTGGTGCTCCGAGCGACGTCGACCAGCGGCGACCCCGTGCCCCTCGACCGATGGGCGAACGGCGAACCCCTCCCGAGTCAGATCGAGGTCGTCGCGGCCGACGGCAGCCGGCGACGGTTGTCGTGCTCGTACGGCTACACCGCGACCTCAGGCGAGGGGAAGCTCGTCGTGATCGCCCGCGACCTCACGCCGGCCGAGCAGTTCGAGGAGCTCCGCGAGCAACTGGGGCGTCTCGTGGAGGTGGAGGCGGCGCATCGAGCGGTCGTCGCCGCGCTGCAGGAAGCCCTCCTGCCCGCGCGCCCGGAGGTGGCGGGAGCGGAGTTCGCGGTGGCGTACGTGCCCTCCGACGAGCAGGCGCCCACCGGCGGCGACCTCTACGACTGGCAGGTGCTGCCCGACGGCTGGGTCCACGTCGCGGTCATCGACGTGCTCGGCCACGGGGTGACCGCGACGAAGCACGCCCTCGCGGTGATCTCCACCCTCCGCCTGCTCGCCCTCCAGGGCTGCGCTCTGGAGGACATGGTCCGACGGGCGGACGAGCTCCTGCGCTCGCAGGATCCCGAGCTCGTCGCCACGGTGGTCATCGCACGCGTCGAGCCGCGCACCGGCGCCGTGCACGTCGTCGCAGGGGGTCACCCGCCGGCCCTGCTCGTCCGCTCCGAGGGCGCGATCGAGCAGATCTCCGCGCCGGGTATCCCCATCGGATGGCCGGAGGCCGCGAGCGACGCGTGTGTGGAGCTGGCGCTCCATCCGGGCGACAGCCTCGTCCTCTACACCGACGGCCTGATCGAAGCCCGCCGCAACATCCTCGACGGGCTCGACGAGCTCGTCGCTCACGCCCAGGCGCTGAGCACGAGGGCAGCGCAGGAGCTGGCGGACGAGCTCGTGGCCCGTGCCCTCGCCGGTGCCGACCGCCGCGACGACTCGCTCGCGCTCGTCATCCGCCGCGCCCCTCAGCTCGTGCTGCCGGCGACGCGGAGGTGGACGTTCGGGCCCGAGTTGACCGCGGTGCGCTCGGCGCGCCGAGCGGTCGCCGACTTCCTGGCACAGGCCGGCGTCGCCGAAGAGGCCGTGTCCGACGCGCTGCTCATCACCTCGGAGCTGGTCACGAACGGGATGCGCGCGCCCGGTTGCACGTCGCTGTCGCTCGTCGCGACTGTCACCGAGGATGCGCTCGTGCTCGACGCGGTGGACGACGGACAAGGAGATCCGTCGCTCGCCGACGCAGGGCACGACCTCCCCGATCTCGACGGCGAGCGAGGGCGTGGTCTGTATCTCGTCCGCGCCGTCGCCGATGACATGTCGATCCTCAGCACCGCGGAGGGGACGTCGGTCCGCGTGCAGTGCAGCCTCCGCGCGAGCGCGCCCGCTCCGCAGTCGGGCGCCGAACCGCGCCGGTAGAATCGGCGGTCCCCCGCCCGAGGAAGTTCCGTTGACCGCCACCGTTTCCGCGTCGCCGCACGACGTCGACGCCCAGTCGGCCCGCCGCCGGACGTTCGCCATCATCAGTCACCCGGATGCGGGGAAGACGACGCTGACGGAGAAGTTCCTCCTCTACGCCGGCGCCGTCGCGGAGGCCGGAGCGGTCAAGGCGCGTGCCGGGCGGCGCAAGGCGACGTCTGACTGGATGGCGATGGAGCAGCAGCGCGGCATCTCCATCACCTCGACGGTGCTGCAGTTCACCTATCGCGACCACGTCGTCAACCTGCTCGACACGCCGGGCCACCGCGACTTCTCGGAGGACACCTATCGCGTGCTCGCGGCCGCCGACGCGGCCGTGATGGTCCTCGACGTGGCCAAGGGCATCGAGGCGCAGACGCTGAAGTTGTTCGAGGTCTGCCGGGCGCGCAACATCCCGATCCTCACGTTCCTCAACAAGTACGACCGGCCCGGCCGTGAGCCGCTCGAGCTGCTCGACGAGATCGAGGACCAGATCAACCTCCGGGCGACCCCGGTGACGTGGCCGGTCGGCATCCCCGGCGACTTCCGCGGCGTGATCGACCGTCGCACGGGAGACTTCGTGCGCTTCACCCGCACCGCTCGCGGCGCCACCGCAGCGCCCGAGGAGACGGTCGACGCTGCTCGCGCTGCTGCCGAGGAAGGCGCCGCGTGGGCACACGCGGTCGAGGAGGCTTCGCTGCTGTCGGAGGTCGGCGCCGACCTCGACCTCGACGGGTTCCTCGCAGGCGAGAGCAGCCCGCTGTTCGTCGGCTCCGCACTCACCAACTTCGGGGTCCGCCACCTCCTCGATGCCGTCGTCGACTACGCCCCGCCGCCGGCGCCGCGGCTCGACGCGGAGGGCAAGCCCCGCGATCTCCGTGCTCCCTTCTCCGGCTTCGTGTTCAAGATCCAGGCGAACATGGATCCGTCGCACCGCGACCACGTCGCGTTCGTGAGAGTGTGCTCCGGACGCTTCGAGCGAGGGATGACGGTCGTCCACGGTCGCACCGGGCGGCCGTTCGCCACGAAGTACGCAGCATCGGTGTTCGGCGCCGAGCGCGACACGATCGACGAGGCGTTCCCGGGCGACGTCATCGGCCTCGTCAACGCGAGCGACCTCGCCATCGGCGACACCCTCTTCGACGTCGAGCCGGTGGCGTATCCCGGGATCCCGACGTTCGCCCCCGAGCTCTTCGTGTCGGCCCGCGCCCGCGACACGAGCCGGTACAAGCAGTTCCGCAGGGGCCTCGACCAGCTCGAGCAGGAGGGCGTCGTGCAGGTGCTGCGCGACCCTGAAGGCGACCCGACCCCGCTGCTGGCCGCCGTCGGCCAGATGCAGTTCGAGGTGTTCTCACACCGCCTCGAGCACGAGTTCGGCGCCAAGGTCGAACTGATGCCCGCGCCCTACAAGGTCGCCCGGCGCACCGATCGGGCCACCGCCGATCAGCTCAAGACGACGAGCGGCGTACGCGTCCTCGCGAGGCGCGACGACTCGTTGCTCGCCCTCTTCGAGAGCCCGTACCGGCTGCAGCGTCTCGAGGCTGACCACCCGGAATGGGTGCTCGACCACATCCTCACCGACGGCTGACGCACCCCACCGTTTCCCGTACGTCGCGTGTCGGCCCCGCGAGCGCGTGGAGGTAGATCACGCCGCTGGTCCGGCGCGGTCGCGTTGGTGGTGTCGTGGGTGTCGTGGGTCGTCTGGTGGGACGAGTGGTCGTTTGCCGGTTCCTTCGACGAGGGCCCAGCCGTGGAGGGTCTTGAGGTCGTGGCAGTGGTCGCAGACGCGGTCGAGCCAGTCGATGAGGGTGATCTTCGATTGGGCCCAGTCGATGCGGTGGTCGCGTTCGAGGCGTCCGACCTGGGGGCAGCCTTCGGTGGTGCAGACGGGGTCTTTCCACTC
>DATLGL010000018.1:0-32585 GCA_035540495.1 Acidimicrobiales bacterium
CGAAGATCACCCTCATCGACTGGCTCGACCGCGTCTGCGACCACTGCCACGACCTCAAGACCCTCCACGGCTGGGCCCTCGTCGAAGGAACCGGCAAACGACCACTCGTCCCACCAGACGACCCAAGACACCCACGACACCGACAACCTCGAGACCGCGAAGGGCCCGCGCCACCCGACGCCGCCTGATCGACCTCAGCTACGAGCCGATGAGCCCGAGGTCTTCGTAGATGGCGGTCAGCACCGGCTGCATGCGGCGGTGGTGGCCCGGCTCTCCCGGCATGCCGTTGCAGCAGACCGCGACGGACAACCCGACCTCCGGGTCGCAGAACATCGCCGACGACTGACGGCCGCCGTGACCAACCGCGCGGCGCGACGCGTGCTTGCCGTAGCCGTATGAGGTCGGTCGGTTCCGGTAGTGGAACGAGTTGAGGATCAGCCCGAGTCCCCAGTCGATGACCATCCCGAACGTCTCGTCGACGAGGCCGACCCGTTGCGGCGTGAGCATCGCATCGACGGTCTCCGTCGCCAGCACCCGGTGGCCGTCGAGCTCACCGCGGCAGCGGAGCATCTCGGCGAACCGGACGAGGTCCCGCATCGGCCCGACCCCGCTGCCCGACGGCTGAGGTTTCCGGAACGCGCGGCCGTCCTCGTACCCCGGGATCACGCGTGGCTCGGCCTTCTTCGAGGTGTCGTACATGAAGCCGACGCGGTCGCCGTACGCCTCGAAGCGTCGCTCCGTCAACGCGATCCATGAGTCGGGCATGTCGAGCGGCTCGAAGATCTCCTCGCTCACGTAATCCGCGAACGACCGGCCGTGCGGGTCGACTCGGCGCACGACCTCGCCGAGGATCATGAACCCGGTGACGTCGTGGTAGCCGGCTCGCTCCCCCGGAACCCACCCGTCTTCCAGCGGCGCCGCGGCGATCATGGCGACGGCTTCGTCCCACGAGCCGCGCCACACGCTCCCCTCGACAGAGCGGAACCCACCCGTGTGGGTGAGCACGTGGCGGAGGGTGATCGCGTCCTTGCCGCCCGCCGCGAACTCCGGGAGATACGCCGCGACGGGGGCGTCGAGATCGACGCGCCCCCGCTCCCACTGCTGCGCCACGGCGGCGGCAGTGACAGCCTTCGTGCACGAGAACCACGGCAACAACGTGTCGACCGCCATGGCGACGCCGGGACGCGCGTCGCCGATCGCGACGCTTCCGACGACCTCGCCGTGAAGGACGACCTCGAGCTGAGCGCCGGGGTGGTAGCCGTCGACGCGGCCCTTCTCCAGCGCCGCGACGGTGCGATCGAGCCTCACGTGCCGGTGAGGCGGAGCTGCATCGTCAGCACGCCGTCGACGTCCCGCACGACGACGAATCCGTGGCGGCGGAACAACGACACCGCCGGCAGGTTCGCCCGCTGCACGTTCAGACCGATCGTCGGCATCCGCTCCTCGCGGGCTCGGCCCACCAGCGCCGTCAACAGGAGGTCACCGACTCGTTTGCCGCGATGTTCGGGAACGAGGGCGATCAGCAGCTCCGGCGTCTGGCCGCCGACGAATCCGCCTTCAGGATCATCGTCCGGGAAGATCCGGAACCACGCGGCTCCGACTGGCTCCAGATCGCACTCGGCGACGATGCCGTGGTCGCCGGGCCTCCCCCACTGCTCGACGAACGCCTGCACGCTTGGCGATGCGAGCACGTCATCCTTCGCAGGACGATCACGACCCAACCCTGCGACGGCCTCGTAGACCATCTCGCGCAGGAAGATCGCGTCCGCCAGGCCCGCCAGCCGGGTGGTGTACCGCGAGAGCGACATCACGCCATTGTGACCGGTGCGACACGCAGCGGTGATCGGCGACTACGGGAAGGCGAGGCGCAGCCCTGACCGCGGCCATTCGAAGCTCACGAGCTTCCCGGTGGCGCTCATGGTGACGTACGCGGTCCGGAGATCGTCACCGCCGAAGGCGATGTTGGTGACGACGGGATCAGGGAGACCCGCGTGCTCGACCGACGAACCATCCGGCGAGATCACCGTGATGCCGCCGTTGGAAAGCGTGGCGACGCAGACGTAGCCGTCGCTGTCGACAGCGAGTGAGTCGAACAGGTCGGCTCCGGGAGCGCCGTACAGCAGCTGCCCGCCGTTGCCGAACATCGGGTTCGGGTTCGCCAGCTGCCCGGGTCCACTCAGGTCCCAGAAGTACACGCGGCCGGAGTGCGTCTCGGCGACGTACACGCGGTCGCCCGCGGGCGAGAGTCCGACGCCGTTCGGGCTCTCGATCGGGTGCACGACCTCACGCACCGACGAACCGTCAGCTGCGGCGTAGTAGAGCCCGCCGAGGTCGCGGACCCGGTCGTGGGTGTGCCCGTGATCGGTGAACCAGAAGCCGCCGGTCGAGTCGAACACGATGTCGTTCGGGGCCGAGAACGGGCGGCCATCGCACTCGGTGTAGAGGTCGGCCACCTGTCCTGACTCGAGGTCGACGCGCTGGATCCGTCCGCCGATGTACGAACCGGACGACCTCGTTCCTCCGTGCGCGCCGGGCAGGAGCATCGGGCCGATCTCCGTGAAGTTCCACCCGCCGCTGTTGCACACGTACAGCGCACCGTCGGGTCCGAGCGCGGCGCCGTTCGCGCTGCCGCCGCAGCGGGCGATCGTCGCTGGCTCGCCGCCGTCGCGCGGGACGCGCTTGATGTCGCCGGTGTTGAGCTCGCAGACGGCGATGTCGCCGTCGGGCAGCACGACCGGACCTTCCGGGAAACGAAGGCCGGAGGCGAGCTCTCGCAATTCGGTGTCGGGCACGCTCGGACCCTACCTACGCTCGCCCGCGTGGCCGAGCCGATCTACACCCCCACTCCACGCACCACCCACCGCCGCAAGAAGGCGCGCGGGACGCACGGGGTCTCGTCGGTCCACGACATCCTCGACGAAGGGTTCGTGTGCCACCTCGGGTTCGTCCACGACGGCAGCCCGTACGTGTTCCCGACCTCGTACGCCCGCGAAGGCGACGTCCTCTACCTCCACGGTGCGGCAGCCAACTTCGCGCTTCGCACGCTCGCTGCTGGAGCCGAGGTGTGCGTGACGGTCACGCTGATCGACGGCTTGGTGCTCGCGAAGTCGGCCTTCCACCACTCCGTGAACTACCGGTCGGTCATGGTGTTCGGTCGAGCCGAGGCGGTCACCGAACCGACCGAGAAGGCGCGCGCGGCGGCAGCGATCGTCGACCACATCGTGCCCGGCCGGTCGCGCGACTGCCGGCTGCCGACCGACGAGGAGCTGCGCGCGACGCTGATCGTGAAGGTGCCGACCTCGGAGGCGTCGGCCAAGGTCCGCGCAGGCGGGCCCATCGACGACGCGGAAGACGTCGAGCTGCAGCACTGGTCGGGAGTACTGCCGCTCCGCACCGTGGCGGAGGCGCCCGAGGATGCGCCTGGCTACGTGCAGTCGTGGCGCGTCACTCGATAGGGACGATCGGCTTCACGTTCTCGTCGAGCTGGTGCAGGTACTCGGCGATGCCGTACCCGGTCTGCCCCTCGTAGGTCCACCGAGCGAGACCTTCGTTCACGATCGTCGTGTTCGCCCGCAGACCGGCAGGGCCCGGCTCGACCCGAAGCAGATCGGCGCGCAGCTCGTGCGTCCGGCCCTGCTTGTCGGTGGCGACGACGTAGGTGGCCTTGTGGGTCACGCCGTCGTCTTCCAGATCGGTCGTGACCTTCCACTCCGCGATCGACGCGTGCGCGCCGTCCTTCCACACCCACCCCCGGTGGAGGTCGCCTGCGTCGGTCCCGATGCGGATGCCGCCGAAGTGCGTGGAGTCGCCGATGTTGATCGAGAACCAGCGCCACATCTTCGGGCCACCCCATCGACGCGGCCCCCACGACTTGTCGCGGTTGCCGCGCGCCTCGGGCCCGAGCTCCAACCGCTTCCCTTCGACCTCGATCCAGCCCGTCCAGCGCCCCGCCTGCTCGAGGTGGCCCTTCCCGACGCTGCCGCGCGTCTCGGCGGAGGCGCCCGAACCCTCCTTGCCCTGCCCGTCGGCTCCGATGGCGGGCATGAGCGCGTTGAAGGTGACGTCCATCGCCGCGGGACCGATGTGCGACTCGCCGTTCGCGGTGAGGCGCCACGACTTCAGCGGTTCGATCATCTCGTAGGTGACCGGACCGACCTCGAGCTTCCGCTCGATCATCTCCTTCTGCTCGCGCATGTGGCGGATGTGCGCGAGCCCGCCGTTACTCCGTTCGCCACGGGAGGCGGCCGGCTTCCAGATCGCGAGACCGACGTCGATGGTGCCCTCGTTCGGGCGGACGCCGATCCGGGTGTAGAAGCCGGCGTCGGTCTGGGGGTCGTAGCAGTTGAAGTAGTACGACTCCGACCATGCGGTGTCGCCTTCGACGGGATGGGCGAAGTCGTGCTTCTCGTCAAGAACCGGCATGCGCTCCTCCAACGTGGGGGTAGGTGGCCTCCACGGTCGTCGTGATCCCGCCGCGCACGAGCCAGTCGGTGTGCACGGTCAGCCTCCGCGGTGCGATGGCTGCGACGAGATCGTTGCAGATCCGGTTCGTCACGTCCTCGTGGAACGCGCCGTCGTTGCGGTAGCTCCACAGGTAGAGCTTCAACGACTTGAGCTCGACGATCTTCTCGTCGGGGACGTACGTGATCGTCACCGTGGCGAAGTCGGGCTGGCCGGTCATCGGGCAGACGCAGGTGAACTCCGGCGTCGAGCACCGGATCTCGTAATCGCGATCGGGATGGGGGTTGTCGACGGCGACGAGCTCGCGAGACGGCTGGGAAGGCACCAGCCCGTTCTACTCGACCACCAGTCCTCGTCGATCCGCCTCGAGGACCAGCGCCCGACCGGCGACGCCGTGCGAAGCGAGGAGGTCGTCGCCTGCGGCCCGAACCTGTTCCGCGGTGGCGCGGCGGCACACCGCGAGGAGCGTCGGGCCGGCACCGGACCAGCACGATCCCAGTGCGCCCGCGTCGACGAGACCGCGAAGGATCGCCGCGCTCTCCGGGAACAGCGGTGTGCGCTGTTGTTGGTGCAGCCGGTCTTCGAACGCCTCGTTCCGCAGCCTCGACGCGTCGGCGAGGCCTGCGATCACGAGACCGGCGCGGCCGATGTTGAACGACGCGTCGCCATGAGCCACCTGGCTCGGAAGCGCAGCACGAGCTTCCTTCGTCGGCAGCGTGCGATCGGGAACCACGGCGACGAACACGAGGTCGTCGTCGAGCGACAGCGGCTCGACGACGGGCATGCCGTCGACCGTGGCTGCGGTGATGAAGCCGCCGGCGAACGACGCACCGGCGTTCTCGGGATGACCGTCGACGTCGGCTGCGATGGCGAGGGGGTCGTCGGCGCCCGCGGCTGCGGCGGCAGCGAGGGCGAGTGATGCGGACGAGCCGAGACCGCGCGAGACGGGGATCTCCGAACGCACCGTGATCGCATGCCTGGTGTGGCCGGTCACCCGCTCGACGACCTGCACCGCGAGATGGTCGTGATCGTCGACGTCGAGGTCGGCGCCCTCACCGTGCTTGGTGAGCACGAGCGTGTCCGCGTCGACGACCTCGACCTCGACGTAGAGAGCGAGCGCGAGCGCCAGCGCGTCGAAGCCGGGCCCGAGGTTGGCGGAGGAAGCAGGAACACGTGCGCGCATGGCTCTCGATCGATGTAACCCGCCGACGGCGCGGCGGTCCAAATACGTGACGGACAACCACGACCGGTCCGTCAGGAGGAATCAAGAAATGTACGACTTCGCCATCGTGATCCTGATGGGACTCGCGCTGTTCAAGGTTGTGGACCTGGTGGAGGAGTTCGTTCCTTCGCTCACCAAGTTCCACCTGCTCCTCACGCTCGTGCTCGCCGTCGCCGGCGCCTACGTCCTCGACTACTCGGTCTTCGCCGGGTGGGGCGTCGACATCCGCAGCGGTGACCTCGGCACGATCGTCACCGGCCTGATGATCGCCGGGACCACCAGCATGTGGCGTGCGGCCTTCCATTGGCTGGGCACCTCCGAGGGCGAGGAGCCCGAGGTTCGCCACCAGCACCGCCCGCGCATCGCGGCGTAGTCACCAAGACCGGCGAAAGAC
Source organism: Acidimicrobiales bacterium (assembly GCA_035540495.1). Classification (GTDB taxonomy): domain Bacteria; phylum Actinomycetota; class Acidimicrobiia; order Acidimicrobiales; family CADCTF01; genus DASVEG01. The sequence goes on from DATLGL010000018.1 coordinate 6,078, forward strand.
CGGATCCGGGCTCGCAGCCCGCGCCGGAAACGGCACACGAAGGGCGTCTCGACAATGGGGTCGGGACGCCCTTCGTCGCGTCTGCGCTCAGCGGCTCCAGATGCGGACGGCGCGACCGCGCACCCGCGACCACACGCTCATCCGCTGCGGGTCGATCGCGTCGTCGGTGACGTCGACCACCGGCTCCGGCACCGCCCACACCACCTCGAACGGATGGGCGCCGTCGACGACCACCGACACCGGCTCGGTGTCAGGATCGGTGGGCACCGCAGTGAGCGTGATCTCCCGCGGGCGCATCCGCTCCGCGATCAGGGCACGAAACAGCTCCAGCTGCGCAGCGCGCAACACCGCGAGGCGGGCGATCAGCGCGGGCGCTTCCCGCGGGTGCACCTTCGGACCCGCGACGCGGTGCCATGCGGCACGAGCGTCGCGAGCGACCGCGTCGGCGGCGGCGGCCTCGACCGACCGTCGCTCCCACCCTCTTCGCGAGATCGTTCGGGCATGCAGCTCGCCCATGGTCTCGAAGCCGGCGACCCGTAGCGCCTCGGCCCACGCGGTGGTCGCTCGAGCCAGCTTCGTCGTCGCGTACGTACGCCGGGTGACGCCGAACGCCGTCGTGGCTATCGGCCCCGCCGCGGCGCCCACCACGGCCGTGTAGACGGGAGCGGCCATCGGCTCGAGGTGGCCCCGAACGACCAAGGCGCCGGCTGCAGCAAGGCCGACGAGGCCCCACACGTTGCCGACCGCGAGCCACCGCATCGCGTCGGTCGCGGCCTCGGCGAGCCCCTGTCGAGCGTCCCGCACGTCGCCGAGCGCGACGATCGCCGCGTCGACGGCGTCCTCGTCGATCGCGGGTTCGTCGCCGACCTTCGACCGGCGCCGCAGCGCGGCCTTCTCTGCGTCGAGCGCCGTCCGCGCGAGGCGGCGGATCTCCTCGGGCCGCGCCGCGAGCAACGTCGGCGGGAGCCCCTGCTGGAGCCGTTCGACCTCCGCCCTCGCCGTCTCGACATCGAGCGGCGGGTCGACGGCATCGATGAGGTGCTGAAGCGCGACCACGGTCAGCGGAGGATACGAGCGACGGCCGTCACAGCGGCGGATCCTCGCCTGCGTCCGCTTCGACCGAGTCGGCGTCGATCACGATGCCCGCAGTCGAGGTGTCGACCGCGGCCGAGGGTGAGCCTCCGCTGAGCAACGCCTCGAGCTCCTCGACGCTCATGAGCACCTCTCGGGCCTTCGAGCCGGTCGACGGTCCGACGACGCCCTTGTTCTCGAGCTGGTCCATGATCCGGCCCGCTCGAGCGAACCCGACCTGGAGCTTGCGCTGCAGCATCGACGTCGAGCCCAGGCTCGATCGCACGACGAGCTCCATCGCCTGGAGCAGCATCGGGTCGTCCTCTTCGTCGACGAGACCGCTCGCCGCGCCCGGTGCATCGGTGCCCTCGACGCCCTCCACGTACTGCGGCTGGCCCTGGCGGCGCCAGTGGGCGACGACCTTCCGGACCTCCTCCTCCGAGACCCAAGGTCCCTGGATGCGCCTCGACACCGACGACGAGGCGGTGAGCAGCAGCATGTCGCCCTTGCCGACGAGCCGCTCGGCACCCGGCTGGTCGAGGATGACTCGGGAGTCGGCCAGAGACGACACCGCGAACGCGAGACGCGACGGGATGTTCGCCTTGATGACGCCGGTGATGACGTCGACGGACGGCCGCTGCGTCGCGATGACGAGGTGGATGCCGACGGCGCGTGCCATCTGCGCGAGGCGACAGATCGATTCCTCGACGTCGCGCGCGGCGACCATCATCAGGTCGTTCAGCTCGTCGACGACGAGGAGGATGAACGGCAGCCGCGCGTACTGCGGCGCGCCTTCCTCGTCCGACCGCAGCTCGCCACGATCGAACGCCGCGTTGTAGCCGGTGATGTCACGGACGCCGACCTCGCTCAGCAGGTCGTACCGCCGCTCCATCTCGTGCACCGCCCACTGGAGCGCGTTCGCGGCCTTCTTCGGGTTCGTCACCACCTGCGTGAGGAGGTGCGGCACGCCGTTGTACTGGCCGAGCTCGACCCGCTTCGGGTCGATCAGGATCATGCGGACCTGCTCGGGCGTCGACCGCACGAGGATCGACGTGATGATCGAGTTGATGCAGCTCGACTTGCCAGCGCCGGTCGCGCCCGCGATGAGGATGTGCGGCGTCGCCGCGAGGTTCTCCAGCACGGGACGCCAGGCGATGTCGCGCCCCATGGCGACCTCGAGCGGGTGGACCGCTCGTCGCGCCTCCTCGCTCGAGAGGATGTCGCCGAGCGCGACCAGCTGACGCTTCGCGTTCGGCACCTCGACGCCGATCGCGCTGCGACCCGGGATCGGGGCGAGGATGCGGACATCGGCTGCGGCCATCGCGTAGGCGATGTCCTTGTGGAGCGCGGTGACCTTGGCCACCTTGACGCCCGGCCCGAGCTCGAGCTCGTAGCGGGTCACCGTCGGCCCCGTCGTCGCGCCGACGACCCGCGTGTCGACCCCGTGCGCGCTGAGCGCCTCTTCGAGGGTCCGTCCGGCCGCGTCGATGGCACGGCGATCGATCTCGGTGTTGTTCGACCGCTTCAGCAGCGCGAGCGGAGGGAGCCGCCACTGGCTCGGCACCGTCGCGGGGCCGAGGTCGATCGCGAGTTGCTCCCCCGACGCCTGCGGTGCATCGGCGGGTGGCAGCTGGATCTGGATCGACGCCTTCTTCTCCGCCTTCGCCGGCTTCGTGGGCGCGTCGCCGGCGGCGTCGGCGACGTCGGCGACATCCGCCTCGTCGGTGTCGGACGCCTTCTTGCGCGACTTCGGGGTGGGGGTCGATGCCGGATGTCGGGCGGTCGCCTCGTCGAGCTCGGTGTTCTTGCCGAGCGTGGTCAGAGACGCGACGGCCTTCGAGATGATCGAGCGCAAGGCCCGTGCGAGCTCGGCGATCATGTCGGCCGCAGCACGCACCGACGTGCGGGTGAGGATGAGCACCGACAGCGTGAGCAGCGTCGTCAGCACGAGCGTGGCACCCCACACCGCGAGCAGTCCGCGCAACGGCTCTCCCACGGCCGCGCCGAGGAGACCGCCGGCGCTGCGCAGCTCGTCCCACGCGGCACCCCAGGGCGGCGAGCCGGCCATGAGGTGGAGCAGCCCGCAGACGCTCACGATCAAGAAGGCGCAACCGATGAGCACGCGACCCGGCTCGGCCCGATTGGTGCCGCGTACGAGCACGACGCCGAGACCGGCGACGACCGGTGGAACGAGCAGGCGGGCCCATCCGACGAGCGCGCCCGTGCCGTCACGAACCACCGACCCGAACGGCCCGGTGAGATCTGCGTAGATGCCGAGGGCGGCGAGGATGCCGGCGAGGATCAGGAGCAGTCCCCACACGTCGTCCGACTGCCGGCCGAGGTAGGTCGCGAACGTGTCGCGCACCTGCCGCCAGATCGACGGCTTCGGCGCCTTCTTGCGCCCTGACGAGCCCCCGGTCGACCGGGAAGCGGGCTTCTTCGGGCGGGCGCGCGTCGCAGTCACAATGTCAACAACAGTAACAGCGCCCCCAGCCCCAGCCGGGGGACGTTTCGTCCGTCAGACCATCGTCTGGCCGCCGCTGACGTTCACCGCTTCCCCGGTGACGTATGCGGCATCGTCGCTCATCAGCCATGCGATCGCAGCGGCGACGTCGTCGGGCGACTGCAGCCGGCGGAGAGGGATCTCGCGAGCGAGCCATCCCTCGAGCCCGCCGGGGGCCGACGACATGAGGTTGACGAGCATGTTGTCCTTGTTGAGCAGGTTCGTGTCGACGGTTCCGGGACAGACGGCGTTGACGGTGATCCCGTGTTCGCCCAGCTCCGTCGCCATCGTCTGGGTCAGGAGGATCACACCGGCCTTCGCCGCGCAGTACGCCCCGAGGCCGGCGAAGGCGCGCTTGCCCGCCTGGCTCGACACGTTCACGATCCGCCCGCCGCTGCCGGCCGCGACCATCCGCTCGGCGCAGGCGCGGCTGACGATCCACGTGCCCTTGAGGTTGACGTCGACGACGGCGTCCCACTCCTTCTCGGAGATCGAGACGAGCGGCCCCAGGCCCATGCCGAACCCCGCTCCCCCGGCGACGTTCGCCACCAGCGAGATCGGCCCGAGCGTGTCGGTCACTTCTGCGACCGCGGCGTGCACCTGATCCCAGTCGGTGACGTCGGCGCGCACCGCGAGGGAGCGGCGGCCGAGACCTTCGATCTCGGAGACGACCTCGTCGAGCTCGTCGGCCGACGCGGTCTCGTGCGCGAACTCGCGGAACGGCTGGCCGATGTCGAGGCACGCGACGTGCGCGCCCTCACGGGCCAGCCGGAGCGCGGTCGCGCGCCCGATGCTGCGACGTCGCGCCGCGCCGGTGACCAGCGCGACATTGCCTTCCAGTCCAGCGAGCGCCATGGGGCGGCAGGATACGCAGATGGCGATTCGTGAGGCGCGGGTCGACGACCGCAACGCGATCCTGGAGCTCGTGCGGGCAGCGTTCTCGACCGAAGGCCGCGACGGGCAGGACGAGGTCGACATCGTCGTTGGCACGTGGAACCGCGCCGCGTCGCCGGCAGGCATGGATCTCGTCGCCATCGAAGACGACGCGGTCGTCGGGCACGTGCTGGCGTCGGTGGGCGAGGCCGACGGCCGGCCGGTGCTGGGGATCGCGCCGCTCGCGGTCGCCCCGGCCCACCAGGGCGCAGGAGTCGGGTCGGCCCTCATGCGCGAGCTCATCGCGCGCGCCGACGCTGCCGGCGAACCGATGCTCGTCCTCCTCGGCAATCCCGCCTACTACGGGAGGTTCGGCTTCGAGCCGGCGTCGGCGCACGGCCTCGTGTACCCGCCCGTCGGCCCCGACAGCCCGTACTTCCAGGTCCGCCGGCTGACCAACGACGACCCGACGATCGAGGGCGACTACCTCTACTGCTGGGAGCTTCCGGTCACACTTCCATGACGACGGGGACGATCATCGGGCGCCGGCGAGTGCGCTCGTTCACGAACGACCCTGCCGCCTTGCGGACGTGTCGCCGCAGCGTGTCGGGGTCGAGCGCGTCCTCGTCGAAGGCTTCCTTGATCCCGTCGCGAACCCGCTCCGCCGCTTCCTCGAGGAGGTCCTCCGCCTCCGGGGCGTAGATCCACCCACGGGTCACGATCTCGGGACCGGTGACGATCGCGCGGTTCTGCACGTCGATGGTCACGATCACGACGACGACCCCTTCCTCCGCGAGGACACGGCGGTCGCGGAGGACGCCGTGGCCGACATCGCCGATGCCGCTGCCGTCGACGTAGAGGTATCCCGCGGGCACCTGACCCGCGAACTCGATGCCGTCGTCACGCAGCTCGACGACGTCGCCGTCTTCTGCCAGCAGCACGTTGTCTCCGCGCACGCCCATGTCGATCGCGAGACGTGCGTGATGGGTGAGGTGGCGGAACTCGCCGTGCACCGGGACGAAGAACTCCGGCTTCGCGATGCCGAGCAGTGTCTTCATCTCGCCCCGCTGCGCGTGACCCGTCACGTGAACCTCGGCGACGCCGGAGTGCACGACGTCGGCGCCGAGGCGGTGCAACCCGTCGATCACCTTGGACACTGCGGTCTCGTTGCCGGGGATGGCGTGCGAGCTGAGGATGACGACGTCGTCCGCCCCCACCTTGAGCCACTTGTTCTCGCCCGCTGCCATGAGCGCGAGGGCCGACATCGGCTCGCCCTGCGAGCCGGTCGAGATGACGCACACCTCCGACGGGCGGAACCGGTCGACCTGTTCGATGTCGACGATGCGCTCCTCGGGGATGTCGATCAGCCCCATCTTCCGGGCCAGCGCGACGTTCTTGCCCATCGACCGTCCGAGCGTCGCAACGGTGCGCCCGGTCGCCAGCGCCACCTCGGCGATCTGCTGGATGCGATGCAGATGGGAGGCGAAGCAGGTGACGATCACCCGCTTGCCTTCGGCGCGAAGGAAGAGGTCGCGCAGCACCTTGCCGACCTCACGCTCGCTCTTTGCGTAACCATCCTCCTCGGCGTTGGTCGAGTCGGCGAGCAGCAGGCGGATGCCCTCCGTGTTCGCGATCGCGCCGATGCGCCCCAGGTCGGTCGTGCGCTGATCGACGGGAGTGAGGTCGATCTTCCAGTCGCCGGAGTGGAGGATGACGCCCTGGGGTGTGCGGATCGCGAGCGCGAAGCCGCACGGCACCGAATGGGCGACGGGGATGAACTCCACGTCGAAGGGACCGATCTGGCGGCGTTCGCCGTCGGCGACGACGTTGAGCGACGTGCGGTCGAGAAGGCCCGCCTCTTCGATGCGGCTGGAGGCGAGGCCGAGGGTGAGCTCGCTGCCGAAGATCGGGAACGACAGCTCGCGCAGCAGGTACGACAGCGCGCCGACGTGATCTTCGTGACCGTGGGTCAGCACGGCGCCTTCGATCCGATCCGCGTTGTCGCGCAGGTAGGTGAAGTCCGGCAGCACGAGGTCGATGCCGGGCATGTCGGCGTCGGGGAACATCAGCCCGCAGTCGAGGAGCAGGAGGCGCCCGCCGACCTCGACGACCGCGCAGTTGCGACCGATCTCGCCGAGCCCGCCGAGGAAGGCGATCCGGACGGGATCAGCCACGCGTCAGGCCGAGCTCGCTGATGATGGCCCTGGCCGCTTCCGCCAGCGCTTCGCCGTCAGACTCGACGTGCGGCGGTCGCAGGTGCCCCGCCGGGAGGCCGAGCTCGCGCATCATCCGCTTCGCGGGAACCGGGTACGGGTTGGCATCGCTGGTTTCGTACGCGAACGTCGACATGAGCCGGCGGTTCGCTGCTCGGGCGGCCGCGACGTCGCCCCGCTCGAACGCTTCGATCATCTCGAGGAACACCTGCCCGGCCCAATGCGTCGCGACGCCGACCACGCCGACGGCTCCGACCGCCAGCAGCGGCAGCGTCATCGCGTCGTCACCGCTGTAGACCTCGAACCCTTCGGGAGCGTCGCTGAGGAAGCGCGCCGTCGCGGACGGATCACCGGCCGCGTCCTTCAGGGCGACGATGTTGTCGACCTCCGACGCCAGCCGCACCAACGTGGCGTGCTCGATCTTCCGCCCGGTGCGGCCGGGGATGTCGTACATCATCACCGGCAACGACGTCGCCGAGGCGACGGCGCGGAAGTGCGACTCGATGCCGGCTTGGGACGGGCGCACGTAGTAAGGCGTGACGACGAGGATCCCGTCGACGCCCGCGGCCTCGGCCTGCTTCGTGAGCTCGATCGAGTGATGCGTGTCGTAGGTGCCGGCGCCCGCGACGACGGGAACGGAGACCGCGCCGGCGATCGCTCGCCACAGCGACACCTTCTCGTCGTCGGTGAGGACGGCCGCCTCACCCGTCGTGCCCGTCACGACGAGGCCCTCGCTGCCGTGCTGCGTGAGCCACTGCGCGAGCGTGACGGCACCGTCGACGTCGACCCGTCCCTGCTCGTCGTACGGCGTGATCATCGCGGTGGCGACTCGCCCGAACCTCGGCATCAGTGGTCGGTCCCTTTCGAACGTTCGATCCCCAGCGTGGCAAGGAGATCCTCGTGCAATTCGAACCACACCGTGTGGTACGAGTCGATCATCGGCTTGGTGAACCAGTCGCCGTCGCCCGCCTCGACGCGGGCACGCGCGTCGGCGAGGCGCCGGCCGTAGTCACCGAACCGGGCCAGCGCCTTCGCAAGATCGTTGCAGACCGGCTGGATGACGTCGTCGACCGAGCCGAGCCGCGACACGACACGAGCGTCGTAGTCCGCGTCCGCGTGATCGTTCGGCACGCCGTTGCGGAGCTGCCACGCCGTGCACACCTCGAGCAGGTCGGTGTTCACGGAGAGGAACGTGGCGTACGACGCCTCGATGAGCTGACGCGTGCCGGCCGCGTCGAGCTCGGCGCGAATCAGCTCGCGATGGCGCTGGCGACCCGCGGCCGTGATCGACCACCCGGTGACCCGCCCGTCGCGGTGCGTGACCAGCTTCTCCTCCGCCGCCGCGGCGAGCGCGCGTTCTGCGTCGGAGAGCTCCAACCCCGTCAGCGCCGCCACCGCAGCGACGTCTGCGAAGCCCTTCAGTCGCAGCGCATGGAGCGCCAAGAACGCAGGATCGGACGCCGTTGCCACGCCGAGCACGATACCGGCGCGTGCGGCAGCAACCCCGACGAGAACGCGAGAGAGCCGCCCGTGGGGGGACCGGGCGGCTCTCGTCACGAACGACGCAAGGGTGGGGGGAGACCGCTTGCGCCGGCGTCAGCAGGTGCGGACTAGGCGCCCCGCTGCGATGTGATCTCGCCTTCGGCGAGCTGGAACATCTCGTACTCCTCACCGGTGTCGGCCCAGTCCTCGAACTGGATGACACCGAGCTCCTGGAACTTCGTCCGCAGCCAGCCATCGGCCGCATCGAGCAGACCGAGCTTCTTGCAGTTCGGGACGATCTTCGAGAAGAGCATCGCCTGGAACATCGCCCGCTCCGGGGCCTGCATGACGAGAGGCACCGCGACCTTGGGATCGATGCCCATGCGGTCGAAGACCTCCTGCTGCAGGAAGCGGTCGCGCATGCGGACGGCGGCCTCGAATGCGAACTCCTGGCGCTCACGAAGCTCCGCGGCCGTCAGCTCGGTGTAGTACTCCTGCAGCGACAGCACGCCGAAGGCGACGTGGCGGGCCTCGTCGCTCATGACGTACTTGAGGAGCTGCTTGAGGAGCGGCTCGGTCGTGAGCTGCTGGATGAAGCCGAAGGCGGCGAGGGCGAGACCCTCGACCATGATCTGCATGCCGAGGTAGGTCATGTCCCACCGGCTGTCGTTGATGATGTCGTCGAGCAGCATCTTGAGGTGGGCGTTCACGGGATAGTGACCGCTCAGCTTCGTGTCGAGGTACTTGGCGAAGACCTCGACGTGGCGCGCTTCGTCCATCACCTGGGTCGATGCGTAGTACTTCGCGTCGATCCACGGCACCGTCTCGACGATCTTCGCGGTGCAGATCAGCGCGCCCTGCTCGCCGTGCATGAACTGCGACAGCGTCCAGTTCTGGCTCTCGATCCCGAACTGCACCCACTCCTTGTCGCTCCACTTGGCGAAGGGGGTGCCGGTGACGTCCATGTTCGGGTTGACGTTGTTGCCGGCGTTCGCGAGCACGACCTGCTCCTGATCGACCTCGGTGTCCCAGGGAAGATCGGTCTCGCCGTTCCACATGCTGTTCTTCGCCTTCTCGTAGAGGCGGTTCAGCTTCGGACGGGCGCCCTTCTCGTAGTCCCACGTGAAGATGGCGTCGGCGTTGTCCTTCACCGTCGAGATCACGGCGTCGCGCTCGGTGTTGGTGATCGAGAGGATCGCCTCGAGGTCGTTGATGTCTTCACGGCCGATGAGGTCGAAGTTCGACGTCATGCCGTTGTCGGTGGTGGTCATTTGGCGGGAGCTCCCTGCAAGTTGGCGATGCCCGGGAGGACGAACGTCTTCACGAGCGTGCGGACGGCAGCCTCGTCGGCGGTGCTCACACCGGGGGCGGGGCTGAGGGTGTAGCTGAGGGTGATGCGGGCGACCCACTCGGCGACCCGCTCAGCGGCCGAGAGATCGGAGTCGAGGAATCGGGCGAGAAGTGGCGCGCCCACCGCGCGCACCACGACCAGCAGCTCGTCGAGCTGGGAGAAGGCGAACCGCGGCAGCACGAGCTCGGGCTCGTTCGCCAGCAGGTACTGGAGGGCGGCGTGATCTGCGATCGTGCGGCCCGTCTCGGTGATCGCCGCGACCAAGGCGTCCTCGAGTGTGTCGGCGGCCTCGACCGTGGCGCGGATGCGGTCGAGCAGGCGGTGCACCTCGACGTGCAGCACGGTCGACAGCAGCGCGTCCTTCCCGCCGGGGAACGACCGGTAGACGGTGGCCCGGCTGACGCGAGCCTCACGGGCGACGTCGTCGAGGCTGGTCTTGGCCACTCCCCAACGAGCGATGCAGCGCAGGGTCGCATCGAGGAGATGCGAGGACGGGCCCCCAGCGGTGTCGTCGCCATCCGGCTGGCGATGCGATATGACGGCGGTCACTGACGTGAGACGATACAACGATTCCGTCTCACAGTAAACAGTGTCTCGCTGTGACGTGCGTCACCCACTAGCGGAGCGCGCCGAGCAACTCTCCTCCGACGTAGGACCGGACGGCGGCCCGATCGCTCAGGTCGCGCGTGCCGGGTGAGGCCACGACCGACAGGAGCATCCGGGCGAGGTAGTCGCTCGCGAGGTCGGGGTCGATGTCGCCGCGGATCGGCGAGCGCTGCATCCCGAGCAACAGCAACGGCTTGAGAAGCGCGATGAGGCGGTCGAGGCCCGTCACCAGCAGCGGCACCAGGAGCTCCGGCTCGGTCTGGAGGATCTTCTGCAGCACCTCGTGTCGCTGCATCTCGCCACCGGCGACGACGATGAGCTCCTCCAGCAGGTCGGCCAGGTCGGTGATGCCGGCAACGGCGCGGGTGATGTCGCCGAAGAACCGGCCCGACTCCCAGCCGATGACCTCGCGGAGGATCGCGTCCTTGCCACCCGGGAACTGGCGGTAGACGGTGGGACGCGAGAGCTTCGCCTCGCGAGCGATGTCGTCGACGGTCGTCTTGGCGATGCCGTAGCGGGCGACGGTGCGGTAGGCCGCCTCGAGCACCCGCTCACGGCTCGACGGAGGCGCCACTAGACCATCGACGGGGGCACGCGATCACGACCGACGCGCTCGGTCGCCGCGACTCGCCAGGCGTTCGCCAGCCGCTTGTACGTCGTGTGCTCGTACGAACCGTCGGCGAGCATCGCCCAGCCGTGGAGGGCACCGACCTCCGCACGAGCGGAGCCACCCGGCAGCAGGAGGTGCAGTCCGACCGTTCCCGGGCCGTCGACGACGTCGACCGCGAGCGCGTTGTCGGCCGCTCGCGTGCGGAACCCGAACACGAGGTCAGGACGTCCGTCGCCGGACACGTCCGCGCCCCGCACGCCGATCTTCGACCAGCGGGTGCCATCGTCGTCGTTGGCGGCGAGGACAGTCGTCCACTGCCCCGCGGTCTGTTCACGCAGGACGAGCGCCCGCAGTCCCTTGCCTCGGCTCTGCACGACCCACAGCAACACGACGTCGTCGCGCTTCAGGGCGCCGCACTCCACGATCCGCCACCCGGGGTCGTTGGCCGAGTTGCAGCCCTTCGCCTTGTCGACGGCGCGAACCGAGTCGGTCGCCGGGCGAACCAGGAGCGCGCCCTCGCCGGAGAGCCCCGCGCCTGCGGGCGCCGGCGCGCTCGCGGAGGCGATCGTCGTCGGCGTCGCCGCCGCGACCTGCTCGGGCGTCGGCAACGGAACCGACGGCGGCGTCGTCGACGTCGGCGGCAACGGCTGGCCGCTCGTAACCGGGATCAGCGGGAGCGTCGTCTCGGTCGTCGTGGACGCGGCGTCGTCACCGCCGGCGCGCGCGAGCCCCCGCTCTCGCTGCTCTCCGTCGCTCCCAGCGGCCGCGGCGACCCAGGCGAGGGACACCACGACGATGAGGCAGCCGACGGCACCGAGCACCCGGCGCTGGCCGCGCGTCACAGGCCAAAGGGTACCGGCCGCCCCTCGGCGCCAGGCCGATGCTTGCTACCGTCCGCACCGCATGGACGCCGCCGCCCGCTGGAAGCCGCCCCGGTGGGCGCTGCGCGCGCTGCTCGGCGCGATCGTCGTGATCACGGTGACCAACCTGATCGGCGACATCCTCGCCCCCGGCCTGGTCGAGACGCACCCGCTCTGGCTGATCGCCATGAACAGCCGGAAACGTTGGATCCTGGCCGTCGTCCCTCACACCGACGTCGCGCCGTTCTTCGTCGTCGCCGTCCTCCGCCAGCTGCTGTCCGACCCGATCTACTACGTGCTCGGTCGCTGGTACGGCGACGCAGGGGCCCGTTGGCTCGAGAAGAAGATGGGTGACGGCGGCACCATCGTGCGCTGGCTCGAGAGCGGGTTCGCCAAGGCGTCGTGGGCGATGGTCGCCATCGCTCCGAACCACATCATCTGCATGCTCGCAGGGGCGTCGGGCATGCCGCCGCTCGTCTTCTTCGTCCTCAACCTCGGCGGCACAATCGCGGCCATCGCGATCTTCCGCACGTTCGGCGACGTCTTCGGTGCGCCGATCGAGGCGGTGACCGGCTTCCTCAACGACTACCGCCTGCCGCTGATCGCGTTGTCGGCGGTCCTCGTCGGCCTCAACGTGATGCTGCAGCGACGGTCGGGCAAAGGCGAGCTCGAGTCGGTCAGCGAGCTCGAGCGGGAGCTCGAAGCCGAGGCCGCTGCCGAACCCGCCCGGCGGTCAGAGACCGAGGACGGCGTCGAGCCCGATCGTCACGCCTGACAGCTCGGCGATCTTCTTGCAGGCGAGCACCACGCCCGGCATGAACGAGCTGCGGTCGGTCGTGTCGTGGCGGATGACGAGCGTCTGCCCGGTGGTGCCGAGGATGACCTCTTGGTGGGCCACCATCCCTCGCATCCGGACCGAGTGGACGTGGATGCCGGCGGGTCCGGCGCCGCCGCGGGCACCGTCGTAGACCGTCTTCGTCGTCGGGTCGTCGATCCACTCGCCAGATGCAGCAGCCATCCGCTCGGCGGTGCTGACGGCGGTGCCCGAAGGGGCGTCGATCTTGTTCTCGTGGTGGAACTCGATGATCTCCGCGGTCTCGAACCACGGCGCCGCGAGCTCGGCGAACCGCATCATCAGCACCGCGCCGATCGCGAAGTTCGGAGCGATGAGGCAGTTGCTGCCGACGAACTCCTCGCGCATCTCCGCGTAGTCGCTGTCCGAGAAGCCGGTCGTGCCGACGACGGCGTGGATCGAGTTCTCGGCGACCCAACGCAGGTTCTCCCTGGCCGCCTCGGCGCGGGTGAAGTCGACGACGACCTCTGCACCCGCCTCGCCCATCGCCTCGGCGTGGGCACTGATCCGCATGCCCGGCACGTCGACGCCGGTGACCTGGCGGACGTCGAGGCCCTCGAAGCTCGGGTCGACGGCGGCAACGAGCTCGAGCTCAGGATCGGCGTGGACGGTGGCACACACCATCGCTCCCATCCGTCCACCGGCTCCGAACACCCCGACGCGCACGAAGGAACTGTAGGGCTACGTTCTCGGAATGCCGAAGCTGATCGCCATCTGGGGCAAGCCTGCCGATGCCGCCGCGTTCGATGCGGACTACGAGGAGACGCACGCGAAGCTCGCAGCGGCGCTGCCCGGCGTCACCTTCGAGGGCGTCAAGGTCATGCAGGGCGACAAGCACCGCGTCGCGATCCTGTCGTGGGACTCGATGGAGTCGTTCCAGCAGGGCATGGGCTCGCAGGAGATCGGCCCGCTCATGGAGGACGCCGGTCGCCTGCAGGAGACCTACGGCGTGACCTTGGAGACGCTGATCACCGAGTAGACGCCGGACCGACGACGGCCACCGTGGCCTCGTCGTCGAAGAGGTCGGCGGCGAGCTTCGCCACCTCCTCGAGCGTCACGGCATCGAAGCGACCGACGATCTCGTCGATCGTCGGTACGTGGCCCTGCACGAGCTGGGTTCGACCGAGGCGCGCCATCCGGGCGCCGCTGTCTTCGAGCCCGAGCAGCACCGATGCCCGAACCCCGCCCTTCGCGATCTCGAGCTCGCGCTCGCTGATGCCGTTCGTGGCGATGTCGTCGAGCGCAGCGGCGAAGAGGTCGAGCACGGTCTGGACGTTCCGGGGCGCGGTGCCCGCGTAGAGCGACACGAGGCCGGCGCCCTCGTACCCGGCCCGCGACGCGAAGACGTTGTAGGCGAGGCCCCGTCGCTCGCGCACCTCCTGGAACAGGCGGCTCGACAGCCCACCACCGAGCGCATGGACGATCATCTCGAGCGGGAAGCGCTCCTCGGCGTCGCGTTCGACCCCACGCACCCCGACGGCGATGTGGACCTGTTCGGTGTCGCGCACGTCTCGTCGCACGGCGCCCGCCACGGGTCGCAGCGGACGACGGTCGACCGGTGCGGTGCCTCTCCGGCCTCCCGAGCCGCGCTCGGCGACGGCTGCCACGACCTCGTCGTGGTGCAGCGCACCGGCCGCGGCGACCACGACGTTGCCCGGCAGGTAGCGCTGCTCGTGGAACGCCGCGATGGCGTCTCGCGTCATCGCGTCGATCGAGTTCTGGGTGCCGAGGATCGACCGCCCGATCGGATCGTCGGGGAACATCGTCTCGACGAGCAGGTCATGGACGAGGTCGCCCGGCTCGTCGCCGGCCGACAGGATCTCCTCGAGGATCACCTCTCGCTCGACCTCGACCTCGTCGGGCCGGAACGCAGGCCGCCAGAAGATGTCGGACAGCACGTCGATGCCGAGCTCGAGGTGCTCGGCGAGGAGGCGGACCTCGAAGGCCGTGTACTCGCGCGTGGTGAACGCGTTCAGGTCGCCGCCGACCTCGTCGATGGCTTCCGCGATGGCCGGCGACGACCGGGTCGCCGTGCCCTTGAACAGCAGGTGCTCGAGGAAGTGCGACGCGCCCGCCTCGTCGCCGGCCTCGTCCCGCGAGCCGACACCGGCCCAGAAACCGACAGCGACCGAGCGCACGTGTTCCATGCGCTCGGTCACGATCGTCAGACCGTCGTCGAGGACGGTCGTGGTGATGCTCAGGTCCAGCTACCGGCGACGGGGGCCGCCGCGCCCGCCGCTTCGGCGCGGGCCACGATCGCCACCGCGGTCGCCGCGGTCGCCGCCCGAGGGACGCTCCTCGCCCGGGCCGAGGTCGCCGAACTCGCCGGCCAGCTCCGACTCGAACTCGTCCTCGAACGACAGCCGGATCTCGTCACCGCCACTGCCCCCGTCAGCGACGTCGCCGCCGCCGGAGCCGTTCGACGACTCACCGCCGCCGGTCGACTCGGGCACGCTCGTCGGCGTGAGCGAGACCTTGCCGTTCTGGTCGATGTCTTCGACCCGGACCTCGATCTCGTCGCCGAGGTTGACGACGTCTTCGACGCGGTCGATGCGCTTGCCGCCACCGAGCTTCGAGATGTGGACGAGACCGTCACGTCCCGGGAGGATGTTCACGAACGCACCGAACTTGGTGATGTTCACGACCTTGCCCTGGTAGACCTCGCCCACGATCGCCTTCGGCGGGTCGAGTATCAGCTCGATGCGGCGGCGGGCCTCGTTCACCTGCGACGAGTCCTTCGACCCGATGGTGACGGTGCCCACGACGCCGTCGTCGTCGACGGAGATGTCGGCGCCGGTCTCCTGCTGGATCGTGTTGATGACCTTGCCCTTGGGCCCGATCACCTCGCCGATCTTGTCGAGCGGGATCTCGAAGCTGACGATCTTCGGTGCCGTGCCCTGCACCTCGGGGCGGGGCTCCGCGATGGCGCCCTTCATCACCTCGAGGATCTGCATGCGCGCGTCCTTCGCCTGACGCAGTGCGGCGGCGAGCACGTCGGCGGGCAGGCCGTCGATCTTGGTGTCGAGCTGCAGCGCGGTGACGAACTCCGACGTGCCGGCGACCTTGAAGTCCATGTCGCCGAACGCGTCTTCCGCACCGAGGATGTCGGTGAGGGTCGTGTACTTGCCGTCTTCGTAGACGAGGCCCATCGCGATGCCGGCAACGGGCGCCTTGATCGGCACGCCGGCGTCCATCAGCGACAGCGACGATGCGCAGACCGACCCCATGGAAGTCGAGCCGTTCGACGACAGCACCTCGGACACGAGGCGCAGCGCGTACGGGAACTCCTCCTCCGACGGGATCACCGGCACCAACGCACGCTCGGCGAGGAGGCCGTGGCCGATCTCGCGTCGCTTCGTGCCACCCACGCGACCCGTCTCGCCGTTGGCGAAGGGAGGCATGTTGTAGTGGTGCATGTAGCGCTTCTTCTCCTCGATGGTGAGGGAGTCGCGCAGCAGGGTGTCCATCGCCATGCGGGGCATGCCGAGGGTGGTCACGTTCAGGACCTGGGTCTCGCCACGCTGGAACAGGCCGGAGCCGTGCGCCGTCGGGATGAGGCCGACCTGGGCCGACATCGGACGGATGTCAGCCGGACCACGGCCATCGATGCGAACGTTCTCGTTGACGATCCGCTGGCGGATGATCTTCTTGGTGAGCGAACGGATCGCCGCGCTCACTTCGCGCTCGCGCCCGGCGAAGGTGTCGCCGAGCTTCTCGATGATGTCCTTCGTCGCCTGGTCGGTGGCGTTGTTCCGAGTCGTCTTGTCGGCGATCTTCGTCGCCTCGCTGAGCGCGGCCGTGCCGAGCTCGCTGACCTTGGCGAACACGTCGTCGCCGTAGTCGGTGGCCGACTGGAACGGCAGCGGCTCGCGCTTGCCCGCCTTCTCGACGAGCTGGCGCTGCAGCTCGATCGACTCACGGATCCAGGTCTTCGACTCCTCGAGGCCCTGGGCGAGCACGTCTTCGGTGACCTTCGGCGCGCCTTGCTCGTAGAGCTCCCACGAGCCCTCGGTGCCGCCGGCCTCGACCATCATGATGGCGATGTCGTTGCCGTCGGAGGTCTCGCGGCCCGCGACCACGAGCTCGAACACCGAGGCGTCGCCCTCCTGGAACGTCGGGTGCGGGACCCACGTCCCGTCGGTCGTGAACGCCACACGGACGGCGCCGATCGGACCGTCGAACGGCATGCCGCTCAGCATGAGGCTCGCCGACGCGGCGTTGATCGCCAGGACGTCGTGCGGGTTCTCCATGTCGGCGCCGAGGACGGTGCCGATGATCTGGGTCTCGTTGCGGTAGCCGTTCGCGAACGAGGGGCGCAGCGGCCGGTCGATCAGGCGGCAGGTGAGGATCGCGTCGTCGGACGGGCGGCCCTCGCGGCGGAACACCGAGCCGGGGATGATGCCGGCGGCGTAGCGGCGCTCCTCGATGTCGACCGTGAGCGGGAAGAAGTCGATGCCCTCGCGAGTGCTCTTCTCACCGTTCGCGGTGACGAGGATCATCGTGTCGCCGATCTTGCCGACGACGGCGCCCTGTGACTGCTGGGCGAGCAGCCCTGTCTCGAACGACAGGGTCTTGTCGGTGCCGCTGATCGGCGCCGACACGGTGATGGCTTCTGCCACACACCCTCCTTGTTTTCTGTTTCGGAGGCGGCGGCGGGGCCAGTTCCCAGTGGGGAGCCTCCGGAGCTCGTCGACCTGCACGCTCCGGCTGCTTGCCACTGGCAGCTGACCTCCTCAGCCGCCTGTTCTCTCTAGATGTGCAACGAGCGCCCTCACGGGCGCTCGAAGTGATGCTCTGTGGTTCTTACCGGCGAAGACCGAGCTTGGCGTTGATCTCGCGCAGACGCTCGATGTCGTTCTTGCGGAGATACGCCTGCAGCCGACGCATCCGACCGACCAGCTTCAGCAGGCCACGACGGGTGTGATGGTCGTGGGGATGCTGCTTCAGGTGCTCGTTCAGATGATCGATGCGCCGCTTGAGCAGCGCGATCTGCACCTCCGGCGTGCCGGTGTCTGATTCGTGCGAGCGAAATTCTTCGATCGTTGCGGCCTTGTCAACCGGCATGCAGGAACTACCTCTAAGCGTCTTCGGTAAGGGGGCGCGCCCGACAGGTACGCCAGGCGCTCGGATCAGGGTAGCAGGCAACCCCCGCCGCGACCCATCCGATCACCAGTGAAGGTGGAGCGGGATCCGCGGGCGAACTATGACCCTATGCGAAGAGTTGGGTCGCTTCTGTGCGCTGTCGCGGTCGCCGCGGCGCTGATCCTCGTCGTGACACCCCCGGCATCGAGCTCGGGGATCGTCACCACCGACACCGTGCTGCGTGAGCAGCTCGCGGCCGCGTCTCCGACGACGCGCCTGTTGGTGTACGGCCGGTCGACCGACATCTCGACGGCGGTCGACGCGTTCGAGCGCTCCGGCATCACCCTCGTCGACCGCTTCGACCGCATCGGCGTCGCGGTGGGCGCAGCGACGCCGGCGGCGATCGCTCGGATCACGGCACTGAACGTCGACGTCGCCCTCGGTGGCGACCCCGGGCTGCGATGGTTCCTCGACTCCTCGCACGAGTCGACCCGGGTCCCGCTCGCCGACGCGACCTTCTCCGGCGTCGATGGTCCCTTCGACGGCACCGGCGTGTCGATCGCCGTGATCGACGGCGGCGTCGACGGCAACCACCCGATGTTCGTCCGCGACGGGGTCAGCAAGGTCGTCCGGAACCTCGAGATGGCATGCACGGCTCCTCTCAACTGCACCTTCCCGACCTTCGGCGACAACCTGTGGATCGACTCGCCGGTGAACGACACCGACGACGTCGCCGGCCATGGCACCCATGTCGCCGGCATCGCTGCCGGCTACCCCGTCGAGGTCGACGGCGTGACGTACCAGGGTGCCGCGCCCGACGCGAAGATCGTCGGCCTCTCGGTCGCGACCGCAGGGTCTGTGTACTACGGCGCGCTGGCCGCGCAGTACTGGGTGCTCCAGCACCACGCCGCTCCCTGCGGTGCCGACGCGAGCCCCGTGGAATGCCCGCCGATCAAGACGGTCAACAACTCCTACGGCCCCATGTGCTCCGTCTCCGACTGCACCTTCACGGAGACGACGCAGGTCGCGATGCAGCGCGCGCTCGTCGCCGAGGGCGTGACCATGGTGTGGGCGGCAGGCAACGACGGCGGCAGCGGCAGCGACGACCTCGTCAACCCGCCGGCGAAGGACCCGACGCCCGGCGTGATCGGCGTGGCGAGCTACTACGACGGTGACACCGGGACTCGAGACGGCGTCGTCAGCAGCTTCAGCTCGCGGGGTCTGACCACGGACTCGACGACCTGGCCCGACCTCTCGGCGCCGGGCGAGAACATCGTGAGCGCGTGCCAGCTGCACCAGAGCGACTGCCTGCTCGGCATGGAGAGCCCCGGCTACAGCAGCCTGAGCGGAACGTCGATGGCCGCGCCGCACGTCGCCGGCTACATCGCCCGGCTCCTCGAGGCGGATCCGACGCTCAGCCCGGAGGCGGTGGAGCTCGCGCTCGAGAACACCGCCTACCGCTTCGCGGCCGGCGCCCCGTACGGCACCGACGCTCGCAACCCTGCGACGCCATCGTCGTACGACAAGGGTCACGGGCTCGTCGATGTCGCCGCGGCGCTGGCGTCGGTGCTCGGAGCCACGCCGCCACCAGGCGGCGACGGAGGCGGCGGTGGCGCGTGCTCGGCTACCGCACCGCAGATCAACGACCTCGCCGACGACGCCACCGGCCTGCTGCTCAACTCCACGCCGCTGCCGAGCGACCCGAAGAGCGACATCCTCACCGGCCGCATCGCCTACGACGGCGTCGCGAAGACGTTGACCTTCTCGGTCCGCGTCGCCGATCTGCGAGCGTCCGACGAGGCACCGAACCTCGGGCTGGGCGAGACGTTCGACTTCGACTTCGTGCACGGCGGCAAGCCGTTCTACATCCGGGTGTCGCACCAGTACCCGAACCCGCCGGTCTTCGCCCTTCGCATGGCGGCAGGCGCGCAAGCGGGCGCGACGGACACCACGGTGACCGACTCGGGCGTCACCGGCACATGGGACGCGGGAGAGGCGTCGACGTGGAGCGCCACGCTTCCGGCCAACGTGTTCACCACTCGCGCCCTCGGCGTGCCGAACTTCGGCTACGGGAGCACGATCGGCACCGAGGGGCTCGGGATCTCGTCGTACCGGATCCACGGCGCGCTCCTCACGGGCGTCGATCAAGCGACCGGCTCGTGCGCCTACACAGCCGTCGCGCCGACATCGGATCCTGATCCCGACCCGACGCCGACGAAGCCGGGCAAGGGCGTCGGTCGGGGCAAGAACCCGAACAAGTAGCCCGAGCTCTGCACAGACTGGGTGATGTGGAAGACGGCGTTCTCCGCATCACCCGGTCGTGCGCGGTGCCCCTGCACGAGCTCGAGTGGCGTTTCGTCGCGAGCGGTGGCCCAGGTGGTCAGCACGCCAACCGGTCGAACACGAAGGTGGAGCTGACCTTCGACGTCGAGGCGTCGTCGGCGTTCGGGCCGGTGCAACGTGAGCGGGTGCTACGCGCCCTGGGTCACTCCGTCGTGAGGATCGTCGTCGACGACGAACGTTCGCAGCTGCGGAATCGAGACCTGGCGCTGGAGCGTCTCCGGTCGCGGCTGGCCGCTGCGCTCGTCGTGCCGAAGGACCGGCGTCCGACGAAGCCGACGAAGGCAGCCAAGCAGCGCCGCCTCGACGACAAGAAGCGTCGATCGCAGATCAAGCAGCAACGTCGCAACGTCGACTGACGGTCCGCCGGGTCGATCTGTACGGTTCGTCGGGTGACTCCCGAAGAGACCGTCGACGCGTTCTTCCTCGCTGCGTTCACCGGCGATCGCGAGACCGCGCTCTCGTTGGCCGCCGACGGCGCCGAGCACCACGGCGACCTGGACGCCGACCACGCCTTCGGCGGAACGCGTCCGATCGCCGAGTACGTCGACCTGATCTTCGACTGGGCGCGCACGCATCCCGAGTACCGGTTCGATCGGGTCGACCGGAAGACGATCGGCGACGAGCTCGTGGTCACCCACCTCAAGAGCACCGGGGGCGACGATCCGGACCCTGCCGAGGGGCTCATGGTCATGCGAGTGCGCGACGGCAAGTTGCTCCGCGTGTTCGCGATCCCGGCGACCGGGCGAGGACGGTACGGCTTCTAGGACAGCAGCCGGCGCGCGTCGTCGACGTCGCGCGCCATCTGCTCGACGAGCGCCTCGATCGAATCGAACTTCGCCTCGCCGCGCAGGCGAGCGACGAAGCGGACCTTCACCGCCTCGCCGTACAGGTCGCCGTCGAAGTCGAGCAGGTACGCCTCGAGCAGCGACTCCCGGGCGTCTTCGTAGAACGTGGGGCGCCGTCCGAGGCTGATCGCCGTCGCGTGAACGTCTCCGTTCGGACGCTCGAACCAGCCTGCGTAGATGCCGTCCGCGGGCAGAAGGATGTCGGCTGGCACGCCGACGTTGGCCGTCGGGTAGCCGAGCTCGCGGCCCCGCTTGTCCCCATCGTGCACGATCCCCCGCACCTCGTGCGCACGGCCGAGCAGATCCGCAGCCTGGGCGACCTCTCCGGCCAGCAGCAGGCGGCGGACGCGGGTCGACGAGACGATCTCCTGCTCGACCTCGTCGCCGACGAGGCTGATGCCGAGCACATCGAAGCCGAGATGCGCGCCCATCGACTGCAGCATCGGGACGTTCCCTCGCCGGTTGTGACCGAAGTGGAAGTCGTGGCCGACGACAACGGCGCGAGCGCGCAGGCAACCGACGAGGATCTCGTGGACGAAGTCTTCGGCCGTCTCGTTCGCGCGTTGCTCGTCGAAGTGGATGACGAGCGTCGTGTCGACGCCGGTCGACTCGAGCAGCTCGAGGCGTTGCGCGAGATCGGTGAGCAGCTTCGGCGCGCTCTCCGGACGTACGACGGTGGCCGGGTGGCGATCGAACGTGACGACCGCGCTGGCCGCACCGAGCTCCGCGGCCATGGTCTGCACCCGTCCGATGAGCGCACGGTGGCCGAGGTGGACACCGTCGTACACGCCGATGGTGACGACGGTGCCTCCCTCGAAGACGGGGCACGCTGAGGGGTCGGTGATGACCTGCATCCACCGCCCACGCTACGTCGACGGCCCTGCGTGTTCGCTCAGACGTGGTTCTGCGCGTCTTCCTCCTTCGTCTGAGGACGGAGGAACACGCACAGAAGGCTCCTGGTCAGTGCGCGGGGAGAACCACTTCCGGCTTGCCGTCGGCGTACATCGCGAGCAGACGGCCGTCTGCTGCGGACACCACACGAACCACACCCGCCGGCAGCCCGCCGAGACGCTTCCCGTGGGACAGGTCGCGCTCGGCGTCCGCGTCGACCTCCACGAGCGGGTAGTCGCGCAGCGCGTCGACCGGTGTGATCGCGTGCTCGGGCGTCAGCTCCTCGAGCGGTACGGCGTCGGCGACGGTGAACGAGCCGATGGCGGTCCGGCGCAGGTCGCGCAGGTGAGCACCTCCGCCCAACGCCTCGCCGAGGTCGGCCGCGAGGGTGCGGACGTAGGTGCCCGACGAGCAGCGAACGTCGATCGCGAACGACGACGGCACACCGTCGGGCGCGGGGCCGACGACGTCGTAGCGGTACACCGTCACCGGACGGGCCTCCCGGTCGACCTCGACGCCCTCACGAGCGAGCTCGTGCAGCCGGCGGCCGGCGACCTTGAGCGCGCTCACCATCGGCGGCACCTGGAGGATCTCGCCGGTCAGGCCGGCGGCGGCCCGGCGTGCGTCGTCGAGCGTGATCCCCGACATGTCCCACTCCCCCGTCACCTCGCCGGACGCGTCGAGGGTCGAGGTCGCCACGCCGAGGACGACGACGCCCGTGTACTCCTTCGGGAGGTCGGTCAGGAACCGGAGCAGGCGGGTGACACGTCCGAGGCCGACCAGCAGCACCCCCGTCGCGTCGGGATCCAGCGTCCCCGAGTGGCCGACCCGCTTCTGGCCGAAGACCTTGCGGCACCGGGCGACGACGTCGTGTGACGTCCAGCCCGCCGGCTTGTCGACGACGACCAGGCCATCCGTCTGGTTGGCCGCATCGCGCTTAGCGGCCAGCTCGCTGCTCCCGGAGCGCGTCCTTGATGCCCCCGATGACGTCGGTGACGGGGTACGGCGCGACGAAGCCGGCCGCGTACTTGTGCCCGCCGCCTCCGAAGCGGGAGGCGATCGCGGCGACGTCCGCCTCGCCGACGCTGCGCAGCGACACGCGGATGCCCTCGGGCGTCTCCTTGAGCACGCACGACACCTCGGCCTCCGCGGTGCGTCGCACGAGGTCGATGAGACCCTCGGTCTCCTCGATGTCGACGTCGAAGCCGTCGAGGTCGAAGTTGGTGACCCACGTCGCGACGAACCCCAGCTCGGCGTCGAGCTCGGCCCGGGCGAGACAGGCGCCGACCATCTGGAGGTAGTTGAACCGATGCCGCTCGAACAGCTGCCGGCTGATCGCGGCGAGCGGGAGGTCGAACTCCGACAGCTCCTCCGCGAGGTGGAACACCTCGGGGGTCGTGTTGGAGTACTGGAACCGGCCCGTGTCGGTGACGAGCCCGGTGTACAGGCACAGCGCGGCGTCGCGGTTGAGCGGCCAGCCGAGCTTTCGGGCGAGCTCACGCACGACGCTCGCGGTGGACGCGGCCTCGGCGTCGACGACGTTGATCGACCCGTAGTTGTCGTTCGAACCGTGGTGGTCGAGGACGATCAGCACCTCGGCGTTGCGAGCCGCCGCGCCGAGATCGCCCAGGCGGTCGATCGACCCGCAGTCGAAGGTGATCATCACCGCCGGCGCGTCGGGGAAGTCGGCCGGCTTCGTGGTGATGTCGAGACCCGGGAGGAAGTCGTAGTGGGGCGCGACCACGAACGGCTCCGACCAGCTCGCGATCGACGGCTTGCCTGCCGCTCGCGCGAGGTGGTGCAGGGCGAGCATCGACCCGAGGGCGTCGCCGTCGGGCCCGACGTGGCAGGCGAGGGCGATGGAGTCGGCGCCGCGGATGATCTCCGCCGCCCGCTCCAGCTGCTCCTCAAGCTCCGGCTTCATCCTCGCCGTCCCTGCCCTCCTGCTCGTGGAGATCGCGCAAGATGCCCTCGATCCTCCACCCACTCGATACCCCAGGATCCTCGACGAATGCCAACTGCGGGGTTCGCCTGAACCGCGCCTGGCGGTTGATCTCGGCCTGGAGCTTGGTGCGATGCTCCTCGAGAGCTACATCGGCACCTTCGTGCCTCGACGTGAAGAAAACCGTGGCGTGACGCAGGTCTTGGTCGGCGTCGACCCCGGTGATCGTCACCAGCTCGAGACGTTCGTCACGGTCGACGAGCTGCTCGAGCGCCTCCGCGATGATCTCGCGGATCACCTCGTTGAGCCGCGCGGTGCGGGGATAGCGGCGACCTCTACTCGTCATCTGCCCACATCCTCTCCGCGCTGACGACTTCGATCTCGGGAAACGACCACACGAACCGCTCGACCTCGTCGAGCACCTCTTCGACGTGGCCCGGCGTTGCTCCGACAGCGGCCATGCCGAGCACCGACCGCTGCCACACGTCCTGCGAATCCACCTCGGCCGACGCCACGCGGTAGCGGTTGCGGGCGCCGTCGAGGATGGGTCGGATCACGGCCCGCTTCTCCTTCAGGCTGTGCACCTGGGGAAGGTGGAGGTCGAAGCGGACCGCGCCGACGAACACGTACTGCGCGCGGACCTAGGTCCGCGGGATCTCCCGCTCCTCGTAGGTCTCGATGATGTCGCCCTGCCGGAGGTCGGTGAAGTCGGAGAGCACCATGCCGCACTCGAAGCCGGCGCGGACCTCTCGGACGTCTTCCTTGAACCGGCGGAGCGACGGAAGGGTGCCCTTCCAGATGATCGTGCCCTCGCGGAGGTAGCGGACCTTGGAGTTGCGGGTGATGACGCCGCTGAGGACGTAGCAGCCCGCAGCCATGCCGCCCGGGATCTTGTAGAGCTCGCGGACCTCTGCCTCGCCGGTGACGACTTCCTCGTACTCCGGCTTGAGCATGCCGACCATCGCCGCCTCGATGTCTTCGAGGAGCTTGTAGATGATCTCGTAGGTCCGGATCTCGACGCCCTGCTGGTCGGCGAGCTCGCGAGCCTTGCGATCGGGTCGGACGTTGAAGCCGATGATCGTCGAGCCCGACGTCGCGGCGAGGGTGATGTCGGATTCGCTGATGCCACCGACAGCACGGCGGACGAAGCTGATCTTCACCTCTTCCCGCTCCTGGCGCCGGATCGAGTCGGTGACCGCCTCGAGCGAGCCGTGGACGTCGGTCTTGAGGATGAGGTTCAGCGACGCGGCCTCGCCTCGCTGGATCTGCTCGAAGATGTCTTCGAGCTTGGCGCCGCCGCCGGTTGCCGCAGCGGTGCCCATCTGGGCCTGCATGCGACGGCGGATGGCGCGGGCCTCGGCGACCGCCTTGGCGACCTTGTCGTCGGAGGTGGCCCGCAGCTCGTCTCCGGCCTGGGGCACGTCGGACAGACCGAGCACCTGGACCGGGGTCGACGGAAGGGCCTCCTTGATGTTGTCGCCCTTGTCGTCGATGAGCGCGCGGACCTTGCCCCACGCGGCGCCGGCGACGATGGTGTCGCCCACCCGCAGGGTGCCCTTCTCGACGATGACCGTCGCCACCGGACCACGTCCGACGTCGAGGTTCGCCTCGAGGACGAAGCCGCGGGCGAGGCCTTCGGGGTTCGCCCTGAGCTCCTCGCCCAGCTGGATCTCGCTGACGAGGATCAGCTGCTCGAGCAGCTCGTCGATGCCGAGCGACTGCAGGGCCGAGATCGGGACGGTGATCGTGTCGCCGCCCCAGTCTTCGGGCTGGAGGCCGTGCTCGGTGAGCTGCTGCTTCACCCGGTCGACGTTGGCGTTCTCGCGGTCGATCTTGTTGATCGCGACCACGATCGGCACCTCGGCCGCCTTGGCGTGATCGATCGCCTCGACGGTCGTCGGCATGACGCCGTCGTCGGCCGCGACGATGAGGATGACGATGTCGGTGATGTCGGCGCCGCGGGCCCGCATCTGGGTGAACGCCTCGTGGCCCGGCGTGTCGATGAACGTGATCAGGTGGCCGTCCTTCTCCACCTGGTACGCACCGATGTGCTGGGTGATGCCCCCGGCCTCGCCGGCGACGACGTTCGCGTTGCGGATCTTGTCGAGGAGCAGGGTCTTGCCGTGGTCGACGTGGCCCATCACCGTGATCACCGGCGGGCGCGGCCGCAGGCTCTCCTCGGGATCGTCGTCGTCCTCCGCGAAGAACTTCGCGATGAGCTCGGCTTCCTTCTCCTGGCCGGCGTCGACCAGACGGACGACGGCACCGACCTCGAGAGCGAAGAGCTCGATCTGCTCGGACGTGAGGCTGGTGGTCGCCGTGACCATCTCGCCCTGCTGGAACAGGAAGCGGACGACGTCGGCCGGCGTGCGGTTGAGCTTGGGGGCGATGTCCTGCGCGGTCGAGCCGTGCTCGATGATGACCTCGCCCTCGGGCACGGGAGCGTTCGACGGCGTGTAGCGCGTCAGCTCCTGGGCCTCGAGCTCCTCGTAGTTGCGACGGCGGCGACGTCCGCTGCGACGGCGTTGGCCACCGAAGCGGCCACCGGGGCCACCACGGCCGGCGAAACCACCACCGCCACCAGGACCGCCACCACCGGGTCCGCCACCGGGACGCGGGCCGCCGAAGCCGCCACCAGGACGGCCTCCGCCACCACCTCCAGGGCGGTAGCCGGTACCGGCACCGGCGCCTCCGCCGGCACCACCGCGGTAGCCGCCGGGGCCACCGGGACGGCCGCCGGGGCCGCCGGGACGACCGCCACCCTGCTGCATCGGCAGACCGCCGCGGCCCGGAGGCGGCGGGATCGGCTTACCGGTGGAGCTGAGGGGCGGGCGCCCCTGGCCCGGAGGCGGTGGGATCGGCTTGCCGGTGGCGCTCAGCGGCGGCGTCGGAGGACGCTGGCCCTGACCGGGAGGAGGCGGCATCGGACGGCCGCTCGGACCTGCCGGCGCGCCCTGCGGCTGCGGGGGCGCCGGCGTTCCCG
>DATLGL010000019.1:0-66793 GCA_035540495.1 Acidimicrobiales bacterium
AGCGAACCCGGCGGAGGCGCCGCCGCGGTGGATCAACAACAAGAGACCGGGAGAACCCGTGTCCGCCGACCAGGAAATCTCGTGTCCGTCAGCCAGGACTTTCGTGTCCGCCCACCGGGATTATCCGATGTCCGCTGTCACTTCACCCGCGACAGGTACGCCAGGTGCAGCTCGAGCCGAAGCTGCGCCACGGGGTCGTCGTACACCTTCGGGATCGAGATCCTGCTCCGTTCCCGCTCGAGTCGCCGGAGCCGCCGGTTCTCCGCCTCGAGCGATCGCACCTGCTGCTCCAGTCGCTCGACCTCCTCGTAGAGCCACGCCTCTGAGCTCGTCAGAGTTCGTTCGTCGTCCTCTGCCGCTGCAGAGGCCACGTCCTCTGGTTCCGACGCTTCACGAACGAGCCACGGTGGACCACCAGGAAGCACCGACATGGCCGGCGCCGGCTCGTCGGACGAGAAGGTCGTCACGAGCGATCCGTCGATGGGTACGATCTCTATCGTCACGACCTCATCGGGTCGCACCAACGTCGGTAGGTCGACGTCAGCGTCGTCGACCGACACCGCGTACTCCGGGTGCACGAGGAGCTCGACTCGGCTGCTGCACACTCGTGTCGCTCGCGCAAGCGTGACGATGCCGTCTCCGACGAAATCCCGGACCCGCGCCGCCACATTCTGCCGGGGCACCTCGGGGACGAACTCCGCAAGCATGGCGCTCGATCCGATGGATCCCGAGAACTCCTGGCCGGGGCGAACGAGGCGCTCCGCGGGCAGCCCGGGCCACAGGTGATGTGTTCGCATCGCTGCCTGGCGACGGCCTCGCGTCGTCACGAGCACCTGCGTAGCGGTCAGCACTCCGCTCACGGTGACGACCTCCCGCACGGTCGTCTCGGTCGATGCGACGTCGGGTCGATAGCCGTCTCTGTAGGCGACGTCCAGGACTGCCTCTACCGCCGCGCGAAGCCATCGATTCGGGTCGGGTCGCGCCTGGAGTAGCGGTGCGCGCCGCTCCTCCGCCCTCCATGCGGGATCGGATGGATAGACCCGCACCCATCCCGAGTACACCGACAACCGCTTGCCGAGCTCGTCCGTCAGCCAGAACGTCGCCTCGTGGTCGAGGAGCCAGACATGGGCCCCCTCACCGATCTCAGCCTCGAACCTCTCGATCGGAAACGGCGGCGTTCCCGTCCCGCCCGCCGGAATCGACACCGCCACGACCGGGAGCCGTTCGGTCTGGATCAGCTGCTCGAGGAAGTGGCGGAATTCGGCCTTCGTGCTGACGGTTCGCATCGATCAGTCCTGTTCGAGGAGTCCTCAGGAAGTACCACCCGCGCGTGACACGTTCACGATTGCTAGATCGGCAACACGCCTTCGTCCACCAGAGGTACGGCTCGTTTGGCTCGGTGCAGGCGCGTCACGCCACCGCGGTACCTCGTCCGAGTGGAACCAGCCCGACACGCGAGCGCTTTCCGTCGCATACCTAACGTGTCCGCTCTCGCTGCCGATCAAGCGACAGACCCAGCCTCGGCGGAGCAATAGGGGGCGAATTGGGCGGTCCTGATCAAAACCACCTCCTCGCGGTCAACGCGATCGCTCCCGCGGCGGAGGGCTCCCGCGAGCTTGCAAGGCAGGCGCGTCAGCTCGACGGCCTCCTGACGCGGGTACCGACGTCGCCAGAGGCTGCGTACCTGTCCAAGTACGACGCGTTGATGCGCGTCGTGGAGATCTGGCTGTTGCGGCATGGCTTTCGGTTCGGACGCCACCCGCATGCGGGTCTCAAACGCCTACTCACGTCGTTCGGGTGCGAGCACGAGCTCGTCCTCCGAGTGGTGACGGTGCGGCACGACATCAAGAAGAACGGCGCCACTGTCCGTGACTCCGACCGAGCTCGCCTCGACGAGCTGCTGCAACGGGCGAGGGCGACGCTGATGGAGGAGCAGCCGTGTTGACTCAAACATCTGCCGCCATCGACAACCGCCGGCACGTGGAGCGGCTCGAGCAACGGCATGAGGCGCTGGAGATCATTCGGGAGCTGTTCGCTCCTCGCGACGTCGATCTCGGCGAGCTACGTCTGCGTACGGCGGCCGGGCACGGCCACTCCGTCGAACGCATCGGCAACCAGTTCGGCAGCAAGCTCGTCGGCGTCTTCCTCAAGGTGGACGAAGACGCTGCGTGGGCGGCGTACTCATCATTGCGCCCTCGCACCGTCGGGGAGGAGATGGCGCTGCTCCTCAATAGACGTGAGTTCACGAGGATGCACGCCCACCTCCATCACCAGCTCCGAATCGGCGCCTACGCACGGTCGGAGGCGATGGACGAACGATTCGCTGGATTCGAACGCGCAGACCGCGACCAGTTCGCCGGTCCGGGCTCGGGATCGCTCGCCGAGCTCGCGTCGAGCGGGCTGGTGGTTCGGCTCGGGGCTGAGCACGCTCGCCGCGTTGCCGCAGCGTGGCAACAACTCGGCGACAGCGGTATCCCGCTCAGCGAAGCGCTCAAGTTCGACCGGATCGTGACCGTCTCCGGGAAGAAGGACTCCAAGATCTCGCTAGTCGTACACGACGCGATCGACCACCTCTGGGCGTTGCGTCTGCTGCAGGAACGGGGGGTTCTCGCCGAGTACGACGAGCTGTTGGCGGCGATCGGCGACCCGCAGGATCGAGACATCCGTAGCCGCGAGGGCGAGGTGGTAGCGAGCATCGCGTTCGGCATCCGCCTGTTCAACGCACTCGAGCCCGGTTTCACGCCGATAATCAGCGCACACCGCATCCGGAAGATCCTCGAGCGGCGCGTCGGGACGGAGGCGCCGGAACGGCAACGCCGGGCGCTGCAGCTCGTGCAGGATCTGACCCTGAACCACCGCAGCGGGCGAGAGACCACCACGTTCGCCGGCCAGACCCTGGCCTTCACCCTGTCGAACTACGTCACCGAACTCAATGAGCAGCGCCGCAAGCACGGGAAGATTAAGCAGCGGCTCGCAGGCGGCGCCGTTCGAGAACTGCCACCACTCGATGTCGACTTCCTGAGTTTCGTGGTCGCGAGCCACGCCGAGCTCACAAAGCCGAAGAACCAGCACCTGAACACTCTGGGACGAGCGCAGCTCCTGATCGAACAGTGGTTGCAGGAAGTCGCCACCGGCCGCGCCGAGCCTCCGTTCGAATTGATCGTCACCCTCGAGTCCATCGACGCGTATCAGGTGGAGACGACTCCGGTCCCCCGGAACCGTGTCCGATGGATGCTCGATCGCTACGGGTTCGCCGCGAGCCCCGTGTATCTCTCATGAGGACGGTGACCGCCGCGCCGCCGTTCGTCGTCGTCGAGGGCCTGACCGGAGCCGGCAAGTCGACGGTGGCGCCGCTGATCGCCAGGCGGATCGGTGGCGAGTTGCTGTGCAGCGTCGAGCCGCATCTCCAGGACGCGGTGAAGGACCTTTCCGACGATCCGGCCGCATTAGATGCGCACTACGCCATCTATCTCACGGCGGTCCTGCGCACCGCCCAGCGGGCGCGAGCTGCGCGCGAGCGGGGCTCGGCGGCGGTCGCCGACAGCTACATCTTCCGGACGCAGATCACTCATCGCCTTCTCGGGTCGACGCTGGAGTTCACTGGACCAGCCTGGTTGCCGGAGCCGACCGTCGTCATCTGGCTCGACGTGCCGGAGCCTGACCGACAGGAGCGAATCCGCTCCCGTGGCGTACGGAACACCTACTGGAAGGCACGCCTGGAGTGCCTCGCCCCACAGATCCGCGATGCATACCTCCACGAGGTCCACCGGATCGTCGTCGTCGACGGGCGCGGGGAGCCCGAGGAAGTCGCCTCTGCCGCCGTTGCCGCGGCCGCTCGTTTCTTGACCTGACCTGGAGACCTCAACATGACGACCACCATCCATGCGCCGTTGCTGGAGCTCTTCCTTGTTGGATCAGCGGAAGAACTTCGTCGTTCGGCAGAGTGGACAGACCTGCCATCCGAGGAGCGAATGGCTGTGCTCACGGGCGCGCTCAGCGCAGGAGCTGACCCCAGCCTCGTGGCTGCAGTGTGGGATGCCGAGCAACTCGGACCGCTCGACCGGGCCGCAGCGCTCCGCCTTCTCGCACAACAAGGACTCTCCGAACGAGCGCGCAAGGAGCTGAACAGCCGGCTCGAGCGCCCGCTCGATGACTCGTCGGTCGTCGGCGCGCTCGCGCAGGCTACGAGGGACGACGCCCTTTGGGCGCGCGTCATCCTCGACTGGGGCCACGGTGCCCTCGATGACGTAACCGCACGCGAGCTCTCGCAGGTGGAGCCGCCAACCCTTGTGAGGCCGGCGAACGACATTCCGCTGCAGCTCTGGGGTATGTGGCGCTCCACGCTCGGCGCTGCGGATCAACACGCCCTATCGACGCTCTTGAAGGCGTTCCTGGACTTGAACCCCAGCGCGTTGGCGAGCGCCGGCGCCGATCGCCTTCTGCACCGTGTGCTCGGCGAGTTCTTCTCTCGCGCGCAGGAGGTGAACGCGAGCTGGACGAAGTCACCGCTCAAGACGAAGGCGGCGACTTGGCTCCAGGAAGCGCGCAAGCAGATGCCGCACTTCCAGAGTGGCGACGCCAAGAAGGCGTATGCCGACTGGCAGAAGTACCTCAAGACTGGGCCCGCGACGGCGGTCCGAAGCGGCCGCACGGCCGCCGACCTGCTGAACCCTGCGGCAGCGGAGGAAGCGCAGCTCCGTGATCTCCCCGACGCCGAGCGCTCCGCCGAGCTGAAGGCAAAGTGGGCCGACGGATGGGAGCCGTCGTGCGCCATCGTGTCCGTGACGGGTCGCGCTGCTCTCGAGCGCTCGCTTGCGGAGCTGCAGGCGCGGCTCGATGCGGTGCGCGAGGAGAAGAAGAGCAGCCACGAGCTCAGCGGTGACGGCTGGCACGACAATCCAGGACTGAACCAGCTTCGTCAGGTCGAGGAACGCATCATGAAGGACATCGCGGCGAGGGAACGGGAGATCAAGGAGGCGCTCGTGTTCGACCCCTTTCCGCGCGCAACAGATCGAGTTTCGCTCGGGTCGATCGCGCGTTACGCAGAGTTCGACACCCACGACAACGAACACCAAAACCACGAGTGCGAGATCGTCGGCTTGGGTGAAGAGGATGCTTCGATGCAGCGCATCTCGTACCGCTCGCCGCTGGCGCTGGCTCTGCGGGGGCGGCGTATCGGCGAGACGCTTGAAGGCCCGTCCGGGCGGCGGCTGCGCATCTTCGGTCTGGAGACCACCTGATCCACTACAGACGCACGCTCCAGGACGGTGCCGACGTGGTTAGGCTCGTCAGCGATGGCTGACACCGGCCGCGACGGCTCGCCCGTCGGCGGCGGCCCAGCGCATCGCCGAAGTCTCGATCCGGCCATGCCAGATGTCGCCTCGCGGATGCGAGCGCAGAGGACTCGGGACACGAAACCCGAGCTCGCGCTGAGACGGGAACTCCACAGGCGCGGACTGCGATTCCGGGTGGACGAGTGTCCCTTGCCCGGCGGCCGGTGGCGCGCCGACATCGTGTTCTCGAGGGCAAAGGTCGCCGTGTTCGTCGACGGGTGTTTCTGGCATGGGTGCCCAGACCACGGCGTCGCACCAAAGAACAACGCGGCTTGGTGGGCACGGAAGCTCAGCGCCAATCAGGCTCGCGATGAGCGAGTCTGCTCAGAGCTCGAGGCTGCAGGCTGGTGCTGCGTCCGAGTGTGGGAACACGAGTCAGCCGAGGCAGTGGCAGATCGGGTAGAGCAACTGGTTCTGCGTCGTCGTGGCATTAGGGCCGTTTAGCCCTCGTGTCACGGCTGGTCGGTACCGATTAGGCCAATGGAGGAAAGCGATCCATGGGCGAACTAACCACGGGTGCACTCGTCGAGTTCACCCCCCAACCAGGAACGTATGGGGTTGTCACCGAGCTCCTCGGCAACTTCGCCACGGTCAAGTGGGATCCTGGTGTGGATCTCGCGCCGAAGCTGAACTGGAAGGCGGGCACGCTGAAGCGGGTCTGCCTACCGCCGATGGTGATGCGGGCGGGTACCGAGGAGCCGGGGCTCCTCCTCGAGCTTGCGGCCGACGACCCCCCGCGATGGAAGGTCCAGTTCTTGACGGGCGTCAAGACCGTCCCGGAGGCGGGTCTCCGCCCGAACCGAAATCTCGACCCGATCATGAAGATGAAGAGCGGGCAGATCGGCTCGTACAAGAAGTTCCGACTCGCCGCGGTGACCAGGCACCACCGCCTGGCGCACCTCCATGACGACCTTGTCTCGCTTGGCCACACCCGCGTCGACGTGAAGCCCCACCAAGTCGGCGTGGTGCACAAGGTCGTCACGAACTATCCGCACCGATTCCTCCTGTGCGACGAGGTCGGTCTGGGCAAGACGATCGAAGCCGGCATGGTCCTCAAGGAACTCCGATCCCGCGCCCTGGCGAAGCGGTGCTTGGTGATCGTTCCCTCGAACCTCCGCCGTCAGTGGCAATTCGAACTCAAGTCGAAGTTCAATGAGTCGTTCTCGATACTCGACTCGGACACCGTGCGATTCCTCGAAAAGGCCGAGGGCTACAAGGACAATCCGTTCCTGCGCTACGACTCCGTGATCGTGTCCGAAGGATGGATCACCCAGAAGCAGCGTGCGAAGCAGGTGCGAGAAGTCGACTGGGACATGGTGATCGTCGACGAGGCACACCACGTCCGCTCCTCTCGCCAAGGAAGCACAGTTCGCCGGACGCAGCTGTACGACCTCGTTCGCGAACTCGTGGATCCGACCCATGCCGGCAAGCGCGCAGTCCTTTTCCTCACAGCCACGCCGATGCAGCTCAACACTCACGAGCTCTTCTCGCTGGTCGAGTTGCTCGACCCGGTGTTGTTCGCGAGCGAGCAGCATTTCGAGCAGCACCAGAAGGAGGCGCGCGGCCTGAGCCTGTTGGTCGAACAGTTGACGATGCAGGGGTTCCCGATCCCGGGCGAGGATCCCGACGTCACCGTCGACCGCGTTGGCCAATGGCTCGGTGTCCCGAGCGTCGACCTCAAGAAGCGCCTGACTCATTCCACGGACGACCGAGAGGCCGTATGCGAGGAGCTGTCAGGCTTGCACTTGCTCTCCGAAATCCTTATCCGCAACCGCAAGAAGAAGATCGGCGGATTCATGCCCCGAAGGGCATGGCGCTGGCCCGTCCATCTGACGGAGGAGGAGCAGCGCGCGCTGCTGCTCGTCGAGGACTACGTGCAGCACGGGTTCTCGCTCGCCGAACTCAGCCGCGAGAACGCTGTCGGGTTCGTGATGGTGACATTCCAGAAGCTGATGGCGAGCAGTATCCGCGCCCTGACGCGCTCGCTCGCCGGTCGACGCGAGCGCCTGCTGGCCAAGGCCGAACCGATCAAGGCCTCGGTGGGCGAACTCGAGCAGTGGGTCGACGACAAGGAGACCGCTCAACTCGTCGCCATCGCCAACCTGCACGAGTCTGAAGCAGCACTCCTCGAGGAACTCGTGACGGCACTGGAGGCCTTGGACGTCGACTCGAAGAGCGACGAGTTCATTCGTCGTCTCCGCGACCTCTTCGACGACGAGCCGAACGCCAAGGTGCTCGTGTTCACGGAGTTCCGTGAGACGCAGACGTACCTGCGCGAGCGGCTGGAGGCGATCGACAACCACGAAGTGGGCGTCCAGGTGTTTCACGGCCAGATGAAGCCGAATGCCAAGGATGAGGCGGTTGACGCCTTCAGAACCGGCACAGGACCACAGGTTCTGATCTGCACCGAGGCTGGCGGAGAAGGCCGCAACTTCCAGTTCTGCCACTACCTCGTCAACTACGACCTGCCCTGGAACCCCATGCGGGTCGAGCAGCGCATCGGGCGCGTCGACCGCATCGGCCAAGAGCACGTCGTCGATGTGTTCAACCTTTTCACCGAGGGGACCATCGAGGAACACGTCTTGGATGTCTTGGAGCGCCGAATCAACGCGTTCGAGGACACGATCGGCGGCCTCGACCCGATCCTCGGTGAAGCTGAGGGCGACATCAAGGCCATCCTCAAGCGTGCACCTGCGGATCGCGACGCGGCGATCGAGGCATTCGGGGAGAAGCTCGAGGAGCAGGTCCGGAACGCGCGCGCGGCCGAGGAGAAGCTCAAGGACTTCGTGATGGACACCAAGAGCTACAGCAAGGAAATCGTCGAGAAGTTGACCGGCGCCGACCCGCGGATCACTCCGGCGGAGCAGGCCGCCTTCATGACTGCGCTGCTGGCTGATGCTCGCACCTTTATCAAGAAGTCAGGGGACGAGTTCGAGCTCACGTTCCACGATCCGTTCAGGAGCGACCACCACCACGAGTTCTTTGCGCTCAGCCCCAAGCGGTGGGGCGTGTTCCATCCCGATGCACTCCGAGACGCCGAGCACATCGAATTCTTCGCCTTCGGCCATCCGATCATCGAGACGATCGTCGACGATGTGCTCACCGACTCGTACGAAGGCGTCGCCGGCACATGGCGCTTGACGGCAGGAGACGATCTCCAGGCTTCGAGCGGCTGGCTGTTCCTGCATGTCGTGAACACGTCGGGCATCCGTCCCCGGGCTGACCTCGTGCCCGTGTTCGTCCGGGACGACGGCACGGTCGCGGACGAACTCGGCGACAAGCTGCTGCGCCGTGGCGCGGCCTTCGCGAAGCAGGACGAGACTGATATCCCGTTGGACGAGGTGCCGCTCGAGAGCTTGGACGACGCCGGCTCGGTCGCCGAGGCTCACGTCTTGGCGCTTGTCGCGCAGCGAGAAGCAGACATCGCCCAAGAGGCGAGCCAGCGCGTCGACCGTGAACGCGACAAGGTCTCCGCGTGGTTCGCGCATCGCGAGCGTGCGGCACTCGACAAGGTCGACTCGACCCGCGCCACCCTTGCACGGCTTCGAGCTTCGACTGACGAGGGGCAGCAGCGGATCATTCCTGTCTGGGAGAAGAACCTGGAGACCGCGGAGGAGCTGGTCGAGAACCTCGCCCACGAACGCGACCGGCGGCTTGCCGATCTCGAGAAGCACCGCCAGCCCGTCGTCGACCATCAGCTCGTCGCGGTCGCTCGAGTCGAGGTCAACGCGGCTGCGCCCGTGCCGCTGTGAGGCATAGGGGCCGCGCCGAACGACGCACGACCGCCGGTATCGTCCCCGTCGCATGGCGATGACTGGACGAGGACCACGTGGCGTCCATCGCTGATCTCAGACCCGGCGCCGTGGTGCGTGGGCTATCGCTAGACGGCCCGGTGCAGGTCCTCGCGATCGAGCACCACGGTTCGGCGGTGACGCTCACTTGGCGCGAGGCGAACGGCCAGCCCGTCTCGCGCCTGTTGTTCCTGGACGACGTCGAGCTGCTCGAAGTGGGTGTGGATGCACAGGGCTGGACCTTCGGCGCGAACGGGGAGCTTTTCCTTCTGGCTGCAGAGGCCCGCCGGATGCAGCTCGGGTACTTGTTCGATCCCATGTTGGCTGTGCGCGCGTCGGCGATCGAGCCGCTGCCTCACCAGATCCGTGCGGTGTACGGCGCGATGCTGCCGCGGCAACCGTTGCGTTTCCTGCTCGCTGACGATCCGGGTGCCGGCAAGACGATCATGGCGGGCCTGCTCATCCGCGAGCTCGTTCTCCGTGGCGATCTCGAGCGCTGCCTGATCATCGCTCCGGGCAACTTGGTGGAGCAGTGGCAGGACGAGCTGGCCAACAAGTTCGGGCTCTCGTTCGAGATCGTGACCCGAGACGCAATCGAGGCATCGCGCGTCGGAAATCCATTCGCCGAGAAGCCACTGCTCATCGCCCGTCTTGATCACCTGTCGCGGAACGACGATCTCGTCGCACGAGCGACCGTACGATCACCGGAACGGCGGCGGAGGAGGAAACGGTGGAAGACGCTTCTGTTGCGGCACAGCGCCGCCTGAGAACCGACCTGGTCGACTCGCTCGAGCGGGAGTTGCTCGGCCCATCAGAAGGTGAGACCGAGCAGATCGAGAACCGACCGACACTGCGTTACCTCCTCGGGCGTCTCGCTCCCGCGGGAACCGCTGTGTCCCCGGACGAGGACGACGGCGCGGCCGACGCCGGCGCTGATGACGACGGCGACGCCGTTCCGGCGTCCCCGATCTCGCAGGCGATGAACCCCTCGAGCATCGGGCTCTCGTTCATCGTAGGGCCGAGTATCGAGTCGCTAGCGGTGTCCGCCGAGTGGGGCAGCTACTCGCCCGTCAAAGTCGAACACATCGACAAGGACGGGAAGGCGCACCAACGCACCGTGTGGGCCCGTGAACCACACTCGGTTCCGTTTGCGCTGCACCCAGCGGGGTCGGGTTCCCACGAACTCGAGTCGGGTGTGTGCCTCCAGTGGCTCGTTCGTGAGCGCGCCGACGGGCGCCGGGCGATCTCGGTGTTCCTCGTGAATCGCATCATCGCGTCCGATCCGATCAGACCCGACGATGTCGACTGGATCTTCCAGCCGCGATTGGCCGTGCGACACGCGAGCGACGAGCCCATCTTCCAGGCGCGCTCGCTGGACGACTTGGGCGACTTGGAGGTGATCGAGTGGGACCGTCGCTCCGATGAGCTGCTGTATCGCGACCGTCCGGAGTACGCCGTTGGACACGGTTGCGCCGCGGATTGGTCAGCAGACGGTGCGAACGGCGCGACCGAGGTGAGCACAGTCATCCTCCCGATGCACGAGCTGCCCCGTATCGATCCTCGCGAGGATCCATCCAATCCTGGCCTCGACATGCGCAGGCTCGGAGGCACGTCGTCGAACGGCGTCCCCGCCGAGGAGCTCATCCGGCTGCTCTCCCCCATGGCTGACGAGTACCGGCAGTGGATCGACTCGCTCGAAGCCCGCGTGGACAGCCTCGACCCGCGGCTGCGCGCCCAAGCGGCCGAGCACGTCGACGCGTGCCGACTGGCACACGAGCGAATGGTGGAGGGCATCGAGCTGCTCGGTCGGAAGGATGAAAGTGGCCGTATCGCGCGGCTGTCGTTCTGCTTCGCGAACCGAGCGATGGCGCTGCAGCGCGCGCACTCGGTGGTAGCCCTGCGCCGCCGTCGCGGGCTCGAACCCGGCGACCCGGCAAAGGTCGTCGCGCGGTGGCGCCCGTTCCAGCTCGCCTTCGCGCTTATGAACCTTCCGCCGCTCGTCGATCGCACACATTCCCAGCGCCGGACCGCTGACCTGCTGTGGTTCCCGACGGGTGGTGGGAAGACCGAGGCCTACCTCGGCCTGACAGCATTCGTTCTGGCGCTTCGCCGCTACCGCCGCGCGCTTCCCGGACGCCGCGCTTCGGGTGGAGTCGCCGTCCTGATGAGGTACACCCTTCGCCTTCTCACGGTCCAGCAGTTCCAGCGCGCCACGGCCCTCATCTGCGCGTGCGAGTACTTGCGCGTCACCGAGGGCAGTTGGGGCGACGAGCCCTTCTCGATCGGGCTGTGGGTCGGTATGAGCGCGACGCCGAATCGCTATTCCGACCCAGACGGGTTCTTCGGCGATGGAGCGAAGGAGGCGCTCCAGAAGTGGAAGGACGGGCAACGGATCAAGGGAGGCACGCCGGCCCAGCTCCTCGGCTGCCCCTGGTGCGGAGCCACTCTCGGGCCTAGTGACTATGACGCCGATGACCTGAGCGAGAGCGTCAAGGTCTTCTGCTCAGACGACTCTTGCGACTTCAGCCCCGCGAATGATCACGGCATCAATGGGATCCCGGCTCACACCGTCGATGAACAGCTCTACCGGGCGGCACCATCACTCGTGATCGCGACCGTGGACAAGTTCGCACAGATGGCTTGGAACGGAAGGGTGCAATCGCTGTTCGGCGGGGTGCAGCGATCCTGCGAACGCCACGGCTACATCTCCACCGGCGAGAACCACCCGAACAAGCATCCGAAGGACGGTCCCAGAGGTTGGCCGGCAGCGACCGTCCAGGCCATCGAACCATTTGAGCCGCCCGACCTCATCATCCAGGACGAGCTCCATCTGATCTCGGGGCCACTCGGCACCCTTGTCGGGCTCTACGAGACAGCGGTCGACGCCTTGGCCTCCGCCCGGGTCGGCGGCGACCTGATTCCGCCCAAGGTCATCGCATCGACTGCGACCATCCGCCGTGCCGACAAGCAGGTGGCGTCGCTCTTCCACCGCGGGATCTCAATCTTCCCGCCGTCGGGGCTGGAGTCGACGGACTCCTGGTTCGGGACGGAAGTTCCGACAACCGAAGCTCCTGGGCGCCTCTACGTCGGCATCTTCGGGCCGGGGAAGTCAGTAAAGACAGCTCTCGTCCGGGTGTACGCCGGCCTGCTGTCGCGCGCAAAGGCGCTGCACAACGCGGATCCGGATCTTGGAGATGCGTACATGACGCTCGTCGGCTACTTCAACAGTCTCCGCGAGCTCGGTGGCGCGGTTCGGCTCGCCGAGGACGACATCCCTGGGCGTATCGGCGTGCTCCACCGGAGGTCACACACCGACTGGCCCGACCGACTCCTCTACGAACGTGAGGAGCTGACCAGCAACAAGTCCGCCGAGGAAATCCCGGCGATCCTCAGTCGCCTCGAGCGCATGTTCCCAGCAGGCAAGCCGGAAACGGGCAAGTACCCGATCGACCTGCTCTTCGCGAGCAACATGATCTCGGTCGGCGTCGACGTCGATCGGCTCGGGCTGATGGTCGTCAACGGCCAGCCAAAGACCACAGCTGAGTACATCCAGGCAACGAGCCGTGTTGGGCGACAGACACCCGGGCTCGTCGTGACCGTGTACAACTGGACGCGGCCGCGCGACATCAGCCACTACGAACGGTTCCGCAGCTATCACTCGGCGTTGTACCGGTTCGTGGAGCCAACGAGCGTCACGCCATTCTCGTCCAGAGCTCGCGACAAGGGCCTCGCCGGCGTGCTCGCGTCCATCATCCGACAAGGCGACCCGACGATGGCGCCAGGGAAGGGCGCCAGCTCATTCGACGCCACGGAACCATGGGTCAAGCAGGCAGTGGAGTGGATAAGCGCTCGCGCTGAGAGCGTGGTGAGTCCCGCAGCCGGCGCCGACACACGCGCTGAGCTGCGCAGTCGAATCGATGATTGGGTGAAGGTGACGGACAGCGACCTCGCGTGGGCAAAGCGCGATCACGGACCGAAGCCAGACCCGCAGGACCACTGGCTCATCGACCCGCAAGAGGAGCTGGTTCGCAAAGGCCCCTTTGTCGCGCCCGGCTCACTACGCGAGGTCGAGGCCGAAGTACACGTCCACCTCCTAGGAATGGACGCATGAGCACGCCTCCGAAGACACCCAAGGTCGGCAAGCTCCGGCCGACCCAAGTCGTCACTCAGCACGGCCCCGGCGCCGTAGTGGACCTCCCCGAGCTGTCGGTAATCGTCGCGGGGTTGGACGACTGGTTCGTTCGCCCGACCGATCGCATCTCAGAGCCGCGGTTGGAAGCGTTCATCAGAGCGTCGCTCTACCGACCGCCCGTCGCCGGGCCGGGCGCGTTCGGTGGCGTTCCTGCGTTCGTGTTCCCGGAGTGGTTGGTGTGTCCTCACGACAAGTGCCGACTACTCGCCAAGCGATCCGAGTTCGGGTGGGTCGGCCCACCCGCGGGCGTGTTTCGGTGCCCGCGCACGCACCTCCATGGCAACGCGAAGAACGTCGAGGCCTTTCCGGCGCGTTTCATGGTGGCGTGCCCGAAGGCCCACTTGGACGACTTCCCCTGGGCAGAGTGGGCCCACAGTGGCGCGACGAAGTGCGACGGCCCGTTGAAGCTGCTCGATCTCGGACGGTCGGGCAGCGCCAACGACCTCCGCGTCGAGTGCGAGACCTGCAAGGTTGGCAAGGGCCTCGGTGACGCGTTCAACGCGGGCGCCGTTCCGGCGTGCAGTGCACGTCGTCCGTGGCTCGGGCCCTCCAACTACGACTCGGTGTGCGACAAGGCGCCGCGAGTGATCCTCCGAGGTGCGTCGAACGCGTACTTTCCGGTGGTCGCGTCTGCACTGTCAATTCCCCCGTACTCCGACCCGATCCAGATGGATGTTGCACCGTTCTTGGAAGTCATCGGGCAGGCGGACTCGTTCGAGAAGTTCGCAAAGGGCGTCGAAGGCGGCTTCTACGACATTGGAGACCTTGCGTCGAAGTACACACTCGAGGAGATCTGGACGGCGGCAACCGGTGAACCCGAAGTCGGTGAACTGCGCCCCGAGGAGTACAGCTCGTTCCTGAACCCCCCGGAACCGGCTCAGCCGCCGCACGAGTTCGAGGTTCGACACGTACCGTTGCCTGACTTCCAGGAAGCGAGCCGACTTCGCCTTGTTGCGGCGGCGACCCGGCTCCGCGAGGTGCGTGCGCTGCGCGGGTTCACCCGCATCGAGTCCGGTTTCGACTTGGGCGAGCTCGCCGACGTCGAGAAGCTCGAGATCAAGGTCGCTCCGATCACCACCGCCCAAAAGTGGCGGCCTGCCGTTGAACTCCGCGGCGAGGGGGTGTTCGTCGCGCTTGACGAAGGTGCGCTCACCGCGTGGGAGGTCGGTGACGCAGTCCGCGCTCGCGGACTGGAGCTCGAGCAACGGTTCAAGGAGTATCAGGACGAGCGGTCGGTGGCGGCGGACGAGCGACAGCCGTTCCCTGGCATGCGGTACGTGTTGCTGCACTCGCTGGCGCATGCGCTCATTCGTGAGCTGTGTCTCGAGGCCGGCTACTCCTCGTCAGCGTTGAGGGAACGGATCTACAGCAAGCCGGGCGCTGATGGGATGGCTGGGCTGCTGATCTACACGGCGAGCTCGGATTCGGAGGGGTCTCTCGGTGGACTCGTTGACCAAGCGCCGCCGGACCGGTTCGGCCCGATCCTCTTCGACGCCTTGAACAACGCCGACCTCTGCGCTCAGGATCCACTGTGCGGGAGCGGTGAGATCGGCGGAGCAGGCGGAATCAACGGCGCCGCATGCCACGCGTGCCTGCTGCTCGCCGAGACATCATGCGAAGCCGGAAACCGCTTCCTCGATCGGGCGACGCTCGTCGAGACGATGGGCGGTCACGGTAGGTCATTCCTTCGTGGCGGCTGAGCTGCTCGCAGCCGACTTCGTGCTCCAAGAGCCAGAGTCCCGCGTCGAGGAGCTCATCGAGAAACTGACCGCCGGGACCATCGCGCCCGGTGCGAGTCGACCTCGGGTCGCCCAAGCCGTCCAGCTGGGCGGCGACTCGTTGGAGCGCACGATGCGGCTGTTGGGCGCCTGGGGTGCTGAGCGCGATGGCGGCGCTCATCTTGCCCGCGCGCTTGAGTCGCAACTTGTGGTGAAGCGCGCGACTCAGGCTGCGGGCGTCAGAGCCGAGCTGGTCTGGACCGGGCGAAAGCCGCCGGGGTCGTCACTACGAAACACACCACAAGTGGTGTCCGAGATGCTGAGCCAAGCGGAACACCACGTGGTGGTCCTGGCCTACACGTTGTGGTTCGGCCAGCTCGACGCAGGCGCGGTGTTGGACCAGCTGGCCGGCGCTCGAAGCAGCGGCGTCACGGTGACGTTCGTCGTCGACCGCCGGTACTCCGCGAACGGGATCGCCGAGCACAACTTGGTGCAGCTGAAGAATCAGTGGCCGGCGGCGACTCCACGACCGCAGGTGTACTCGTGGGGCGACGAAGATGACGCGATCGCGAAGCTCCACGCCAAGATGGTCGTGGTCGATCGCCGTGACCTACTAGTGACATCCGCGAACCTCACCGGCCACGGGATGACGGGCAACCTCGAGCTCGGCGTTCGGCTGATGGGACAAGACGCCGCCCGCGCGCACGATCACGTCATGGACCTCATCACCTCCCACGTGTTCCGCAAGGAGGAACTGTGGTGAGATCCGCGGACGAGCGTGCGTCGCACCATACGATCCCGGTGGCGATGCCCGAGAAGAAGAGAACCTACGGCGTGCGGTTGATACGTGGCCCGTTCGTCTCGATCCCGCCTCACCCTGAGTCGGTAAGCGACGTCGCTTCGCTACTGCTTCGTACGGCCTCAGAGACTTCGTCTCACCCGCGTGCGGTGGATCTGTTCTGCGGCGCCGGCGGCATGAGCCTCGGGCTGATGGACGCCGGATATGACGTGGTTCTCGGTGTCGACCACGACGACGCGGCCCTGGAGACGTACGCCGGGCAGCATCGTGGGCTTGCCCTCAAGCGGGATCTCTCGTCGAAGGACGACGTGGACGAGATCGCGGACCTGGTTTCGCGCCTTGACGTCGACCTGATCGCGGGCGGACCGCCGTGTCAGCCGTTCTCGAAGGCGGGCGCATCGAAGATCAGGAGCCTTGTCGCGGCCGGGGGACGACCCGCACATGACGAACGGCGCGACCTCTGGCAGTCGTTCCTGGACATCGT
This sequence comes from Acidimicrobiales bacterium, assembly GCA_035540495.1. Classification (GTDB taxonomy): domain Bacteria; phylum Actinomycetota; class Acidimicrobiia; order Acidimicrobiales; family CADCTF01; genus DASVEG01. The sequence continues at coordinate 16,318 of DATLGL010000019.1, forward strand.
CACCTTCGTCCACCCCGCTGCAGTCATGCTCGAGAACGTCCCGGACATGGCGATCGGCGCAGACACCACCATCCTTCGCTCCATGGTTCGGCGCTTGGAGGCAGAGGGATACGGGGTCCACACGGCGCTACTTCACGCTTGGGAGCATGGAGTACCGCAGCACCGTCAGCGGTTCTTCCTCGTTGCGCTGTCGGCCCAGCTGGATTTCGAGTGGCCGCGGTCGCGTCCTTATGTCGTGACGGTCGGAGATGCGATCGGAGACCTGCCTGCGGTCGACGGTGGTTGGCGATCACCGGCAGGTGCCGACGGCTACCACGATTACGAGGCGCCGACGGTGCCACACGAGTTCGTTAAGCGTGCCCGCCGCGGCCTCAGGGGAAGCGCATCAAAGCGGCTCTACGACCACATCACCCGCCCCGTGCGGCCTGACGATCGCGAGATCTTCGCGGCGATGAGCCCCTCGACGCGCTACTCGGAGATTGACATCTCCTTACGGAGATACCGCGATGACATTTTTGAGGACAAGTACAAGCGGCTCGGGTCGAATGAACTGAGCAGGAGCATCACGGCGCACATTTCCCGCGACGGCTACTGGTACATACATCCGACGCAGCACCGAACCCTCACGATCCGAGAGGCGGCGCGGCTGCAGACCTTCCCGGACCGTGTCCGGTTCGCGGGTCCGCCGTCGACAGCGTTCCGCCAGATTGGCAATGCCGTTCCTCCGGCTCTTGCCGAGGTCGTCGGTCGAGCCGTTCGCGACTCACTTCGTCGCGCTGCGCCGCTCGGGCGCAGCACTTCCGAGGTCGCGAGCGTGCTTGCCACATGGTTCGAGGCCAAGGACGCGCTCGCGGCGCCTTGGCTCGCCGCCCCGTCGCCGTGGTCCTCGCTCCAAGCGCAGCTGATGCTTCACCGGCTCTCCGCGCGCAGCATCGACGAGCACTGGAACACCCTTGAGAAGCTCGATACACCCGAGCGAACGCACGATGCAAGGGGCGCGCTTCGCGCCATGGCGGCCCAATTGGGGAGACCCGCTCGCGCCGACGTCGTGCTCGAGGCCGCATCCTGGTATCGGAAGCATCCAGCGGATCTCACAGACGCGACTGCAATGCACCGTGCGCCTGGCGTCTCACGCCAGATGGCGCGGCTCGCCGCTCTCGTTGATGCCGAGTTGGGACCGACACCGGTCATCGTCAATGAGGGGTCGCTTCGCGTCGCGAGTCGCGTGTTCGGAACGGATGTGACCGAGAAGCGTCGCGGGAGCGATGGCCGTTTGGCCGTGGCTCGCCTTATCGGCGCAGAGAACGTCCTGGGATACGACGAGTCGCGCGCAGCGATGGCCGCAGTACTTGAGCTCGCGGCCACCGTCTGTGGCAAGAACCCGTCCTGTTCTCCCTGCCCTCTCGTCTCGATGTGCAGCGCCGCGAGAAAGAAGTGAGCTAGGTGTGTTCCCTCGGGAGGTTGGTGACGCGGCTCCCCAGGGTGCGAGACACGACGGCGGCGTACCGCCCGCTCCGGTCCCGAGAGGTGCCGAGTTGTGGCACAGCGACAGTCCTCGCGCAATCGATAGCGGCGACGGTACGAACTGGCTCGTCACCCTCGTCGTCCGGAGAATGTTGACGCAGCGAGCTTTCACTGCGAGTGCTGCGCCGAAGCTCAGTCTCCGGTAGACACGGGCCTCAGTGGGTCCGCGTCGCTCCCCACCAACGACTTCGCTTCGTCGAACGCCGCGCGTGCGGCCGGCGTCCAGAACAGCAGTTGGCCTTCATGAAGGCGTCCGAGCACCGCTTTGGTCGAGTCAGCAGCGTCGGGCCACAGGACAATGATGAGCACGGAAGTGCTGCGGGTGAGGGCGGTATAGATCCACTCGGGGGCGGATTCATCACCGCCGATCACGGCCCTATCGGAGAAGACCACACACGACCGCTCGAGGCCTTTGATCCGCAGCATTCCCGCCACTTCGACCTCAGCCCACGGCGCAGCGTCACGCAGAGCTTCCTCAGTCAGATGGTCAGCTTCAGCGAGTGACACGAGCGGCGGGTTACCGTCGTACAGCGGACGGTATCCGTCAAGGACTTGCCGGAGTTCGGTGCTAAGGGTCGATTCGCTCCCCGCTAGGACGATCGGCCGAGGTCCGATCACCGCCGCCTTCCGAGACTCCGGCAGGACGAGGTCCAATTCGTCAGACGTCGGGCCTGCGTGGGCGTCCACGAATGCGAGCGCCAAGCCCTCAAGTGCTTCACACACTCGGAGGGGGAGGCGATACGACCCGCCGAGTTCGTGCTTCTTCCACTGCCGCCGCTTCAGTCCGGGGCGACGATAACACGGCCCCAAGTGCATCGACTGCGACTCGTCACCGGTGACGAAGAGGTGTTGAGGGTCTGGCGGTATGCATGCGAGCACACGGAAGTCGCTCTCTGTGAAGTCTTGGCACTCGTCCACGAAGACATGGGTCCACCCGCCGGGCAGCTTCAAATGCTGCTCAGCATCCACACGCGCGCGGTGCGCCTCGTACGCGTTGATTCGACGGTGGACGAACGAGTTCGGACGAGGTGGCTCCATCAGCACCGTCCACACCACCTCACGAGCCTCGAGACGCAGCGGCTTGAGGCGGCCGCGCCGTATCGGGAGCGATGTGTCGCTGTAACGCTCCCACGTCAGGGCAGCCCGCCCATAGATGACACGCTCCAGCTCTTCGTCGAGGAAGTCTGGAGAGAGGTAGCGCTCGGCTTGGCGGACTCGCTCCACGCCGAGCTTCGCCTCGGCTAGGGCTTTCCGTTCGTGAACCACGGTGCTCCAAGCCCGCGCCATACCCGGCCATGTCTGGCCCAGTACGCGATTCGGTAACCGATCACGATTGATCAGCATCACACTCACCTGCGTGGCTCCCACCCATGCATCCAAGACCGACCAGCCCGAGTCGCGGTGAGCCGCAGCAACGCCCTTGAGGATCTTCGAGGCGCGTATGCGCTCTTCGATCCACAGCGCCAACTGGTCGACCATTGCCTTGTTGAAAGCCGTCACCAGAATTCGACGAGCCGCCGACGGGCGCGCAGTCTCGAGCGTCCGGACGACGCGTTCGGCGAGGACCCGGCTCTTTCCCGATCCTGCGGCGCCGACGACGACAGTCGGGTGATCGTCGGGGCGGGCGGCCTCATCCTGCTCGTCGTCCAAGAGCAGGGATGCCTCGCCGGTATCGAACAGGGTGTCCCGGACGGCTCCCGACCGGCTCGCAGCCCGCACAACTGGTGGCGACGGCGACACCCAGGAAGGCGGTCGACTGTAGAGCTGCGATCGAACAGTGCCGGCACTCGCGTACCACTTCGCACGGACCTCGTGGCAACGCGGTAACGGGCCACCCCATGGGGGTTCGGACAGCCTGACATCCGTCCGCGCCCAGCCAAGCGACTCGAGCTTTGCGATTGCACGAGCCAGGAGGTGGGCCTTCGTTGAGGTGGTGAAAAGGACTGCTCCTGTCGCGTCCACCTCATCGCCCAGGCGCACGAACCGCTTCGCGAGTTCGTCGACGTGGCGGTGATCGGAGTGGTCAAACAAATATCCGCCGACGATCAACGGGCGGATCGCTCCGGCTGAGAGCTGTAGGTCCGTCCACGAGGCCGTCTTGAACGATACGGAGACTTGGTCACTGTTGAGACACGAGCGGAGTTCGTCGAAGATTCGCTCCGCCATCGCGACCATGAATGGACTCGAGTCGGCGGCTTCCACGATCACCTCTGCCGGGCGCGCGTGGCCCGATGTCGCCAAGTGCGTCATCAACACTGCGACTGCGCACGCAGTGGCTCCAGTTCCGCAACCGATGTCGATGATCCGAAGTGATTCCGTCGTTGCGCCGACGAACGGAGCCAGCGCTCGAAGGGCCTCATGCGTCCGTGCGCCGTGATACCAGAGGGCGTAACTAGTCGCGACCGATGGACGATCGTAGGCGCAATCGCGACCGCTGCTGAGCGCCAACAGGTCCTCGAGGCCCTGAGCCACCTCCCAGCCGGACCAAGCGGCTCCTCGCTCCAAGATGGTGGCGCCACACGCACGGGCGACTGCTTCGTCGACGAGCGCTGCGTAGGACGTAAGCGAGTCGCTCATGCAGGAGCGAACCCTTCTCGCCCCTCGGACAGATGAGGCAGCTTCGTGCGCAGCGTGCTGACCGTCCGGCCATAGTCCGACGCCGTCCACCCGATCTCCTGGATCAGTTCCAAGGCGGCCTCACGTGTTCCTGCGACGAATTGACCTCGATCAGGGTGGAACGGTTGGACGACGAAGCGCTGCACGCCTGTCGCGACGAGATCCTTGGCGAATCCATCGACATCCTCGACCGGCAGGAGTGGAGTCATCGTGATCGCGCACTCGATGCCCGCAAGGCGCACCGCCGTGATGGCGTCCAGCCGCTTTCGATTGGTCGAGCAGTGCGGCTCGAACGCGCGACGTACGCGCTCAGAGTCCGTCGTGATCGTCATATTCACCTGAACGTGGTCGAACTGTCGCAGCAGGTCGATGTCCCGGGTAACAAGCTGGCTTCGCGTCTGCACAACCAGTCTCGGTTGATGGCGTATGAGCTCTTCGAGCAGCTCTCTCACCAGTCGGAGCTTCCGCTCGATCGGCTGATAGGGATCCGTCACGCTGCTCATGTAGATGCGCTTGCCGCGCAGTGGCGTGCGCATGCGGCGGAGCACCGTGAGGGCATTCTGCTTGACCTCAACCCAGTAGCCCCAGGTCTCGCGACGCTCAGGGCTCCTGCTGAAGAACGCCGCGTAGCAGTAGGAGCAGCCGAATGAGCAGCCGGAGTACGGGTTCAGCGTGAAGTCGTAGTCCGACATGAAACCGGTCGCCTTGGTGAGGATGCTTTGCGTTGAGCGGTAGGCAACGTCGGCATGACCGATCCGCACCGGCTTGTCGTTGCCTCCATCGCCAAACTCCAGCTGGGTCACGCTCTAGCCCTCGTCCTGCCACCACGAGGTCGGTCTCGCGCGCTGCGTCCTCACGAACGCGGCGACATCGAACCGGTAGTTGAGGAGCCGCTGCGGCCTCCGCGAGACGGCCTCGCTCTCGAACACCGACGCAGACCGCAGGGAGGATCGCAAGGGCGCTTTGACACTCATCGTGAGCCGCCCGTGCTCATTAGAGCTGCGACGCCATCCGAGACGGTCATGACCAGCCGCCGCGTCGCCTCGATCGCGAGCTGCTCACCCACCGCTCGGTTGAAGTACGTCGGTCGTAGTGGTCCGCGCTTCATGCGCTCCTTCGCCTCGGATATCCGTGCTGAACGTCCCTTTCGCGTTCACTTGTCCGCCACCCCTTTCGAGAGCTGCGACGACGCTGCGCTCAACGCTGACAAGGGCGCTCGGCGACTCCTGATCGCCCGCGGACGCTGTTCCTCCACACGGACGAGCGGGCGCCCTCCGCCATTGCTGTTGAGCACTTCCATCACGGGGAGCTGCCGGTCACAACCGCGAGCTACTTCGCCGCTGCAGCGAGCGGAGTGAGGAATCGAGACGAGACGTCCTGCCACTTCGCGACCATGGTTGAGCACTTGATGCCGGGCTCCTGCATGCTCATCTGCCGCCCGAGGATCTCGCCGAGCGTGGCCCGCAGCTCCTCGGCTTTGTCGGGCGGCTTGGCACAGTCGACGACGAAGTACACCTCCTCGTAGAGCGGATAGAGGAGGACCAATGCGCGTCGCGCACCCGCCCATGCGTACCTTCGGCTCTTGCCCTTGTCCCACTGCTCAAGGCCCTCGGCGCCGGCCCACTGGTCGAGAAGCTCACGGGCCTGCACGACCGGCGTTGCGGCGATCCGCCACAGCTCCTCGATCGCAGGCGACCCTCCTCCGCCCGCGCGCTTGTGCTCCTTTGCTGCCTCCGTCAGGCCGACGACTCGCGGGATGAGCGCGCGCAGGTTCTCGCCTTCGTAGTTGCGGATCTCAAGGCCGAGGACGTCGGCTGGCGCCATCTGTTGATTGAGGAACTCGATGATTCGTCGGAGTTCGTCAGGTAGCTCGTCGGCAACGAACAAAAGACGGACTCGTCCTGCGAGGAGGTTGCTCTCGACCTGTTGCCAAAAAGCGTCGACCGAAGCTGACAGATCGTCCGGTGCTGTGTCGGCGAGACCCAGCAGGTCCCGGAGCTGGTCGATTCCGTCGCCAGCAGCCGCGTGGGTGGCGTTGAAGTCGCCGATCAAGCGCTCCACCGGCCAGTAGACGACTGCATTCGCTGCGTAATCGAGCATCTGTCCGACTACTTCCCGCCGGATGCGCGAATCCGTGCTGCGCTTCACTTCGACGAGGGTCGGCACGCCGTCTTGATCGAGGAACAGGTGGTCAATCGCCCAACGGTCTGAGGCACCCGCGCTGTCTGGTATCCCGGCCTCGCGGCGTACGAGCACGAAACGCCGTGGCTCCGACCCCGGCGTCAGCTGATCACCCGCCAAAAGGACCGCGTGGCGTTCGAGGAGTCCCTGCAGGACGTCTTCGGCGGCGTACGGAGCCGACACCATGTTGACCAGCTGACCATCGCGCTCAACGAATATGCCCTGAGCCATCGAGACAGGGTGGCACGCGGCAGGCGTCGGCGCGTGAACTCCCCGGGAGCTTCACGCCGTCGTGGCGGATGCCATCACGCGGAACCGCGTGCGGCGACCCGGAAGGCCGCCTGCCGTAGGGCGGACCACCACCGTGGCAAGGTGGATCTCGTCAACGGCGATCGGTCGACTAGAGGAGGACCGGTGTGGACACGCAGGTTCGGACCCCGCAATTGGTGTTCATGCAGCCGCAAAGGCTGATCGTCCCCCTATTCCAACGCCCGTACGTCTGGAACAAGGAGAACCAGTGGGAGCCGCTCTGGTTCGACGTGACCCGAGTCGCGGAGCGTCTGCTTGCGAAGCCGACGGCGCATCACCAGCCGCACTTCCTCGGGGCCGTCGTCGTGCAGCAGCTCCAGAACCCGATCGGCTCGCTTCAGGCACGCACCGTGATCGACGGCCAGCAACGGCTGACCACGCTGCAGCTTCTTCTCGACGCGTTGCACGCCGAGCTCGTCGCCGTTGATGCACGGCAGCCTGCACTGCGGCTTGAGGCGCTGATTGCGAATCCGGCCGCGTTCTGCACGAACCCGGAGGATCGCTTCAAGGTATGGCCGACGAACCGCGACCGAGCGGCCTTCAACGCAGTGATGGGAGCGGAGCCGCCCATCCGGTACTCCGGGCTGACAAGCCACCGCTCGCGGCTAGTGGACGCACACCGTTACTTCGCCGAACAGTCACGAGCGTGGTTGCAGCTCAACGGCGCAGAGGACGTGGGCATCCGGGCCGAGAAGCTGGAGCACGCCGTCCGCGAACTACTCCAGATGGTGGTCATCGATCTCACCGCCGACGAGAACGCGCAGGAGATCTTCGAGACCCTCAACGCCCGTGGCGCACAACTCACCGCAGCTGACCTCATCAAGAACTTCGTCTTCCAGCGCCTCATCGAGTCTGGCGACGACGTTGAGAGCGCGTACGAACAGCACTGGAAGGAGTTCGAGACGGGTTTCTGGGAGACCGAGATCAGCTTCGGCCGCCTCAGATACTCCCGTTCTTCGATCCTCATGAACCACTGGCTCATCGCCCGCACAGGTGAGGAGGTCGTCGCACGCGAGGTCTTCTCACGGTTCAAGCGATTCGCAGACCACGAGGCCGGTCGCGCCATGCCGCATCTCGTGGGGCAGGTGCATCGGGCCGCCGCTGTGTATCGATCCTTCACCGAGGGGGCGTCGGCGAAAAACCCGATCGACCGACTCCAGCTGTTCGCCTACCGCACGAGCACACTTGAGAGCGAGGTGTTCAAGCCCGTCGTTCTCTGGCTCCTGGATCCCGAAGCCGAGCCCATCCCCGAACCGCAGCTATGGAAGGCGCTTGAGTCACTCGAGAGCTGGCTCGTCCGGCGGATGCTCGTGCGCGCGCAGACGAACTCTTACGCCCAGATCGCGGCCGAACTCGTCACGCAACTGTTCAAGGGGGAGCGCTCGAGTGCGGGTGACATCGTCGAGGGGTTCTTCGCCGGCCAGTCGGTCGCCAGCCGCTACTGGCCTGATGACAACGAAGTGACCCAGGAGCTTGAGACGCTCGTCGCATACCAGCGCCTCCGCCGGGCGAGGCTGCGCATGGTCCTCGAAGCGATCGAAGATCACCGGCGAGGTTGGACCGGCACGAGCGAAGGGCTCGGCGGCGAGCGAGTAGCTCGCGGCAAATACCACATCGAGCATGTCATGCCCCGCAAGTGGCAGGCCGCTTGGCCGCTGCCGCAGGGGATGCTCGAACAGGAGCGAGACCGCCTCGTTCATACGCTGGGGAACCTGACGCTCCTCACTGGGAGGCTCAACTCGAAGGTGTCGAACGCTGCGTGGTCGGCGAAGAGCACAGCACTCAAGGACCACGACGTCCTCAAGCTGAACTCGGACTTGCTAGCGGCCGCCGAGGACGCGTGGGATGAAGGGCGCGTTCGAGATCGAACCCAGAAGATGATCGATGCCATCCTCGAGATCTGGCCCGTGCCGGAAGGCCACACCTCCTCGTTCGCCAAGTCGGCGGAGCGGGTGAAGGAGAAGGTCGACGTCGCTGCGCTCATCGGAGCTGGTCTGCTCGAAGCGGGCGCCACCCTGTGGTGCCGCCGCAAGGCGGTTGCCGACCGAACCGCCACCGTTCTGCCTGATGGCCGAATCGACGTCGACGGCGTGGCGTTCGACACGCCGACGGCGGCTGCCCGTCAGATACTCGGCAAAGGTGCGAACGGCTGGCGGTTCTTCCTCGTCGATCCCGACAGTCGACGCTCGCTCAGCGACCTGTTCCACGATTACGTCGACCAGACCTCGGCCGACGTCGAGGAGGACGAGGCCGGCGACGAGGATGACGACGAGGACGAGGTGTAGAGGCGTGGCACGCAGCATCGAGGAGATCTGGAACCGCATCGAACGGCACGCGGGGAGGAGTACCGACTCACCGGCGGCAAGACCTTCAGCTACGAGGTGCCGGGGAACCATCTACGTCCGATCGGCCGGGTACGCCACCTCTCGAAGACGAACTTCGTCAAAGCACTCGAGCGTGTGCCGCTCGACAACACAGGATCCGTGAGCGACCTTTAAGGACTCTCGTACCTCTACGCCATCCTCATGGACCCCCGCATCCGCCAGTCAGATTGGTGAGCTTCAAGGAACGGGTGGTTCGATCTTGTCCCCCGCCCTCCTCTACACTCCTCCCTTCGCCTTGCAGGGCCAATGACGTCCCGTTCGCAGGCAGCACCGGGCTAGCCCCAAGTACCAGCGACCAGAAGGACGTCATCAAGCGTGTCGATCAACGACCGCCCTGCCGCGCAGGGTCTCTACAACCCCGCCTTCGAGCACGATGCCTGCGGGGTCTCGTTCGTCGTGGACATGCACGGCCGCAAGACGCACGACATCGTCCAGAAGGGCCTGACCGCCCTCTGCAACCTCGAGCACCGAGGGGCGGCCGGCGCGGAGCAGAACACGGGTGACGGCGCCGGGATCCTGGTGCAGATGCCCGACGACTTCTTCCGGGCGGTCACCGCCGGCGAGCTCCAGACGGAGCTCCCGCAGCTCGGCGCCTACGCCACCGGCATGGCGTTCATCACCGCCGAGTCCGAAGACGAAGCGGCCAAGACCCAGAAGCAGATCGAAGACATCATCGAGTCGGAGGAGCTGACCCTCGTCGGCTGGCGCACCGTCCCGATCGACGACTCGATGATCGGCGAGAGCGCTCGCAGGGTCGAGCCGTTCTTCGGCCAGCTCTTCGTCACCCACGCCACCGCGACCGGGATGGACCTCGAGCGGCGGGCCTTCATCCTCCGCAAGCGGGTCGAGCACGAGCTCTCCAACGTCTACTTCCCGAGCCTCAGCACCCGCACCTACATCTACAAGGGGATGCTGACGGTCCCCCAGCTGGGCGACTTCTTCGGCGACCTGCAGGACGAGCGGCTCACGTCAGCACTCGCCCTCGTCCACTCCCGCTTCTCGACCAACACCTTCCCGAGCTGGCCCCTCGCCCACCCGTACCGCTACGTCGCCCACAACGGCGAGATCAACACGGTCCAGGGCAACCAGAACTGGATGCGGGCACGGGAAGCGCTCCTCGAGACCGACCTGTTCCCCGGCGACATCGAGCGGATCTTCCCGATCTGCACGCCCGGCGGCTCCGACACGGCCCGCTTCGACGAGGCCCTCGAGCTGTTGCACCTCGGCGGGCGGGCGCTCCCCCACGCCGTGCTGATGATGATCCCGGAGGCGTGGGAGAACCACCAGCAGATGCCCGACGACAAGCGGGCGTTCTACCAGTACCACTCGTCGCTGATGGAGCCGTGGGACGGCCCGGCCAGCGTCGCCTTCACCGACGGCACGGTGATCGGCGCCGTCCTCGACCGCAACGGCCTGCGCCCGTCGAGGTTCTGGGTCACCGACGACGGCCTCGTGGTGATGGCCAGCGAGGTCGGCGTGCTCGACATCGACCAGAGCAAGGTCGTCCGCAAGGGACGCCTGCAGCCCGGGAAGATGTTCCTCGTCGACACCTCCCAGGGTCGCATCATCGAGGACGAGGAGATCAAGGCCCAGCTCGCGAACGAGAAGCCCTACGCCGACTGGCTGCACGAGCACCTCGTCCACCTCGACGACCTGCCGACGCGCGACTTCCTCGTCCCCCAGTACGGCAACGTCGTCACGCCTCAACGACTGTTCGGCTACACGGTCGAGGAGCAGAAGATCATCCTCGGCCCGATGGCCAAGACCGGCGCCGAGCCGATCGGCTCGATGGGCACCGACACGCCGATCGCGGTGCTGAGCGAGCGGTCACGCCTGCTGTTCGACTACTTCCAGCAGCTCTTCGCCCAGGTCACCAACCCGCCCCTCGACGCCATCCGCGAGGAGCTCGTCACCAGCCTCGGCGCCACCGTCGGCCCCGAGGGCAACCTGCTCGACCCCCGGCCCGAGTCGTGCCGTCAGATCCGCCTGCCGTTCCCGATCATCTCGAACGACGAGCTGGCCAAGATCCTCTACATCCACGAGGAGCCGGCGACGCCCGGCTTCAAGGCCTTCGCCATCGACGGCCTGTTCGAGGTGGCCCGCGGCGGCGACGGCCTGCGCGACGCGCTCGAGCGCATCAAGAGCGACGTGAGCGCGGCCATCTCGGAGAAGGGCGCCAACCTCATCGTCTTGTCGGACCGCCACGCCAGCGCGGAGCTGGCGCCGATCCCGTCGCTGCTGCTGACCAGCGCCGTCCACCACCACCTCATCCGCGAGAAGTCGCGCACGCGGGTCGGTCTCGTGGTCGAGGCGGGCGACGCGCGCGAGGTCCATCACATGGCCCTGCTGATCGGATACGGCGCGGCGGCGGTCAACCCGTATCTCGCGTTCGACACGATCGACGACATGATCCGCGACGGCCAGATCACCGGGCTGTCGAACCGCAAGGCCCACCGCAACTACATCAAGGCGTGCGGCAAGGGCGTGCTCAAGGTCATGTCGAAGATGGGCGTGTCGACGGTGGCGAGCTACACCGGCGCGCAGATCTTCGAGGCGATCGGCCTCGCGCAGGATCTCGTCGACGAGTACTTCACCGGGACCGTTTCCCGCATCGGCGGCGTCGGCCTCGACGTGCTCGCGGAGGAAGTCGCCCGGCGGCACAAGAAGGCGTACCCGGACCGTCCGACGGAGCTGGCCCACCGCGAGCTCGAGGTCGGCGGCGAGTACCAGTGGCGCCGCGAGGGCGAGTACCACCTCTTCAACCCCGAGACGGTGTTCCGCCTCCAGCACGCGACGCGCACCAAGCAGTACAAGATCTTCAAGGAGTACACGTCCCTCGTCGACGACCAGGCGGCGAAGCTGGCGACGCTGCGCGGCCTGTTCACGCTGAAGTCCGCCGACGGCCTCGGGCGTCAGCCGATCCCGATCGAGGAGGTCGAGCCGGTCAGCGAGATCGTCAAGCGCTTCAACACCGGCGCCATGTCGTACGGCTCGATCAGCATGGAAGCGCACCAGACGCTCGCCATCGCGATGAACCGCCTCAAGGCCCGGTCGAACACCGGCGAGGGCGGCGAGGACCCCGAGCGCCTCTACGACCCCGAGCGGCGCAGCGCGATCAAGCAGGTGGCGTCGGGGCGCTTCGGTGTCACCGCCGAGTACCTCACCAACTCCGATGACATCCAGATCAAGATGGCCCAGGGCGCCAAGCCCGGCGAGGGCGGACAGCTGCCCGGCCACAAGGTCTATCCGTGGATCGCGAAGACCCGTCACTCGACGCCGGGCGTCGGCCTCATCTCACCGCCGCCGCACCACGACATCTACTCGATCGAAGACCTCGCCCAGCTCATCCACGACCTCAAGAACTCGAACCCCTCGGCGCGCATCCACGTGAAGCTCGTCGCCGAGGTCGGTGTGGGGACGGTTGCCGCCGGCGTGTCGAAGGCCCACGCCGACGTCGTGCTGATCTCCGGCCACGACGGCGGGACGGGCGCTTCCCCGCTGACGTCGCTCAAGCACGCGGGCGCGCCCTGGGAGCTCGGCCTGGCGGAGACCCAGCAGACGCTCCTGCTCAACGGGCTGCGCGACCGCATCGTCGTGCAGGTCGACGGCCAGCTGAAGACGGGACGCGACGTCGTCATCGCCGCGCTGCTCGGCGCCGAGGAGTACGGCTTCGCCACCGCCCCGCTCGTGGTGAGCGGCTGCATCATGATGCGGGTCTGCCACCTCGACACCTGCCCGGTCGGCATCGCCACCCAGAACCCGGTGCTGCGTGAGCGGTTCACCGGCTCGCCCGACTTCGTCGTCACCTTCTTCGAGTACATCGCGGAGGAGGTGCGCGAGATCCTGGCGTCGCTCGGGTTCCGTTCGCTCGAGGAGGCGATCGGCCACGTCGAGGCTTTGGATACCGCCGCCGCGGTGGAGCACTGGAAGGCCGAGGGCCTCGACCTCACTCCCCTCCTCCACCAGCCGGAGGACGTCTACGGCCAAACGCTGTTCTGCACCAAGGAGCAGTACCACGCGCTGGATCGGGCGCTCGACAACGAGCTGATCCGCCTGGCGAAGGCCGCGCTCGAGAGCGGCGGCACGGAGCGAGTGACGGCCGACGTCGAGGTCCGCAACGTGAACCGCACCGTCGGCACGATGCTCGGCCACGAGCTGACGAAGAAGTACCGAGGCGCGGGTCTTCCCGACGACTCGATCGTGTTCAACATGACCGGCTCGGCCGGCCAGTCGTTCGGCGCCTTCGTGCCGCGGGGCATCACCCTGCGCTTGTTCGGCGACGCCAACGACTACCTCGGCAAGGGACTCTCCGGCGGACGCATCATCCTGCGTCCCCCGATGGAGGCGCCCGAGGCGTTCGTCGCCGAGGACAACATCATCGCCGGCAACGTGATCCTCTACGGCGCCACCGGCGGCGAGGTGTTCATCCGGGGCGTCGTGGGCGAGCGCTTCTGCGTCCGCAACTCGGGCGCGACAGCGGTCGTCGAAGGCGTCGGCGACCACGCCTGCGAGTACATGACCGGCGGGCGCGTCGTCGTGCTCGGTCCGACCGGACGCAACTTCGCAGCCGGCATGTCGGGCGGCATCGCCTACGTGTACGACCCCGCCGACCAGTTCCCCCACCTCTACAACGGGGAGATGGTCGACCTCGAGCCGCTCGACGAGGAGGACGTGGAGTTCCTCCGCTCGGTTGTGCGCAAGCACCGGGAGGAGACCGACAGCGCGGTCGCGAACCGCATCCTCGACCGCTGGCACCAGAACGTGCGTCACTTCGTGAAGGTGATGCCGACCGACTACCGACGGGTCCTCGAAGCGGCCCGCACTGCAGAGGAGAAGGGCATTCCCGTGGACGAGGCGATCATGGCGGCGAGCCGTGGCTGACGCGACCGGCTTCCTCAAGCACGGGCGCGAACTGCCCACGCGCCGCCCCGTTCCGGTTCGCATCCACGACTGGAACGAGGTCTACAACGACTTCCCCGAGTCGAAGCTGCGGACCCAGGCGTCGCGCTGCATGGACTGCGGGATCCCCTTCTGCAACAACGGCTGTCCGCTCGGGAACCTCATCCCGGACTGGAACGACCTCACCTACCGGGGCCTGTGGCAGGACGCGATCGAGCGCCTTCACGCCACCAACAACTTCCCCGAGTTCACCGGCCGCCTGTGCCCCGCGCCCTGTGAGAGCGCCTGTGTCCTCGGCATCAACCAGGACCCGGTGACGATCAAGCAGGTCGAGGTCTCGATCATCGAGCGCGCCTACGACGAGGGCTGGGTCAAGCCCGTGCTGGCCGAGGTGCAGACCGGCAAGCGCGTCGCCGTGGTCGGGTCGGGGCCCGCCGGTCTCGCTGCCGCTCAGCAGCTCACTCGAGCGGGCCACGCGGTGACCGTGTTCGAGCGGGCCGACCGCATCGGTGGGCTGCTCCGCTACGGCATCCCCGAGTTCAAGATGGAGAAGAAGTTCCTCGACCGTCGCCTCGAGCAGATGCGGGCCGAGGGGACTGAGTTCGTCGTGAACGCGAACGTCGGCGTCGACCCCGAGTACTCGGTGGACAAGCTGCGTGACGGGTTCGACGCCATCGTGCTCGCCGGCGGAGCGACGGCGTGGCGCGATCTGCCGATCCCCGGTCGGGAGTTCAAGGGCGTGTACCAGGCGATGGAGTACCTCCCGTGGGCGAACAAGGCCCAGGAGGGTGACCTCGGCGTCGACGAGGTGCCGATCCACGCCGGCGGCAAGCGAGTCGTCATCATCGGCGGTGGCGACACCGGCGCCGACTGCTTGGGCACCGCGCACCGGCAGGGCGCGGTGAGCGTGCACCAGTTCGAGATCATGCCCCGGCCGCCCGAATCTCGCGCCGAGTCGACGCCGTGGCCGCTGTGGCCGCTCATGTTCCGGACGTCGTCGGCCCACGAGGAAGGCGGCGAGCGGGTGTTCTCGGTCAACACCGAGTGCTTCCTCGGCGACTCCGAGACCGGTGAGCTGCGTGGCCTGCGCTACCACGAGGTCGAGATGATCGACGGGCGCTTCCAGAAGGTCGAGGGCACCGACGCCGAGCTCGAGTGCGAGCTCGTCTTCCTCGCCATGGGGTTCGTCGGTCCGCAGCGCGACGGCCTGCTCTCCGAACTGGGCGTCGAGCTGACCGAGCGCGGCAACGTTCAGCGCGGGCGCGAGTGGGACACCAACGTCGACGGTGTCTTCGTCGCCGGCGACATGGGACGCGGCCAGTCGCTCATCGTCTGGGCGATCGCCGAGGGCCGCTCCTGCGCGGCCGCCGTCGACAGCTACCTCATGGGCGACACGCTGCTCCCGGCGCCCCTCGTGCCGTAGCGATCCTCGTCCGCATGCGGTGCTCGGTCGAACGCGGCACTCTCGGCCCGGCTTTGTACTGATTCCGCCCGACCCGCACGACCCGACCACGCCTCACCTCCCACCGCAGCGCGTCGGAGATGACCTTGCCGGCGCGTCCTTCGATCCGGAAGCCTCCGTGCTCGACGGCCCCTGCTAGCTCGGCCACGGTCATCGACCGGTCTCGCGGCGCGTCGAGCAGCGTCACGGTGAGCACATAGCGCAGGAGGACCTCGCTCGCGGCGGGACGTCCGTCGGTGGCGGTGTGCGTGACCATGACCCACCGTCTCATGGCGGTGGGACGGAAATCGGTCATAGGCGCCACCCGTCGGGTGCAGTGTTGGCGGTTGCCCGCATCTGAGCGACAAGCGACAAGCGACAGACGCCGAGAACCGACAAACCATCGACGCCGACGGCGGCAAGCGATCGGCGCGGCGGCTCATCCGTCGGGCCGGTTGTCGCTTGTCGCTCACAAGTGGGCACACGGCGAATAGGTGCCGCGACACGGAGCCTGCGCAACAGGGCGAGCGGGATCGCGTGCGCGTCGTTACAGTCGCCGCACTGTGAAACCGCCTGCCTTCGACTACATCGCCGCCGGCTCGCTCGACGAGGCGTTGACGGCGCTGGCCGAGGGTGGTGAGGACGCCAAGGTGCTCGCCGGGGGGCAGAGCCTGATCCCCCTGCTGTCGCTGCGACTCGCCTACCCGAGCCTGCTCGTCGACGTGAACCGGGTCGACGAGCTGTCCACGATCGAGCGCACGAACGGCACGCTTCGGATCGGATCGATGGTCCGCCACCGCACGGCGGAGAGGTCGAAGGTGATCGCCGATGCGGTCCCGTTGATCACGGCGGTGATGCCGTACATCGGGCACGTGGCGATCCGCAGCAGGGGGACGATCGGCGGCAGCATCGCGCACGCCGATCCCGCCGCCGAACTTCCCGCGGTGGCGCTGGCCCTCGACGCGACGATCAACGTCCGCAGCGCGGCGAGGGGCGAACGCAGCATCGCGGCAGCCGACTTCTTCGACGGCTATTTCACGACGACCATCGAGCCGGACGAGATCGTCACGTCGATCGACTTCCCCGTCGCGGCACCAGGCACCGGCGTTGCGGTCGAGGAAGTGGCCCGCCGGCACGGCGACTTCGCCATGGTCGGCGCGGTGGCGGCGGTCGGACCCGATGGCACCGCCCGCATCGCGCTGATCAACGTCGCGGAGAAGCCCGTCAGAGCCACCGAGGCCGAGGCGGCGTTCGCCACCGGAGCATCGGTGGACGACGTCGCCGCCGCCGCCACCCGAGACCTCGACCCGTCGGGCGACCTCCACGCGTCGCCCGCCTACCGCAAGAAGGTCGCCGGCGTGTGCGTGAAGCGGGCGCTCGCGAAGGCACGAGAAGGAGCAGCGAAGTGAACGTCGAGTTGACCGTCAACGGCGAGGCGCGCAGCGCGCACGACGTCGAACCACGCAAGACGCTCGCCGACTTCCTGCGCGAAGACCTCGGGCTCACCGGCACCCACCTCGGTTGCGAGCACGGCGTGTGCGGCGCGTGCACGGTCATCGTCGACGGCGACGCGGTGCGCAGCTGCCTGATGCTCGCGGTGCAGGCGAACCGCGCGGAGATCCGCACCATCGAGGGACTGGGCACGCCCGACGACATGAACCCGTTGCAGGAGTCGATGCGCGACTCGCACGCCTTCCAGTGCGGGTTCTGCACGCCGGGCTTCATGATGCAGATCACCGCGCTGCTCGAGGAGAACCCGTCACCCACCGAGGACGAGGTCCGGGAGACGCTGTCCGGCAACATCTGCCGCTGCACCGGCTACGAGTCGATCATCAACGGCGTCCTGAAGGCGGTGGGGGCATGACCGCAACGCAGCAGCCGATGGCCCAGCGCTTCGTCGGCGAGAGCGTCAAGCGCTCCGAGGACAAGCGCATCCTCACGGGCACCGGCAACTACGTCGACGACGTCCAGCTGCCCGGGATGCTCCACGCGGCCTTCCTCCGGAGCCCGTTCGCCCACGCCCACATCACGAGCATCGATGTGAGCGCGGCTCGTCAGGTCGAAGGTGTGGTCGCGGTACACGACGGGGCGAGCATGCAGGGGCTCCTGGCGGAGACCGCGCAGCCGCCGGGCATCTTCGGCCCGGCGCCGGTCAAGTTCACGCTCCTCGCGAGCGACAAGGTTCGCCTGGTGGGCGATCCCGTTGCCGTCGTCGTCGCGACGAGCCGCTACATCGCGGAGGATGCGCTCCAGCTGATCGACGTCGAGTACGACGAGCTCCCGCCCATCGCCACCGTCGAGCACGCCCTCGACGAGAGCCGTCCGGCGATCTTCGAAGACCTCGGCTCGAACGTCGTCACCGGTCCCCGGACGAACACCCACGGCGACGTCGACGGGGCGTTCGCGCGCGCCGACCGGATCGTCACCGCGAACATCAAGGTGCACCGTCATCAGAACGTGCCGATGGAGTGCAGGGGCGTCGTCGCCGACTTCGACACCGACTCGCAGACCCTCACCATCCACGGGTCGAACCAGGGCGTCGGCATCGCCAAGATGGTGCTCACGGGCCAGCTCGGCATGCCGCCCGACACGATCAGGGTGCTCTGCGGCGACATCGGCGGGTCGTTCGGTCTCAAGATCGGCACCGGCCGCGAGGAGATCGCCACGGCCGCGCTGTCGAAGGCGATCGGCCGTCCGGTGAAGTGGATCGAAGACCGCAACGAGCACCTCGCCTTCTCCGGTCAGGCGAGGGAGGAGACCCTCGACGTCGAGGCCGCCGTCACGAACGAGGGCGACATCCTCGGGCTCAAGGTGAGCATGATCGTCGACACCGGCGCCTACCCCGGCATGGGAGCGATGCTCGGCGGGATGGTGGAGAACATGATGCCCGGGCCGTACTCGCTCGAGGGCCTCGAGTTCACGTTCCGGGCGGTGACCACGAACAAGGCGACCTACGTCGCGTACCGGGGACCGTGGGCGTCGGAGACGTTCTGCCGCGAGCGGATCGTCGACATGGTGGCCAAGGAGCTCGGCATGGAGCCGCTCGAGGTGCGCCGGCGGAACATCGCGTTCCAGGGCGACAACCCCGGGAAGATGGTGACCGGACGCACGCTCAAGTCGGCGACCGCGCGGGAGTCTCTGGAGAAGATCGCCGAATTGGTCGACCTGCCCTCGTTTCGGAAGCGCCAGGCGGAGGCCCGCCAGCAGGGCAAGCACCTCGGCATCGGCATGGCCACCTACATCGAAGCCGCGCCCGGGCCGCGGGCCGACGGGGGCGGGGGGCTCGGCAACGAGGCGATGCGCATGCGCCTCGACGACGACGGGATCGTGCGCGTGTTCACCGCGCAGATGCCCCACGGCCAGAGTCACGAGACGACGCTGGCCCAGATCGCGGCCGAGGAGTTCGGCGTGCCGATGGAGATGGTGAAGGTAGTCGTCGGCGACAGCGACCAGGTGCCGTTCGGGTTCACCGGCGGCTCCCGCTCGGCGACGATGGCCGGCGGCGCCGCCCTCGTGAACGCACGGGCGCTGCGGGAGAAGGTGCTGGAGGAGACGGCGAACCAGCTCGAAGCCGCGGTCGAAGATCTCGAGATCGTCGACGGGAAGGTCGGCGTGCGCGGTGTCCCCGCCAAGGCGAAGGCGCTGGCCGAGATCGCGACCACCGCCACCGCGGCGGGCACCGCCCTCGAGGTCAGCCAGGCCTTCGACGGCGGGCAGGGCGGCTGGTCGGGCGGCACCCACTGCGCCATCGTGGAGGTCGACGTCGAGACGGGCCTCGTCGACATCGAGCGCTACATCGTCGTGGAGGACTGCGGGAAGCTCATCAACCCGGCGGTCGTCGACGGCCAGGTGCGCGGCGGCGTCGCCCAGGGCATCGGCGCGGTCCTGCTGGAGAAGTCCGCCTACGACCCCGACAGCGGGCAGTTCCTCGCCGGCACGTTCATGGACTACCTGCTGCCGACGACCACCGAGGTCCCCCGCATCGAGACGCACCACCTCGAGACGGTCCCTCTCGATCCAGACGTCAACTTCCGCGGCGTCGGCGAGGGCGGCATGGTCGTGTCACCGGCGACGCTGTGCAACGCGATCGAAGACGCGCTCTCGCCGTTCGCCGTCAAGATCGAGGAGCAGCACCTACCGCCGCTGCGCATCCTCGAGCTCATCGGCGCTCTCGACGACTGAGCGTCGCCGTCCGGAGATCTTCGCGCCCGCCAGCGCCACCGAGCCGATCCACGCCGACGAGAGCACGACGATCAGCCCCAGCACGACCATCGCGAGCCATCCCATCTCCGGCGACGCCTCGCGCTGCAGGTAGCGCTGCTCGCTCACGAACCTCGCGCGCCGGTCTTGCGCGGGGACGGCCGGGAGCCCGTACTCCTCGTCGGCCGGCAACCGGACGGCGACCGCCATCATCTCCGCACCGCGATGGAGGCGGACGAGCGACTTGGCCCGACCGGCGAGCAGGAGCGGCTCGTCGGTCGTGTACTCGCCGGCGACACCATCGACGGGTTGGAGGTGGACGATCTGGCGGCCGCCCCACTGCCAGCTCCCGGCGGTGAACCAGCGGGCGCCCTCGGCTGCGTCGGGCGGATCGAGCGCGACCGTCACGTGCGCGTGCTGCTCGTCCACCCACGCGAAACGAACGTCGGCCGTCACTTCACCGGTCCGCCGGGGCGACGGGATGGCGAGCGCGAGGAAGAGCGCGACCAACGCCACCGCGACCGCGCCGGCAGGCACCCGACGAACAGGCGACTCGGCCGAGACGACGCCCGCGACCGCTGCGCCCACCACCGCGGCCGCGACCGCAGCGAGCAGGCCGACCAGCAGCGCGTCGGGGAACAGCGCGGACGTCCACGGTTGGTGGGCGCCCTGGTTCCACCACCACTCGACCGCCAGCCCGCCGGTCGCCACCAGCACGCCCGACACCAGCGCGAACCGCAGGCGGTCGCGCGTCCCCGCCACCAGAGCGGCGATCTCCACCAGCGCGGCGGAGCCGAGGTAGATCGCGCCTGCGCGCGTCTCGATCGGCCCGTCGGTGCCGGTGGCGCCGAAGGCGAACAGCGCCACCGCGATCCCCAGCGACCAGCCCGGCCCGTGAACGATCCTGATCAGCGTGAGCGCGAGCCCCGCGGCGATGCAGATCAGCACCGGGTGGAACAGCTGCTGCCACTGCGGCACCCCGTAGCTGAACTCGCCCTGGACGCTCGAGAGCCCCTGGAGCGTGAGCGCCCCCGCGACGACGTGCAGCCCCCGTGACCACCGGCGGTGCGAGGCGGTCGAGCCGTCACCGGGGCCGACGCCGGTCTCGGCCAGCACCAGCCACGACGCCAAGCCGGTGAACGACGCGGCGAGGATCATGATCAGGTGGGGCGGGCTCCACATCGTCACGTCGATGCCGTACGCCCGGTGCCACAGCTCGTCGACGGGGAAGCCGATCAGGGCCGCAGCGCCGAGTGCGCCGAGGGGCAGCATCGACCACGGCACCCGCAGTCCCCCGAAGCGGAGGTCGGTCTCGACCCGCTCGATCGACGCGATGAGCACGCCGAGCATCGGCGCAATGGAGATGAGCACGAGGCCGATGAAGATCGCGGTGTGCGGCGCAGTGAACAGGTCGTCGTCACGCCCGAGCGCGACGTGCCACGCGACGTCGGTGTAGAAGCCGTAGCCAGCGACGGCAAGCCCGTACACCGCGAACAACACGCTGATCGCCGCCCAGCCGGGCAACCCCGTACGCCGCTCGAGGGCGCGCGGCACCCGGAGCAGAGCAGCGTCGAGGCCGCGCCGGTCGGGTGCGCGGCCCCGGATGAACAGCACCACGAGCAACACCGCGAGCACGCCGAGGAACAGCCAGAGCGGCGTCCACGATGCGAGCGAGCTGCCGCGAGGACCGTCGGGATCGACGATCCCTTCCACCCCCAGAAGAACCATGCGGTGATGTTACCGCGAGTAACACCAGGCCGCCACGGGGGTGAATCGCCCGAATCTGAAATTCCCTTCAAGAACGGGTCCGTGACGCCGCGGCGGGCGAGGCCTGCTTTACCTTGAACCGGAGTACCGGCGGGCACTTCCCAACTGGAGCCCATGTCTTCCCTCTTCTCCTCTCGCGTCCGCGCGGTCGCCGCTGGTCTCGCCGTCGTCCTCGGCTTCGGCGGGTTCTCGGTTCTGCGCGGCACCGACGACGACGCCCGTAGCGCGGCTGTCGAGGCCGCCGCGGCCGCGCCGGCTCCCGCTCCGCCGGCCGCGGAACCGGCTGCCCCGGAACCGCCGGCTGTTGCGGAGGCCGCAGACGCGCCGGCCGACGTCGCTCCGGCGCCGACCGAGCCGCCGCGACCGTTGACCGTCCCCGAGAGGCTCGAGCAGATCGTCTCGTCGGTCGGTGACCGCCACGTCGCGGTGGCGATCGTCGACGATGCCGGCAACACCGTCATCGAGCGCAACCCCGATGCGCCGGTCATCCCGGCCTCGACGACGAAGTTGGTCACCGCGGCGGCGGCGCTGGCCGAGCTCGGGCCGGACTTCCGCTGGCAGACCCGCGTGGCATCCACCGCTCGGGTCAACGACGGCGTCATCAACGGCGACGTCGTGGTGGTCGGCGCCGGCGACCCGACACTGTCCGGCGGACGGTACGCGGAAGCAGTGCCCGAGCGACCCAGGACCCCGCTCGAGGGGCTAGCCGACCGCATCGCCGCCGCCGGTGCGACCCGCATCACCGGGCGGCTCATCGCCGACGCCGGCTTCTTCCCCAACCAGCCCTTCGCCGACGGTGTGGCCAAGGTCGGCGGCGACAGCTCGCCGCCCTCGTCAGGGCTGATGACGGACGGATCTCGCAAGGTCTGGCACAACGGCGCCAAGGTCGAGTCGGTGCCGGCGGCCGACCCGGCGGTGGAGACGGTCAACCTGCTCGCAGCAGCCCTTGCGGTTCGTGGGGTGACGATCGAGGGCGGGATCGGACGGGCGGACGGCGCAGCCGCCACCGCTCCTCACCCACTCGCCGACGTCAACAGCCCCCCGCTGATCGACGTCCTGCGCTACCTCGTCCAGCGCAGCGACAACCACCTCGCCGACGCCGTCTTCCGCACGATGGGCGCCCGGCGAGGCGACGGATCCTGGGCGAACTCGGCCCGTGTCACCACGACGGCGCTCGAGCGGATCGGCTTCGACACGTCGCGCATCGCAGTCGCCGACGGGTCGGGGCTCTCCCGCAACGGTCGGGTGACGGCGGCGAGCCTCGTCCACCTCGACGAGGTGATGGCGAAGACCCGCTACGCCTCGGAGTGGTACTCGCTGTACGCCGTCGCCGGCTCGAGCGGCACGCTTCGTGGTCGCCTGCTCGACACCCCCGCCGCGGGACGTGTCGGAGGCAAGACCGGAACCCTCAGCGACGTACGCGCGCTGGCCGGCTTCGTCACCGACGGCGAACGCCCCCGCTTCCGGTTCACCGTCGTCGGCAACGGACTCGACCGGCCGGGTCTCGAGGCGGTGACGAAGGCCCAGGACGAGATCGCACTCGTGCTCGCCGAGCGGGCGGCCGCCTGCGCCGGACAATCGACGTGCCCCGCAGCCTGACCTCTTGGTAATCTTCGATCCTCGAACAAATCGAGGGTCGAATCCAGAGAGGGCTGATCACCATCACCACACTCGAACTTGACCTCGAGCGCGTCGCCCCGTACGAGCCCGTCCACCTGAAGCCGGTCGGCAACGCGCCTCGGGCGAAGGTCGATCCGGACGCTTCGAAGGGCTGGGTCAAGCGAATGCTTCCGCTCGTCCTCGCCCGGAAGCGCCGCTTCGCGGCGGCGATGGTCTGCAGCGTCATCGGGTTGATCGCGCAGATCGCCGTGCCGCGGGTGGTGATGGCGGCCATCGACACCGCTCTCGCGCGCCGCACCCAGTCGATCGGGGTGTTCATCGCTGCGTTGGCGGCGATCGGCGTGATCCGCGCGATCTTCACGTACTCCCACCGCAGCCTCCTCTACAAGGTCGCGTACGACCTCGAGTACGACCTGCGGGTCACGATGTACGAGCACTTCAGCCGGTTGTCGTTCTCGTTCTACGACAGCGTGCAGTCGGGCCAGCTCATCAGCCGCGCGAACTCCGACATCCGCAGCGTGCAGATGTTCCTCACGTTCGCTCCCCTCATCGGGCTGCAGATGGTGAGCTTCGGCTTCGCGTTCGCGCTGATGATGGCGATCAACGTCCCCCTGTCGATCGTCGCCCTCTCTCCCCTCCCCTTCGTCTTCCTCACCGGCCTGCGGATGCGCCGGCTCATGTTCCCGATCTCGTGGATCGTCCAGGAGCGCCAGGCCGGCGTGGCGACGATCGTCGAAGAGAACGTCGCCGGTGCCCGCGTGGTGAAGTCGTTCGCCGCGGAGCAGCAGCAGGTCGACTCGATGGCCCGGTCGGCCAAGCGCCTCGAGTGGGGTCAGAACCGCCAGATCGACGTGCGCGCTCGCTACGCGCCGATCATGGAGAACCTGCCCCGCCTCGGCATGGCAGGTGTGCTGCTGTACGGCGGCATCCTCGCCGTGCGCGGCGACGTCACGATCGGCACGATCGTCGCCTTCTCGATCTACGTCGTCATGCTCCAGGCGCCCTTCCGGATGCTCGGGATGCTGATGATGATGGGACAGCGCGCGGCCGCCTCCGCAGCTCGCATCTACGAGATCCTCGACACGCCGGCCGAGATCGTCGACCGTCCTGGAGCCGTCGACCTGGTCGACCCGAAGGGACATCTCGAGCTGCGCGACGTCACCTTCACGTACAAGAACGGGCCGACGGTGCTCGACGACTTCAACCTCGTCGTGGAGCCGGGCGAGACCGTGGCGCTCGTCGGTCGCACCGGCAGCGGCAAGTCGACCGTCGCGCGCCTCCTCACCCGCTTCTACGACGTGAACGAGGGGCAGGTGCTGATCGACGGGATGGACGTGCGTGACCTCACCCTCACGTCGCTGCGCCACCACGTCGGCGTCGTGCTCGACGAGCCGTTCCTGTTCTCGTCGTCGGTACGGGACAACATCGCCTACGGGCGCCCCGATGCGACGATGGAAGACATCGAGCGGGCGGCGCGGGCTGCGAACGCGCACGAGTTCATCGAGAAGCTGGCGGATGGCTACGACTCGATCATCGGCGAGCGCGGGTACGACCTCTCGGGCGGGCAGCGCCAGCGCATCGCGATCGCCCGCACGCTGCTCGTGAACCCGCGCATCCTGGTGCTCGACGATGCGACGTCCGCGATCGACGTGCGGGTGGAGGACCTGATCCACCAGGCCTTGTCGGGACTGATGAAGACGCGCACCACCGTGGTGATCGCGCACCGCCTGTCGACGATCTCGCTCGCCGATCGGGTGTGCCTGCTCGAGGGGGGCAAGGTCGTCGCGAGCGGCACCCACGCCGAGCTCATGCGCACCGAGGCCCGCTACGCGGAGGTGCTGGCCCACATGAACGAGGAGGAGGCGAAGGCGGAAGCCGACCGAGACGCCGCCGCCCTCGTCGGAGGTGACGACTGATGGCCTGGGGTGGAGGCATCGGGTTCCAGGGCGGATCGTTCGGCGGCGGCGGCAACTCGGCGGCTGCGGCCGGGCTCCCGTTCGCCGGCATCCCGTCGGAACTGCGGGAGGGCGTCGAGAAGATCGTCGCCGACGAGCCGACGTTCGAGGACGAACACGTCCCGTTCTCCCACGTCGACTACGACCGCCGCCGGTTGACGCTGCGTCGTTTCCTCGCGCCGCACAAGTGGGCGATGTTCGGCGGGCTGCTGCTCGTGCTCTTCGAGACCGCCGCGATGCAGGCGGGGCCGGTGCTCACCCAGATCGGCATCGACCATGGCATCCGTGACGGCAACACCGGCGTCATCGTCGCGGTGTCGATCGCCTACTTCGTCGCCGTCGGCATCAACGTGATCGCCAGCGGACTGCGGATCTCGTGGACGGGGCGCGTGGGCCAGAACCTGATGTACCACCTGCGGCTGCGGATCTTCAGCCACTTCCAGCGCCTGTCGGTCGACTTCTTCACCAAGTCGAAGGCCGGCGTCCTGATGACCCGCATGACGAGCGACCTCGAGTCGTTGACCCAGCTGTTCCAAGAGGGGCTGGTCCAGATGGTCGTGCAGGGCCTGACGATGGTCTTCGTCGCCGGGGTCCTCTTCTATTACAACGTCACGCTCGCGGCGATCACGCTGTTGGCGATCATCCCGGGTCTGCTCGTGGCGACGATCTGGTTCCGCCGTGCGTCGGATCGTGGCTACAACGCCGTCCGCGACCGCATCGCCGACCTGCTGTCGCACCTGCAGGAGTCGCTGTCGGGCATCCGCATCATCAACGCCTACAACCGCCAGCGCTTCAACATCGTCGAGCATCGCAACGTCGCCGACCGCTACCGCTCGGCCAACAACTACACGGCGACCGTCGGCGCGATCTACGGGCCCGGCGCCGAGGTGATCGGCCTCTTCGGCCAGATCCTCATCCTCCTCATCGGCGGGCGCATGGTGCTCAGCGGGTCGCTGTCGCTGGGCGAACTGTCGGCGTTCGTGCTCTCGCTGAACACGTTCTTCGCCCCGATCCAGCAGCTCGTGCAGCTCTACGACACGTTCCAGAAGGGACAGGCGTCGCTGCGCAAGCTCGGCGACCTGCTGACGACCGAGCCCACGGTCGCGGAGTCACCGGACGCGATCGAGCTTCCGCCGGTGCACGGCGAGATCCGGCTGGAGGACGTGACCTTCGGCTACTCGGCCGACCGCCCGGTGCTGCGCGATGTCGACCTGGTGATCCGCGAGGGCGAGACGTTCTCGCTGGTCGGCGAGACGGGCGCGGGGAAGTCGACGATCGCCAAGCTGGTCACCCGCTTCCACGATCCGCTGTCGGGGCGCGTGCTGATCGACGGCTACGACCTGCGGGACGTGACGCTGACGTCGCTGCGCTCGCAGCTCGGCATCGTCCCCCAGGAGCCGTTCCTCTTCTCGGGATCGATCCGCGACAACATCGCCTTCGCCCGGCCGTCGGCGACCGACGATGAGGTGATCGCCGCCTGTCGTGCCGTTGGCATCGACGACCTGATCGACCGCCTGCCCGACGGCATCCACACGGCGTGCCACGAGCGGGGCGTCTCGCTCTCGTCGGGCGAGCGCCAGCTGCTGGCATTGGCGCGAGCGTTCCTCTCCCAGCCACGGGTGCTCGTGCTCGACGAGGCGACCTCGAACCTCGACCTGCGCTCCGAGGCGAAGATCGAGCACGCGCTCGACGTGCTCCTCGAAGGACGCACCGCGATCATCATCGCCCACCGCCTGGCGACCGCCATGCGGGCCGATCGCATCGCCGTGGTCCACGACGGCCGCATCGTGGAGCTCGGCTCGCACGACGAGCTGGTCGCGCTCGGCGGCCGCTACGCCCGCATGTACGAGACGTGGGAGCTGCACGCAGGGGTTTCTGTCGCAGGCGGGTGAGAGGGTGCGCCATGACAAGGCGCTGGGTCCCTCCCGATGAACCCCTTGGG
Organism: Acidimicrobiales bacterium; assembly: GCA_035540495.1. Lineage (GTDB taxonomy): Bacteria > Actinomycetota > Acidimicrobiia > Acidimicrobiales > CADCTF01 > DASVEG01. The sequence continues at coordinate 43,156 of DATLGL010000019.1, forward strand.
CTGCGGCTGCGATCGCTGCTCGTGGTGCTGCTGGTCGAGGCGGGCACGCCGCTGACGGTGCGCCAGCTGATCGCCCGCATCGAAGCCAGGGGCGTGGTGCTCGACGGCCGGCCGAGCAAGCTGGTGTCCGACGCGCTGCGCTGGGAGGTGAGGCGCGGACGCGTCGTGCGCGTGGGCCTAGGGGTCTACCGGAGCGGTCGCATCGCGGAGACGACGCTGCGCCGCATGCGCGGCCGAGCACGGGTGCTGCAGGAGGCGGCGGCGCAGCGGCGGGACCGCCCCGAGGCGGCGGGGTAGTTCGCGTTTCGCCGTGTATTAGCGACAACGAGGTATCAGCGAGGACGACGGTGGAGAGGGCACGCCGAGGTCGGGAGGGCCGATCACTCCGGTTGTCGCTAATACACGGCGAATTCGCAACAACGCCGAGCCGTCACCCCGGCGGCGCCTAACCCTTGTCGCGAAGCATGCGGCGCAGGATCTTGCCGCTGGCGGACTTCGGGATCTCGCTCACGAACTCGACCATCGCCAGCTGCTTGTAGGTGGCGACCTTGCCCTTGACGAAGTCCTTGATGTCGTCCTCGGTGGCCTCGGCGCCCGGCTTCAGCACCACGAACGCCTTGGGCAGCTCGCCCGCTTCCACGTCCGGGATGCCGATGACCGCCACGTCGGCGACGGCCGGGTGCGTGACGACGAGTGCTTCGAGCTCGGCCGGCGCGACCTGGAAGCCCTTGAACTTGATGAGCTCCTTGACCCGGTCGACGATGTAGAGGTGGCCGTCGGCGTCGAAGCGGCCGACATCGCCGGTGTGGAGCCAGCCCTCGTCGTCGATCGTGGAGCGGGTGGCTTCGTCGTTGTTGAGGTAGCCCTTCATCACCTGCGGCCCACGGATCCAGAGCTCGCCGACACCTTCGACGTCGAGGTCTTTGCCGTCGGGGTCGACGATGCGACACTCCGTGTTCGGCACCGTCACGCCGCACGAGCCGGGCTTCCCTTGACCCGGCGGGGTGGCGTGGGTGACCGGTGACAGCTCGGTCATGCCGTAGCCCTGGAAGATCTCGCACTTCACCCGGTCGGCCGCCTCCTGGGTGAGATCGCCGCCGAGGGGCGCGGCGCCCGACATGATCGTCTTGAGCGACGACAGGTCGTAGTTGTCGACGATCGGGTGCTTGGCGAAGGCCAGGATCATCGGCGGCACCGCGAAGAAGCGGGCGACCTTGTGCTCCTGCATGAGCGACAGCGCCTGCTCGAGGTCGAAGCGGGGCATCGTGATGACGGTGATGCCCCGAGCGAGCAGCCCGTTCATGAGCACCTGCATGCCGTAGATGTGGAAGAACGGCAGCACCGCGAGCGCCGTCTCACCGTCTTCCGACTCGAGCACCGGCTCGATCTGCGCGAGGTTCGCCACCAGGTTGAAGTGGGTGAGCATGACGCCCTTCGGCAGACCCGTGGTGCCTGAGGAGTACGGCAGCACCACCACGTCGTTGTGCACGTCGACGTCGACCTGCTCGATCGGTTCGCCGAGCAGCCCCGCCATCTCCTCGATGAGCACGACCTCCTTGCACCCGGTGCCTTCGATCGCCTTCTCGGCCGTCTCCTTGAACATGCCGACGGTCACGAGGATCGTGGCGCCGGAGTCCTGCAGCTGGTGGCGGACCTCGTCGGGCGTGTAGGTGGGGTTGATCGTCGTGACCGTGCCGCCCGCGGTGGCGACGCCGTGGAACACGACGGCGTACTCGGGGATGTTCGGAGCCATCAGCGCGAGCGTGCTGCCCTTGCCGAAACCGCGGGCGGCGAGTCCGCCGGCGAGACGGCGTACGAGCTCGCGGAGCTCGCCGTACGTGATCGTGCGGCCGCTCGGGCCGTCGATCAGGGCGGGACGATCAGGCACGTCCGACGCGCGGCGCAGGACGTAGTCGGTGATCGAGGTGGTCGGCAACTCGACGTCGGGCAGAGGGCTCGTGAAAGTCACGCGCGAGATCTTGCCACCGGATGCGGTAGGCAGGTATGTGCGCCGGATCGCGTCGCTGTTCTGCTTCGTCACCGTGGTGCTCACCGGCTGCACGGGCCGCGAGGCCGTCGCACCGGCGACCACCACGACCACGACCACGACCACGACCACGACCACGACGACCGGCCAAACGTGCGCAGGGCCCGCAGCGGAGCCCGGACGCACGACGCGCACCGTCACCGTGGACGGCGCAGATCGGACGTACCTCCTCTTCGTGCCCGAGCACGCGTCGGAGCGTCAGCCGCTCCCCCTCGTCTTCAACCTCCACGGCTTCGGGTCGAACGCGGCCCAGCAGATGGCGTACACCGGCATCGAAGACATCGCCGAGAGGGATGGTTGGGTCGTCGTCGCGCCCGAAGGCGCCGGTACGCCCCAGCGGTTCGATCTCGTCGGCACGAGCGATGTCGACTTCGTTCTCCGCACCCTGATGGCGGTCGAGAACGAGGTCTGCATCGACCGCGCCAGGGTGTATTCGATGGGCATGTCGAACGGCGGCGCGATGAGCAGCATCCTCGGCTGCCGCGCACGCGACCGGATCGCCGCCGTCGCGCCCGTCGCGGCGGTCATCCACGTCGAGGCCTTCTCCACCGATGCGCGCCCGATCCCGATCCTGTCGTTCATGGGCACGGCCGATCCGATCGTGCCGTTCGCCGGCGGCCGGGTGAACTGCTGCGGCAACCCCACGATCGGATCGGCGTCCGACGCGATGGCCCGTTGGGCTCGACACAACGGCTGTGCCGACCCGCCGACCGAGACGCGAGTGGGCAGCGACGTCGTCCGCCGCGAGTGGTCCCGCTGCACGGACGGCGCGGACACCGTGTTCCACGTCGTCGAGGGCGGCGGGCACACGTGGCCCGGCGCGATCCCGGTCGAGCGGCTCGGCCCCACCACATCGACCGTCGACGCGACCGCGACCATCCTCGACTTCTTCCGGAAGCACTAGAAATCCCGCCCATGGGCATCTGTGACGGACGAGTCGTGGTCATCACCGGCGCCGGGCGCGGCATCGGCCGGGAGGAAGCGCTGCTGTTCGCAGCCGAGGGCGCCAAGGTGGTCGTCAACGACTACGGCGTGAGCGTCGACGGCAGCGCGCCGACGAGCGAAGTCGCCGAGGCCGTCGTCGAGGAGATCAAGGCGATGGGCGGCGAGGCCGTCGCCAACGCCGACGACGTCGCCGACTGGGAGGGCGCGCAGCGTCTCCTCAACACCGCTATCGAGACGTTCGGCGGCCTCGACACCCTGGTGAACAACGCCGGCATCCTGCGCGACCGGATGATCTTCAACATGACCGAGGAGGAGTGGGACGCGGTCATCCGCGTGCACCTCAAGGGCACGTTCTGCACCACCCGGTGGGCGACGGCGTACTGGCGGGAGCGGGTGAAGGCGGGCGAGACGAACGACGCCCGGATCATCAACACCTCGTCGGGTTCGGGTCTCTACGCCAACCCCGGGCAGGCGAACTACGGCGCGGCCAAGTCGGGGATCGCGTCGATGACCCAGATCGTTGCGAAGGAGGTCGCCCGGTTCGGCGTCACCGCCAACGCGATCGCCCCCGGCGCTCGTACCCGGATGACCGAGAACCTGCCGGGCCGGCCGCCGCAGGCGGAGCTGAAGCCCGGCGAGTTCGACCGTCGCGATCCGGCGAACGTGGCACCGCTGGTGGTGTGGCTCGGCAGCAACGAGTCGGCCGACGTCACCGGCGAGGTCTTCAACGTCGGCGGCTCGACGATCTCGCGTGCGACGACCTGGGGACGCGGCGAACCCGCCGACAAGGGCGATCGATGGGACCCGAAGGAGCTGGGTCCCGTCGTTCGCGGCCTGATCGGCGGGTCCGCCTAGGGCGGTACCGCCCTACGGCTTCCGCAGCCCGTCTCGCCGCGGGTACTCGGGGAACCGGTCCTGCGGCGGGCGGTCCGGATAGATGAGCGTCGTTCCCGCGGTCTGGAACGCCTTCGTGTCTCCGGCAGGCCACTGCCCGGGCAGGTACCGCTTCCCGCCGTCGACGTAGCGATAGAGGCCGGCGGCGACGTTCCTGTTGGCCGACTCGTCGGGGCCGACCGCCTGCGGGTCCCACCAGATCTCGGTGGCGTCGTCAGCGGCGAGGTAGTCGGGCCCGATGGTCCACAGTCCGGTGCCGTACGACACCGCGAAGCGGGTGAGGAACCCGGACGTCGGCTTGAAGGCGAACAGCCCGTCGCGCAGCGTCTGCGGCGTCAGCTTCGGACCCGCGAGGTGCACTCCCTGGAAGAAGGTGTTCATGGGGAGCGCGCTCGGCATCGACGTCAGCTTCTGGCCGTAGTGCCACGAGAAGAGGTTGCCCTCGCGGTCGACGGCGTTCGGGTCGACACGGGCGGTCAGGTACGAGATGCCGAAGGCGTTGCGCCACTGCTGCGCGTCGTACGTACGGGCGAAGAAGGCCGTGTCGGTCAGCGCCGAGCCCGAGATCACCCACTCGGGGTTGTACACCTGAGCCGTCGCTTCCTTCGTCAGGAAGATCGGCATCAGCGGATCGCCGGAGAACATCAGGCTGTTCACGCCCTTGCTCTTCATGCGGGCGATGATCACTCGAGCGTCTTCCTGCGCCTTCTGGAGGTCGAGGACGTACGACACGCGATCGGTCAGCTTGACGCCGCACTTGGCCAGCTCCCGTTCGAAGAAGTCGACGCCGCTCTTGTAGGAGCCCTCGGCCGTCTCGAAGTAGACGATGCCGAACTTCCGCTGCTGCGTCTTGAACGTCGGGTCGCCGGCATGAGCCGCCGGACGTCCGGCGAGCTTCTTGCAGATGTACTCGGCGCGGTGGACGTAGCCCTGCGTCGAGCCCATCAGGTCGCTCCACACGTACGGCGCCCACCGGTCGTACGACTCCTGCGGCTGCGAGGTCGAGCAGCTGAAGCACGGCACCTTCCGGGCGACCAGCTCGTCGATGTAGGCGTTGGTGCCGCTCGGGGCGTAGAACGCGGCGAACGCCTTGATCTCGGTGGCGATCTTGATGGCGTCGGCCTTGGCCGCGGCGTCGTCGTCGGACTCGCCTGAGGCCTTCACCTTCACGAGCTCGACCTTGCGGCCGTAGGTCTCGAAGTGGGCCAGGTACGCCTCGACCATCTTCTGGCGGTTGGCGTCGTCCTCCTCCTCGGAGGTCCGGTCCCCGCCGCCCGCGGCCGTGAGGATCGCCTGGGTCTGCTCGTTCACCTTCGGGATGTAGACCGCGACGACGATCTTGTCCTTCGTCACGCCTTGCCACGTCGACCCGCCGTTGTCGGCGCCCTTCTGCCAGAGGGGGACGCAGTTCGGGGCGTAGAACGACGGGATCTGGATGCGTCCGGTGTTCTTGTCGCAGTCCGGGGCGTCGAGCGGGTTGCTCGAGCCGAGAGCGACGGCAGGGGGCGCCCCGGTCGCTCGGGTGGCCGTGCCGCCCGCACCGGTCGTCGTGCGGCGCGCGCCGGTCGCCGTGCTCGTACCGGTGCCTGCGGCAGCAGCGGTCGTCGCCGCCGGGTCTGTGGCCGCGGCGTCGGTCGCCGCGATGTCCGCCGGCGCGTTCGCATCGACAGCGCCGGGGTCAGTGGTGACCTGCGGCGTGTTCGTCGCCGTCGCGGCGACGGTGGCGTCGTCTTCCCCCCGTTCCCGTGTCCCTGGCACGACGACCGCGAGGATCAAGACCGCCACCACAAGGGCGACGTACGGCCTCCAGAGACGGAAGTCGTCGAGGATGCGGTTTCGGTCGAGCCCGCCGTTCGACGGTGCGGTCATCGGTTCCCCCCAGCGGTGATGAGATCAGTCAGGTCTTCGGTTGTTGCGGGATCTGCGCCGGCCGCGGCGCGCCGGCGGCGCCGCCGGTCGGCGCGATCGGCTCGTCGGGTGGAGGTCGTGCCGCTGCGCGCGATGACCTCCTCGGACGTGCCGAGGTACGAGGCGACGACGGCCGGATCGCGTACGACGTCGGCTGCCGGCCCCTGGGCGATCTTCTGGCCCAGCTCGAGAGCGATCATGTCGTCGGCGATCGAGGTGATGAGCGGCATGTCGTGCTCGATCACCAACAAGCTGGCCCCGGTCGCATCGCGGATCCGGAGCAGGAGCGGTGCGAGCGCCTCGGTCTCGCGCTGGGCGATGCCGGACGACGGCTCGTCGAAGAGCAGCACCGTCGGCTCGTGGGCCAGCACGCACGCGAGGTCGACGATGCGCCGCGTGCCGGTCGACAGCTCGCTGATGAACTTGTTGCGGTACGCACCGAGGCGCATGAGGTCGAGCAGTTCGTCGACCCGCTGCTGCACCTGGCGCTCGGAGTGCACCACGGACGGGAGCGCGAGCGCACTGGCCACCGGGTCCTTCACCGCAACCTGGCGCTCGAGTGCCGTGGCGATCGTCTCGCGTACGGTCAGGCCCGGGAAGAGGCGGGCGTCCTGGAACGAGCGGCCGAGACCGAGGCGGGCACGCCCGTCGGGCGAGAGCCCCGACACGTCCCAACCGTTGAGGACGACCTGCCCCTCGTCTGCGGGCACGAATCCGGAGATGAGGTCGAACAGCGTGGTCTTGCCCGCGCCGTTGGCCCCGATGAAACCGAGGATCGAACCCTGGGCGACGTCGAACGAGACACCCCGGACCGCGTGGACACCGCCGTACGACTTGCCGAGACGGCGGACCTGGAGGGCCGGCTTGATCTCGTCGTTCGACGGCCGGGCCGCCGTTGCCGGCAGCGCCGCCGATGTCGCGGCGTTCGCAGCAGCGCCGCCTCCTGCGCCGCCCTCCTCCCCGAACGCACCGGCGCCCTCGAGGAACACCGAGCGCAGGATGTCGGTGCGCCCCAGCAGCTGCGAGGTCGGGCCACGGAACCGGATCTCGCCCTTCTCCATGAAGTACGCCGTCTCCGCGATGGTGAGCGCCACGTTCACGGATTGCTCGACCACGATGATCGTCGTGCCCTGATCGCGGATCGCCCGGACGATGGCGAGCAACTGCTCGACGATGATCGGGGCGAGACCGAGGGAGAGCTCGTCGATCATCAGGAGGCGGGGCTTGGCGACGAACGCCATGCCGAGGGTGAGCATCTGCTGCTCACCTCCGGAGAGGTTCCCGGCGGGCTGCTCCCAGCGGGTCTTGAGGACCGGGAAGTACTCGAGCACGCGGGCCGTCGCCTCGCGGATGTGGGCCTCGTCGCGGCGGTAGATCCACCCGGCGATGCGGAGGTTCTCCGCGACGGTGAGCGAGGGGAACACGCCCTTGCCACCCGGCACCTGCACGATGCCGCGGGCGACCACCTCGTTCGGCGGACTGAACGTCGTGTCGGCGCCGTCGAAGATCGTCGCCCCCGCGGTCGGTTCGAGGATGCCGGAGATCGCTTTGAGCAGCGTCGACTTCCCTGCCCCGTTGGTGCCGAGCAGGGCGATGATCTCCCCCTCGCCGACCTCCATGTCGACGTTGAAGAGCACCTGCACCCCGTCGTAGCCGACGTCGAGGCCCTTGACGAGGAGCAGCTTGGCGTCGCCCCGTTTGCGGGCGGCCCGCACCTCGGCCATGGCCACGGTCGACGTCCGCACACGGGCGATGTCGGACTCGGTGAACGACCCGGCGGTGGCGAGCATCACGACGCCGATGGCGAGCACCGGGAGCATCGCGAGCATCCCGGTGCGGATGCCCCACGCGTCCGCCATGCCGCCGACGATCGGCGAGAACAGGAAGGCGGGAACGATGAAGAGGTTGCCGATCGTGCCGCCGACCGAGCGGACGCGGGGCGGGATCGCCAGGGAGAAGGCCGTCGCCAGCGCGGGCGCGAGGCTCGCCTGAGCGGCGGCCATGAAGACGTTGAACACGACGGCCAGGACGAGGTTCTGCGCGAGCACGAGCAGCGCGATCGACACGATCGTCAGCCCGAACGTCGCGGCCATGAAACGCAGCAGAAGACCCGCGTCGCGCTTCATGAGCTTCATGGCGATCGGGATGCCGACGAAGTAGCCGACGAGCTGGAACGGCTCGGCGATCGCGGAGATCGTCCCTCGTTGGATCTCGTTGAGCCCGAACTCCTGCTCGTAGAACAGCTGCACGAGCGGGCGGATGGCGACGAGAGAGACGCCGACGATCGGGAGCGACAACCAGATGCGGCGCAGCGACCGCACCTGCCAGAGGATCCGCCACGCCTCGCTGAACGACGCCGGCTCCTCCTCGGTCTCCGCGACCTCTTCGCTCGCGCCCATCATGCGGCGGTCTTGGTTGCCGCGGACGGGCTCCTTCAGGCGGAGCGCCTGCAGCACGAGGAGCAGCGTCGGGATGCCGAAGAGGATGAACGGTGCCCGCCACCCGAGGAGGTAGGCGATCACGCCGGCCATGATCGGGCCGAAGAACTGCCCCACCGAGTTGGCGGCCCGGTGGAAGGCGTACACCGCCGGGCGCCGATCGACCGGGTAGTAGTCGGACAGCAGCGAGAAGTGGGTCGCTCCGACCACGGTCCTACCGAGGCCCGCGCCGATGCGCATCAGGCCGAGCAGGACGACCGTGGGCGCGAAGCCCGTGAGGATCGAGAAGATGCCCCACACCGCGGCACCGGCCGCGGCGATCTTCGTGCGGCTCTTGCGGTCGGCGACGTGGGCGAGCGGGATCTCGAGGAACAGCACCGCGAGCGCCACGAGCGACGTGAGCGTGAGCACGCCCTGGATGTCGAGGCCGAAGTGGTCGCGAATCTTCGGGATGAGAATCGTGAACGCTTCGCGGTCGAGTTCGTCGACGGCGTTCAGCCCGAAGAGCACCAGCAGCGGACCGGACGCAGCGCCACCGGTGACGACGGAAGGACGCAGGTTGCGGATCTTCTCGGGAAGTCCGGTGAGGACGCTCATCGCGTCACCTCCTCGAGCTCTGCGGCTTGTTCTCGAACCCAGACCTCGGGCAGTTCGTCGGTGACCTCGGCGGCAGGAACCCCAACGCCAGGAACGCCGTCGGCGGCGTCCACTGCGACGAGCTCGTCCGCTTCGCGGCTGTCGGCCACCAGGCTCGGCACGCGGATGCCCCGCCGATCGGCCACGAAGCGGAGGATCGCGTCGCGCACTTGGTAGAGCGCCTGACTCAACCCGCCGGGGATCAACATGAGCACGATGAGCACGCCGAGCCCGCTGGCGAAGAACCGGAGCGGACCAGGCGCGAAGTACATGAGGCCCTGGGTGTAGATGGCACCGAGGAACGCTCCTGGCACGGAACCGAGGCCGCCGATGACGACCATCAGGAACACGGCGATGCTCTGCTCCGGCGCGTACGGGTTGATCCCGAGGCTCTGCTGGTGGTGGATGAAGAGGCCGCCCGCGAACGCGGCGAGGAAGCCCGACATCGCGAACGCGGTGAGCTTCCCCCTCGTGGCGTTGATGCCGAAGGCTTGTGCTGCCCGCTCGTTCTCGCGAACGGCGATGACGACGCGACCCGCTCGGCTCGCCCGGAACGACTTCACGCATCCGAGCGCGAGCAGCATCCCGCTCACGGTCAGGTAGTAGTAGCGGGCTTCGGTGTCGACGGCGATGAGCCCGAGGAACGGCTTCCGCGTGATTCGACCCGTCGGGAGGATGCCGCCGAAGAACTCCGGATTGAGGAGGTACACCGACGTCGCCAGAGCGAACGCGAGTGTGGTGACCGCCAGGAACGGCCCCTTGATGCGAAGCGCAGGGACACCGATCACCATGGCGGCGACGGCGCCGACGACGCCTCCGACCACGAGCGCGAACGCCAGGTCCCACTCGAGGCGAGTCGTCACCGCACCTGCGGCCGCTCCACCGAGGCCGACGAAGGCCATCTGGCCGAGACTGATCTGGCCCGCCCACCCGGTGAGCATCACCAGCGACAAGCCGATGATCGTGAAGATCATGATCAGCGCAGCGAGGTTGATCCGGCTCTCCGACAAGAACATCGGCAGGGCGACGAGCAGCGCAAGACCCGCGGCCTTCGCCGCGAGCAGCCCGTAGCGGATCTCCGGGAGCGACACGAGCTCTTCCGGGATCGGGCGGAACGCACGAGCGGCCTGCCACGACGACGCCTCGTCCGCCCGCTTCTGCTGACCGCGCCGCTGGACGAGCAGGGCCACCAAGATCACGACGAACAGCACCGGCGCGGTGACGATGCTCCGGCCGGTGTCCCACAGGATCGACTGCTCGAGGATGCCGATGCCGACCGCGGACACGAAGATCGTCGGGAGGTGCTCCATCCGGCCGATGACCGCGGCGGCAAGCGCTCGCAGAAGGATCGCCGGGCCGAGGACCGAACCGATCGGGAGCCCGACGATGCCGGCCCGGAGGAAGATCGCGAGCGTCGACAGCGTGGCGGCCAGCACCCACACGATCGTCTGGATCCGCTTCACCGGAACGCCGAGCAGGAAGGCGCGCTCTGCGTTCTCCGCCGACGCCCGGACCGCGATGCCGATGTTGGTGAAGCGGAAGAACGCGGCCAGCGCTCCGATCGCCACCGGCACCGCGAGCATGGCGATGATGTCGTTGCCGCGGAAGACGATCGGCTCGATCGTGAACGACCAGTCGAACGGCGACGGGAACGACTGTGGCGGCGTCCGCAGATCGAACAGGCGCGGCAGCACGATCGCTATGCCCGCCAGCAGCTGCGACATCGCGATCGTGACGACCATCAAGATGAGCCGTGGCGCCTTGAAGAAGCGCCGGATGATCAGGACTTCGACGAGTGCCCCCAGGGCGATGCCGGCGATGATGCCCAGCGGCACCGCGATGAAGTAGTTGAGGCCCGGCCCCACGATCAGGAGGACGGCCAGTGACGCGGGCGCGGCGCCGAGGTCGCCCTGCGAGAAGTTGACGATGCGGTTTGCTCGGTAGATGAGCGCGAGCCCGAAGGCGATGAGGGCGGTCAGGCCGCCCACGATCACGCCTTGGACGATCACCCCCAGCGGCGCAGGCGACAGGATCTGCTGCGCAGCGAGGAGCAGGATCCCGAACGCCGCGCCGTCGACGGCTTGACGCGCGCGAGCGTTCGTCGCGGCGCGCCTCACGGGACCCAGACGTGGCGCGTCGACGAAGTCGTCAGTGGAAGCAGTTGCGTGCATCGAATTCCCTCGTTCGGCTGCGGCGCGTCAGGTGGTGGTGAACACGAGCTGGAAGTCGGACCCGGCATCGTCGGCCGGGACGAGCGCGAAGCCGCGCGCGTCGGCTGCATCGGAGAACCCGTCGAGGTCGAAGCGCCACGTGCCGTCGGCCTGGGCCTCGCCTATCGAGCAGGCGTTTCGGTCGTACGGCGGAGCTGCGTCGAACGACTGCGCCGGCTTCGCCTCCCACGAGGGGCTGAGGATCCGGCAGGCCCGCACCTTGGCCGCATCGGGGAAGCGGTTCGCTCCGGTCGCAGTCGACACGTTGAGCACGAGCGCCTTCGATGCGCCGCCGAGACGGACGAACGAGATCTTGTCGGTGTCACCTAGGCGCTTACCGACGGGAAGGCCGCCCTCCGGCACACCGGCGCCGGAGAGGGGACTCGACGACCCTGCGGTGGCCCAGCCGCCCTCGCGCACCGTGTACGACGGTGCCAGCGCGGCGGACACCGACGTCGACGGCGACGACGCGACCGCCGATGAACTCGAGGACGACCCGGACCGGGACGACCCCGACGGCCCCGCCGCGTCGGATCCGCCCGACGAGGCGGTCGCGGCGAACGACGCCGTGTCGTCGCTCGACATGCCGATCGCGGTGATCACGTCGGCAGGTCCGGTGTAGGTGAACGACGTCTCATCAGCCACCGTGGTCGACGGAGCGTCGTCGCCGACGGCCGACGACGTGACGGCGGTCGGCGGCAGGGACGCCGCGATGCTCGGCTCGTCGATCGCATCGTCGAGAACCTGCGCTCCAGGCGCCACGACCGCGATCACCGCCAGCGCCACGACGACGACGGCCACGGGCTTGTACCGCGTCGCCGCCTGCCAGAGCTCGGAGAGCGAGAGCCCACCGATCCCCTGCGGCGGCGCAGGTCGCGCCTCGACGTTCAGTTCTTCCGCCTCATCGGCGTGTTCTACGAGAGGCGCATCGTGCACCTCGGCCCCCAACGACAAGCGATCACCCCCGAGCCGGCCTGTCGGCGGAAGAGTGTAGTCGCTAGTTGACGCGAGTGTCAATTACGCCGAGGAGGGAACGGGCGTTCACAATCTCGTTACGCGCGACTCAGTGCGGGTACAGCGGATGACAATGTTGGCACCGCTCCTCCCCCCGGGCCGCCACCTCGACCTCCCGGGCCGGGGTACGACCTTCATCCGCGAGCTCGAAGGGCCCCCGGGCGCGCCGACCGTCTTCCTCCTCCACGGCCTCTCCGGCGGGGCCGACCTCAACTGGTTCCCCGCTTTCGACGTCCTCGCCCGTCACTTCCGTGTCGTCGCCATCGACCACCGCGGCCACGGTCAGGGCATCCGGTCGAAGGAGCCGTTCCGCCTCGAAGACTGCGCCGACGATGCCGTCGCGGTCATGGACCAGCTCGGGATCGACCGGGTCATCGCCGTCGGCTACTCGATGGGCGGGCCGATCGCGCAGCTGATGTGGCACCGCCACCGCCGCCGCGTGTCCGGGCTCGTCCTGTGCGCCACCAGCCGGAACTTCCGCGGTCATCCCCGCGACCGCATCATGTTCACGACGGTGCCCATCGCGTCGTTGACCGCCCGCATCCCCGGCTTCCAGCTGATGCGCAACGCGGTGGAGTCGGCGATCCTGCCGCGCTTCGCGCCCGACTGGTTGAAGCGGTGGACGCAGGTGGAGCTGCGCCGCCACGACGCCGCCGCGCTGGCCCAGGCGACCCAGGCGCTGGGTCGCTACTCGTCGCACTCCTGGATCCGCGCGGTCGACGTTCCGACGTCGGTGATCGTCTGCACCGACGACCAGCTCGTACCGCCCCGCCGCCAGGAGAAGCTCGCCCAGTCGATCCCCGGCGCCCGCCGGTATGCGGTCGACTGCGACCACTTCGCGATCACCAAGGAGCCCGAGGTGTTCGTCCCGGTGCTGGTCGACGCCTGCTTGACGGTGGCCGGCATGGCACCGGTCCTCCGCGCCACCTCCGTCGCTTCCTGAGTAACGTCCGCGCATGGCGCGGGTCCTCATCCTCGGCGGCGGCTTCGGCGGTCTGGCCGCTGCACACGAACTGCGAGACGTACTCGGCGACGACGACGAGATCGTGCTCGTCGACGCGAACGATCGGTTCTTCATGGGCTTCGCCAAGCTCTGGGACCTCGCGGGCGTCCGGCCGCTCGACGACGGCACCCGCTGGCTGCGCGACGTCGAGGCGCACGGCATCCGGTTCGTGCGGTCGACGGTCGACGCGATCGACCCGGACGCTCGTCGCATCGAGACCTCGGGCGGCGCCCTCGACGGTGACGCGCTGGTCGTCGCCCTCGGCGCCGGCCCGTCGACCGGCCACCGTGGGTTGCTCGGCGGCAAGCCCCACGTGCACGACCTGTACGACGCGACGCAGCTCCCCGCGATGCATCACGACCTCGAGCAGGTCTCGAGCGGCCGGGTCGTCGTGGCGATCCTCGGCGGTCCCTTCAAGTGTCCGCCCGCCCCGTACGAGGGTGCGCTGCTCGTGGACGCGCGGCTGCGGGCGCGAGGCGTGCGAGACGACGTCGAGATCACGGTCGTCACCTTCCAGCCGATGACGTTGCCGGCGGCCGGCCCGGATGCGAGCCGCTACGTCGCCTCGTTCCTCGACGACGCGGGCATCGAACTGCGGTCCGGCGTCAAGGTCGTGGGAGTCGACGGCGCGACGCGGACGATCGAGCTCGACGACGGGAGCACGCTCGACTACTCGGTGCTGCTGGGCGTGCCGGCGCACGTCGCCCCTCCTGTGATCGCCGACAGCGGCCTTGCCGGCGCATCGGGGTGGATCGAGCCCGACCGCCACACCATGCGCACGTCGTTCGACCGCGTCTACGCGGTCGGCGACTGCACGATGATCCCGAACGCGGCGGGCCAGCTCCCGAAGGCGGGTGTGTTCGCGGCAGCGCAGGGCGGCGTCGCTGCGAAGAACGTCGCACGCGACCTCGGCGCCCCTCGTGCGCCCGCGGAAGAAGCGTCGTTCGACGGCCACGGGATGTGCTTCCTCGAACTGCCCGGCCGCCGAGTGGCGTTCGTCGAAGGCAACTTCTACGCCGAGCCGACGCTCGACGTGCGGCTGTCGGCGGCCGATGAGGAGCACTTCGAGCGCAAGCAGGCCTACGAGCGGGAGCGCCTCGACGCCTGGTTCGCGTGAGCTGATTCGCGAAGTTTGTGTCGAACGCTAAAGCCGCCGCGGAGCCAGCCGATCAATGAGAACAGTCGAACGCATCCCGACTCACTCGTCCTACCAGGCGTGATCGGGTCGCTGTCGGAAACGGTCTCGCTCACTCGTCCTACCAGGCGTGAGCGGGATCGTTTCGCGTCGGGGAGGCCGCGGCGCTCAGCCGCCAGCACGCAGCAGGTCTTCGGTGTCCATCTCCATCGCGTGGAACGCAGCCCGCTCCCCCATGGCGATGAACATCTCGTCGCCACGATCGGTCCGCACAACCATCGACGACGCGATGATCGCCATCGTCAGCCCGGCGAAGGCGTTTCGCCGGTACTCGCGCCAGCAGTCGTCCCACGACAGCTCGACCCCCTGAGCCGTCAGTCGCTCGTGGTATCCGCGCACGAGGTCGGTCTCCGCCTTGCGCCGATCCTCCGGCAGCAGGCTTCCCCCGAGGAAGTAGGAGACGTCGAGGATCCCGCATCCGAGCGACACCGTCTGCCAGTCGAGGACGCACACCCGCTCGCCGCCGAAGAGCAGGTTGTCGTTGCGGAAGTCGTTGTGCACGATCGTGGTCGGTCCGGCATAGGGCGCCGATGCAGCCACCGCCTCGTGGTAGCGCTCGATCAGCTCCACCGCTTCGGGCGCGATCCGGCCGTCGTAGCGCTCGAGGTACCCCGGAGCGAGCATCTGGATGATCCCGCTCATGCCAGGACCACCGAGTCCGCCGCTGAGCCACGGCAACTCGCCGACGGATGGGTCGCCCCACCTTGCTCCGTGCAGGTACGCCGCCTCGTCGAGCGCGAGCGCCGCCTCGTCGACCGAGCAGCCCGCCATCTGATCGCCCTGCTTCGCGGGCGCCTTGTCGTCGAGCACGACCGCGTAGCCGTTCGTCGACGCATCGTGGCCGGCCCAGTAGCACCGGGGCGCGTTCACTGGGATCGACGAGGCGAGGTCGCGATAGAAGCCGACCTCGACCTCGTAGGTGCGCGTCGCCTGGGCGGCGCTACGGCTCGCCTCCGCGGACGACGTGACCTTGACGACGACGCTCTCTGGACCCGCGCCCGGCGGGTCCCAGCTGAGCTGGATGCGGATGCTGTCTGCGATCTGGCCGGTGCCGACCGGCTTCGCGTCGGCGGCGACGACGGTGCCTCCTCCGATCGCCTGGGTGAGCCACTCGGGCGTGAGGTCAGCAGCGCTCGTCGGGACACGGAGCGAGGAGGCGTCAGCCGGAGCCATGGTGCGGACAATAGGTTGCAGGGATGCCGTCGGAGCAGGACGTGCCTGGCCAGGAAGCGGTCGAGCGCAGCGTCGTCGATCTGACTGTCCTCACCTCGTGGATGGACGAGCAGGGGCTCGGCGCGGGCCCGCTGTCTGAGGTGACCGCTCTCGCCGGAGGCACGCAGAACGTGCTCCTTCGCTTCACCCGTGACGGGCGCAGCTACGTCCTCCGCCGCGGCCCGAAGCACCTCCGGCCCAAGAGCAACGACGCCATGCGACGCGAGGCCCGGGTGCTCGCCGCGCTCGAAGGCAGCGACGTCCCCCACCCGGGGCTCATCGCGGCGTGCGACGACGAGACCGTCATGAACGGCGCGGCCTTCTACCTGATGGAGCCGATCGACGGCTTCAACCCTTCGACGGGCCTCCCGGCGCTGCACGCCGGCAACGCCGGCATCCAGAGGGAGATGACGCTCAACGCGGCGAGGGCACTGGCCGCGCTCGGACGCGTCGACCACGTCGCCGTCGGTCTCGGCGACGTCGGCAACCCCGACGGGTTCCTCGACCGGCAGGTACCACGGTGGCTCGACGAGCTCGACGGCTACCGCTCGTTCGCGGGCTACGACGGGCCGGATCTGCCCGACGTCGATCGCGTCGCGGCGTGGCTCACCGATAACCAGCCGGCGACGTGGACGCCCGGGATCATGCACGGCGACTACCACCTCGCGAACCTCCTCTTCCGCCACGACGGGCCCGAGGTCGCGGCGATCGTCGACTGGGAGATGGTGACGATCGGCGACCCGCTGCTCGACCTCGGATGGCTCATCGCCACGGGCAAGGACGACGAAGGCCGCCCGCTCGGCATCGGCGGCCCGCTCGCCGCAGCGGAGGGCACGCCTGGTCCTGCGCAGGTGGTGGCCGCCTACGGGGAAGGGTCGGCCCGTGATCTCTCGTCCGTCCCCTGGTACGCGGTGATGGCGTGCTTCAAGCTCGGCATCGTCCTCGAGGGGACGAACGCGCGGGCGGCCGCAGGCAAGGCACCCAAGCCGATCGGCGACATGCTCCACGCCACGGCGGTGGCGCTCTTGCAGCGGGCGAGCTCGCTGATCCGGAAGGCGTGAGCGGCCGGTCATGAGATCGTTCCGGTCCATCTCCGACATCGCCTGGCGTTTCCTCGTGATCGCGGCCGCGGTCGCGCTCATTGTGTACGTCGTCATCCGGTTGAAGATCGTGGTGCTGCCGCTCGGCGTCGCGCTGCTGCTGTCGACGTTCCTCGCTCCGCTCGTCGGCTGGCTGTCGAACCGGGGGCTGCGTCGCGGGCTCGCCACGGCAGCCGTCTTCCTCGGCTTCCTCGCCGTCCTGACCGGCATCGTCGTCCTCATCGCGCCACCGGTCGGCGACCAGTTCGGCGACCTCGCCGAGACGGTGTCCCAAGGCGTGACCAACATCGAGAACTGGCTCGTCGACGGACCCCTCGACCTCACCGCCCAGCAGGTCGACGACTACCGAGAGCAGATCGTCGAGTACATGCGCCGCGCCGCACGCTCGTCGTCCGGGCAGATCATCGCCGGCGCGGTCGTCGTCGCCGAGGTGTTGACCGGGATGATCCTGACGCTCCTCGCAACCCTGTTCATCCTCAAGGACGGGCCGAAGATGCAGCGCTGGATCCTCGGCAAGGTCCCCGCCGATCGCCGCGAGGTCGTGAGCGCGTGCTCGGCGCGCGCCTGGGGAGCGCTCGGCGGCTTCCTCCGCGGCGCCGCGTTGCTCGGCCTCGTCGAGGGAACGATCATCGCCATCGCGCTCGCGATCGTCGGCGCCGACCTGGCCGTCCCGGTCGGCATCCTCACGTTCTTCGCAGCCTTCTTCCCGGTGCTCGGCGCGATCGTCGCTGGCATCGTGGCGGTGCTCGTCGCGCTCGTGTCCGGGGGGTTCGCCGACGCGGCGGTGATCGCGATCGTGGCGCTGGTCGTGCAGCAGTTCGACAACGACCTGCTTGCGCCCGTCATCTACGGACGCGCCCTGCAGCTCCACCCGCTCGTGGTCGTCTCCGCCCTCACCGCAGGCGGCAGCCTCGGCGGCATCATCGGGGCGTTCATCGCGGTGCCGGTGACGGCGATGGTCGTCGCGGTGTCGGCGGAGTTGTGGAGCCGCAGAGAGGATGCGGAGCCGCTGGAGTCCGCAGCGGAACCATGACGCCCGTCGGACGGCGGCCGATCGTGGTGGGCCGCCGCCCGGGCGGAGAGGCGTGCGGCTCGCTGAACGTCACCGCACGCCTGAACGAGACCCTGCGCCGTCTCGCGCCGCGGTAAACGTCTTTCGCTCGAAGACCCGGGTTTGCCCTCCTCTGACCGGGGGGACGTTCCCTTCGTGAACCTCATGGACCACGAGCTCGGCCTGGAGCTCGAACTGATCGAGCTCGTCGAGCAGCGCGAGCGTGCCGAGCGCCAGCGGCGCGTGCAGGACGTCGCCCGGCTCGACGCCGAGATCAACCGGCTGCAGGGCGAGCTGGCCGAGACGGCCGAGCGCATCGCCACCGCATCGGTCTGATCACTCGGAGCCGGCTGCCTCCGCCAGGTAGCGCTCCCGCGCGAAGTCAGGCGGGTACGGCCCGCTCAGGTGCAGGCTGACGGCCGCGCCGTAGTCCCACACCCGCACCTCGAAGTCGTAGGCAGGTGAGTACTGCACCTGCACCGCCTTGCCGCTCGACACCGCCGCGGCGACGGTCGCGCGGATGGTCTCCTGCAGGACCTCCGGCACCGACTGCAGGTACTCGAGGTCGCGTTCGTCGAGACCGAGCGACCTCGCCACCTCGAGGAACGAGCCCGGCTGGCCCAGCTGCTCGATGAACTCGCCGCCGTCGGCCTGCAGGCTGCGCACGGACTGCGTCGAGAGGCTCGCGTTGATCGCGTCGACCGTGAAGTTGTTCGGCATCGAGTGATCCCCTTCTCCGCCCCAGAGGGATGAATGTGGAAGTCTCGTGCACGGCGTTCGGCCGGCACAAGCATCGGGGGTGAGCGGCACACGATGAGCAGCAGGCGGATGGCGGTGCTGTTCACCGACATGGAGGGCTCGGTCGAGCTCTCGAGCGAGCGCGGCGACGAGTCGGCGATGGAGCTCGTGCGCGTGCACGAGACGCTGGCCCGCCAGGCCGCGGCCCGCCACGGCGGCGTCGTGATCAAGTCGACCGGCGACGGGTACCTGCTCGCGTTCGGGTCGACGTGCGATGCCGTCGCTGCTGCGCTCGAGGTGCGCAACGCGCTCGCCGATCACAACGCGGCGTCGCCCGCCGACCCGGTGAACGTGCGCATGGGCGTGAACGTCGGCCCCGTCATCGAGGAGAGCGGCGACCTGTACGGGCTGGCGGTGAACGCGGCCGCGCGCATCACCGCGAAGGCGACGAGGGGCCAGGTGCTCGTCTCGGGCGACGTTCGTGACGAGCTCTCCGACGGCGACACCGCGTCGTGGCAGTTCCTCGACCGGGGGCTGTTCTGGCTCAAGGGGCTGCGCGAGCAGTGGCGGCTCTACGAGGTAACCGACCGCGAACCGGCTGATCCCGTCGCGCACGTCAGCGGCCGCCTCCCCTTCGTCGATCGCGACGAGCAACGCGCCCGCCTGCGCAAGCACGTCGACGCGGCGAACGATGGCCGCGGCGGGTTCGTGCTCGTGACCGGCGCTCCCGGCAGCGGCAAGTCCAGGCTGGTCGAAGAGGTCGGGCTCGAGGCGCGCGCCCGCGGGCTGCAGTTCCTCATCGGCCGGTGCTACGAGACCGCGGAAGGACTCGCGTACGGACCGATCGTCGAGGTCCTCGAGCTCGTCGAGCGGTCGCTGCCGGAGGACGCCTTCCGCGACATCGTCGGCGAAGACGCAGGCGAGATCGCTCGTCTGCTCCCCCAGCTGCGCACCCAGTGGGACGACGCCGCACCCGAGCGACCCCTTCCGGTCCAGGAGGCGCGCACCTCGTTGTTCGCCGCGCTCCGGCAGGTGCTCGCGCGGGTTGCTGCGGTCCGCCCGCTCGTCGTGCTGATCGACGACCTCCATTGGGCGGACGACGCGACGCTCCGCTTCGTCGAGTACCTCGCAGCCGAGCTTCCTGGCCTCCCGATCAGTGTCATCGCCACCTACGGCGGGGAGGACGTGTCGGCTTCGGCGCCGTTCCGCCTCTTCGTGAGCGGCTTGCACCGACGGCGGCTGGTGGAGACCGTCGAGGTGCCTCCGCTCGACGAGCAGCACGTGGCGGAGTTGCTGCGCGCGCTCGGAGGCGGCGAGGCACCGCCCGCGCTGGTCGCGCAGCTCCACGAGGCCACGGGCGGCAACCCGTTCTTCGTCGAGGAGGTCATCCGCCAGCTCATCGACGCGCAGCAGCTGCTCGACGCTTCCGGCCGGTGGCTCCCGACCGCGGGCGCGGCCGACGTGGAGGTGCCCGACAGCGTCCGCTTCGTGATCGAGGACCGTCTCGCGAAGCTGTCGCCGGCGACGCGGAACGTCCTCGTGACGGCTGCGGTCGTCGGCCGCGACTTCGGCTTCGAGCTCCTCGAGGCGCTCGCCGACCTGAGCGAAGACGAACTGCTCGATGCGCTCGACGAGGCCGAGCGAACCCGCCTCGTCATGGCGTCGAACGAGAACGGCTTCGTCCGCTTCCGCTTCGCCCACGGGCTCATCCGGCGCACCCTCGCCGCAGAGATGTCGTTGACTCGCCGGCAGCGCCTCCACGTGCAGGTCGCCGAGGCGCTCGAGCACGTGTACGCGTCGACGCTCGACGAGTACGCGGCCGACATCGCGTTCCACCTCGTCGAGGCCGGACGATGGGCCGACGCCGAGCTCACCGCGCGCTTCCTCCTCCTCGCCGGCGACCGCGCGCTCGAAGCTGCCGCGTACGAGGAGGCGCTCCGCCACTTCGACCGCGCGCTCGCTCGCTCACCGATGTCGGACGCTCGGGCGCGCGCTGCGGTGCTCGAGAAGATGGGCATGGCCGAGCGCAGCCTCGGTCATCTCGACGACGCGCTCGCACTGTGGAACGAGGCCCTCGACGCCTACGACAGGGTTGGTGCGAACGACGAGGTCGCACGACTCTGCCTCACCGCCGGGATCCAGGTCGCCTGGTGGCGTCGCGGCAGCGAGGTCATATCGCTCGTCGACCGCGGCCTGCTGGCACTGGGCGACGACGACACGCCACTGCGGGGCGGTCTCCTCGCGCTCGCCGGCGGCGTCGCGAGCCAGGCCGGTTCGTACGACCAGGCGACGCGGCTGCTCGACGACGCACTCGCGATCGCGCGCCGCCACGGCGACGACGGCGTCCTCGGTCTGGCCCTCTACTCCCTCGCGGTCCACCACTTCTCCTACTACCAGTACGAGAACGTGGTCTCGATCGGCAAGGCGAGCATGAAGCACCTCCGCCGCGCCGGCGACCTGTGGAACCTGGCGAACGTGCAGGGCTACGTGTCGGCATCGCTCGGATGGCTCGGGCGCGTCGACGAGGCCGATCGGGTCGGCGCCGAGACGCAGGTGTTCGCGCGCCGGTTGGGGAACCTCTCGGCGTACGTGTTCGGCGAGGGCGGCCGGGCCTTCCGCGAGATCGGCACCCAGCCGGCGGTGGGCGTGCTGCAGCGTCGTGGCGAGGAGGCGCTCCAGCTCGGTACCGATCTGGGGTTCGCGTGGCTGACGTCGATCGGCCACACCCGACTCGGTCTCGCGGCCTTCTGGGACGGACGCTGGGAGGACGCGCTGGAGGAAGTCGAGAAGGCGGCGCGCGGCGAGCTGCGCACTGCGTCCGGCGGCCACCTCGGACGCCTGTTCATGATCCACGCCTACCTCGGCAACCGAGAGGAGGCGCTGGCGCTGATCGCCGAGGCCGAGCCCGCTCTACCGGTCGTCGGGCGCCCGAACTCGGGCACGTCGTGGACGCTCGCGCTCGCTGCGGTGGAGGCGCTGTTCGTCCTCGGTGAGCGCGAGCGGGCCGCGCGGCTGTATCCGACGGTGATCGACCACGCGGCCACCGGCACCGTGATGCGGAGCTGGGACTACCGCCTCGTGAGCACGCTCGCAGGAATCGCCGCCGGCTGCGGCGGAGACTTGTCGCTCGCCGACCGGCACTTCGAGCACGCGGAGCGGGTGGCGAGGAAGCTCCCGATGCGGCATGAGGAAGCCGACGCGCTGCGCTTCCGCGCCGCCGTCCACCTCGGCGCGGGCGACGGTGACGGAGCCGTCGACCGGAACGTCGCGCGGATGCTCGAGCGCGCGATCGACATCTACGACGAGCTCGGCATGCCCAGGCATGCGGCGCTGGCGTCGACGATGGCCGCCGACGCTCAGTCGTCGAAGACGGGGTCCCTCTTCTCGAAGTAGGCCTTCACCGACTCGACCTGGTTCGGCGATCCGATCAACGACCCGATGGTCGCCCGCTCGTCGGCGAACTGCTCTGCGAAACCACGGAACGGCGCCGCGTTCAGCAGCTTCTTCGCGCCGCGCACCGCGTGCGGGCTCTTCGACGCGATCTCCCGAGCCAGTGCCAGCGCGTCGTCGAGCGGCGCGTCGCTGACACGCGTGGCGAGCCCGATCTTGACGGCCTCCTCACCCGACACCATCCGGCCCGTGAACGTGAGCTCCTTCGCGACGTCGAGGCCAACGAGGAGCGGCAGCATCGCCGTGCCCGTCATGTCGGGGACGAGGCCCCACCGGATCTCGAGGATCGAGAACCGAGCGTCGGGCGCGGCGATGCGGATGTCGGCGCCGAGCGCGATCTGGCAGCCGCCGCCGAGGGCCACGCCGTGCACCGCGGCGATGACCGGTACCTCGAGCTCCTGCCAGACGTACGCCGCCTGCTGGCCCATGTGGGTGATGCGCTTCTCGTCGGTGGCCACGATCGCCGACGGGTCGTTCGACGATTCGCTCGACCGGCTCGGCTGAGGACGCTCACCGCCCCCGGCCATGGCCTGGAAGCTCCCGAAGTCGAGGCCTGCGCAGAACCCGCGCCCCTCGCCCGAGAGAACGACGGCGCGCACGGAGCGGTCTGCTTTGAGCTGCTCGCCTGCGTCGACGATCCCCCGGAACATCGCGGTGTCGAGCGCGTTGATCTTGTCGGGACGGTTGAGGCGCACGTCGGCGACTCCCCCGTCGATGGTGACCGTTACCCGCTGCTCGCTGTCCGACGACATGCCAGGCATCCTGCTACTCGTACGGCCGGTCGGGCCACCACGGGAACCAATCGGGCATCCCGTCGCTCACCTTCATCGGGAACCGCGGCGCGCGCTTCTCGAGGAACGACACGACCCCTTCGCGCGCGTCGTCGCTCGCACCTCTCGTGACGATGGCTCGCGAATCGAGCTTGTGGGCCTCCATCGGATGGTCGGCGCCGAGCATCCTCCAGAGCATCTGGCGCGACAGGGCGACGGACACGGGCGCCGTGTTCTCCGCGATCTCCCGCGCGATCCCACGTGCGACGCCCACGACCTCGTCTGCCGGATGGACGCTCCGCACGAGACCGGCTTCGAGCGCCTCAGCTGCGGGGAACACGCGACCGGTCGCCACCCACTCCATGGCCCGACTGATGCCGACGGCGCGGGTGAGGAACCACGACGACGCGGCCTCGGGCACGATCCCGCGTCGAGCGAACACGAACCCGATCTTCGCGGTGTCGGCCGCGATGCGGATGTCCATCGGCAGGGTCATCGTGATGCCGACACCGACCGCAGGGCCGTTGATCGCGGCGATCACCGGCTTCAGCGACTCGAAGATGCGCAGCGCGACGCGGCCACCTCCGTCGCGCGGGATCTCGTGACCGTCGCCACCGACACCGACCTTCGGTTCGCCTGTCGAGGCGTCGAACGTGTCGCCGCCTCCGGAGAGGTCGGCACCGGCGCAGAAGCCGCGGCCGGCACCGGTGACGATCACCGCCCGCACGTCGTCGTCCGCGTCGGTCTCGTCGAATGCGTCGAGCAGCTCGTGCATCATCCGCGCCGTGAAGGCGTTGAGCTGATCGGGCCGGTTGAGGGTGATCGTCGCGACGCCATCGGCGACGTCGTAGAGGATGTGCTCGTACGCCACGTCGCCGTTCTAGGCCTTCCTGTCCGGGGGTTGAGGTTGCAGGTCCACCAGTCGTGGGCCAAGGCAGTGGACCCTTTGGTTCCTTCCACAGAATCGAAGGAGCCGACTGCCTTGACCCGAGACGAGATCATCTACCACCGGCGCGTGCGGGTGTTG
>DATLGL010000020.1:0-13134 GCA_035540495.1 Acidimicrobiales bacterium
CAATGGCGCTGTCCCCCGGGTTGGCCGGCGTCTGGTTGGCACCGACACCGTCCCGCCCGGGGGACACGCGCACGTGGATCACATCAACGAGGTGGAGACTTTCGATGGCCACGAACGGGGACTTTCACATGGCCACGGACACTTCGACCTCGTCCGAGGTCAGGGAGTAGCCGATGTCAGGGTTCAAGGCAGAGCGGGCGAACACCACACCGATGACGCTGCGGCATCCACCACGGGTCCACCCGAGTTGCCTGGCTCAACATCGGCGCGCAGGACGTAGATCGTGCGCGTGGTGAGACAACGACCGCAAATGTCACGGCCCAACGCGTCGCGCCGGGAGAGCACGGCTGCGCCATCGGCACGGAACGGCCCGCCTTCCGGATAGCCCATGACCACTCCATGGGCTCCTCGCCCCACAGGGGGTGCGAACGCGAGCGAGGGCGCTCGGAGCGTCGCTGCGTCAAGGACGGCAACGTCCATCCGCGGATCGAAGAAGATCGCTCTCGCTCGATGCGTGACGCCGCGCCGGTCGATGACCGTGGGTCGCGTGACGCCGGCGACGACGTGCGCGTTCGTACGACGAGCCCACGACCGACGATGAAGCCCGAGCCGCGTTGAGTGGCGCCGCACGCGTCGCCGGTGATCTGCACCACCGACGGGCGGGCCCTCGCTAGAGCGGCGCGCACGACTGCGTCCGGTGGCGCTGGAAGGTCCGGTGGAGGGTCGGGCTCGAGCCCGGCAAAGACCTCCGGGAATCCGAGCGGATCGAGGAGTCGTCCGATGCGAGCGAAGAGCGAGGAAGTGGGTGGCAGGACGGCGTCTGCGGCGCGGAGGACGACCGACTGCTGGATCGCGCTCGTCACAGCCGGGTGCGGAATGCGCGCTACGACACCGGCGACGAGCGAGCAGACCAGCAGCGTCGCAGCACCAGCCAACACCGCCCCGGCTCCGGCGTCGATCAGTCCGAGACGTGCGCGTTGCATGGCACGCCAGGCGCGGACTCCAAGGATCCTTGCGAGGCTGGTCGTCGCGGCAGGGACGACGACGAGAGTGGCAATAAGCAAGACCATCTGCGCCGTCGCGTCATCACCTAGCTCCCGGACGTGTGGTGCAAGGCCGGCGGCCAGAGCAAGGCCGCCCCACAGTCCAGCGAAAGAGATGACCTGCGATGCGGCACCCAGAGCGAGCCCGTGAACCACTGCGCCTGCGAGCAGCGCAACAACCAACAGGTCGACTGCGTTCATCGCGCTGCGGCCCCGCCCCTCCGGCTGAAGAGCAATGACGGGCACGCGCCGGGCACGCTCCCCTTCGGCTTGCGGACCGTTGGGCAGCGAAGGTTCAGAACAACTCCTCGATCGCCTCGAAAGGCTCCCCGATCTCCATGCTGCGGTCCGTCATCCGGAACTCCCGGACGGCGCGGTCGTGATCCGATCCGCGCATCTTCAGTACCTGCACGCCCCGGCGCATCTCACCGGCGACAGGGACGTAGTGAAGAAGCGTGATGGCATCGCTGATGGTTGATACGTGCAGGTCGCTGGCCGCATCGGCGGTGAGAAAGCGATTCACGCTGCTCGTGACCATTCCAAGCATTGAGTTGAGCTTCATGTGCAACGTCAGCCCGAGCACGTATTCGCGAAAGCTCTTCACCGTCGAGATGCGCTGCAGCGCGGTGAGGCTGTCGATCGCGACCCGGTCGGGGCGGAACTCCTCGATTGTCGCCTTCATGCGCTGGAGGTGATCCTCCAGCGATGCGGCCTCCGGCGCCTCGGCGACGATGCACAGCTTGCCGTCTGCCTCCATCGATGCAAGATCCAATCCCCACGCCGCCGCGTTGCGGATGAGTTGGTCTCTGCTCTCTTCGAAGGAGTGCAATAGCGCCCGCTCGCCCGCGCGAACGCCACCGCCGACGAAATGCGCGGCAAGGAACGACTTCCCGGTCCCCGTTGGGCCGGCGACCAGCCATAGCGAGCGCTTGAACAACCCACCGTGGAACATCTCGTCGAGCGGGCCGACCCCTGTGCTGAGGCGCTCGGTCGACGCTCTGTAGCCGATCGAGGCAATCGCAACCGGTACGACCACGATGCCGTCCTCGAGCAGCGTGAAGAGGTGCTCGCCCTTGAGGTGCGAGCACCCACGCATCTTGAGGACCTCGATCGTGCGCCGACGCTTCTCGCCGTCCAACGCGTTCCGAAGGATCACCACGTTGTCGGCAACGAACTCCTCGAAGCCGAGCTTCGCTATCGGCCCGTAGTCCTCCAACCGTTCGGCCGTCATCACCGTGGTGACGCCAGCGGACTCGAGCGCCGAAGCCATCTGGAACAGCGCCTGCCGCGCCGGCGCCACCTTGTCGAACTGGGCCACGAGAGCTCCGACCGAATCGATGGCGACGCGTTTGGCGCCGATCCCTGCGATCACCGATGCGATGCGATCGAGGAGCGGCCCGAGGTCGTAGTCACCTCCGGTGAACACGGTGTCGATGTCGTGGCGCGGCGAGGCGTCGACGAACGCCCACGACCCTGCCGCCTCCCACGACTCGATGTCCCAGCCGAACGCGAGCATGTTTCGACGAAGGGCGTGCGGCCGCTCTTCGAAGGTGACGAACACCCCGGGCTCTCCAGCGGCGACGCCAGTGGCGAGGAACTGTGCGGCAAAGACGGTCTGCCCGCTGCCCGCCGTCCCGGCCACGAGCGTGAGGCGATCCCTCGGAAGGCCCCCGTGGGTTATTAGGTCGAGGCCGGGGATCCCGTCTTCAACTCGATCGACCTCGTGGTGCAGAGTCGGCATTCAGTTCTCCGCCGGCGGTAGTGGGAGCTGGAGCAGCGTTGCCAGTTCGGTGACAGATGTCAGATTGCCGACGACCCGAACGAGCGGGGCTGGTGAGACACGAACGACCGTCGGCGTCGCCATGACGCCGCCGCCCGTGACATCGACGTCGCGGTCGGCGACGTCGACAACCTCGAAGCGAACGTCAAGCAGGGTTCGGAGCCGGCCGGCGAGTTCTCGGACGAGCGATTCGGTGTGCGTCGAGCGGAGGTCGCGGCGATCGACGTAGACGCGCAGCCGGACGGGCGTCATCGGTGTGCTGCTCCTCGAAGCGGTGATGCGAGCAGACAGCACCGTCACGTCGTCGGCCGGTTCGCCGAAACGCTCGAGCGCTCGGCGGGCGAGTTCGGACGCCCAAGCCGTGCCGGAGGTGAGCTCGGCACAAAGCTCCGCGAGACCGCGCAAGGAATCGTCGAGCGAACGGCCGCGTCGCTCCACCAGGCCGTCTGTGTAGAGGAACAGCGTCGCGTCCTGCTGGAGCCGTCGCGTGTGGAGCCGTCGCTTCGCGGCGATGCCGAGGAGCGGATCGGCGTGCCCGTCGACGACTTCCACACCGCTCGTCGTAGCCAGAAGCGGCGGGAGGTGGCCCGCGTTCACGAGCCGCACCTCGCGGCTCGCCGGGTCGATCACCACACAAGTAGCCGTGGCGATGATGGGCTCGTCCCGGGGCTCGCCTCTTCCCAGCATCCCGTCGAGTCCCTCGAACACCTTCACTGGATCGTGGCCGGCATTGAACGCTTGACGGATCTCGGCTCGCAACTGATCGGCAATGGCCGCCGCCCTTGGACCGAATCCCGGCGCGTCCCCGACGACGATCGCCGTGCACCCGTCCCTCAGGTCGATGACGTCATGGAAGTCGCCCGCAGCATCGCCCGCCATGGGCCTCCAGCAGGTCTCGACGACGGCGGAATGCACGGTTGTCGTGCTGGTCCGCCACCTATCCGGCATCGGCACCTGGCCCCAACCTGCTCAGGATCGTTGAGCTGTGACTTCGACATGCGCCCATGACAATCCCGGTCTGTACAAGATCCATCGCGTACGGCTCGCCGGGTCTGGGGCTTGCCACAGCGACTGACCGGGTCTGGGGCCAGCGCGCCTGGCCTCGAAGGTAGCCTGTCAATGGCCAATGGGATCTGCCCGCTGACGGCCAACAGAACTGCCCAGAGACGGCCACGGGATTGCCCGGAGACGGCCAGTAGTTCTGCCCCAGGTTCAACTGGCCAGCGGCTTCACCCCCTTCCCACGTGTGGCTTGGGTGAGCCGGATCGAGTCGCCGGCGGTGAGCACGACGTGAGCGTGGTGCAGAAGCCGGTCGACGGTGGCGTTCGCAATGGTCTTCGGCATGAGCTCGTCGAAGCCGCTCGGATGGAGATTCGAGCTGATGGCGAGGGAGCGCCGTTCGTAGGCGGCGTCGACGACGCGATAGAGAGCCTCCGCGGTCTCGCTCGAGACCGGAAGGAGCCCGATGTCATCGATCACGATGACGTCGGCGCGCATGATGCGCCGGATCGCACGGCTGGTGGTGTCGTCGGCCCGGTGGCGCCGGACGAGAGCGCCGAGGGCCTCGAGGCTGAACCAGCTGACGTGGTGGCCGGCGTCGATTGCGGCCTGGCCCAGCGCTTCGAGGAAGTGCGTCTTGCCGGTGCCTGACGGACCGCAAACGACCAAATTCTCGTGGCGCTCGACCCACTCGAGGGTGCGCAGCGAGCGCTGGGTGGGTGCGGCGATGGAGCTGATCGAGTCGTCCCAGGCCTCGAAGGTCTTGCCGGTGGGGAACCCCGCGGCCTTGCGGCGAGAGGCGATGGAGGAGCGCTGCCGGCCGGCGAGCTCTTCGGTGAGGAGTGCCCGGACCGCCTCGGCCTTGGCGGTGGCGAGCAGTTCCGGGGCGTGGCGGCGCATGTGGGGCAGGCGCAGCTCCCGCAGGAACTCGACCACCTCGTCGACGGGGGCGGCGCTCACCACTGGCACCCGCCGAGGTTGTCGATGAAGCGGCTCAGGTCGTCGCGCACAGCCCCGAGAGACATCCCCCAGCCCGTGTGGCGGGCCAGGCTCGCATCGAGGCGGGCACGATCACGGTCGAACCAGCGGCGGAGGAGGTCGAGGACCTCGACGAGCTCGAGCGCGTCGTCGGCGTCGAGGGTCACCGGCGCGCTCACCGCCCGAAGCCTTCCCAGACGCCGGTGCCGCCCTGGAGCGAGTGCTCCTCGCTGGCGTTGTGCTCCTGGCCCGCCGGCTGGGAGGCGAGGATCGAGGAGAGGTCGTCCTCTGCGAAGCGGCCGTAGATGGCGGCATGGCCGAGGGCCCAGTCGACGCGCTCGGCCCCGTGCAGGCGTGCGAGCTCGACCGCCGCGGCCATCTTCACCCGCACCCGTGATGCCCCGGCCGCGCCCGCTTCGACCAGCCACAGCCGGGCACCCTCGCCGAGGGAGAGGAACTCCTCTTCGCGGGCATTGGCCGGCTTCGGCACACGAGCCAGCGCTCCGGCCGGGCGGGGCGGGTAGTGCGCGTCGTCGATGCGGGGATGGCCGGGCGTGGAGAGACGATGCCGCGCAACCTCTGTCGCGCCTCGGCCGGTGACGTGGGTGATCACCAGCTCGTCGCCTTCGACCCGGGCCCACACCGTCTCATCGGCGAGGGTGTGGGGCACCGAGTAGCTGACCCCGCCATAGGAGATGGTCGCCGACCACGACACCTTGCGGGTCTCGCCGAAGGCCGCGGTGTAGGCGCGCTCGGGCAGGCGGTGGAGATGAGCGCGCTCCTCGGCGAGCATCTCCACCGGCGCACGACGCGTCGCCCGGTGCGGGGCGCTCGTTGACCTCGGCCATGAACGCCTCGCAGGCCTCGACGAGCTCGGACCAGCTCGAGTACTCCTCGCGCAGGTTCGCCTCGGTCGGCACCAGGTCGGCCTTGGCCACCCGCACCGTCGCCTCGCTTCCTCCCTTGGACTCGGGATCGGCAGGCAGGCAGGTCGCGATCGTCACGCCGTAGTGAGAGGCGGCCGCGACGATGCGCGGGTTGCGCACGGCGATACCGGCCACGTGGTCGGTGGTGACGGTGCGCTCGTTGTCGGTCAGCAAATACGTCGGCGCGCCGCCCCAGGCGCGCATCGAGCGATCAAGACGGGCGATCACCGTCGGCAGCGTCTTGTCCCAGGTCGGGATCGCCACCCGATGGCGGCACCAGGCGAGCCACGCGCAGAACAGCGAGCTGCGCCGCCCGCAGATGCGCGGGCCCTCGCCCCAGTCCCACTGCGCCCACATGCCGGGCTCGGGGATCCACGGCCGGTACACGCGCCGGTTGCCCTTCGCATGGAGGTCCTTGGCCTCCGCGACCGCCCGGCGCACGGTGCGCTCCGAGCCGTCGAAGCCGAGAGCGCACAGCTTGTCGAAGACGACGTCGGCGCGGATCTTGGCGTTGGACCGCTCGACCCACTCCTCGATCTTGGCCATGAAGGGATCGCAGATCCGCTCCCTCCGGATGGCCTCTCCTTCCACCGGCAACTCGCCGGCGTCGCGCTTGGCGACGTAGTCGGCGACGGTGTGATGTGAGCAGCCCACGAGCTCACCGGCGTCGCGGAAACTGCGCGTCAGGTCGAACGCTTCAAGAATGTTCATGATCTCCTCGCGAGACTTCACCTGCTCCTCCTGGTCGATGCGTCTGGCTTGCACCGACAAGTCGACCCGGGAGGGGCGCCCGCCGGAGGGATCCCGGCGGGCAACGGACGTCAACGAGGGCAGATCACCTGGCCGCCACTGGGCAGTTCTGTTGGCACGCCCGGGCAGTTTCGTGACCGCCACTGGGCAGGATCTCATGGCCGCCGACAAGGGGGCGGCACGCGGCCCATCATTTGGTCACGCTCCCGGGAGGCACGCCGACTTCACTTGGCGCGGCACATCGCCCGCTAACGCGGGCGGGGAGATTCGATGCCGGTGAGAATGGGATGGTGGATCAGCGTGCCGCTCCATCTCGACCGTCGCTGTCGGCACGCGTCGTGGGCCGGGACACAGAGTTCGAGCAGCTTCGGAGGGCGCTCGACGCGGCCACCGCGGGGGCCGGGTCGATGGTTTTCCTCGTCGGCGAGGCAGGTATTGGCAAGTCGAGGTTGGCGGGGGAGGTGGCGGCTGACGCTGGTCGCTCGAACCTACCGGTGCTTCGGGGCCGGGCTGTGCCGACGTCGACGCCGGTGCCGTACCGACCGCTGGCCGAGGCGCTTAGCTCGGCGGTGCGACGCGGGACGGTGACCGGTGAGGACGTTGGTCCGTACCGTCGCACGTTGGGGCGCCTCGTGCCGGAGTGGCAGACGGAGTCGCCGCTGCCGGTCGATGAGTCGGTCGTCGCCGTTGCCGAGTCTGTGTTGCAGTTCCTGCGGGTGGCCGGCGGGAGCCGGGGCTGCGTCGTGGTGCTCGAGGACCTCCATTGGAGCGATCCGGACACGCTTCGAGTGGCGGAGTACCTCGCGGACAACCTCGTGAGCGAACGGGCCCTGTGCCTCGTCACCCTACGGGACGAGCAGCCGTCGCAGGCGCTTCGCCTCGCGCACGATCTCAGCGCGCGGCGTGCCTCGCCGCTCATCCGGTTGTCACGGCTCGCCCCGGATGACGTCGCCGAGATGGTCCAGTCCTGCCTGAGCGCACCCGCAGTCGAGGGTGACGTCCTCGCCCTCGCCGGGCGTGCCGGCGGCGTCCCGTTCCTCATCGAAGAGGTGCTGGCGGCAGGCGCGGGATGCGGTGCACTGGTCAAAGAGGGCGATACATGGACGGTGGTGGCCACCGCAGGTGCAATCGTCCCCGACAGCTTCGCTGACGACATGCGTCGCCGGCTTTCAGCGGTGGGCCCCGACTCGAGGGCGATCCTCGTTGCCGCCGCCGTCCTCGGGAGGCGGTTCGATTGGAGACTGCTGCCGGCGATCACGGATCGAACCGAGGCGCAGGTCCTGGCGGCACTCCGACAAGCAGTCGATGCGCAGATCCTGACCATTGATGCTGCGGAGCCGACCTTCCGGTTTCGCCACGCGCTTTCGCGCGATGCGGTGCTCGATGACCTGCTTCCACCCGAGTTGGCGACGCTGTCCAGCCGCGCCCTCGCTGCGGTGGAGGCGGCGCATCCCGAGCTCGAGGACGACTGGCGTGAGTTGGCGGCCGAGCTCGCGGAGGCCGCGGGCGACCGGCAGCGCTCAGCACGCCTGCGGCTCGATTCAGCGCGCCGTGCGGTCGCGTCGGGCGCGCTGGCGAGCGCGGAGGCGGCGCTGGAGCGGGCTCGCGCTCAGGCCGACCAGCGGACAGCCACGGAGGTGGACGACTGCCTCGTGGAGGTGTTGTCGCTCGCGGGAAAGTGGGACCGCGCACACGAGATTGCCGAGACGCTGCTCGCACGTGCGGCGGACGACGAGAGTGGCGACAAGCAGCGGGCGGCACTCCACCTACGCCTCGCGCGCTCCGCCGTGTCCGCCACCCGGTGGGCCGAGGCGCAGCAGCTCGTGGAGCGGGCGCGCCGCGACCTTCGAGACCTCGACGACGAGGCGCTCGCCGCAGCGCTCGACGCCGTGGAGGCGCAGTCGTCGATCACTCGCGACCCGGCCCGGGCACTCGCACTCGCCGAGGCGGCACTGGACGCCGCGACCCGTCTCGGGCTTCCCGACACAGCGTGTGAGGCACTTGAGATCCTCGGCCGCACCGCCCGTCAGCACGATCTCGGCGCCGCAGAGGTGCACTTCTCCCGGGCGCTCGCCACCGCCGAGGCCAGCGGGCTGGAGC
This sequence comes from Acidimicrobiales bacterium, assembly GCA_035540495.1. Taxonomy (GTDB): domain Bacteria; phylum Actinomycetota; class Acidimicrobiia; order Acidimicrobiales; family CADCTF01; genus DASVEG01. Next base: position 8,577 of record DATLGL010000020.1, read on the forward strand.
TCTGGCGCACGCGCGCGCTGCACGAGCTCGGCACGCTCGACATGCTGCGGGGGCGCACGGTCGGCAGACTCGAGGAGGCCCGTCAGCTGGCCGTCGCGCAGGGGGCGCTGGCGACGGCCGCGGTGGTCGACGTGCAGATCGCGGCGGCGATCGTCTTCTGGGACGACCCGGCGCCGGCCGCGGTCGCGACACAGCGGTGTGTCGAGCTGGGCCGCCGGTACGGCTTCGACGAGACGACGGCTGCAGCCCTGGGGCTCGAGGCCTACGTGCATGCCCGCGCTCGACGGTCCGACGCACTACAGCGCTGCGCCGATGAGGCTCGTGCCTTGGCGCCAGGCGCCGCGACGGAGGTGAAGATCGCGTCGGCGTCCGCTGCGCTCGCCCTCGTGGAGGAGGACCGGGAAGCGGCCCGACGAGATCTCGAGGATGCCGCTCGCCACGCCGGATCCGCCCCCGGGGATCACGCCTACTCCCCCGCCGGCGGGATCCTCGCGCTCGTGCAGGCGCTCGACGGCACCTACCACCGATCGGAAGCCGACGTCCCGCAGGCGAGCATCCACTTTCTCGCCGCCGCCTTCCACCGCTACGCGTCCGCCGTAGTCGCCGGACGTGCTGGGGATGGCGGTGCTGCGGCCCTCGTGGCCGATGGCGACCGGATCCTCGGCCACCACGAGTGGCTACGCCAGCTCGGGCGACGGCTGGTCTCCGAAGCGGCGGTGGAGGACGGCTGGGGTGACCCGGTGGCGTGGCTGCGGCAGGCTTTGGCCTTCTTCGACAGCCGTGGGGAGGAACCGAACGCCACGGCCTGCCGGTCGCTGCTCCGCCGCGCCGGCGCCGCCGTGCCGCGGCGGCGCGGCGAGGAGGCAGTGCCGTTGGACCTTCGGGCGATGGGCGTCACGTCCCGCGAACTCGAGGTGCTCCGCCTGCTCGCCGACGGCGCGTCCAACAAGGAGATCGCCTCCCGCCTGTATCTGTCGCCGAGGACCGTCGAGCGCCACGTGGCGAACCTGTCGGTGAAGACAGGCGCCGCTCGGCGTTCCGAGTTGATCGCCCTCGCCGCGAAGCGGCTGCGCGCCGCCGACGGCGCCTGACGCCTTATTTGGGGGCATCGCGACCCCAGGTTGGCGCGTCCGCCGCATGTGTCCGAATCGCGTCCTGCGTGATCCTCCGAGCACGCCCATTCACCGGGCGTCCGATCCCGAAGGAGTGACATGCGAAAGGTCCTGTTGTTCGCCGCCGTCTGCGCGGCCGCGACCGGTGTGGCATCCGGGGTGGCGGCGAGTCACCCATCCCGGTCGGACCGCGTGGAACGCCAGCTGGCGGAGGTCCGCCGAGCGACCGCGAAGTTCCACGACGTGCGGGTCGCCGAACAAGCTGGCTACCTCGATCCGGGACCGGGCCACTGCTTGGAGGTGCCCGGTCTCGGTGGCATGGGCATCCACTTCGTCAACCCGTCGCTGATCTTCGACGGCGGGGTGCTCGACCCGACCCGACCCGAGGTCCTGCTGTACGTGCCCACCGCTGAAGGCGGCCTTCGGCTCGTCGGCGTCGAGTACCTGGTCCGCGTCCCCGACCGGAGCGGTTCCGCGGCACCGGACCTCTTCGGCAAGCCCTTCGACGGCCCGATGCCCGAGCACGAGCCGAACACCACCGGCGACCACTACGACCAGCACGCCTGGGTGTGGTCGCATAACCCCGACGGCCCCCTCGCCACGTGGAACAAGGAGATCTCATGCCCGTAGAGACGTCGACAACAGCAGGTCGGGACGCGTCGATGAGCTTCGCTCCCGAGGCCCCGACCACGCGTGTGCCGCCGTCGCGAGTGTCCGACGACACCTGGGTCATCCATCAGGTGCAAGACGCGCTCGGCGCGCCGCTGTCGGTGTACCTGAACTCGATGGTGATCGCGGGTTCGGAGCCGGCGATCATCGACACCGGGTCGATCAACAACCGCGCCGCCTGGCTGGAGGACGTGTTCGGCATCGTCGACCCGGCTGATGTGCGGTGGGTGTTCCTGTCCCACGACGACAGCGACCACACCGCGAACCTCGGGCCCGTCATGGAGTCGTGTCCCAACGCCACACTCGTGTGCAGTTGGGCGCTCGTGGAGCGGTTCAGCAACGCGTTCGGCTTCCCGCTGCAGCGCTCCCGGTGGCTCAACGACGGCGAGTCCATCGACATCGGCGACCGCCGCATCGCCGCCGTTCGCCCGCCGCTCTACGACTCACCAGCGACGCGCGGGTTCCTCGACGAGCGCACCGGTGTCTACTGGGGCGTCGACGCGTTCGCCTGCCCGTCCCCAGGCGCGCCGGCGCCCAGCGTCGCCGACCTCGACCCGGGGTTCTGGGCCGAGGGCATGGCCATGTTCGGCCACCACGGCCTCTCCCCGTGGCTACGTCTCGTCGACCGCGACCGGTACGCCGTCGAGGTCGACCGCGTCCAGGCACTCGGCATGACGACGATCGCCACCGCGCACAGCCCACTCATCACCGGCGATCACATCGCCGACGCCTTCGACCTCCTCCGCGGCCTACCTGACGTGCCGCCGCCGCCGGTGCCGGACCAAAGCGTGCTCGACGCGATCTTGGCCGCGGTCGGATGACGGCGATGCCGTGGATCGAGGGCAAACGCGTCGTCGTCACCGGCGCCACCTCCGGGATCGGCAAGGCAGCAGCGACCGCCCTCGCCGCGAGTGGCGCCGACGTCATCCTCGCCTGCCGTGACCGCGCCCGGGCGGACGCAGTAGCCCACGACATCGCCACCAGCACGACCGCACCAGCCCCTCGGGTGCTCACCGTCGACACCTCCGACGCGCGATCGATCCGTGCATTCGCCGACCAGTACGCCAAGCGCTACGACGCGCTCGACGTGCTCGTGAACAATGCGGGTGTCCTCCTGCCGGAGCGGACGGCGAACGCGGCCGGGGTCGAGCTCACCTTCGCCACGAACGTGCTCGGCTACTACCTCCTCGCAATGGAGCTGTGCCACGCCCTCCCGGTACCGCCGTCGCGCATCGTCAACGTCGCCTCCACCTTCGCCTTCGCGCTCGACTTCGACGACCTGCAGTTCCAGCGTCGGCCGTACGACGGTATGGCCGCGTACGCACAGTCGAAGGCCTGCGACCGGCTGCTCACCTGGGCACTCGCTCGTCGACTGGAGACGCAGGGCGTGGCCGTCAACGCCACCGCCCCCGGACTGATCCTCGAGACGTCGCTGTATCGAGCGCTCACACCCGATGCACGGCGCGAGCTCGAGCAGTACGGGCCGCGGACGCTGGCGGACGGAGCCGACACGGTGGTGTGGCTCGCGAGCAGCGACGACACCACCGGCGTGACCGGCACGTTCTTCGAGCGGCGCGCGGAAATACCGTGTGAGTTCCGGAACGAGGTTGACGAAGAGCGGCTGTGGCGGGAATGCGAGCGCCTCACCTCCGCATCCGCCCCCACCGCGTGACCACCGGACACGCACCCAGAATCCCGAACACCAACGCACGCGCCCGCGATGCCGGCGTGGACGAGAGAACAGGCGGCAGCGGTCGCAGCCTCGTTCATGGCGACAAGACGGCGACGAGGTCGTCGACGCTGGGAGAGCCACGCGGCCGCCCCTCACTCCGGTACAGCCGACAGCTGATCGACACCTCACCGCCGCCGGCGAACGGATCCACACCATCCACCTTGATCGTCGGGGAGCCTCGCAGCCCCAACCGCTCCGCCTCTTCAAGGCTTCCGACCTCGAACTCCTCCACCACGGCGTGCACCCTCGCGGCCCGCAGCGCCTCGTGCACCCGTGAACGCGCGACCGGGAGGTTCGGGCAGTCGGCGGCGTAGAGGATCTCGATCCGCACCCGTCTACGGTAAGCCTTCCAGTGCACGGGAAGGTCAAGCCATGTTGATCAGCGATGTGGCCCGGCGCTCCGGCGTCCCGGCGAAGACGCTCCGCTACTACGAGGACATCGGCCTCGTCGACGCACCCCCTCGATCATCGTCCGGCTACCGCGTCTACGACGAGGGCGTGCTCGAGCGCCTCAGGTTCATCCGATCAGCACAGGCGCTGGGACTCACCCTCGGCGAGATCCGCAGCGTCATCGCACTCCGAGAAGGCGGCGAGACGCCCTGCGGCCGCGTCCTCGAGCTGCTCCGCGATCGCGCAGCCGACATCGACCGCACGATCCGCGAGCTGCGCGCCCTCCAAGCCGACCTGAACCAGCTCGTGACGCGCGCCGAGCACCTGAGCCCATCGGACTGCGACCCGCGCGGCGTCTGCCACCTCATCGGCGCGACCAAGTGACGCTGGAGGCGCTCTTGGCAATGGAGCGCTTCGACCTTCGCACTGGTCGGTTCGGCGACGCGCCTCATCGGGTTAGGCACCCGACGGTCACGCGACAGGCGGTGCCCGCGCGGCACAGAAGCCCCACGCGAGGCACGAGTTCACGGCTGCTTGGGCGGATTCCTTGTCAGCGGATCTCTCGGTGCGCTGACACGCCGCTGACAGGAGAGGCCCTCCCCGACGAGCGGAAAGGGCCTCTGACCTGGACTTTCTCTAGTGGCGGGGGTGGGAT
>DATLGL010000021.1:0-7506 GCA_035540495.1 Acidimicrobiales bacterium
GCCCTGGGTGCGCGAGCGCAGATCGGTAGCGTAACCGAACATCTCGGCGAGAGGGACCTGCGATCGGACCACCTGGCTGTTGCCCCGCTGGTCCATGCCCTCGACCTTGCCCCGGCGCGACGACAGGTCGCCGATCACGTCGCCCATGTAGTCCTCGGGCGTGACGACCTCGACCGCCATGATGGGCTCGAGCAGCACCGGCTTGGCCTTCTTGGCGGCCTCCTTGTAGCCCATCGAACCGGCGATCTTGAACGCCATCTCCGACGAGTCGACGTCGTGGTACGAGCCGAACGTCAAGGTGGCACGCACGTCGACGAGCTGGTAGCCGGCGAGCACGCCGGACTGCAGCGCGTCCTGGATGCCGGCGTCGACCGAGGGGATGTACTCCTTTGGGATGACGCCGCCGGTGATCTTGTCGACGAACTCGTAGCCGCCACCGGGGCCGGTGGGCTCCAGGTCGATGACGACGTGGCCGTACTGACCGCGACCGCCGGTCTGGCGGACATAGCGGACCTCGACCTTCTCGGCCTTCTTCGTGACGGTCTCGCGGTAGGCCACCTGCGGCTTGCCGACGTTGGCGTCGACCTTGAACTCCCGCTTGATGCGGTCGACGAGGACGTCGAGGTGGAGCTCGCCCTGGCCGCCGATGACGGTCTGACCGGTCTCCTCGTCGGAGTGGACCTGGAACGACGGATCTTCGTCGCCGAGGGCCTGCAGCGCCTTGCCGAGCTTGTCCTGCGCGTCCTTCGTCTTCGGCTCGATCGCCACGTGAATGACCGGCTCGGGGAAGTCGAGCGACTCGAGGATGACCGGCGCCTTCTCGTCGCAGAGCGTGTCGCCGGTGGTTGTCTGCTTCAGACCGACGATGGCGACGATGTCGCCCGCGAACGCCGCATCCTTGTCTTCCCGGTGGTTGGCGTGCATCTGGAGGATGCGGCCGATGCGCTCCTTGCGATCCTTCGTCGAGTTCACGACCGCATCGCCCTTGTTGAGGGTGCCGGAGTAGACGCGGACGTAGGTGAGCTTGCCGACGTGGGGGTCGCTCATGATCTTGAAGGCGAGACCGGAGAAGGGCTCCTTGTCGTCGGCCTTGCGCTCGAGCTCCTCGATGCCCTTGACGTCCATGCCCTTCGTGGCCGGGATGTCGACCGGCGAGGGGAGGAAGTCGACGATGGCGTCGAGCATCGGCTGCACGCCCTTGTTCTTGAACGCCGAGCCGCAGAGGACGGGGACGATGTCACCGGCGATCGTCGAGGCGCGGAGGGCGCGACGAAGGTCGTCGGCGGTGATCTCCTCCTCACCGAGGTACTTCTCCGTGATCTCGTCGTCGAAGTTCGACAGGACGTCGATCAGCTCACCGCGGCGCAGCTCGGCCTCGTCGGCGAGATCGGCGGGGATGTCGACGACCTCCCACTTCTCGCCCTTCTCGGAGCTCTCGTCCCAGACGAGGGCCTTCATCCCGATCAGGTCGACCATGCCCTTGAAGTACGACTCCGCGCCGATCGGCACGTGGAGGACCGCGGCGGTCGCGTCGAGGCGGTCGCGGATCATGTCGACGGTGCGGAAGAAGTCGGCACCGATCCGGTCCATCTTGTTGACGAAGCAGATGCGGGGCACGTTGTACTTGTTCGCCTGACGCCAGACCGTCTCGGTCTGGGGCTCGACGCCGGCGACGGCGTCGAAGACCGCGACGGCACCGTCGAGCACGCGCAGCGACCGCTCGACCTCGATCGTGAAGTCGACGTGGCCCGGCGTGTCGATGATGTTGATCCAGTGGTCCTTCCACTGGCAGGTGGTGGCGGCGGAGGTGATGGTGATGCCGCGCTCCTGCTCCTGGACCATCCAGTCCATCGTCGCGGCGCCTTCGTGGACCTCACCGATCTTGTAGTTGCGGCCGGTGTAGTAGAGGATCCGCTCGGTCGTCGTGGTCTTGCCCGCGTCGATGTGGGCCATGATCCCGATGTTGCGGGTACGGGCGAGGGGGAATTCCCGGTTCGGCATGTCTCTTCGTTCGCTTCGTTCGTCTCTTCGTCAGCGGGTGTTCAGCGGAGTCCGTTACATCAGAAGGGGCGCCGCTCGGGCGCCCCATCCGGATCCGCTGGCGGCCTCTCGACCTACCAGCGGTAGTGGGCGAAGGCCTTGTTCGATTCGGCCATCTTGTGCATGTCTTCCCGCCGCTTCACCGCGGCGCCGATGCCGTTGCTGGCATCGAGCAGCTCGTTGGCCAGGCGCTGGGCCATGGTCTTCTCACGGCGCTGCCGCGAGAAGCCGACCAGCCAGCGGATCGACAGGGTGGTCGCCCGGCGCGGGCGCACCTCGACCGGCACCTGGTAGGTCGCACCACCGACGCGCCGGCTCTTGACCTCGAGCTGGGGCTTGGTGTTCTCGACCGCACGCTTGAGGACGGTGAGGGCGTCGCCGCCGCTCTTGTCCTTCACGATGTCGAGCGCTTCGTAGACGATGCGCTCGGCGACGGTGCGCTTGCCTCGGAGGAGGATCTTGTTGGTGAGCTGCGTGACGAGCACCGACCGGTAGATGGGGTCGGGCAGGAGCTCACGCCGAGGTGCGGGACCCTTGCGGGGCATTGCTTAGGACTCCTTCTTCGCGCCGTAGCGGCTGCGGGCCTGCTTGCGGTCGCGGACGCCGGCAGCGTCGAGGACGCCGCGGATGATCTTGTAGCGGTAGCCCGGGAGGTCCTTCACACGACCGCCGCGGACGAGCACGATCGAGTGCTCCTGCAGGTTGTGGCCCTCACCCGGGATGTAGGCCGACACCTCCATGCCACTGGTGAGCCGGACGCGCGCCACCTTGCGAAGGGCCGAGTTCGGCTTCTTCGGGGTCTTGGTGGCGACGCGGGTGCACACACCGCGTCGCTGCGGCGAGCCAGCGAGCGCCGGGGTCTTGGTCTTGTCCTTCTTCGACACCCGGCCCTTGCGGACCAGCTGCTGGATGGTGGGCACGCAGCAAACCTCTCGGAGAATGAAGCGAAAGAAGCGAAAAGGGGGGCGGCTCGCGCGGGTATCCGCAGAACGGCCAGCGGACAATGGTACGGGGAGTCCCCTGGATCGGCAAACGGAGTGGGCCCTCGGCTCGCTCAAGGTACCGGCACCACCCGCTTCTCTCGGCTCAACGACGTTGAACCCGATACCGTTGGCCTCCGCCCGTGACGCCCCCCAACCTCCGCCACGAGCTGGCCACCGCCGCGTACTCCCACGCGTGCGCGGTGCTCGGCGTCACCTCGGCTGCCGTCGACGCGGCGGTCGTGGCGGTGCGCACCAGCGGCCCGACGAAGGCGTCGGTGCTGGCTCTGGCCAGGGCCGCCGCACTCGAACGGGCCGCCGGCGGCGACACCGCTGCCGAGGTCAGTGTCGAGCAGGAGGCACCCCAGGAACTGGAGTCGCTGGCGCGCCTGCTGGCATCGACTCGTCCTCCGGAGGAGCGGGCCGTCGTCGACCTCGACGCGCGCCAAGGGCTCGACCCGGCCGGGCTCGGGGAGGCACTTGGCCTTCCTCCCGCTGCGGCGGCGTCTCGCGTGAGCGAGGTCGCCGCGGCATGGCAGGCGGCGCTCGATCCGGTCCTGCTCGCTCGCCTCGGCCCTGGCCCGTGCCACGCGCTGGCCGACGTGCTGCGCCTCTCGAGCGCGGACGAGAATGCGGACGACGCCGGGTCCAGACCTCCGCCCACGCTCGGCCAGCTCCTCGCGGCGGGAGAGGCCGTGTCGGTGCACGCCGACGGCTGCGAGATCTGCCGCGATCGGCTGCGCGCGATGGTGTCGGTGCGCACGTTGCTCGCGCAGCAGCCGCTCGAGGAACCGCCTTCGGTGGTGCGCGCAGCGGCGAACACCGCTCGTCTCGGAGCACCCGAACCTCGACCGCCCCTGCAGGCCGCGGTGTCGATCGCGCGACGGCGGTGGCCGGTGGCCGCGGTGGTCGGCGGCGCGGTGCTCGTCGCGTTGGCGGGTGGCGCGCTCGCCGCGCGCAACGAGCGCTCGCCCTCGAGCCAGATCGAGGCGATGACCAAGCTGCCGGCGTCATCGAACGCGTTGACCCTGAACCCGGTCGTGGTCGACGCCGCGGAGTCGCCGACCGTCCGTCTCCGGAACCTCCTCACCGACGGGATCGAGTGGACGGCCACGCCCGACAAGCCGTGGCTGCTGGTCGTCCCGGCATCGGGAGTTCTCCGAGGCGAAGGGACGGGCGACGTCGTCATCGGGCTCCGAAGCGAGGCGCCGGAGGGCGAGCTGCAGGGCTCGGTCACCTTCACCGGCAACGACGGCTCGACCGCCGTCGTCAAGGTCCGGTCATCGGTGGCCCGTCCTCCCGACATCGCCGTCCGGCAGTCGGCGTGTGAGGTGGTGGCGACGGTCGAGGACGAGAGCGATCTGTCGTCGGTCGTTCTCCACCAACGGGTGGGGTCGGCCGATCAGCGAACGGTGATGCGCGCCGGCAGCGTCGAGGGCGAGTGGGTCGCGTCACTCGTGAGCCGGCCGGAGCAGATCGTGTGGTGGGTCAGCGCACGCGACGCCCTCGGCAACGAGGGCCGCACCGCCGACCAGCGCACCGCCGCCGCCGACTGCTAGCCCCGCCTCCCGGCGGCGTGACGTCCGCTTCTGCGCGTTTCTGCCCCCCGTTCCCCGGGGGGCAGAGACGCACAGAACAGCAGGGTTGATGCAGGCGAGAGCCGCTCTAGCTCGCCGACTCCTCACCGGCGGCACCGTTGGCCGAGCCGTCGGCAGAGCCGTCGCCGCCGCCACCGAGCCACGAGAGGGCGTTGGCCGCGTCGCCCTCGGAGGTGGACCGCCGTGCGAGCCACTCGGAGAGGTCTTCGTCTTCGCCCATGTCGGACGACCAGCCAGCCATCGGCTGGTAGTCGGGCGCCTCGAGGTCGATGTCTCGGTACTGCATCATCCCGGTACCGGCAGGGATCAGCTTGCCGATGATGATGTTCTCCTTGAGGCCGACCAGACCGTCGGACTTGCCTTCGATGGCAGCCTCGGTGAGGACTCGGGTCGTCTCCTGGAACGACGCCGCCGACAGCCAGGAGTCCGTCGCCAGCGACGCCTTGGTGATGCCCATCAGCTCGGGGCGGCCCTCGGCGGGACGCTTGCCGGCCTGGACGAGCTCGCGGTTGACGTCTGCGTAGCGCTTCGCGTCGACCCGCTCACCGGGCAGGAACTCGGCGTCGCCGGGATCGGCGACCGACACACGACGCAGCATCTGGCGGACGATCAGCTCGATGTGCTTGTCGTGGATCGACACGCCCTGGTCGCGGTACACCTTCTGCACCTCTTCGACGAGGTACTGCTGGGTCTCGCGGATGCCCTTGATGTCGAGGAGCTGCTTCGGGTCCTTCGGGCCTTCGACGAGGGCGTCGCCGGCGGCGACCTCCTGACCGTCACGCACCTCGAGGTGGGCACGCTGGGAGACGGTGTGGGTCTCCTCCGAGCCGTCGTCCCCCACGATGGTGATGCGGCGGGCGTTGTCCTCGTCGGAGATGCGCACGACGCCCGACGTCCGGGCGAGGAGCGCAGCGCCCTTCGGCGTGCGGGCCTCGAAGAGCTCGACGACGCGGGGCAGACCCTGGGTGATGTCTTCGGCTCCGGCGATACCGCCGGTGTGGAAGGTCCGCATGGTCAGCTGCGTGCCGGGCTCGCCGATCGACTGGGCGGCGATGACACCGACCGCTTCGCCGAGGTCGGCCAGCTTCCGGAAGGCGAGCGTCATGCCGTAGCACTGGGCGCAGACACCGATGACGGCGTCGCACGTCAGCACGCTGCGGACACGCACCCGATCGACGTCGGGGTTGTCGCGCAGGTCGTTCATGACCTCCTCGGTCACGAGCGTGCCTGCGTCGTACCCGCCCGCGCCCTCGAGGAGGACACGGCCGTAGATGCGGTAGTCGAGGTAGGTGCGACGACCGGCCTCGTCGGGCCCGATGTGCTCGAGCCAGATGCCGCGGCTGGTGCCGCAGTCGTCTTCCTTGATGATGAGCTCCTGCGCCACGTCGACGAGACGCCGGGTCAGGTAGCCCGAGTCGGCGGTGCGCAGGGCGGTGTCGGCGAGACCCTTGCGGGCGCCGTGGGTGGAGATGAAGTACTCCAGCACCGACAGACCCTCACGGAACGACGACGTGATCGGGCGGGGGATCATCTCGCCCTTCGGGTTCGTGACGAGGCCCTTCATGCCCGCGATCTGGCGGACCTGCTGCGGGTTACCACGAGCACCGGACGTCACCATCATGTCGAGCGGGTTGAACCGCATCTCACCGAGGGTGCGGTCCATGGCTCGACCGACCTCGCCTCGGGCGGTCTCCCAGATCTCGACTTCCTTGTTGCGCCGCTCGTCGTCGGTGATGATGCCGCGCTTGAACTGCTGCTCGGCCTTCTCCGCTTCCTTCTCGAAGCGATCGAGGATCGCCTTCTTGTCGGGCGGCGTGCGGACGTCGTCGATCGACATGGTGAGGCCCGACTTCGAGGCGAACCGGAAGCCGAGGTTCTTCACCCGGTCGAGCGTCGCGGCGACGACCGCGTTGGAGTAGTGGTCGGCCAGACGCTCGACGAGCCGCATGATCGGCTCGACCTTGTCGTAGTCGTGCCCGCCCGTGGTGTGGGGCGCCTGCTTGCCGATGAGGTGGTTGACGAACGGGAAGTCGGCCGGGAGCGCCTCGTTGAAGAAGACGCGGCCTGCCGTGGTCGGCGCGTACTCCGCCGGCGTGTCGTCGGTGGCCTCGGTGATCACGAGGCGGTCGTCGCGCAGGACGATCGGCTCGTGCAGCTTGATGTCGCCGTTCTCGTAGGCCCGCTCGACCTCCCACACGTTGCGGAAGTGACGCGTGGGCGCCTCGCCGTCGACGAGCGTGAGGTAGTAGGCGCCGAAGATCATGTCCTGGGTCGGGTCGACCATCGGACGACCGGACGCCGGTGACAGGAGGTTGTTCGACGACAGCATGAGGACGCGTGCCTCGGCCTGGGCCTCCGCGGAGAGCGGGAGGTGGACGGCCATCTGATCGCCGTCGAAGTCGGCGTTGAACGCTCGGCACACCAGCGGGTGGAGCTGGATCGCCTTGCCCTCGACGAGGATCGGCTCGAACGCCTGGATGCCGAGGCGGTGCAGCGTCGGAGCACGGTTTAGCAGGATCGGGTGCTCTCGAATGACCTCTTCGAGACCGTCCCATACCGCCGGATGCATCCGATCGATCATCCGCTTGGCCGTCTTGATGTTCTGCGTGATCTTCTTCTCGACCAGCGACTTCATCACGAACGGCTTGAAGAGCTCGAGCGCCATCAGCTTCGGCAGGCCGCACTGGTGCAGCCGCAGCTTCGGGCCGGCGACGATCACGGAGCGGCCGGAGTAGTCGACGCGCTTGCCGAGCAGGTTCTGGCGGAAGCGCCCCTGCTTGCCCTTCAGCATGTCCGAGAGCGACTTCAGCGGCCGGTTGCCCGGGCCGGTGACGGCGCGGCCGCGGCGGCCGTTGTCGAAGAGCGCGTCGACGGCCTCCTGCAGCATC